>NZ_CP065377.1:1468755-2203132 GCF_019967995.1 Faecalibacterium prausnitzii
CGGCTGCACTCAAAAACCACAAGCGGCCGGGCGGCAGGGGATGAAAAAAGCCTCCATCTTCGTTCTGGATGCAGACCGCATCCACCCGAAGACGAAGGCCTGACAACCGGTCTCCCGGCTGCAATTCTCCGCGGTACCACTTCGCTTGCTGCTTTTGAGGGCAGCCACTTTCTGCCCGCTCCGGGAGAACCTCACCGGAGCGGGACGCCCTGTAACGGGGGCGGATCGGCCAGGTACTACTGTTCGGTTCGCACCGGCTGCTCGCAGGGGATAACCTTTCTCTCTTTGCTGCCGTCTTACACCAAAACCGACAGCTCTCTGGGAGCAGGTGTGGGAAAAGGTCGTGTCCTGTTCACTGCATTTGCCGAATGATTGTGTATACTTTAGTCCCGATTTCATAATTTGTCAATATATTTTGGGCAAGTTAGGAGGATGTGCCAATTCGGGAAAAATGCTGGTAAAAATTTTTAGATGATTTTTGTTCATGTGTGAAGAGAAGAAAACTATGCACGTTAAAATATGAAAATCACTCACGTTGTAAAAAGACTTGACTTTCACGCTTTCGTGTGCTAAAGTGATAATACAAACTCATAAAATCTTCCAAATACCCGGCGCTTGCCGCAAAGGAGGCCGCTATGGCTGAGAAAAACCCCAGAAAGAACCCGACCACGGACGCACTGTTCGATGCGATCCTGAGCCTTGAAACACGGGAAGAATGCTACAATTTCTTTGAGGACCTGTGCACCGTAAAGGAAATCTCCGATATGGCGCAGCGCCTGGAAGCGGCCAAGCTGCTTTTGGGTGGCAGCACCTATGACCAGATCGTCAAAGCGGTGGAGATCAGCACGGCCACCATCAGCCGGATCAACCGCTGCATCCAGTACGGCAGCGGCGGCTACCGCGACGTCATCGAAAAAGTCTCTGCGAAGGAAGCAGCCGATTCCGCCGAGTGACACAGGCGGCGGCCCGGACATACAATGGGGCATACCTTATATAAGAAAGGATGACCCGATTTATGATCACGGAAACCAACTGCACGCCTACGCTGGAATGCCCCGCACTGCCCCGCGTCACCCTCGACCAGGCCGTCATCGACCTGCTGGAGAGCATTGCGCTGCAGGAGTCTGCCCTCAGCCACATCCTCTGCGCGGAGAGCCAGAAGATGAAGACCGCGATGGCCATGAAGGAAGTGGACCTGTGCAAGCTGCTGGAGATCAACGACTCGGCCACCAACATGGTCCATGCCGTAGCCAATCTGGAACTGGCACTCAAAGATAAGCTGGAATTTATCTCCAACAATCTCTATTACCCCTCGACGGAAAACACCACCACCGCGCAATAACCGGCGGTTGCCCCTGCCTGCCCGCACTTTGCCGGGCAGGCTTTTTGTGTTTGTGGCTATTCTATGAACAATCTAGCCAAAAGATGAAAAAACGTTTTGTGCGGAATTGCTGAATACAGAAAACTGTGCTATACTATACACTGTATATGTGTGAAAGAGAGGAAATGAACCTTGCAGCACTATGACGTGATCTTATTCGACGTGGACGGAACGCTCATTGATTCCGCACCCGGCATCCTGAATACACTGGAAGAGGTCTTCCGCAAGATGAACGTAGATATCACCGGTGTGGACCTGCACCGCTACCTCGGCCCGCCGCTGCGCAAGACGTTCGCAGAGCACTTCACCGACCCGGCCAAGGTCGAGGAAGCCGCCGGGCTTTACCGTGCCAGCTATGCCGTCAAGGGCAGCCACGAGTGCCGCGTGTTCCCCGGTGCGGCAGAGATGCTCCGCCGCCTGAAGGAAGCGGGCTTTGTACTCTGCACGGCGACCTCCAAGCCCACTCAGGTGGTGACGCCCATTCTCAAGGAGCAGGGCCTTGCCCCATACTTCGATTTCATCGGCGGTGCCTCCATGGACGAGAGCCGTGATACCAAGACCGAGGTCGTCCGCTACGTGCTGGAGCAGCCCTGCGTCAAGGGCAAACGGGTCCTGATGGTCGGGGACCGCAACGACGATATGCGCGGTGCGGCAGACTGCGGTCTGGATGCTGCCGGTGCGCTGTACGGCTATGGCAGCCGGGAAGAGCTGGAACCGTTCCACCCAGTCTTTCTGGCCGAGAGCTGCGCTGCCCTCGCGGACGCCCTTGTGAACGCCTGGCCGGACCGCTGATTGAGAATGAAAATGGTGAATCATTATGAATCGTAGGACACAATCGGACAAGCAATCTATGACTCCTTTGCAGCGGCAGGCTGTTCTGGTCTGCGTTGTGTGTGCGCTGGCGGCGCTGCTGACCATCGGCATCACCCTGACCCTGCTCAGGCGGGGCAAAGTGGACGCCCCGAATGTACCCGATGCAGACTCCGTCTCCTCGGAAACGCCCGCGGGTGGCGAAGATCTGGCAGAGCACTATCAAATCGACAATTCATCGGCTTCTCTGTTGGCAGAAACGGCCGATGCGGGGCAGTCCTACCAGGACGAGACCCTCTTCATCGGCGACTCCAACACGGTGCGCCTGTACAACAACGGCCTGATCTCCCTGCAGCAGTTCTGCGCCAAGGAGGGCATCGGCACACAGGTGGCCCTGAATGAGGGCATCGTCACTTTTAAGAAGGACAGCAATGCCTATCCCATTGCCCAGGCTGTCGCCATGATGAAACCCCGCCGCGTGGTCATCACCCTCGGCACCAACGACAACGGCATGGAAGTGGCCGACTTTATCGCGAATTATACCGCTCTGGTCCAGGCCATCCAGGCCAGCTATCCCTATACCGATATCATCGTCAACACCATCCCGCCCATCCCGGCGGATCATTCGACCTACCCTCACATGGATCAGGCCAGGATCGACGATATGAACATGGCACTGCTCAATCTGTGCGAGCAGCTGGGCCTCAAGTTTCTGAACACCGCCGAGATCCTCAAGGGGGAGGATGGCTACGGCAAGCCGGACTACTACACAAACGGCGACATCCACCTGAAGAGTGCGGGCCTCAAGGCAGCGCTGAGCTATCTGCGCACCCACGCCTACACCACCGATGACCGCCGCCCGGATACCGCCAACATCCCGACCCGCACACTGGAGTATGTTTCCAACCCCAGTTCTGCGGTCCAGGCTCCCAGCTCGGAGTCTGCCAGCGAGAGCGCCAGCAGTTCCACCGCTGAGCCTGTTCACTATGAAGCGCACTATCGGGTCGAAAAGAAGGGCGGCGGTACGCTGACCTCCGGCGGTGAGTCCGACAAGACCTCCCTGAGCTACACCGTGACCGATGCGTCTCAGACCATCAGTGTGACGGCAGTTCCCGCCGAGGGCTATGTCTTCGTCAAGTGGAGCGACGGTGTCACCACCCGCACCCGCACCGACGACAAGTTCCAGCAGAACATTGACGTCACGGCCGTGTTTGCCGCAGTGTCCGTCGAGATCTCCAACGAGGGCAAGGGCCTGTTCGGCAGCTCCTATATCTTCAAGGCAAAGCTCGGCGGCAAGTATGCCAGCAGCGACAACCTCCGCTGGTACGCCAACGGGGAAGAGGTCAAGGCCGCTGCAGGCCAGACGACCGTGACCGTTCCGGTCTCCTCCATGGCCGTCGGCAGCTATAAGATCTACGCCGTCGTCACCTACAACGACTGCACCGTGAAGAGCAACACGCTGACCTTGACCGTCCACAGCGAATCGTCCAGTTCGAGCACATCGAGCAGCAGTTCGTCTTCCAGCTCTTCGAGTTCGGGCAGCTCGTCTTCGTCCGGAGCTTCCTCCGGCAGTACATCCGGTTCCTCCGCTTCGTCCAAAGAAGAAGCCGCCTCTTCCGGCAGCTCCAGCTCGTCCCACAGCACCTCCGGCAGCAGCTCGGAGCACTCCTCCAGCTCTGCTTCCAGCGCATCGGCGTCTACGAGCGAGTCGAAAGCCGAGTCCAAGGCAGAATCGGCCAGCGCTTCGCAGAGTGAGTCCAAAGAGGAAAGCGCTTCTTCCCACAGCGAGTCGAAGGCGGAATCAAAAACCGAATCGAAGACCGAAGCCTCGGAAAGCAAGGCTGAGAACGATCTGCCCGCTTCCAGCGAGACGAGCGCAGAGAACACCGAGGCCGCAGCAAGCCGCTGACACTTTTCCACTTCGCTGCATAGGCTGTTCCGAAGGGAGCGTGAGTGGATGTTCTATGAGAAGATCCGTGTTCCGGGGCTTCCCGGTGAGGAAGATGTGACCGACGGCAGTGTGGACTGGTATGAGATGGACTGGGAGAATGTGGACAATGGCGTTTTGGAATCCGAGATGCCCAAATGCCCGGAAACGCCCTGTTCCGCCGCTTCCCGCTGCGAGGACAACACCCCGGAACAAACCGACGATGAAACGTATGAAGTAGTCGAGGAATAAGGCGAAGCCAGCTCTGCCGGGGCGGGGCTGGCTTCTCGCTGTTCTTACGATCCGGCAAATCCGGCGATCCGGAAGCGACCGGCTCCGGCCGGGGAGGACAAGCTCCCCGGAACATGCAACAAGAGAGGGGAAACTGAACCATGGCAAAATACTATTGCATCCTGTTCGATGCAGACAATACGCTGCTGGATTTTGATGCAGCCGAAAGCAAGGCGCTGGCCGATACGCTCCGCAACTACGGCATCGAGCCGGATGCTGAGACGGTGCAGACCTACCGCACCATCAATGGGGAGCTGTGGCGTCAGCTGGAAAAAGGCCAGATCCGCCGCGACAAGCTGATGGCGGAGCGCTTCACCCGCTTCCTGAAGGCTGTGAATGCCGCAGGCAGCGGTGCCGAGATGAATCAATATTATCTCGACCAGCTCGCCACCCACCCGGACCTCGCCGCGCCCAATGTGCTGGACGTGATGAAAGAGCTGGCCGAGGTGGCAACGCTGGCCGTTGTGACAAACGGCTTCGACCGGGTGCAGTCCCGCCGTGTGGCCGAGTCCGGCCTGAAGGAGTTCGTCGAAGAGGTCTTTGTCTCCGAGAAACTCGACAGTGAAAAGCCGAACCGCAAGATCTTTGACACTGCGCTCCGTTCGCTGGGGGTGGAGAACCGCGAGCGTGTCCTGATGGTGGGCGACAGCCTCACCAGCGACATCCAGGGCGGCATCAACGCCGGGCTGGATACCTGCTGGTACAACCCGAACCACGCCGAAAATCCGGGCAAGGTCTGCCCGACTTACGAGATCTCGAACCTCGAAGAGCTGTATCAGCTGGTCATGGAGCCGGAAGAACTGGCCAATGTCGGGCTGAAGAACCGCCGCCATCAGCTCTGAGCTCCTGCGCTGTGCGGCAAGTGGGAACAAAAAGATTGGATGAACAACAATGCTGATACATTTGGAAAAACTGGGCAAGACCTTCGGCGAGAAGATCGTCCTGCATGATGTCACGGCCAGCGTCGAGCGGGAGGACCGCATCGGCATCGTGGGCCAGAACGGTGCAGGCAAGACCACCCTTCTGAAGATCCTGACCGGGGAATATACCGACTATGAGGGCGAGTTCAGTGTGACCCATGGCGTCACCCTTGGGTATCTGGAACAGAACGCGAAGCTGGACCCCACGCTGGATATCTACGGCGAGATGCGCTCCTGCTTCGCCCATGTGCTGGATGCCATGGCACAGATGCAGATCCTGGAGCGCCGGATGGCGGCTTCGCCGGAGGATGCCTCTCTGCTGGAGCAGCACGATGCACTGCAGAACATCATCGACGCAGCCGATGGATACAATATGGACGTCAACATCAAAAAGGTGTTGTCCGGCATGGGCTTCGCACAGGATACCTGGACCAAGAACATCGCAGTCCTGTCCGGCGGCGAGCTGACCCGCCTGCGGCTGGCAAAGCTGCTGCTGCAAAAGCCGGACGTCCTCATTCTGGACGAGCCCACCAACCACCTCGATTTTGCGACGATGGAATGGCTGGAAACCTACCTCAAGGGCTATTCCGGCGCGGTCCTCGTCGTCAGCCATGATCGCTACTTCCTCGATAACGTCTGTACGAAGATCTGGGAAGTTTCGTTCCAGACCATGACGACCTACAAGGGCAATTTCTCGGCCTATCTGCCCCAGAAGGAAGCCGCCGATGCCCTGCGCCAGAAGCAGCACGACGCCGATGTGGCACTGGCCGAAAAATTGCAGGATTACGTGGACCGCAATCTGGTCCGCGCTTCCACGACCAAAATGGCCCAGAGCCGCCGCAGGCAGCTGGAAAAGCTGGAGATCACCGAGGCCCCCAGAGATGAGACGAACCAGCTCAAATTCCGCTTCGAATACGACGTGGAACCGTGGAACGAGCTGGTGCTGATGAAGAATCTGACCATCCGCATCGGGGAGCGCACCCTGCTGGAGCCGTTCACCTACACAGTCTGCCGCGGGCAGCGGCTCGTCATCGCAGGCCCCAACGGCGCCGGCAAATCGACCCTGATGCAGGTGCTGGACGGCAAGCGCCGCCCCTCCGGCGGCATGGTCCGGCTGGGCACCGGTGCCCGGCCCAGCATCTTTGCCCAGCAGCAGAACCGCCTGGGGCAGGGCCGGGTCATCGACGTCATCTGGAACAAATACCCCCGGATGACGGAGCTGGAAGTCCGCAGCCATCTGGCCAAGCTGGGCTTCCGGGGCGAGACGGTCTTCAAACCCTGCGAGGCGCTGTCCGGCGGCGAGCTGGCCCGCCTGCGCTTTGCCGAGATCGTGCTGGAACGCCCGAACCTGCTCTTCCTGGACGAGCCGACGAACCATCTGGACATCTACACCCGCGAGAACCTGACCGAGGCGCTGATGGCCTATACCGGGACGCTGCTCATGGTCACCCACGACCGGCACCTGATGAACAGCCTCGGATGCCCCATCCTCTATCTGGAGGACGGCAAGGCGACGCTCTACCCCAGCTACGATGCCCTGATGGGCCGCAGCGCGCCCGCCGTCGCGCAGCCGGCCAAAGCCGCCGAGCCTGCCAGGGCCGGTTACGGCAAGGAGCAGCGCCGCCGCCGCGCCGAGCTGCGGGCGAAGATCAAGGCCTGCGAGGACGAGATGGAAGCCTGCGGTGCCCGCGAGGTCGAGCTTGACAACGAGATCAACTCGCCGGAAGTCTACAACGACCCGCAGCTGCTGCGGGAAAAAAGCGATGAGCTTGCCGATCTGCGCTTCCATCAGGAAGAACTGTTCGCCGCCTGGGAAAAGGCCATGGAGGAACAGGAGCAGTACGAGCAGAGCAGCACCGAAGAATGACCACCCGAAGGAGGCCCTTTCATGCCGAACCACCGCCGCAACGATTCCAAGACCCACAGCATCGCCCTTTCGGGGCTGCTGTTTGCGCTGGCCATGGCGCTCTCATTCGTTGAGGGCACACTGGTGCTTCCTGGCCTTTTGCCGGGCATGAAGCTGGGGCTGGCGAATATTGTGGTGATGTACGCATTGTTCTTTATGGGGCCGAAGCAGGCGCTCGTGCTGGATCTCCTGAAAGCGCTGTTCGTCTTTCTGGTCTCCGGCTGGACGGCGGGGTTCCTCTCGCTGTGCGGCGGTCTGCTCTCGCTGCTGGTGATGTGGCTGCTGTATTACCACGCACCGGTGCGCCCCACCTGGTACATCCTCTCGGTATGCGGTGCGCTGTTCCACAACATCGGCCAGCTTCTGGGTGCCAGTGTGATCTTATCCTCGGCGGTCTCCCTCTATTATGCGCCGGTGATGCTGGTGCTCGGCCTCGTGATGGGCGCACTGACGTCCATCACGCTCCGGGCGCTGCTGCCGGCTCTGGGCCGCCTGGGCTACAATATAAAAGAAAAATAAGAGGTTTTGTATATGTCTGAAAAAGTCACGGTCCGGGTGGAGCGGAACATCCTCCATCTGCCCGCCATCGCTCTGCGGGGGCTTGTCGTCTTTCCCAACAACCTGCTTCATTTTGAGGTAGGCCGCGAAAAGAGCATCGCCGCTGTGGAGTGGGCGGTCAGCAATCACTCCAACGTTTTCCTGATCGCACAAAAGGATATGAAGGCCGACGACCCCGGTGCCGACGGCCTGTACAATTACGGCGTCGTGGCCGAGATCAAGCAGGTCATGCGGGTGTCGGACGACCTCGTCCGCATCCTGGTGGAGGGCAAATACCGCGCCCGGCTCACCGAGATGGACACCGACGGCAGCTTCCTGCTGGCTTCGGTCCGCCCCACGCCGGTGCGCCCTGTCAAGCCTGATGAGGAGGCCGAGGCCGACGCGCTGCTCCGCAATGTGAAGAAGAGCTTTGATGAGCTGCTGAGCCTGAACCCCCGCATCGGCAAGGATGTGGTGTTCGCGGTCAACTCCAACAACGACCCGGCGTTTCTCTGCGAGTATATCCCGGCCAACCTCCTCTTCCGCTTTGAGGATAAGCAGGCCGTGCTGGAAGAGGGAACGCTTCTGGGCCGTCTGCGCCTGCTCGTAGAGCGGATGCACCGCGAGCGCCGGATGCTGGAGATCGACAAGGAGATCGCGCAGAAGGTCGATGAAGCCATGGACAAGAACCAGCGCGACTACTACCTGCACGAGCAGATGCACATGATCAGTGAGGAACTGGGCGAGGACGATGACACCACCGCCGAGGCCGAGGAATACCGCCGCAAGATCACGGCCCTGCACCTCGACGCCGAGCGAGAGAAGAAGCTCCTCAAGGAAGTGGACCGTCTGGCCAAAATGCAGAGCAGCAACCAGGAGGGGACGGTCATCCGCACCTATCTGGATACCTGCCTGGAACTGCCCTGGAACACCTTCACCGAGGACGATCTCGACATCGCCAAGGCACAGCACATCCTGGACCGCGACCACTACGGCCTGAAAAAGGTCAAAGACCGCATCCTCGAAGTGCTGGCGGTCCGCAAGCTGGCCCCGGACGTCAAGGGCCAGATCATCTGCCTGGTCGGCCCTCCGGGTGTCGGCAAGACCAGCATCGCGCGTTCCATCGCCGAGAGCCTGGGCCGCAAGTATGTCCGCCTGAGCCTGGGCGGTGTGCGGGATGAGGCCGAGATCCGCGGCCACCGCCGCACCTATATCGGTGCCATGCCCGGCAAGATCATCAGCGCGATGATCACCGCAAAAAGCTCCAACCCCCTCATGCTCCTCGACGAGATCGACAAGCTGGCGGGCGATTTCCGGGGCGACCCGGCGGCCGCTCTGCTCGAAGCTCTGGACCCGGAGCAGAACGCCACCTTCAACGATCACTTCATCGATATGCCGTTCGATCTGAGCCATGTGCTCTTTATCACCACGGCCAACGACCTGAGCGCCATCCCCGGCCCGCTGCGCGACCGGATGGACGTCATCGAGCTGCCCAGCTATACCCGCGTGGAAAAGTACAACATCGCCCGCAAGCATCTGGTGCCCAAGCAGCTCAAGGCCTGCGGTCTGGCCGGCAAAGTCACCTTCTCTCAGAGCGCTCTGTACGGCATCATCGACGGCTATGTCCGCGAGGCCGGCGTCCGCAATCTGGAGCGCACCATCACCAGTGTGCTGCGCAAATGCGCCCGCAAGATCGCATCCGGTGAGGTGGAGAGCTTCTCCGTGACCGGCTCCAATCTGGAAGAGCTGCTGGGCCCAAAAATGGTCAAGCCCGATTTCCTCAACCGCACCAACGCCATCGGCATCGCCAACGGTCTGGCCTGGACCAGCATCGGCGGCGAGACCCTGCCCATCGAGGTGCAGGTCATGGACAACGGCAGCGGCAAGATCACCGTCACCGGTTCGCTCGGCGACGTGATGAAGGAGAGCGCGCAGCTGGCCGTGACCTACGTCCGCGTCCACGCCAATGAATACGGCATCGACCCGGAGCGGCTGAAGAAGTGTGACCTGCACATCCACGCCCCCGAAGGGGCCGTGCCCAAGGACGGCCCCTCTGCCGGTGTCACCCTGACCACGGCGCTGGTGTCCTGCCTGTCCGGCATTCCGGTGCGCGGCGATGTCGCCATGACCGGCGAGATCACCCTGCACGGCAATGTGCTGCCCATCGGCGGCCTGCGCGAGAAGAGCATGGCCGCATACCGCGAGGGGATGAAGACCGTCCTCATCCCGAAGGACAATGTCTCCGACCTGTACGAGGTGGACGACGAGGTCAAGAAGAACATCCAGTTCCTGCCCATGTCCAACCTGGCGCAGGTGCTCAACGCCGCGCTGCTCAAACCCAAGACCGTTTCCGCCCGCCACTCGCACCCCGGCAAAAAAGCCAAGAAGCCTGCGGACGCTGCGGCCATCCCGCAGACGACCGAGCAGCCCAAGCCGGGTGCCGTCTGCTGAAAAAGGAGTGCAGCTATGAACTACAACAAAGCGGATTTTATCGCCAGCTATGGCATTTCCAGCCAGCTGCCGGACAGTGACCGCCCGGAGCTGAGCTTCTCCGGCCGCTCCAACGTGGGCAAGTCCAGCCTCATCAACAAGCTGTGCAACCGCAAAAACTTGGCTCGTGTGTCCAGCACACCGGGCAAAACGGCCACCATCAATTTCTATTCGGTGGACGACTGCTATTTTGTGGACCTGCCCGGCTATGGCTACGCTAAGGTCAGCAACGCCGACCGCGAGCGCTGGGACGACCTCATCAACAGCTACTTCGAGGCACCCCGCCACCACACCCTGCTGGTGCAGCTCATCGACTGCCGCCACGCCCCCAGCGCGGACGATCTGCAGATGCTGAAATATCTGCACTACCATGAGATCCCGTTCATCGTGGCGCTGACCAAGGCAGACAAGCTCAAAAAGAGCCAGCTGGCCAAGACGCAGGCGGAGTTCGAAACGCTCTGCCTGCCCTACGGCTGCCGGAAGGTCGTTCTGACCAGCGGCGAAAATGGCTACGGCATCCCGGAGCTGCAGGCCGTTCTGAACGAGGCCGTCGCCGAAGAGGATGCGGAGTAACGCCATGGCTTACAATGAATTTGCCTATTTCTACGATGAATTCAACGGGGAAGCCGACTACGATGCCCTCTATGCCCATATCCACAAGGAACTGACCGCCCACGGCATTGCGGACGGCATCCTGGCAGACCTGGGCTGCGGCACGGGCGAGTTGACCCTGATGCTGACCCAGGCGGGCTATGATATGATCGGCATCGACCAGTCGGAAGAGATGCTCTGCGTCGTGCGGGACAAAGCCGAACAGCTGGGCCTTTCGGGCAGGCTGCTGCTGTTGCAGCAGGACCTGCTCAAGCTCGACCTCTACGGCACCATCCGGGGTGCTGTGTCCACCTTCGATACCTTTAACCATATCCCGGACCTCGACACGGCCATTGCCAACGCCGGGTTCTTTATGGAAGAGGGCGGCGTCTTCCTTTTTGATATGAACACCCCGTACAAGCACCAGCAGGTGCTGGGGGAGAATGCCTTCACCTTTGAGGAAGAGGACGCAAGCTGTGTCTGGCGCAACCATTACAGCGCCGAGGACCGCCGGGTGGAGATCACTGTGGACATCGACTACCGGGAGACCGGGGAGCATTTCCACGAGCAGTTCTACGAATACACCTACGACCTCGCTGCCATCCGTGCGGCGCTGGAGCGGCACGGTTTTGTGCTGGAAAGCGTCTGTGACGGCGAGACGTTCGGCCCGCTGACCGAGGAAAGCGAGCGCTATTTCTTCTGCGCTGTCAAGCAGTATACCCAATTGGAGGAACAATAATTATGTCGAATCTGATCCGCGGCCTGTCGGAAAACGGCGGTGTCGTCTTCTGCGGTGTGGACTCTACCGCGATCGTCCGCAAGGCCGAACAGCTCCACAAGACCAGTGCGACCTGCAGCGCCGCCCTTGGCCGTCTACTGACGGGAGCCGCCCTGATGGGCTCCATGCTCAAGGATGACCGGGACACCATCACCCTGCGCGTTTCGGGCAGCGGCCCGGCGGGCGTCCTCATCGCCTGCACCGATGGCACCGGCAACGTGAAGGGCTGCATCGACAACCCGCTGGTGGAGCTTCCGCTCAAAGAAAACGGCCATCTGGATGTCGGCGGTGCCGTCGGCAGGGACGGTGTGCTGACCGTCATCCGGGATAACCGCCTGCAAAAAGAACCGACCGTCGGCCAGGTGCCTCTTGTCTCCGGTGAGATCGCCGAAGACCTGACCAGCTACTATGCTTACAGTGAGCAGGTGCCCACCGTCTGTGCACTGGGCGTTCTGGTCGATAAAGACCTGACCATCGCCTGCGCAGGCGGCTATCTCATCCAGCTGCTGCCCGGTGCCACCGATGCTGAGATCACCCAGCTGGAACAAAACATTGCCGCCATGCCCTCCGTCACCGAAATGCTCCGCGCGGGCAAGACGCCGGAGGATATGATGCAGCTGGCTTTGAAGGGCTTTGAGCCCAACGTCCTCGACGAGCGGGATGTCGCATACCAGTGCGATTGCAGCCAGGAGCGCACCGAAGAGATGCTGCTCAGCCTCGGCAAAAAGGAGCTGGAAAAGCTCCGTGACGAGGACCCCAACTGCGAGGTCGTCTGCCATTTCTGCCACACCAAGTATCAGTTCGACCTGAACGAGCTGGTCCAAAAGGCTGTGGACAAGCAGAGCGCCCCGGCAGAAGAACACTGAAACAAGCATAAGCGGCGGCAGAGAGCGAGAAACTCTCTGCCGCTGTTTACTCTGCGCAGATATTGGCAACGATGGTATAAACGACCCGGTAATAGAGAATGTTGTTTTCGACGGAAATGTCCTCTTTCTGTGCCACAAACGCGGCGTCCGGATAGGCGTTGAAAAGTGCCTGCAAACTGTGCAGTTTCGCAAGCGCGAGCGCCTGCTCTTCGGTGTAAGGAATTTCCTGCTCTGTTTGTTCGGAATACGTTGTCTCTTCCACCGAAAAGGGAAGGCCAAACCCAAGAATATCCGGTTGGATATGCCGTGTCGTCACAAGTGCAGTTTCTTCTGAAAAAGGCTTCCATGATGGAAGTGAAATGCGCTGCCCATTTGTTGAGATCACCCGTTTTGAAACGTGCTTTCCTGTCAGCCGCTTTGCAGTAATTTTCAGCGGTTCCTCCTGCGTATGTTCCCACTCCAATTGGGCAAAAACGCTCCCGGCGGCAGGCTCATAGATCAACGTTCCGTCCCGCTCGGTGCGGGAGGTGCCAATGAGCAATTGCCCGGCCTCCACAGCCTGTCCCGGTGCAGCAAGCATCGTCCCGCTGACAAGATTGGTGCGGACCACCGTTCCGGCCGCTTTGGCAAAGACGCCGTCTGCCTTCCCGGCGGCGATGTCGGGCACCGGTTTTGCGGCGGCTGCTTCCACCACGAGCCGCCCGTCCAGAAAGTTCAGGCTTGCCCAGGAAAACTCGCCGCTCTGCAAAAGAGCGTATTCGCCTGCGGTCAGTTTTTCCTGCGTGACTGCGCTTCCGGGCATCAGCTGCACCTGCTCCCGCAGGATCGCCTCAGCCCGCGCTCGCTGCCCGGTGGTCAGGCTGCCTGCATCAACGGCCCAGACAAGATCCTGCGACCAGACCAGCAGGGGAACGAACAGTAAAACACCCACCCACAGCCCGCGCCGCCGCAGAAAGGGCCGCAGCTGGAAGTACAGCCCGGTGCGGGTCTGAATGCGCAGCCGTACCCGCCGCTTTCGGGCCAGTGCCGCAAGGCTCCGGTACTGCCAGGCCGCGCACTGGCCCGAAAAGCCGCCGGGTGCAGGGGAGACCGCTGAGAGATGCAGGCCCGTCCGCGCTGCTTCGGAGAGCAGGCTTTCGGCATCGCCGTTTTGCGCTGTGAACCATACCCCCGCCCAGAGCAGCCGTACATCCATCGTCTCTTCCTCCTAATGCCCGCCGTCGCCGTCAAATTCGGTGCGCAGAACGCACCCCCGCAAAGTGATGCGGTGCGCGGCCAGCGTTTCGATGTGCAGTTCGTCTCCGTAGACCGTGAACCGCCCCCGCCGGAATTCCAGACAGAGCTTTTCTTCATCGTAGGTCAGGATGCGCCGGAACTGCTCGATCTCCATCCGGTCGCCGCTGCGGTAGACCGACGGCTGACCGTAAAACCCGCGCGGCGGCTGGCGGAACATCCGCCAGAGCCATTCGCGCAGGGAAAGCCGCCCGCTCCGCTGTTTTTTCACGCCCGCTCCCTCCCCATACCTGCTGTGCAAGGCAACGCCCCTTGTTCCATATATATGGAAGCGGAGGGGTTGCGTATGTATCAGATCGGTCTGTTTTTGCTGGCGGTTCTGGCGGGCGCACTGCCGTTTGCGGTGCCGCAGGCCTGCGGGCAGGCGCTTCGGGAGGGTCTGGCCCTCTGCGCCGGGCCGCTGCTGCTCTCGCTTTTTCCGTTTCTGGTGGTGTCGTCGCTGCTGGTCCAGTGCCCGGCGGGCGACCTGTTGGCCATCCCGCTCCGGCCCGCGGCGTGGTGCATCGGGGTGCAGGCTCCCTGTGCGGCGCGGGTCCTGCTCATCGGTCTGTTCGGCGGCTTTGCCCCGGCAGCAAACGCGGCGGCACAGGCCGTCCGCACCGGGCAGCTCACCCCGCGCCAGGCAGATGCGCTCCTGCCCGCCTGCGTCTGTTCCGGGCCGTCGTTCGTGGTCCTGACGGTCGGGCAGACGCTGCTCCACAGCACGGAGCTTGGCATCCTGCTGTTTCTGGCGCAGGGGAGTGCCGGGTATCTTACGGCCGCGCTGCTGAACCGGCTTTCGAGGGCAGAGCAGCCGGCTACGTGCACAGCCCCGCCGCCCGAAGCCCCGCCGCCACGGCTGACCGACCTTCTCACGAATGCGACCATGGCGTATCTGAAGCTCTGCGGCTTCGTGCTCTTCTTCCGGATGCTGGCGGCGGGGGTGGGCGCTGTGTTCCCGCCTGCCGTGGGCACCGTGTGCGCCATGCTGCTGGAAGTCTGCTCCGGCTGCGACCTTGCCGCCCGCACCGGGCCGTGGGGCAGTCTGCTCTGCTGCGCCGCCCTCAGTGTGCAGGGGCTTTCGGTCCTGCTGCAGGTCCGTGCGCTCTGCCCGCCCGAAATGACTCTGCGGCCCCTGCTTGCGGGGCGGCTGCTCCACCTGCCGTTTTCGGTGGGGCTGTTCTGGCTGCTTTTGCCGCAGGGGGAGCAGAGCGTCTTCAGCACCCTGCCGCCGCAGGTGGTCCCGATGCGCCGTCTGCCGCCGGACTGCCTGCTGCTGGTGTTCTTTGTGTGCTGCCTTGCCGTCTGCCAGCTGACCCGCCTTTTGCAAAAGCCAGACCCGGAACCAAAAGAAACAGTTGTGAATCGGGCCGAAAGATGATATAATAAGCATAAGCATTCAATGGCAGGGAACGCTCCCTGCAAAGATGGAAATAAAAAGAATGAGCGAACGCTCATTTCAGATGGAGGACCATAGAATGGATTTACAGAATATGGATCTTAACGGCGGGACCCTGCAGATTTCCACCGAGGTCATTGGCAAGATCGCGCGCTGCGCTGCACTGGAAGTGGACGGTGTGTCCGAGGTCTCCTGCGGCAAGCAGAACAAAAAAGTGAAGGACTTGCTGGAAGCCGCCAGCATCCAGTCGGCCGTTACCGTGGAAATGCGGGACGGCACCGCAGAGCTGACCCTGAATCTGGTGGTCGCTTTTGGTGCGCGCATCCCGGCCGTGGCCGAAAAAGTACAGGAAAACGTGAAGACTGCTGTTCAGAACATGACCAACGTGACCGTGAGCCGCGTCAATCTGGTCATTGCGGGTGTTGCCGCCGAAGAACAGGAATAAGGTGAGAGGAATACTATGGAAAATATTTTGCCCCGTCGTGAAGCCCGCGAGAATGCGTTTCTGCTGGCTTTTTCGCAGACGTTTGGTGACGTGCCCCTGCGGGAGGCTCTGCTCAACAACACCGAGAATGAAGAGCATCCCGTGGATGTGTTCGGCAAGCGGTTGCTGAACGCTTACTATGACCATTCTGCTGAGGTGGACGACCTCATCAGCAGCCATCTGCGCAACTGGACCATGTCCCGTCTGCCCCGCGTGAGCCTGACGGTGCTGCGCCTGGCTCTGGCAGAGATGCTGTACGGCGACGAGAAAAAGGTCGGCGTCGTCATCAACGAGGCGGTCGAACTGACCAAGAAATACGGAGCAGATGAGGATTACCAGTTCGTCAACGGCCTGCTGGGCACCGTCGCGCGGGAGCAGGGTCTGGACACTGCCGAAGATGCAGCGTCCGAAGAGCCGTGAGCCGCTATACACTGGGCATCGACACAAGCAATTATGCAACCTCTCTGGCAGTTTTTGACACAGCCGGAGAGGTTGTTTGTGCAAAGAAAAGGTTTCTTCCGGTCAAGGAGGGCCAGCTGGGCCTCCGCCAGAGCGATGCGCTGTTCCACCACACCACCGCTCTGCCCGAAATGCTGGAGGAACTGAGCCGGGAGTTCGACCTGACGCGGATCGCGGCGGTGGGCGTTTCGCAGAAACCCCGCCCCGTGGAGGGAAGCTACATGCCCTGCTTCCTGGCGGGCGTCAGTGCAGCCACGGCTTTTGCCAGAGCGCGGGGCATCCCGCTCGTCCACACGACCCATCAGCAGGGGCATGCCGCCGCTGCTCTGTTCGCCGCCAAAGGGGAGGAGCTGTTCTGCCAGAAGGTGCTGCTCTTCCACATTTCCGGCGGCACCACTGACCTGCTGCTCTGCGACGGGGTCCGGCAGATCACGACGCTGGGCACCAGCAGCGATCTCTACGCCGGGCAGGCCGTGGACCGCGTGGGCGTCAAACTGGGCTTTCCGTTCCCGGCAGGTGCCGAGGTCTCCCGCCTGGCAGCGCTGTGCGAAGAGCCCATCCGGCCAAAGTCCAGCGTCAAAGGGATGACATGCAGCCTTTCCGGCCTGGAAAATCAGTGCAATGCGCTGCTGCAAACTGGAAAAAGCCCGGAGTATGTCTGCAAATACTGCCTGCTCTGCGTGGCTGATACCGTCGTCCGGATGACGAAGGCGGCGCAGAAGGAATACCCCGGCCTGCCGGTGGTCTGCGCAGGCGGCGTCATGAGCAGCGACATCATCCGCGTGTGGGTGCAGCAGCGTCTGCCGCAGGTGTATTTCGTGCCGGGCCGGTATTCCAGCGACAACGCCATCGGTGTGTCCATCCTTGCCGCACGGGAGGCCGGATTATGGCTGAAGTGATCTCCGTCTCGGCGCTGAACCAATATGTCAAGACCCTGCTGGATGCCAACGATCTCCTGTTCGACCTTGCTCTCCGGGGCGAGATCGCGAACTTTGTTCAGAACGCCCGCAGCGGCCACTGTTATTTTTCGCTGCGGGACGAGACGAGCAGCGTCAAAGCGGTGATGTTCCGGTCAGACGCGCGGCGGCTCGGTTTCCGCCCCGAAGAGGGGATGAAGGTCATCGTCCGCTGCCGCGCCACCCTGTACGAGCGAGACGGTGCGTTCCAGGTCTACGTCAACGACATGTTCCCGGACGGCATCGGCTCGGCGCAGCTCGCCTTTGAGCAACTGAAAGCGAAACTCGACCGGGAGGGCCTGTTTGCCGCCGAACGCAAAAAGCCGCTGCCCCGGTTCCCGAAGTGCATCGGCCTTGTCACCAGCAAGACGGGGGCTGCGCTGCAGGATATCCGGAACGTCATCGGGCGGCGGTGGCCAGCCGTGCGGCTGCTGCTCTGCCCGGTCAGTGTGCAGGGATTTGAAGCGGCTGACGAGATTGCCGCAGCCATCGACCGGCTGGACAAGTCCGGTCAGGTGGACGAGATCATCGTGGCGCGCGGCGGCGGAAGCCGGGAAGACCTCTGGGTCTTCAATGCCGAGCGCATCGCGCGGGCCGCATCCCGCTGCAAAACACCGCTCATCAGCGCCATCGGTCACGAGATCGACTTTACGATCCTGGACTTTGTGGCAGACCAGCGCGCCCCGACCCCCTCGGCGGCGGCAGAGCTTGCCGTGCCCGACCGGGCCGAATTTTCACGAAAAATATGCAATTTGGAAGAAAATATTCACATTTCTATCCAAAACAGGCTGAGTTTATGCTATAATAGGCTGGACGAAACGGTGCAGCCGCTTTCCCGGCAGAACATGCAGGCGCAGCTTGCAGGCCGACAGCAGCAGTTGGAGGCAGTTTCCGGGCAGCTGCAAACGGCCGCGCGGGAAAAGCAGCAGGACGCCGGGCTGCGTCTGCGCCATGCGTCTGCGCTGGCTGCAACGCTGAACCCGTATGGCGTCCTCGCGCGGGGCTATGCGCTCGTGCAGGACGAAAAAGGCCGCATCTGTGCGCCGGATGCCCTTCGCGAAGGGCAGAAGATGACGCTCTGCGGCGCAGTGAACCGCATCCATTGTACCGTGGATGCCGTGGAGGGACCCAATGAGAGCACCCAAGAGCTTTGAAGAAGGAATGGACCGGCTGGAAGGCATCCTTGACCAGATGCAGCAGCCGGAAACGACGCTGGCGGAATCGGTCAAGCTCTATGCGGAGGCCGCATCCCTGACCGATTACTGCCGCGCAACGTTGGAAAAGGCTTCGCTGCAGCTGGACGAGATCGACGCCAAGCGCACCGCCGCCCCGCAGCCGGAAGCAGACAACTAAGGAGGATCTATCAATGGATTACGCAAAGCAGTATCAGGAGTATCTGGTGCGGGTCAATGCTGCGCTGGAGACTGCCTGCAACACCTATCTGCCCGAAGAGTCGGACGTCTGCCGTGCGGCCCGCTACAGCCTGCTGGGCGGCGGAAAGCGCATCCGTGCTGTACTGGTGCTGGCCGTCTGCGATATGCTGAACGGCGATGCCGCCGCTGCCGACCAGTTTGCCGCCGCTGTGGAGATGCTGCACTGCTATTCGCTGATCCACGACGATCTGCCCTGCATGGACAACGACGACCTGCGCCGGGGCAAGCCCTCCTGCCACAAGGCATTTGGCGAGGCCACGGCTATGCTGGCCGGTGATGTCCTGCTGACCGAGGCGTTTGATGTCATCGCCAACGTCGAAGCCCCTGCCATCGTCAATGTACGGGCGGCCAGGGCGCTGGGAGCCGGTGCGGGCAGCCGCGGCATGGTCTACGGCCAGGAGCTGGATCTGAAATATGAGGCTCTGGCTGCGACCGAAGAGCAGTTGCGCCTCATCCACCGCAACAAGACCGGCGCGCTCATCAACGCAGCCGTCCAGATGGGCGCTGCCGCTGCGCAGGCCAACGAGACCCAGTGCCGGGAGCTGGAGGGCTACGCCTATGGCATCGGTCTGGTGTTCCAGATCGTGGACGATGTGCTGGATGTCATCGGCTCGCAGGAGCAGCTGGGCAAGCCCATCGGCAGCGACAGCGAGAACGGCAAGAGCACCTTCGTCACCCTCTACGGTACCGAGGGTGCGATGGAGCTGGCCCGCAGGCTGAACGAGCAGACCTGCGCGTCTCTGCGCGCAGAATTTGGCGAAAAGAGCGCCTTCCTGGAGCAGCTTGCCAGGGAACTGCTGGTCCGCCGCAGCTGAACAAACAAAAAGAAAGAGAGCATAACATGCAACTGATCCGCGATGTTTTGAACCTGAATCCGATCCTGACGGTGGCGCTTCTGGCGTGGTTCGTCGCGCAGGTATTGAAGACCCTCATCAATTTTATCCTGCTGGGCAAGTTCCAGCTGGAGCGGATGTGGGGAGACGGCGGTATGCCCAGCGCCCACAGCGCGACCGTCTGCGCCATGGTCATCGCCACGGCCCGGAGCGAGGGCTTCGGCTCGGCGATCTTTGCGGTGGCCGCAGTCGTCGCCATCATCACGATGCACGACGCCATGGGTGTCCGCCGCGAGACCGGCGAACAGGCCAAGGTGCTGAACAAGATGATCGAGCAGTGGATCGACGTAACGGAAAAGAACGCCCCCTTCCTCCAGAACATGCACCTGAAGGAAATGGTCGGCCACACTCCGCTGCAGGTCCTGGCCGGTTTTGTGGTCGGCTGCGTGGTCGGGGCGTTGTACCCGATGGCGCTCTGAGTCGATTTCTGGCGGGCAGTCCCGCCGATTCCAAATTGTGAGAAGGACGTGAATCTATGAATTCGCCTTTGCTGGAAAAAATCTCGCAGCCCAGCGATCTCAAAAAGCTCTCCGGCCAGCAGGTCGAGCAGCTTTGTGCGGACATCCGCGAATTTTTATTGGAAAACGTATCCAAGACCGGTGGCCATCTGGCCTCCAACCTGGGGGCTGTGGAGCTGACGGTAGCGCTGCACCGCGTCTTTGCGACCCCGCAGGACGAGATCGTGTTCGATGTGGGCCACCAGTGTTATACGCACAAGCTGCTGACCGGCCGCCGCGAGGGCTTTGCAAAGCTCCGCCAGCTCGACGGCCTGTCCGGTTTCCCGAACCCCAACGAGAGTGAACATGACGCCTTCATTTCCGGCCACGGCAACACCGCGCTGTCGGTCGGCATCGGCATTGCGTGGGCCAAAAAGCTGCGGGGGGAGCCGGGGCAGGTGATCGTGCTCATCGGCGACGGTGCCTTTACTGGCGGCATGGTCTACGAGGGGATGAACAACATCGGCAGCCTGGACAATCTGCTCGTCGTTCTGAACGACAACAAGATGTCCATCTCCAAAAATGTAGGCGCGCTGTCCCGCTATCTCAAGCGTCTGCGCACCACCAATCGCTACTTCGATGCCAAGGAGAACGTGCGCAGCTTTCTGGACCACGTGCCTGTGGTCGGCACACCGCTCAAGGTGGCCATCCAGAACAGCAAGGCCATGGTGCGCCGCGCTATGTACCACTCCACCATGTTTGAGGATATGGGCTTCCATTACTACGGCCCCTTTGACGGCAACAATGAGCAGGAAGTCGAACGGATCCTGCGCAGCATCCATAAGCAGCCCGGCCCGCACTTCCTGCATGTCGTCACGAAAAAGGGCAAGGGTTACGCGCCCGCCGAGAGCAACCCCGGCAACTTCCATGGGGTCTCGAAGTTCGACCTCATCGACAGCATCCCGGACCCGGAGGTCGCCCCGAAGGAATCGTTCTCGACCGTATTCGGCAACCTGCTGAATCAGGAGGGAGCAGCGGACAAAACCATCTGCGCCATCACGGCAGCGATGAAGTACGGCACCGGTCTGCAATTCTTTGCACACACGCACCCGGAGCGGTTCTTTGATGTAGGCATGGCCGAGCAGCACGCAGTGACCTTTGCCGCCGGTCTTGCCAGCCAAGGGATGCTGCCGGTGGTCTGCATTTATTCCACTTTTTTACAGCGCTCCTATGACCAGATCATCCACGACGTCAATCTGCTCAATGAGAACGTCGTCTTCGCCATCGACCGTGCCGGTTTTGTCCCGGCCGATGGTGAGACCCATCAGGGCATCTTTGACCCGGCTTTCCTGAGCCAGGTCGGCATCCCCATCTATTCGCCGTCGAACTATGCGGAGCTGCGGCACTGGCTGCCGGTCCTGCTGGGCAAGGACCAGAAAGGCCCCCGCGCCATCCGCTATCCGCGCGGTGGCGAAAGCGCGGTGCTGGCGGCTTACGGCTGTTCGGGCAAAGCGTACGACCGGATGCACACGGCACCCGGCGCGCAGGTCGCACTGGTCAGCTACGCCGACGAAGTGGAGGATGTGCTCCAGGCAGCTCAGATTCTGGGGGAGGAAAACCTGCCCTGCGATGTTTATAAGCTTGTAAAGGTGTTCCCCTTTACAGATGATTTCATTGACGAAATCCGTCGTTATCCGGTCGTTTTGTTTGCCGAAGAGTGTGTCGCCTGCGGCGGCATCGGCGAGCACCTCGAAGCCGCACTGTATCAGGCAGGCTGGAAGGGAACTTACATCCACCGGGCTGTTGAAAACGTTCGTCTGCCCCACGCGACCGTCCCGCAGATCAAGG
Organism: Faecalibacterium prausnitzii; assembly: GCF_019967995.1. Classification (NCBI taxonomy): domain Bacteria; kingdom Bacillati; phylum Bacillota; class Clostridia; order Eubacteriales; family Oscillospiraceae; genus Faecalibacterium; species Faecalibacterium prausnitzii. The sequence continues at coordinate 1,490,434 of NZ_CP065377.1, forward strand.
AGGCGACCGGTCTGGACGCCGCCCATCTGGCGCAGGCAGTCCGTGAGCACAGGAAAGGAGAAACTGCATCTTGAAAATCCGATTGGATCAATATCTGGTTCAGCATGGCCTGATCCAGAGCCGTGAACGTGCCAAAGCCATGATCATGTCCGGCGTCGTCTTCGTCAACGAGCAGAAGGTGGACAAGGCCGGTGAGATGATCAAGGAAGACGCCAAAGTCGAGGTGCGCGGCCACGACATCGGTTATGTCAGCCGCGGTGGTCTGAAGCTGGAAAAAGCAATGCAGTGCTTTCCACTGACCCCCAACGGCAAGGTCTGCATGGACATCGGTGCGTCCACCGGCGGCTTCACCGACTGCATGCTGCAAAATGGTGCGGTCAAGGTCTATGCCGTCGATGTCGGCTACGGCCAGCTGGCCTGGAAACTGCGCACCGACGAGCGGGTCGTGAACATGGAACGCACCAACATCCGCAGCGTCACCCCCGACCAGCTGGGCGAACCCATTGAATTTTTCAGTGTAGATGTCTCGTTCATCTCGCTGCATCATATCTTCCCGGTGGCGCAGGCGATCACCACACCGGACGCCATGGGCGTCTGTCTGGTCAAGCCGCAGTTCGAGGCCGGCCGCGAAAAGGTCGGCAAGAATGGCGTCGTGCGCGACCCGGCCACCCATTGCGAGGTGCTGCACAATGCGATGGGCTACGCAGCGGCCAACGGCTTCGCCGTGCGCGGGCTGGATTTCAGCCCCGTCAAAGGCCCGGAAGGCAACATTGAGTACCTGATGTTCGTGCAGAAGAGCGCAGAGCCCGCCGTGCTGGACGACAGCGTGGCAAAACAGGTCGTGGAAGCCAGCCATTCGACGCTGGACCACTGAGAGCAGAAAGAAGGTGCTGGGTGTGACTGTTTATATTTCACCCAACCCCGGCAAAGCGATGGCCTACGGCATCTCGCAGCGGGCCGCACAGATCCTGCTGACCCACGGTGCCAGGGTGCTGATGCAGACCGACCTCAAGGCTGTGTGCGACACGATGGGCGTGGAGTATCTGCCGCAGGAGGAATGCCTCGAAAAAACGGATGTCATCCTGACCATCGGCGGGGATGGCACCATCCTGCACGAGGCCAACCTCTCGCTGGAATACCGGAAGCCCATCCTCGGCATCAACCTGGGGCGCTGCGGCTTTCTGGCCACCTGTGAGATCAACGAGATGGAACAGAAGCTCTCTGCCGTTGCGCGGGGAGATTATCTGCTGGACAACCGGATGCTGCTTTATGTCCGCGTTCTGGGCGACGACAGCTGGGAGGGCCACGCCCTCAACGATGTCGTCATCACCAAAGGCCGTTTGCAGCAGGCCATTGATTTCAGCATCTACTGCGATGACATTCTGGTCGAGCATTACCGCGGAGATGGTGTGATCGTGGCTACGCCAACCGGCTCCACGGCCTATTCACTGGCGGCCGGCGGGCCCATCCTGGACTCGCAGACCAAGGGCGTGGTCGTCACGCCCATCTGCCCGCACAGTCTGGCCAGTCCGGCCATGGTGTTTGCACAGGAACGCAAGATCAACATCTGCGTCGGTCAGGTCGCGGACGAGGAAGTCTTCGTCAGCTGCGATGGTGCGGCAGGCTATTCTCTGCATGCTGGTGCCACCGCCGAAGTGCGGCTGAGTGACCAGATCGTGCAGCTCATCACCTTCAGCAAAGCCGACCAGTTTCAGGCCATCGACCAGAAACTGCGCGGCAGACGGTAAGTTTTGACAGAAAGGGGAACCGATATGGCCAGCAGCCGAGGCGATGCCAAAACCAAGCGGGAGCGTCAGCAGACGATCCTGCGGCTGATCCAGGAGCATCCGATCAGCCGTCAGGAGTCCCTGCTCGACCACCTGCGAAATGAGGGATTCGATGCCACACAGGCCACGATCTCCCGCGATATCCGGGAGCTCAGCCTGGTCAAAGCGGCCACGAGCACCGGCTACCGGTATGTTTCCAGCCATAACGAGGCGCTGAACCCGAAGATCCAGAGCCGTTTTGAGACGATCTTCCACGAGTCTGTTCTGGGGGTGGATTTTGCCGGACACGTCGTTCTGGTCAAATGCTACTCCGGCATGGCGAACGCCGCCTGTGAGGTGTTTGACGCCCTGAAATGGAAAAATGTTGTCGGAACTTTGTCCGGCGACGATACCTTCCTGATCGTGGCCCGCTCGGAGCGCGATGCAAAGACCATCTGCTCGGAGCTGACCCACCACATCGGACAGAAATAATGCGGGAGAAATTACCATGCTGAGCAGCCTGCAAATTGAAAATGTTGCAGTCATCCAGAAAGCCGACGTGCATTTTGAAAAGGGCCTGAACGTCCTCACCGGCGAGACGGGCGCGGGCAAGTCGATTTTGATTGACTCCATCAATGCCATTCTCGGCAACCGGACGTCCAAAGACCTTGTGCGCACCGGGGCGGCCAAAGCGGTCATCCGTGCCGCCTTTGATGACGTGCCGGGTGCTGTGCTGGACAGCCTGGAAAAGGCCGGATATGAGCGCTCCGATGCTCTGACCCTGAGCCGCGAGATCACAGCCGAAGGCAAAAGCACCTGCCGCATCAATGGGATGCCTGCCACAGCCGCCATCCTGCGGGAGCTGTGCGGCGGGCTGATCAACATCAACGGCCAGCACGACTCCGTCGGCCTGCTGAACCCGGCCCATCACGAGGGGATTTTGGACGCTTATGCGCAGAATGATGCCGCATTTCAGGCGTATTATACCGTTTACCGGGAGCTGATCAAGGTCAAAAAAGAGCTGGATGCCATCATCACCGATGAGACCGAAAAGCAGCGGAAGATCGACCTGCTGAGCTATCAGGTGCAGGAGATCGAGGATGCCGCCCTGACCGAAGGCGAGGAGGAGACGCTGGACGCCCGCCGCAAGGTGCTGGCGAACGCCTCCACCATCCGGGAGCGGATCTCTCAGTGCTATGCGCTTCTTTCCGGCGATGATGAGACGCCCGGCGCAGTGGACCTGCTGGGCGAAGCCTCCAACGCGATCGACGCAGCGGCGCAGGTGGACAACACGCTTTCGGATGCCGCCGGGCAGCTGCTCGACCTCTACTATACGGCCAAAGACGTCTCGGCTGACCTCATCGGGCGGCTGGACGGATATGATACAAATGATGCAGAGCTGGACGAGATCGAGCAGCGCATCGACCTCATCTACAAGCTCAAGCGCAAGTATGGCGACACGGTGGAAGACATCATCGCCTTTGGAAAGGCCGCGCGGGAGGAGCTGGACCGCATCCAGTTTTCGCAGGAGCGGGCCGAACATCTGCAAGCGGAAAAACACCGTCTGTATGTTCTGGCGCGGGACAAGGCCGAGGTCCTGACCCAGACCCGCCTGCGGGCCTTTGAGGAGCTGAACAGGCGCATCTCCGGTACGCTGGATTTCCTCAACATGCCCGGTGTCCGGATGACGCTCCGCCATGCGCGCGGCCCGCTGGCCAGCCATGGACAGGACAGCGTGGAATTTTATATTTCCACCAACCCCGGTGAGGCCCCGAAGCCTCTGGCAAAGATCGCGTCTGGCGGCGAGCTGAGCCGCATTACACTGGCCATCAAGAACGCGATGGCCGATAAAGATGCCGTGCCCACCGTCATCTACGATGAGATTGACAGCGGCGTTTCGGGCAAGGCGGCCAGCCGCATCGGCGAGGTGCTCAAGCAGAGCGCGCAGGATCATCAGATTCTCTGCATCACGCACACGGCACAGATCGCCGCTCTGGCCGACTGCCATCTGCTTATCCAGAAAAATGTTGCAAACGAGCGCACCTATACCGAGATCCATCCGCTGGATCAGGAGGGCCGGGTGGATGCTCTGGCGCACATCATCTCCGGCGACCATGTCACCGAACTTTCCCGTGCCAACGCACGGGAAATGCTGGGCCTTGCCGAGAGCGAAACTCGTGATTGACAAGTTTCTGGAATTGTGCTACACTGGCTTATGTTGAAAGGCGATGAAGGGAACAAGTACCCTGAAGCGCTCTGCCCAGAGAGGCCCCGGTCGGTGCAAGGGGCGTGCAGAGCAGCGGGGGAAATACCTCCCGGAGCTGTAAGCTGAATGAGAGAACTCTCTAGTAGGCTGTGCCGCGTGCGAGCGTTACAAACGCAGGAGTGTCGTCCTACTCTGGGGCATGCACTCGTGAGGCCGCTTCCGTGAGGGAACGGCAAACAGAGGTGGTACCGCGAACATTTCTCGCCCTCTGCCAAATTTATTTTGGCAGGGGGCGTTTTTTATCCCTCTGCCCACAAAACAGGAGGAAAAAACTCATGACTCTGTACGAAGAACTCAAGGCCCGCGGTCTGGTGGCGCAGATCACCGACGAGGAGATCATCGACCTCATCAACAACGGCAAGGCGACCTTCTACATCGGCTTCGACTGCACTGCCGACAGCCTGACCGCAGGCCATTTCATGGCGCTGACCCTGATGAAGCGCCTGCAGATGGCTGGCAACAAGCCCATCGCCCTGATCGGCGGCGGCACCACCATGATCGGCGATCCCTCCGGCCGCACCGACATGCGCAAGATGCTGACCAAAGAGGACATCGCTCACAATGCCGCCTGCTTCAAAAAGCAGATGGAAAAGTTCATCGACTTCTCCGAGGGCAAGGCCCTGATGCTGAACAACGCCGACTGGCTGCTGAACCTGAACTACGTCGAGCTGCTGCGTGACGTGGGTGCCTGCTTCTCGGTCAACAACATGCTGCGCGCCAAGTGCTACGAGCAGCGGATGGAGAAGGGCCTGTCCTTCCTCGAATTCAACTACATGATCATGCAGAGCTACGACTTCTACTACATGTTCCAGCACTACGGCTGCAACATGCAGTTCGGCGGCGACGACCAGTGGAGCAACATGCTGGGCGGCACTGAGCTCATCCGCCGCAAGCTGGGCAAGGACGCCTACGCCATGACCATCACCCTGCTGACCGACTCCCAGGGCAAGAAGATGGGCAAGACCGCTGGCAATGCCGTCTGGCTCGACCCCAACAAGACCAGCCCCTTCGAGTTCTACCAGTACTGGCGCAATGTCGGCGATGCCGATGTCATGAAGTGCATCCGGATGCTGACCTTCCTGCCGCTGGAGCAGATCGACGAGATGGCCACCTGGAAGGATCAGCGCCTGAACGAGGCAAAGGAGATCCTGGCCTATGAGCTGACCAGCATGGTCCACGGCAAGGAAGAGGCCGACAAAGCCCAGAACGCTGCCCGCGCCCTGTTCAGCGGTGCAGCCGATACCGAGCACATGCCCACCACCCAGCTGACCGAGGCAGACCTGACGGACGGCTCCATTGGCATCCTGACCGTGATGGTCAAGGCCGGTCTGGCCGCCTCCAACGGCGAGGCCCGCCGTCTGGTCACCCAGGGAGGCGTCCTCGTCGATGGTGAGAAGGTCGCCGCTCCTACCGTCAGCTTCACGGCTGAGCAGCTGGCCAATGGCATCGTCATCAAGAAGGGCAAGAAGATCTACCATAAGGTCACGCTGTAAAGCGCTTTTGCAAAACACAGCAAACCACCCATAACATCAAGAGCCGCCCGCTTCTCAAAACCGAGAAGCAGGCGGCTCTTTTGCACGTTGAAATATTCCGGGATCGATCGGGCTTTTTTACAGCTCGAATGCCTTCTTCAGCACATCGTAGGCAGCATCTTCATTTTCTGCGCGAACCAGAAGGGAAATATCCAGATCGCTGGTGGTGATGAGCAGCACTTCGATGTCTGCCATGGCCAGAGCGTTCAGGGCACGGGCTGCCACACCGCAGCTGGTGACCATCTCTTCACCGAAGAGGTTCAGCTTGGAGTATCCCACACTGATGAGCGGGGAAGCCTTGGCATCCTTGTCGAGGTTGGCGGCCGAGATGGCTTTCATCACGAGGGGCAGGTCGCTGGCCGAGGCCGTAAAGCTGAAATCCATGGTGGTGCCATGGGGTGCGCTCTGGCTGATCATATCCACCACGACGCCGGTATCCGCAAAAATCTGCAAATATCGTGCCAGACTGTTGCCCTTGAACTCGACATCCTGGACGCTGATCATCATCAGACTGGGTTCAATGCTGATCTTCGAAACACCGTACATAGTAAACACTCCATTCTGCCCATACGGGCTGCAAGATCCGGCAGGATCACATTTCTGCAATCATGTTACCCATATTGTACAGTCCCGGCTCCTTTTTTGCAAGATAAACAGCGGCATTGATGGCACCGTTTGCAAAAATGCTGCGGGAATAGGCGGTATGCTTGAGGGTGATGACCTCGTCCGGGCCGCAGAACAGCACCTCGTGGTCGCCCACGATGCTGCCGCCGCGCACCGAGCTGATGCCGATCTCCTTGGGGTCGCGCTTCTGGCGGACGGAGGAGCGGTCGTAAACGTAGTGATATGCGCCGTCGTTCTCTTCGTTGATGGCGTCGGCCAGCATCAGAGCCGTGCCGCTGGGGGCATCCAGCTTGTTGTGGTGGTGCTGCTCCACGATCTCCACATCATACGCGGCACCCAGAATGGCCGACGCGCGCTTGCACAGCTCGGACAGCACATTGATGCCGATGGACATATTGGCGCTCTTGAACACGGGCACTGTGCGGGACAGCTGAACGACCTTGAGCTGCAGCTCTTCGGACAGGCCGGTGGTGCAGACCACGATGGGCAGCTTGTGGGCCTCGCAGTAGGGCAGGGTCTTTTCCACGGCAGCGGGGGAGCTGAAGTCGATGACTACATCGCCCTTGCCGTCCAGCTTTTCCAGGCTGTCGTAAACAGGGATGCCGTTCTGCTCGCCGTCCTTCACATCAATACCGGCAATGACACGGCAGTCCTCCCGCTGGGCAATCATCTCGCACAGCACATGTCCCATCCGGCCGCCGATGCCCTGAATGATAATATCCGTCATTTGATCTTACCTCGTTCTTTGATTTTCCGAAAAGGCCAAATGCCCGGAAGAACGTTCCACCGGGCATTTGTGCGTTGTTCTGTTGTTATTTCAGGAGGCCTTCTGCGGCAAGCGCCTGTTCGATCTTCTCCTTGTGCGCGTCGCTGGGCTCCACCAGAGGCAGGCGGCAGGCACCGGCGTTCCAGCCCAGCACGTTCATGGCGTACTTAACCGGGATGGGGTTGACCTCGCAGAAGAGGGCGTCCGCCAGCGGCAGGATCTCCAGCTGCAGCTGGCAGGCCTTCCGGGTGTCGCCGTCGAACCAGGCCTTGCAGCAGTTGTGCATCAGCTCCGGCTTGACGTTGGAGACGACACTGATGACGCCCTTGCCGCCGAGGGACAGCAGGGGAACCACCTGGTCGTCGTTGCCGGAGTAGATGTTCAGTTCATCGCCGCACAGCTGTGCAATCTTCGCCACCTGTGAAATGTTGCCGGACGCTTCCTTGATGCCATTGATGAGCGGGTGCTTGCTCAGCTCCAGAGCCGTCTCCGGGGCAATGTTCAGGCCGGTACGGGAGGGCACGTTGTAGAGGATGACCGGGATCCCAGCCGCATCGGCCATGGCGGTGAAGTGCGCGATCAGGCCCGCCTGAGTGGTCTTGTTGTAGTACGGGGTGACCAGCAGCAGGGCATCGGCGCCGCACTCGGCAGACTTTGCAGCCAGTGCGCAGCCGTGGTCGGTGTCGTTGGAACCGGCACCCGCGATGACGGGCACCCGGTGGTTGACGGTATCAACGGTGAACTTGATGGCAGCCAGCTGCTCTTCATCGGTCATGGTGGAGCATTCACCGGTGGTTCCGCAGATGACGATGGCATCGGTGCCGCGCGCGATCTGGTCCTCGATGATGCGGCCCAGCTCGTCAAAATTGACGCTGCCATCCTCGTACATCGGGGTGATGATCGCTACGCCCGCGCCGGTAAAGACAGGATTTTTCATAGTGTAAGATCTCCTTTTGCTGTGTTTGGGAACGCAGATCAGTCAAAATAGCCCTTGGCGGCCAGCAGCTCTGCCAGCAGGACCGCACCGCCTGCCGCACCGCGCAGGGTGTTGTGGCTCATGCAGGCGAACTTGTAATCGAACAGGGTGTCCTCCCGCAGACGGCCCAGGCAGACGGCCATGCCGTGCTCGGTGTTGCGGTCCAGCTTGGGCTGGGGACGGTCGTTCTCAGTGAAGTAGTGCAGGAACTGCTTGGGTGCGCTGGGCAGCTCCAGCTCCTGCGCAGGGCCGCGGAAGTTGGCCCATGCTGCAAGGATCTGCTCCTTGGTGGGCTTCTTGTCAAAGCTCACGAAGACCGCAGCGGTGTGGCCGTCGGAGACGGGAACACGGAAGCACTGTGCGGTGATGACGGGCTTCTCGGCATTGACGATCCGGTCGCCCTCGATGTGGCCCCACAGCTTCAGCGGCTCCTGCTCGCTCTTCTCTTCCTCGCCGCCGATGTAGGGGATGACGTTGTCCACGATCTCCGGCATCCGGTCAAAGGTCTTGCCCGCACCGGAGATGGCCTGGTAGGTGCAGACCAGCGCCTTGCTGACGCCGAAATCCTTCATCAGGGGATGCAGGGCCGGCACATAGCTCTGCAGGCTGCAATTGGACTTGACGGCGATGAAGCCGCGCTTGGTGCCCAGACGCTTGCGCTGTGCCGGGATGATCTCAATGTGGTCGGCGTTGATCTCCGGCACCACCATCGGGACATCCGGGGTGCCGCGGTTGGCGCTGTTGTTGGAGACGACCGGGCACTCTGCCTTGGCATAAGCCTCCTCAAGCGCCTTGATCTCGGCCTTGGGCATATTGACGGCGCAGAAGATGAAGTCCACCTGCGAAGCGACCTCTTCCACCTTGGAAGCGTCCAGCACGACCATCTTCTTCACGCTTTCGGGCATCGGGGTGGTCATGGCCCAGCGGGAACCGACAGCCTCCTCATAGGTCTTGCCTGCACTGCAGCCGGATGCGGCCAGGGTGGTCAGTTTGAACCAGGGGTGATTCTCCAGCAGTGTGATGAAGCGCTGACCGACCATGCCAGTCGCACCGACAACGCCAACTTTATACTGTTTTTCCATTTCCAGCACCTTTCCTTTCAAAAAAACGAAATTCACACAGAACGCAGGCTTGCAAACCGGACGCCCATGCAATATAATAGATACCGCTTATACAGATTTTATGATAACATTGATACGACCTTCGTGTCAATCATCGGAAAGGCAAATGCGAAGCATGTTAAAAAAAGATTTTTGGTATGATTTACCCAAAGAGCTCATTGCACAGGAGCCTGCGGACCCTCGTGATGCCGCGCGCCTCATGGTCCTGAGCCAGAAAGACGACAGCATCCAGCATCGGATCTTCCGCGACCTGCCGGAATATCTGGAGCCCGGCGACCTGCTGGTCGTAAACAATTCCAAGGTCCTGCCCGCCCGCATCGTGGGCGTCAAGCAGCCCACCGGCGCAGTCTGTGAGCTGCTGCTGCTCCGCCAGGTCAAGGGCGACCAGTGGGAATGCCTGGCCAAGCCCGGCAAGCGGATGCAGCCGGGCACAAAGGTCAGCTTCGGCGACGGCACCCTGACCGCCGTGGTGGACGAGACGCTGGAAGACGGCAACAAGTTCGTTACATTCTATTATGACACCGAGACCCTTTATGAAAAGCTGGATGAATTTGGCAAAATGCCTCTGCCGCCCTACATCACCAAGCAGCTGGATGACCAGAGCCAGTACCAGACCGTCTATGCCAAGGAGCTGGGCAGCGCCGCCGCCCCCACGGCAGGCCTCCACTTTACCCCGGAGCTGATGGACACCATCCGCGCCAAGGGGGTCGGCATCGCTGAAGTGACGCTGCATGTGGGCCTCGGCACCTTCCGCCCCGTGATGGAGGATGAGATCACCGACCACAAGATGCACAGCGAGTGGTACTCCATCAGCGAGGAGACCGCCCAGCGCATCCGGGAGACCAAGGCCGCCGGGCACCGCGTCATCGCCGTCGGCACCACCAGCTGCCGCACCCTGGAAGCTGTCGCCGCCAAGTATGGTGAGATCAAAGCCTGCAGCGGCAACACGTCCATCTTCCTGTATCCCGGTGTCCAGTTCCACTGCATCGACGGCCTCATCACCAACTTCCACCTGCCCGAAAGCACCCTCATCATGCTGGTATCGGCGCTCTACGGCTACGAAAAGACCATGGCTGCATACAAGGTTGCTGTGGAACAGAAGTACCGCTTTTTCAGCTTTGGCGATGCAATGCTGATCGTCTGATACAAAATTCGCGCTTTTTGCGATATTTGTATGTAGAGAAAAGCAATGGCTCAATGTTGATTGTGGCAAGAATCCCATCAAGAAAGATAACGATCCGTCGTTCTCTGGTACACTATTTCTGATGACGCCGCAGGTGTGCGGCACAGGATGCACGGCTGTTTTCCGTGCACAGAAAGGAAACGTTTATGCCTTCTTTGACCACGTACAAGCTCCTCAAGCAGGAGCACGACGCCCGGCGGGGCGAGTTCAAGACCGTGCACGGCACCGTGCAGACCCCGGCGTTCCAGAACGTCGCAACGGCAGGTGCCATCAAAGGCGGCCTGTCGGCACAGGACCTGAAGGATATCGGTGCGCAGGTCATGCTCTGCAACACCTACCACCTTCATCTGCGCCCCGGCGACAAGCTGGTGGCCGACATGGGCGGCCTGCACAAGTTCACCCGCTGGAACGGCCCCATCCTGACCGACAGCGGCGGATTTCAGGTGTTCAGCCTGTCCAAGCTGCGCAAGATCACCGAAGAGGGCGTGACCTTTGCGTCCCATCTGGACGGACACCGGATCTTCATGGGCCCGGAAGAGAGTATGCAGATCCAGGCGAACCTGGGCTCGACCATCGCCATGGCCTTTGATGAGTGTGTGGAGAACCCCGCGCAGCACGATTATTCCAAGGCAAGCTGCGACCGCACCGTCCGCTGGCTGGCCCGCTGCAAAACGGAGATGGCCCGCCTGAAGCACGAGGGCAGAGCCGTCAACCCGGACCAGCTTCTGTTTGGCATCAACCAGGGCTGCACCTTTGCCGACCTGCGGGTCGAGCACATGAAGCAGATCGCCGAGATGGACCTCGATGGCTATGCCATCGGCGGCCTGGCAGTGGGCGAGCCTACCGATGTGATGTATGAGATGATCAGCCAGGTGGAGCCTCACATGCCCAAGGATAAGATCCGCTACCTGATGGGCGTCGGCACACCCGGCAACATCATCGAAGCCGTTTCCCGCGGCGTGGACCTGTTCGACTGCGTCATGCCCAGCCGCAACGCCCGCCACGGCCACCTGAACACCTGGGGCGGCATCATCAACATCAAGAATGCCAAGTACGAGCGCGATGAGCGCCCCATCGACCCCACCTGCGGTTGCCCGGCCTGCCGGAACTACTCCCGCGCCTATATCCGCCATCTGTTTAAGGCGGAAGAGCTGCTGGGGATGCGGCTGGCCGTCATGCACAACCTGTGGTTCTACAACCATCTGATGGAGCGCATCCGCGACGAGCTGGACGCAGGCACCTTCACCGCCTTCCATGACCGCTATGTGAAGCTCCTGGATACAAGAATCTGAGTTTTTCGCACTTTGGCCTTGCAACCGCCCGAAGAAGGGTTTATAATAAGATTATCTGAATTTTGAGAGGAGATTTTGCCCATGCAATTTCTGACGACTACGACCGAAAGCTACATCAGCCTGTTCTTCACCCTGGCTCTGATGCTGGTTCTGCTCTATTTCATGATCTATCGTCCCCAGAAGAAGCAGGAGAAGAAGGACGCTGCCATGCGTGCTGCTCTGGAGATCGGCGATCAGGTCACTACCATCGGCGGTGTGATCGGTCGTGTGGTTGCCATCAAGGACGACACCTTCGTTCTGGAGACCGGCGCTGACCGCGTGAAGATCCGCTTCACCAAGAATGCCATCAGCTCTGTTGAGAAGCTGAACATGGACAACGCTCCCGCTAAAAAGTAATTTCAAGACCCGGTACTTTTTCACGCGCCTTCCTGCATACAGTAGTGCAGGGAGGCGCGTTTTTATGTCTGAACAAAAGAAGATCTCCGTAGGGGCGGCGCTGCTGGCGTTCGGCATCGGCGGCGCGTTTGCCGGTGCCTGCATGGCAGGGCTGGCGTATCTTATGGTCCGGCATGGGCTTTCGCAGGCTGCGGCCTGGCCGATGGCAAGCGCTGCAGTCTGCGCAGGCAGCCTGCTCAGCGGGTGGCTGGCTGCATTTTTTCAGCGCAGCCGCGGGCTGGTCTGTGGAGCCATCCAGGGGGCAATGTTCGTACTGCTCCTGACCGGGTTTGGTCTCTATGCCGGGTTTGCACCCGCAGAAATGCAGCTTGTGCGGTTTGCTCTGGTGTTTTTATTTGGCTGTCTGGGCGGCATCTTCGGGATGCTGCGCACCGAACGGCGGCATCACTGAAACGATTCGAGAGCGCAAAACAGGAGGAGTCCAAAGATGTGGGTCTATCAGAAGCCGGAATCGTCCGAACCCTTGGAACCGCTGTCTGCACCGTCTGTGCCGGACAGCGCACTGCTCAAAACCAACGTTACACTTCCAGAACCAAATGAGCCGCTCCCGGCGGATGCACCATCACAAGCGATCCCGGCCGTTCCGGAGCCGATGGAAACGCCCCGGAAACGCTCTCTGCGGGCCGATCACAGCTGCATCCTGCTGGCGGGTGCGTATTTGTTCGGGACCTTTCTTGCGGGTGTTCTATCTGCTCTGTGTAGCGCCGGCGAGCTGGAAATGCTCGACTATTATCTCAGCTGCTGGCGGACTTCCTTTGCAGCGGAAACGGCGGCTCAGGCAATGGGCCTTTTTCGGACAGAACTTCTGACCGCTTCCGGGGCGCTGACCGTTTTGCTTCTGCTGGGTCTGTCCGCAATTGGTTCTCTGCCCATTTTCTGTTTCCTGATCCTCTATGGGGCCGGGGCAGGGATGCTGTCCTTTCAGCTGTTGACCAACCTGAACTGGAAGGCACTGTTGGTCTATTCCGCCGCATCCGGGCTTCCGACCGCGCTTGCCGCCGGCTGTCTGTGTCTGTTCGGCGCGCTGGCGCTGCAGGTCAGTGGAAAGATCCAGCGCTGCTCCTTCGGAACGTCGCTTTACTCCGCCGGAGCCTGGAGCCTGGTCGGCCAGTTCGTCCGCACATTGTTTCTCCTGCTTCCCATCTGCGGTGCCGCAACGGGGATGCTGTATCTGTGCGGGCAGATGAAGGGATTTTAAGAAGTTCGCGCAAAAAACAAATTCCTATCTTGACACTCACCGGCTTTTATGATAGAATACATCACGTTGCAGAACATTGGTCTGCTACTGTGGCTCAGCCGGTAGAGCAGCTCACTCGTAATGAGCAGGTCGTCCGTTCGAATCGGATCAGTAGCTCCAAAAGTCCTACGAATTATCGCTAGATTTCGCGGAATTCGTAGGACTTTTTCTTGTTTATAAAGTACTGCCCCAAATTTTTTGTAACACTTTTTGCAACATGGTCTTGTCGGCAACATTTTCTAATGGTCTGCATCAAGTTTTTGCCCGATAGATTCCTTCACTAAAATTTTGTGCAATTTTCACAGTTTTCTTCTTGCACTTTTGGTGGTACAATAAATATGGAATTCTATTGAGATTTCGGGAGGGGCCGTATGGCTGAAAAGAGCATCGAACTGGATAGTGTGGAGATCGCGGCGGCGGTTTTTGGAAACTGTGACCGCAACATCCGCCTGTTGGAGAAAGAGTTTTCCGTCACGGCTGTCTGCCGCGGCACAATGCTTCGCCTGTCGGGTGAAAGCGCCAATGTTGCCGCTGCGGCACGTGCCATTGAGGGGATGCTCCTTCTGATCGAGAATCATACCCCGCTGGAAGAGCAGACCGTGCGTTATTGCTTGAGCCTTGCACATGACGGCGAGGAAAAGCGCGTCAAAGAGCTGACGGAGGATTTCGTGACCGTCACCGTAAAGGGGCGGCCGATCCGCCCCAAAACGCTGGGGCAGAAGGAATACCTCAACGCCATCCGTAAGAATGCAGTGACCTTTGGCGTCGGCCCGGCGGGTACGGGTAAAACATATCTGGCCGTTGCAATGGCCGTCAAAGCCTTTAAGGCAAAAGACGTCTCGCGCATCGTCCTGACCCGCCCGGCGGTGGAAGCAGGGGAGAAGCTTGGTTTTCTGCCCGGCGACCTGCAGCAGAAGGTAGACCCTTATCTGCGCCCGCTCTACGACGGTCTGTTCGATATGCTGGGGGCCGAAACGTATGAGCGTCTGGTGGAGAAGCAGATCATCGAGGTCGCGCCGCTCGCATACATGCGCGGACGCACTCTGGACGACTCGTTCATCATTCTGGACGAAGCGCAGAATACCACCCCCGAACAGATGAAGATGTTTCTGACCCGTATGGGTGTAGGTTCCAAAGTGGTCGTGACTGGCGATGTGACACAGATCGACCTGCCCGACCGTACCCGCAGCGGTCTTGTGGACGCGCTGCAGATCCTGAAAAGTGTGGACGGCATCGCACAATGCTACTTTACCGAAAAGGATGTTGTGCGTCATCGTCTGGTCCAGGAGATCATCAAAGCATACGAAGCCGCCGCGCACCCCGCCAAGCGCTGAAAGCCATAACGCTTTCAAAAAGGCAGCATAAAAAGAAAGGAGCGGACTGTTATGTCCAATAAAGTTTTGATCACCAATTCCCAGAAGGCTGTGAAGGTCCCGTCGGGCCTCCGCATCCTGATCCGCCGTGCCTGCAACGCCGTGCTGGAATATGAACATTTCGATGACCCTGCTGAGATCAGCGTGACCTTCGTTGACAATGCCTCCATTGCGGAGCTGAACAACCAGTATCGCAACAAACCCATGCCCACGGACGTTCTGAGCTTTCCTCTGGGCGAAAACGGCGTGTACGATGTCGATGAGAACAACGGCTGCAAGATGCTGGGCGATATCGTCATCAGCATGGAGCGCGCACAGGAACAGGCCACGCTCTACGGTCATCCGCTGCAGCGCGAAGTCGCCTTCCTGACGGTGCACTCGATGCTGCATCTGCTGGGCTATGACCACGAGAACGGCGGTCTGGAAGCCATGCGGATGCGCGAGAAGGAAGAGGCCGTGCTGACCCAGCTCGGTCTGCCCCGCACGGTCAGCTACACGGAATAACACAGAAGCCTTGGAAGGGATAGGAGTTCTATTTTGAAAAACGCAGCCCCAATGCAGCAGCATTATGAGACCTCTTCGGTCTTTGTGGCCGTCATCGGCCGGCCGAACGTCGGCAAATCCAGCCTGACAAATCGTCTGGTCGGTGAGAAGGTAGCCATCGTCACCTCCAAGCCCCAGACGACCCGTACCCGCATCACCGGTGTGGTGACGCGCGGGCCGTTGCAGTATGTCCTGCTCGATACGCCGGGCGTACACAAGGCACACAACAAACTGGGCAAACGGATGGACAAGACGGCCAGTGATTCCATCGCGGACGTCGATGTCTCCATGATGCTGTTTGAGCCGTACGGTGCACTCAATGAGCCGGAAATGGTCCTGGTGGACGCTCTGCGCAGCAGCGGCGGCCCGGCCATTGCCGTCATCAACAAGACCGACCTCGTCAAAGACCCGGCGGACCTCGAAGCCCGCAAGGCAGAGCTGAAGGCGCTCGGTGTCTTTGATGCCATCTATACCGTCAGCGTCCGCGCCGACGACCGCTGCGAGGAGCTGTTCGACGCGCTGAGCCAGTATGCGGTAGAGGGCCCTCACTATTTTGACGATGACGCCTACACGGACATGCCCGAAAAAGAGCTGGTGGCTGAGGTCATCCGCGAAAAGGCGCTGCTGTTCATGCGGGACGAGATCCCGCACGGCATCGCTGTCGTGGTGGAGCGCTTCAAAGAGCGGCCCGGCACTGACCTTGTGGACATCGACGTCAACATTTACTGCGAACGTGAAAGCCACAAGGGCATGGTCATCGGCAAGGGCGGCGCGATGCTGAAGAAGATCGCCAGTGCGGCCCGTGCAGACTGCGAGGAGTTCCTCGGCTGCCGTGTTAACCTGCAGTGCTGGGTCAAAGTCAAAGCCGACTGGCGTGACAATGAGTTTTTGCTGAACAACTTTGGCTTCAAGCAGAACCCGAACAATCGCTGAGCCTGCGCCGCGATTCGGACAGATTTTCCACGGGTGGTGCGCTAGGATAAAGGCAATACTATCATGGGCGGCATCTGCCGCGCAGAAAGGGGAGGCCTATGGACGCTGACGCACACTGGCAGGCATTTGCCTGCACCGGAAACATCCTCCGCTACCTGGATTACAGGCAGCAGAACGCGGAACAGCCTGCTGTTCCGGCAGGAGAAGATACTGATGGATACGATCGTAACGATGGGGCTCGTCCTGCGGGAGACCCGGTACAAAGAGGCTGACCGGATCCTGACCATCCTGACACCGGAGCTTGGTGTGATCTCGGCTTCGGCGCCGAACAGCCTGCGGCTGAAGAGCAAATTATTCAGCGCCTGCGGGCTTTTTTGTTACTCGGAATTTGTCCTTGTTCCGGGGCGGAATATGTACACGGTCCGGGAGGCTTCGGTCAACACCATTTTCCACGGAGTTTCTTCCTCCATCGAGGGGATGGGGCTTGCCATGTATCTGGATGAGATGGCGGTCTCGCTCTCGCCGACCGGCACCGAAGCGGGCAAGGAGCTTCGGCTTCTGCTCAACTGCCTGTACATGATCAGCCGCCAGAAAGCGGATCTGCGCGTCATCAAGGCGGTGTTCGAGCTGCGCACCATGAGTGAGTGCGGCTTTTTGCCGCAGCTTGCCTGCTGCAATGTGTGCGGAAAGTATGACGATGCGTCGTTTTATCTCGACCCGCAGGAGGGCTATCTGCTCTGCCCGGATTGTGCGCAGAAGGCAGGGAAGCCGTGCAACCTGGACGCCGGTGCGCTGTATGCGTTGCGGCACATCTGCCTCGTAGAGGACAAAAAAATATTTGCATTCAAGATCTCGGTCGGCAGTCTGGCCAAGCTATCGGCGGTGGCAGAGCAATACGCGCTGACCCACCTCGACAAGCCGCTGAAGAGCTATTCATTTCTGAAATCCGTTCTGCCCTGACCGAACAAATTCTAAAGGGATCATTACTATGGAAACTGCTCGGAGTTGATGTGAGTCAAAAACATTTTAACTACGTTTTATTTTTCGAAAAAAGGTTCAATAAAAGGCCATGAAAATGAAGTAATTCGTACAGTAATTCTATTTCTGGAGTCGTGTCGCTAGAATAAACCCAATATGGATTTTTAATTGATTTTTTCGATTTCGTCGCGCATCCAATCAAGGTCACGTTTTGTATATGTCTTTTCGGTGATATCCTGAATATGGTGCCCAACGAGGATCTTGATTGCGTATTCATCTACTTTAGCTTTCTTGGCAGCGGTGACAAATCTTACACGTGCATCGTGAGGACGATGTTCCGGATTCAAGCCAAGTTCTTTCACAATCGCTTGCAGCCCGGTCAGGTAGGTATCGTAGTTCATCTGGATTACCCTTGTTGTGCTGCGAAAGTGCTGCGTGATGAGATATTCACTGTTGTCGTTTACCGATTCAAGATAGTGTTTTTCAACAAGCGGATAAATCCGAGAGTGAATCGGAACAATGCGGTTTTTGCCATCCTTTGTTTTCATCCCACCTTGAAAACTCTTCTTTTCGAGATCAACATTACATGTTTTCAGATTCAGAAGTTCTTGTGGCCGCCATCCCGAATAGCATTGAATCAACACAATGTCGACAAATGGAAGATCAATATTTTTCCACAGAAGGTCTATTTCTTCATCTGTATAGGTAAGGTGTTCTTTGTGGACGACTGGTGCCTCGATATTGAGCGAAAACGTCCGCGCACAGTTTTTATCTACCAGCTCGTTTGCCATTGCATAATCAAACAGCTGGTCGAATGTTGATTTCATTTTGCTTCGCGTATTGTTAGATGCTGCACGTTCTTTTCCATGAATTGTTCGATGGGCTGTCATGATGACCTTCTTGAGATCGCAGGCACGGACACTTCGAATTGGCATGGCGTGAAGTTCTTCGGCGTATGCCCAAACGGAATTATATTGCCGGAGGGCCTGTGGAGAAGCGTTTCTTGTTCGTTCCTCATACCAATGCGCGTATAGTTCATCCATCGTGACAAGATTGGAAAGATCGAACGGATTTCTGTGATATTCGACAAGTGCTTGATACGCTTCATTATAAGTCGCAAAATAGGCTACTGGCTGAAGTGGCTTGACAATTGGACGGCCTTCTGGCGATTTTCCGACGGTGACCATTACACGAAATGGACGCCTAAGACGCGCATTTTGAATCTCTGTGATCTGGCCAAATCCATTTGGAAGCCGCATATGCTTTTGCGATGTTTTTGCATACACCGGTTTTTGTCGTGCTTTTAGCGGGTATCCACAGTGAGGGCATGCAACGGCCTGGTCGCTCACCTTCTTGTGGCATTCGGGGCATGGTTTTAACATAGGTACCTCCTTACAATTTTATAGAATACCGCAAATCAAAATGGAAAGCTCGAAAAAATCGGGCTTTTTATTTTTGAAAAGCTATTCTAGGTTAAACGATGAATATTTCATTGTCAATCCTTTGAGGGCAAAAAGAAAAAAATACATCACGCAGACGACCGCTTTGTCAGGTAATATCCTTTTGAACCTAAGATGCAGAAAAATGCTCTTAGAATAAGTAAAAAGGAGTAATGTAAAATGGACAAAGCGAAATTAAAATTGGGGTCTGTGCCGGTGCGTGTGGCTGCGAGGGTCTATGGACGAGACCCTGCATGGGTGCGAGCTGGAATCATTGCAGGCTGGCTGCCAATCGGCCAGGCAACACGGAACGGGCACACTGTGACAGACGTCCGGCAGATGGACTCGAAGTATGGTCGGATCAGCTATTATATTTCGCCGAAGCTCCTCTACGAACAGACTGGCTACGAATGGAGGGGCGAGAAATGAAAGGAGAACGGGCCAAACTTTCGAAGAAAAACCCCTATTATATTCCGGCAGAACGGTACTACGAGCTCAAGCACTTCTGTCGCCAGTACGATGACTGGAAAAAAGCACTCAACTACATCGACGGATGGCAACTTTCACCCAGCGATATTTCGGGAATCCTCAAAGGTGACCCTCCGGAAAGCCAGACGGAGCGCCAGGCGCTTGCACGCGTCTATTACTCCAGCCATATTGATATTCTGGAAGGGTGCATGCGGCAATTTGATTCAGCGGTCGGGCCGTACTTATTAAGAGGTGTTACAGAAGGTCTCGGCTATGATGCACTGCGGGCAAACGGGTGCCCCTGCTGTAGGGAACTGTACTACGAATATTACCGTTATTTTTTCTGGCTTCTCAGCAAAGAACGCGGATGACGCGAAAAATACAGGCTCCTTTATGGACGAAAGTTCACGAAAATTGATTATGTAAAGGAGATTTTATTATGTTTGAGGCAAAAAAGACCGTTATGTACATTGACGTGAAGGGTGTTGACGATATGACTGATCGTCGCGATCTTATGAAAGAGATCATCCGCAGGAACTGCGTGATTGACTATCGAATCGCTGATTCGCTGGTGAACAAGCTGGGAAGCTGTGGTGATAAGGATCATAAGAAATGCGAGTATCAGCTCAGGCTCGAAAACTATGACCTGCGCGGCATTGCACGGGACTTTGAGCTGCTGAAGAAAGCAGGAATCATCGAGTATGTAACCAAACCGACGAACTACATCGTTTGCTAAAGGCGAGAGCTGTGGAGAAATCTGCGGCTCTTTCTTTTTATCTGGACGCGAAAAATACAGCCGCCTTTATGAGAAAGGTGGTATGAAAAATGTTTAACTTGATTATCTGGATTTTGATCGTTGTGATTCTGGTCAGACTGGCAAAGCTGATCGGAGCAAAGACAAACGAGGTGAAAAGCAGAACAAAGAAGAAACACTGATCAAAATGGAGCTTGTGAAAACACAGGCTCTTATTTTTTTATGCAGACGCGAAAAATGCAACCTCTATTATGGAAGAAAACAACATTTCAAAATGGAGGATTTATTATGTTTGAAATTATGATGAATTGCATCGAAATGGCAAAGGAAGAAGTTGTATGGATTCTGGTACTTATGCAGACCGGAATGGGTCACAACTATGTTTTCGAGAATACAAGCGAAATGGCTGCGTTTGGCAGAGCATGGCTTGATACTCAGAGCATGGTGGACACATTCTGCAATGCTGCACCGGCATTCATCGGCTGCATGATCCTGATTGCTATGACTGCAATGGCAACAATCAAGCTGACCAGGAAATACGTTTTCAAGGAGGATTGAGCGCAAGCTCTTTCCTTTTTCTTTTTATTACGCGCAGACGCGAAAAATTCAGCTCCTATTATGGAAGAAATAAACCAATTATAGGAGGAAACTACTATGCTGAAGAATATTGTGAATGGTTTTGAGGAAATGATGAATTCGATCCTGAAGGCATTTAACGAGTCGATGAGCGACCCGTATGCTGGCTGGAACGAAGGAGAAGAACTCCTCATGCTGAATGATGTTCGGTGTGGTATCCGCTGATGGATTCTACTGGAAAACGGGCGTATGGAAACATACGCTCTTTTCTTTTTACATATAATTTTTCTAACCTAGCATAGAATGTTACGAAATAACGCGAAAAAATCGGCTTCTTTTATGGAAGAGATGTCTTCCGGAATTTGAAAGGAGATTGATATTATGAACAAGATGAATAAGAGAAAGTACGACAGAGGATACGTTGACGCGACGGACAAACTGCGCGTGTTTATAGAAAGCCGGAGCAAAGTGATGTTTGTGGAACATGACTACGCTACGAGTGAGACAGCACGAGCAGCTTACAACGTTGCAATCGACCGTATCCGCTGCCGTGGAATGGTTCGAGTAATTGTATCGAATGGCGAACTCTTTATGATTCGCAAAGACATCTAAGGCGTGAGAGCTTACGAGAAATCGTAGGCTCTTTTATTTTTTTCATCACGCAGACGACCGTAAACACAGGTATAGTAGTACAAAGGAGATTTCAAAATGAACGCTGAACTTGGTATGATCTTTGCTGTTCTGATCTTTGGGATGGGGCTTCTGATCGGCGTGGCCATCGGTTTCCAGCTAAGCGAGAGCCAGAACGATGTCGGAGACCTTGTAATCGCGCCGGGAGACGAGGACGCACCGAATTACATGTTCCTGGACCTGGACACGACGCCGGATGACATCCGGGGACGGGACCATGTGCTGTTGAACGTCCGGAGCATCTCGGCGCGAGAAAAACATTCTGCTTAATGGAGGAAACTCTAATTTACTTTGTAAAGGAGAAAATCAAAATGGAATCTTACGAAAACAAAGAATTGCTGATGGAAGCGGCGAAGCAATCGCTGGCGAAACTCAAAGACCTGGAACCGGGTACGGACGAGTACAATTCGGCGGCAAACACGGCACTGAAGCTGTACGACATGCAGCTCAAGGGCGAGGCGCAGGAGAGCGACCAAAACCTGAAAACGGATGACGAGAGGCGAAAAGAGCAGGAAGTCATCAATGATCAGGAGAAGGCTGCGAAGGCGCGTCACCTTGAGATCGCAAAGTTGGGGATGCAGGCATTGACGTTTGTCGGCACGATTGGGATGACCGTATACTGGTCGATCTGCGAGGCTGGGGGTGTGACGCAGCTTTCCGGAGCAATGCGTGAAGGTTTACATGAGATCAAGAGAGGCTTTACAGACAGAAGGTAAAGGAGGAACCGAGGAGGGTCTGTGACGAAAGTCGCAGGCTCTCTTTATTTTTTATGCGATATCATGAAGTGCCGCCCAATGAATGGACGAGTTATTACGGAAGCGTCTACCGCTGCAATCATCCGGTGTATCGTGTGTGTACCCTTTACAAGGAAGGTGTGAGGGGGCTATGTGTGATCCAGCAGCGATTCAACGAGAAGACAAAATCGACCTACTGGAGTGCCATCGACCCATGGCTGACCGACAAGATCTATCTGCGGCGGGGATTCAGGGAATATTTCGACAGCCATGCCGGGCGCAGAAATCAAAATGGAGAATATCCGACCGTGACCGTACGCCAGATCATGTGGGCATTGCGAATGAAGCCCATCAAGCGAGAACGGTGGGAGACTGTATTTGACAGGAGTATCATATGACAGAGAAAAACAACCACGAAGTGCGAGCCTCTTACCCCAGACGCTACCGGGCACAGTTCGGCGAGAACCTGAAGAAGAAACTGAAGGAGCGACGGATCAGCCAGGCAATCCTTGCAAAGGAGATGGGCGTATCCCGGACGTGTGTGGGATTCTGGTGCAACGGATACACGATCCCCTGCAATGAACGGCTGGAACAGCTGGCATGTTTTCTGGAAACGAGTCCGAGGCGCCTGCTGGGATGTGCACTGGACAGCAGGGAACTGGATGATGTTTGGGTAAATCTGATCACCGGAGTGTAACGCGAAAAATTCTCCGTGCTTTATGGGACAAAGGCCCAAGAAAAGGAGAAGTAATATGAACGAATCTATTTTTAAGAAAATTTGGAATTATTCGATTACGGTTGGGCAGATGATCATGACAGCAATTGCAATGGCAATTGTAACGCTTATTGTATGGCTGTTGTGTCGGGCATTCCGGCCGTCGAAAGACTGATATTTGACGATAGACCGGTTAAACACAACTTGAGTTGGGCCGTCCCGGAGAAGAGCTGATGTGAAAGCATGGGCTCTTTCTTTTTTTTTAGACGCGAAAATTTCAGCTTCTATTATGGAGGTAAGAGGGCTTACATTGAAAGGAGAAAAACTATGATGAAAGCTATTAAGAACTTTATGAACAAACCTTGGACTTGGGGTACTTATTTTAAGTGCTGCGGAGTTGGCATGGGATTGTCGTTGGCAATCCTGGGCACATTTGCAGCATGGGCAAAGTGGAACGAGAAGAAGGCATTGAAAGAGATGCAAGAGAGCAATCAGGAAGAGGACAATATCTGAAAAATCACGCCCTCTTATCTTTTTCAGACGCGAAAATTTCAGATGCCTTTATGGAGGAGATAGCTCAATTGGTAGAGCGCCACTTTCGGGTGGAGGTTATGGGTTCGAGGCCCATTCTCTTTTTCATTTTTATATTTTTTTTTGGAGGTACTACATCATGGAGGACATTATGCACATCCAGTCTGCATTTCTGCGTGGGCTTATTTCGGACGCGGTTCGGAATGCGATCCGTAAGCAGGGATATGATGGCGTGAACGTCGATCTCAATGATATTTCTGCCGGATACAGCGAGAACGAGAAAAAAGTTCACGTGCATCTGGATATCGACGCCGAGATGAGCAAGAAGGATCTGGTGGATATTCTGAGGAGTATCGACATACTGTGACGCGAAAATTTCTCGATGCTTTATGAGATGATTAGTCTCAGAATTATATTTTTGGAGGTTGAACTTATGAAAAAAGCAATGAAACTTATATGCGCAATTGGTGGAGCTGCTGTGATTTGGAACATTATGGAATTAGCATGGCTGGGAGGCATTGGATTTGCACATGGCATGGCAATTGGCAATCCTATCACTCATGATGATATTCAAAAGAGTTTTCAGAATGATGGTTTTAGCTTTAAGAAAACGGCGTACTTTGCTGGAGTGCTTACGGGGCAAGATCACAAGGATATTTGAGAAATAGTCAAACTTGAGCTTACGAGAAATCGTAGGCTCTTTATTTTTTCAAAATGGAGGTTGAACATCATGAAACTGACGAAAACATGCGCGAGATTCTTGCGCAAGCATGGCGGGACTATTCTGGCAGTGGCGGCGTCCGTGGGCGTCGTGGCGACGGCCATCGAAACCGGGCGGGCAACCACGAAGGCAAAGCATCTGCTCGAAGTGGATGAAGCGCTGCGAACATACAACGAAGATGAGCAGGGCATTGTGGAGGAACCACCGACAAAGAAACAAATCGCTCTGATATGCTGGAAAGCCTACGTACCGGCAGTGATTCTGGGCGGTGGCACCATTGCGTGCATTCTGGGTTCCAACGCGCTGAACAAAAAGCAGATCGCAAGCCTGACTGCGGCCTATATGGCGCTGGGAAGGACGTATCAGACCTACCGGCAGAAGGTGATTGAGAACATCGGGCTGGAAAAAGAAGCAGAAATTCAGGAGCAGATCAGCGAAGAAAAGCTGCCTGAAGTTCGTGACAAGATGGCAGAGGAAAAACTGCTCTGCTACGAGCCTATCTCAAAAAGATATTTCCATGCCACAGAGGTGGAATTGACAGATGCGTTCTACCATATGAACCGCGACTTTGCATTGGATGGCGAGGCATCCATGAACAGCCTTTATAATTACCTCGGACTGGATTATCTGCCGGAAGGGGACACAACTGGTTGGTCGGTGGATTATCTGGCAAATGAATGGGAATATTACTGGATCGACTTCCGGTATTACAAGCAGACAACAGACGACGGCCTTGAAGTCTACTACGTGGATGCATTCCAGCCGCCCATCGAGAATTATATCAACTATGATCCCTATGCGAATTACTGCGAGAAAAAAGGAGAATGAATATGAATAAGATCAACTGGTGGAAGGTGGCATCCATTGCCATGATGGCCGCAAGTGCTATTCTGAGCTTCGGGCATGACTTGATCGAGGACCAGCGCAGCGAAGAGGAACTGCAAGACATGGTGCAGGAAGAAGTGCGCCGTCAGCTTGCAGAAAAGAACTTGTAAACGCGAAAAATTCGGGCTCCTTTATGGAAGAAAATCCAAACTGACAAATAAAGGAGATTGATATTTATGTACAACCATGATTATTATGCAACTCTGGATCAGGCAATGGTGAAGCTGCTGAAGCACACTGCACTGAACGGACTGCGGACGCTGAACGCGATCGCAATGTACCTGTTCATGCAGCCGATTCGGCTGTGCGAATACATTGAAGACTGCATCCGGATGGAGCGTGACAGTCAGAAGGAAACAGAGATCCGCTTCGAGAATTTGAAGCAGCACGGACATATCTGAAAGGCGAGAGCTTACGAGAAATCGTAGGCTCTTTCTTTTTATATTTTTACGGAGGTACGAACATGAACCTGAAAACATTTGCAAGGGCAGCGCGGAGAAGCGTGAGTCGGAACGCTTCCAAGATTCTGGGCGGTCTGGCCATTACCGGCGGCATCACGGCCGTTTATTTTGCAGTGACGGCCACCCCGAAGGCCATGATCCTGCTGGATGAGAAAAAGAAGGAACTGGGTGTCGAAAAGCTCGATGCAAAGACCATCATCAAGACAGCAGGCCCGGTTTATATTCCGACGGCGGTGAGCATGGGCCTGAGCGCTGTATGCACCATTGGGGCCATCCATGTGGATGAACGCCGGAATGCAGCACTGGCAGCGGCTTGCACACTGTCGGAATCTGCGCTGAAGACCTACCAGGACAAGGTCGTGGAGACCATTGGCAAGGAAAAAGAGCAGGAGATCCGCGAGGCAGTTACCCTGGACAAGATGGCAAAATGCCCGGAACCGAAGAACATCCCGGTGGCAAAGGGCGTCAAATCGGATGATATTTCCTATGACCAGCGCGTGAAATGCTGGGAAAGTCTGTCCGGGAATTATATCTGGACGAGCAAGAACGCACTGGAACGCGCCCTGAACGGTGCAAACAAGCAGCTGCTCAGTGATTTCCGGGTGACCGAAAACGACCTGTTCGACTATCTGGGCATGGAGCACAACCGGAACGGAGATCTGCTCGGCTGGGATACCGAAACGACGCTGGAGATCGAGACGTTCTATGCTTCGAAGCTGGATGAGGACGGGATGCCCTGTCTGGTGCTCGATTATGCGACGCCGCCGAAGTGGCTGGGGTATTGATATTTTCGACATCCCGCGGCCAGACGCGAAAAATTCATCTTCCTTTATGGAGGTAATACTCCGACATTATGAACTTTAATAAAAGAGAGGTAACAAAAATGGACGAAATGAAGAACATGAACGAGACTACTATGGAGAACGAGACTTCTGTTGAGGTCGTTCCGGAGGAGAGCGTTGAGATGATCAACACGGAGCAGTCTTCGAATTCTGGTTCGAACTTTGGACTCATTGTTGGCGCTGTGGGCGTTGGCGCAGCCGTATTGTACGGTCTGCACAAGAAGCACAAGGCCAAGAAGGAGGCAAAGGATGAGCAGAAGCCGAAGAAGGCAAAGAAGAAGATCCATCTGCGCAATCCGCTGGTGATCACGGAAGAAGTTCCTGAAGAGGAAACCGTTGATGAGGACATCGAGGAAACTTCTGAGGAAAAGTAATGTTTGATGAAGCGAGAGCTTACGAGAAATCGTAGGCTCTTACTTTTTTGTTTTTTGAAAGGATGACAGTATGGCACAAGTAGAAATGCCGAAGTCCAGCATTGGCCAGAAGCCAGCAGAACCGAAGAAAAAGTTCCAGAAGGTTGTCAAGGGTAAGGTGACCGTCAAGGAACAGAACGACATTCAGAAGATCGCAAATGATTTTCTGGCGGAAGACCTCAAAACGGTGAAAGACCGCATCGTGATGGAGTATCTGGTCCCAATGGTCAAAAACGGCCTGTGGAGCATCTTCAACTCGGCAATCAGCATTGCACTCTGGGGCGAAGACCGCTCCCGCGGGAGTTCGGGTGGATATTCCGGCTCTGCATCCCAGCGGAACAGTTATGACCGCTATTATTCGGGCAGTCAGAACGGACGGCCGGGGAATCCGAACCCGCCGATGCGCCGGAGTTTGCAGAACATCGACTTCGAATGCCGTGGCGATGCGGATGATATTTTGAACCAGATGTACAACGCCCTCCGCGACTACAAGCAGGTGACCGTGGGCGACCTGTGGGACCTGATGGGCGTTTCCAATGAGGCGACGGACTATAACTATGGCTGGTATATGCTGGATCAGGCATATATCAAGGGGATTCCGGGTGGCTACCGTCTGGTTCTGCCGAAGCCCGTACCGCTGCACTGATAGAAAGGATTGATATTTATGAAGTTCCTGAAAAGCATCAAAAAAGACGAGATCATGGCCACTGTGACCCGCACGGCATCCAAGTACGGCTATAAGCTGAAGAAGGCAAGCCCGACCATCATGATTGCGGGCGCTGCCATCGGCGGCGTAACTGCGACGGTTCTGGCCTGCAAGGCGACCATCAAGGCGCAGGATATTCTCGCTGAACACAATGCAGCGGTAGAGAGCATTCACGCTGCGAAAGACCAGATCAAAAACGGTGAGCTCCAGCTGGACGAAGGCGAGAGCTACACCGAGAAGGAGTTCAAGAAGGACATCACCACGGCATACATCCAGACCGGCCTGAAGTTGGCCAAGGTCTACGCGCCTGCGGTCGGCCTTGGTGCAGCTTCGCTGGGCTGCATGTTCGGCTCGCACCACATTATGAGCAAGCGAAATGCAAGCCTGACGGCGGCTTATATCGCGCTGGATCAGGCATTCAGCGAATACAAGACCCGCGTGGGAGACCGCTTTGGCAGCCGTGTGCAGGAGGAACTGGAGCACAACATCAAAGCCGTGGAGATCGAGAGCAAGAACACCAACGAGCAGGGCGTTGAGGAGGCCATCAAGGAGTACAAGGACGTCGCCATGGCACACACCAGCCCCTACACCTGCATCTTTGACGAGACGGTGGACACCTGGCAGCCGGACAACATGCTGAACCGGAATTATCTGTTCCTGATGGAGCAGGCTGCGAACAAGCGTCTGCGCACGCAGGGGCATCTGTTCTTGAACGACGTTCTGAGCAGCATCGGCACCCACGGCGGTGTGACCATGAAGACGCCCGAAGGCCAGATCGTGGGCTGGATCTATGACCCGAACGATCCGACCCGGCAGAACCATGTGGATTTTGGCGTCACCAGCTACGTGGAGGGCAACGACGCTCTGAACAGCTTCATCAGCGGCGGTGAGCGCTCGGTGATGCTGCGGTTCAACTGCGACGGCCCGATCATCGACAAGATCTGAGACTGATATTTTGGAGGAATACGCTATGACCAGATTCGTGAAAAGACTTTCTTACGTTTTTGCTGCCATGGCCGGAGTCTGTTTCGTATCCGGTCTGGCGGTTCTTTCGGAGTGAGGGTGTTATGGACAGTTTGGAAAATATGTTTCTGTTTCTGGACTATCTGACCGATACCAAACGCAAGCGCCATGTCGTGGGAGGCATTCTGATGAGTGTCTCCCTTTTCTTTGGCGGTTTGGCTTTTACCATGATGAGCATCAAAGGAGAAGACGATGAACAAGACCATTCGTGACGTGTTGATATTTGCAGCGGGCTTTGTGGGCGGCGCCTACTTTATGCACAGGATGCTCCTGAAAAAGTATCAGGAGTACGCTGACCATCAGATCGAGGATGTCCGCGAGCACTACCAGCAGAAAGAGGCTGAGATGGACCAGACGATCGAAGAAAAGGCGACGCAGAAGAGCTTTGAGCAGCTGGCCGGGAAGTACCGCACCGAGTCGGACCCGGAAGCCATTGCCACCTGTGAGCCAATCGAGATCATCGAGCCGGACCACTTTGGCGAAAACGATGATTACGAGACGAGTTTCCTGACCTATTACGCGGACGGCGCACTGGTTTTCGATGGCGGATCGAAACCGGTGGACGAGGATGATATTCCGACGCTCATCGGTACGGAGGCGCTGAAGCACATTGGTGAGTTTGCGCCGAGCATGATCCATGTGCGGAACAACAACTATCACAAGGACTATGAGATCCTTCAGGCTCAGCAGTGCTGGGCAAACGTCTTATCGGAGGAAGATGAATGACTTTTTCGAAGCTGACAGAGCAGTATTATGACTGGCTCTATAAGATTGTCTGCGGGGAATGGGAACCGCGAAACCTGTCGTTTCACCGGCTGCTGATGTTCCTCTACAACCGCAGATTCATCCCGGCATGCGAGATGGACGTCTGCCGGGCAACGGATGGGAGCAACCTGCGTTACCGATTTGCAACGGAGAATGATATTCCGTATGCGAAGATCGATGCGGCATTCGGCGGTGAGCCATGCAGTATGTTGGAAATGATGGTGGGCCTCGCACTCCGTGTGGAGGAACACATCATGGAAGATGTGACGGCTGGCAACCGCGTGGGCCAGTGGTTCTGGAACATGGTGGTCAGCCTGGGCCTCGCTGCGATGGACGACAGCCGCTTCAGCGAGGATCGGGCTGAATTTATTCTGGACCGATTCGACAGTAGAGACTACCAGCCGAACGGTGCGGGCGGCCTCTTTACACTTTCCCATCCGACCGAAGACATGCGCCAGATTGATATTTGGTATCAGCTGATGGCGTATCTGAATGAGAACGAGTTTTGATGACATATGAATCAAAAATCTGCATCCCTATGGAAGGATTCGTTGAGAAAATACTCGACGATTCCCATGTGATGCTGCGAATCACGGCGTGTCGAAACGAGAATAACATTGGTCGGCTGATTCTGGCTGACCCGAATTACTGGAGGAAAATTGACAATGGAACTGACTGATATTTTGATCGACCTGAGCAACAGCAAGGCTGCGCTGGAGGTGGCCAACCACACCATCCGCCGCCTGAACGGCAAGTGCATGCGCAAGAATCTGGTCATCATCGGGCTGGCATGGCTCAGCATGAAGGCCTGCACGATGCTGGGGGAGAGCGAAAAGAAGCGAAAAGAAGCAGAGGAGCGCGCACGGAACGCTGAGGCGCGTCTCTTTGAAGAGCAGCGGCCGCAGGACGTGTGCTGCGACGGTAAGGCCCGCGTCGACAAAAAAGAAGTCTGACACAGACCTCGTAGAAAGGAGGAAGTCAGTTGCCAATGATTGATTTCCTGATGATCGCAACGCGGATGGGAAAACGCAATACGATCGAAATTTACCCGAAATTCATCATCAAGAAATCCAAAGATCTGATGATCCGGGGTTCTGATTTCTATGCGATCTGGTTGGAAGAGCGCGGTTTATGGAGCACGGAGGAGCAGGATGCGTTGCAGCTGATCGACCGGGAGCTTGATATTTATGTGCAGGAACACAAGCAGCTGCTCAACGACAGCTATCGGGTGCTCCATATGTGGGATGCGGAGTCCGGCATGATCGACAACTGGCACCGATACTGCCAGCGGCAGATGCGGGACAACTATCATACCCTCGACGACACATTGATATTTGCAAACACCCCGGTCAAGAAGGACAGCTATGCGTCCAAGCGTCTGCCGTATCCGTTGGAAAAGGGGAGCATCAGCGCCTACGACGAGCTCGTGGGCACGTTATATTCTCCGGAAGAGCGCAAAAAAATCGAATGGGCCATTGGTGCCATCGTCAATGGCGACTCGAAAAAGATCCAGAAGTTCCTTGTGCTGTACGGTCCGCCCGGAAGCGGCAAATCTACGGTGTTGAACATCGTAGAGAAGCTGTTCGAGGGGTACTGCGGCACCTTCGACTCGAAGGCGCTGGGATCATCTTCAAATGCGTTTGCACTGGAAGCGTTCAAATCGAACCCGCTGATCGCGATCCAGCACGACGGTGACCTGTCACATATCGAGGACAATACCCGGCTGAACTCGCTCGTTTCCCACGAGACGATGATGGTGAATGAGAAATTCCGGAGCGCTTATGCAAACCAGTTTAAGTGCTTCCTGTTTCTCGGCACCAACAAGCCGGTCAAAATCACCGATGCGAAATCGGGCCTGATCCGACGGCTCATTGACGTGAATCCGAGCGGGGAAAAGATACCAGCAAAGAAATACCTCGACCTGGTGGGCAAGGTGGACTTTGAACTTGGCGGGATCGCCTGCCACTGCAAGGAAGTGTACGAGAAGAACAAACGTTTGTACGACGATTATATTCCGACTCGTATGATGGGTGCTTCCAATGATTTCTACAACTTCATGCTGGACTCCTATTATATTTTCAAGAAGGAAAACGGTGTCTCCCTGAAACGGGCATGGGCAATGTACAACGAATACAATACGGCTGCAAACGTGCCATATCCGTATTCGCGCCGTGCCTTCCGGGAAGAACTGATGAACTACTTCGAGGATTACAAGGAGCGGGAAACCGATGTAAACGGTGAGCGGGTGCGCAGCTATTACAGCGGTTTCAAGGCAGACAAGTTCAAGGAATTTGCGGATACCCCCCAGGGGGAGTCTGCGAAAAATGACCCCCCGCCTTCGTCCTGGATTGACTTCAAAGAGCAGCATTCTCTCTTCAATGATATTTGCAAGGATTGTCTGGCACAGTATGCGAACGAAAATGGCACGCCCCTGCAAAAGTGGGAGAATGTCAGGACCAGACTGGGCGTACTGGACACATCGAGACTGCACTATGTGAAAGTCCCGGAGAACCACATTGTGATCGACTTTGATATTCCGGGGCCAGACGGGAAAAAGAGCTTTGAGCGAAACCTCGAAGCTGCATCCAAATGGCCCAGAACCTACGCAGAGCTGAGCAAATCGGGTGCGGGAATCCACCTACATTATATTTACACAGGCGATGCGGCCAAACTGAGCCGGATCTATGACGAGAATATCGAGGTGAAGGTGTTCACGGGAAAGGCCTCGCTCCGGAGAAAACTGTCGAAATGCAATGATATTTCCATCGCAAACATCAGCAGCGGCTTACCATTGAAGGGAGAAAAAATGGTTGACACAAAGCAGATTCAGGATGAGCGGCATCTGCGTGTTCTCATCAAGAAAGCACTCGCCAAGGAAATCAGCCCCTACACCAAGCCCAGCGTGGACTTTATTGCGCACATCGTGGAGGAAGCGTATGAAGGAAACGTGCCGTATGACATCGATGATATGCGGAATGTGATCCTTGCCTTCGCGGCCAACAGCACCAACCAGGCAGACGCATGCCTCAAGATCGTATCGAAAATGCACTTCAAGTCAAAAGATGACATCGAGCGCAACGCTCCGACCGGGGAAGAAAAGCCCATGATATTTTTCGACTGCGAGGTGTTTCCGAACCTACTGCTTGTAAACTGGAAGTTTGCCAAGCAGGATAAAGTCTACCGGATGATCAACCCTAGCCCGGCGGAGATCGAAGGGCTGACAAAGTATCGGCTGGTCGGTTTCAACAACCGCAAGTACGACAACCATATTCTCTGGGCACGAATGCTGGGAATGTCCAATGAGCAGATCTACGCCCTGTCGAACCAGATCATCAACCAGCATACGGGCTTCTTTGGTGAGGCCTATAACTTATCCTATACGGATATTTATGACTTCTCATCGAAGAAACAGAGCCTGAAGAAGTTCGAGATCGAGCTGGGCATCCACCATCAGGAGCTTGGCTTGCCCTGGGACCAGCCGGTGCCGAAGAGCCTTTGGGACAAAGTTGCGGAGTATTGCGACAACGACGTTCTGGCAACGGAAGCGCTGTTCTATTCGAAAGACCGGCAGGCGGACTTCATTGCGCGTGAGATTCTGGCAGACCTTGCCGGAATGACAGTCAACGACACGACCAACAGCCTAACCGCCCGAATTATATTTGGGCGGGAGAAGCATCCGAAGCTGGTCTACACCGACCTGGCAACAGGTAAATCGGATTCGGTGGTGGAAGTTGAGCCTGATATTTTGACGGATCAGAACATCATCAATGCGTTTCCCGGTTACGAATGGGTACGCGGTGATGACGGAAAGATGCACAACATGTTCCGCGGCACCGACCTCGGCATGGGCGGCTATGTGTATGCCGAGCCGGGGATGTACCACAACATCGCTCTGCTGGACGTAGCATCCATGCATCCGCATTCGGCAGTGGCCATGAATTACTTTGGCGAGTACACCAAGCAGTTCAGCGACTTGATGGACGTGCGTATTCATGTAAAGCATGGTGAGTACGACAAGGCCAAGAAGCTGTTCGGAGGAAAACTTGCGAAGTATCTGGATGACCCTGGCCAGGCAAAAGCCTTGACACAGGCGCTGAAGATCGCCATCAACATGGTGTACGGGATGACCAGCGCGACCTTTGACAACCCGTTCCGCAACCCCAAGAACGTCAACAACATTGTGGCGCTTCGAGGGGCTTTATTCATGCGCACGTTGCAGGACGAGGTGCAGCAGCGTGGTTTCACCGTGGCACACATCAAGACGGATTCCATCAAAATCCCGGATGCCACGCCTGAAATCATCGACTTCTGCATGAACTTTGCGAAAAAGTACGGGTACACGTTTGAACACGAGGCTACCTATGAAAAGATGTGCCTGGTGAACAACGCCGTTTATATTGCAAAGTATCTCGATGCGGATACGGCAAAAGCGCAGTACGGTTATATTCCCGAAAAGAACGAGAAGAAAGGCGGAAAATGGACTGCCACCGGTACACAGTTCCAGGTGCCGTATGTCTTCAAGACGCTCTTCTCGAAGGAACCCATCGAGTTTCCTGACCTCTGCGAGACCAAAACTGTGTCGAAGGGTGCCATCTATCTGGATAAAAATGAGGACCTGCCCGAAGGCGAACACAATTATATTTTTGTGGGACGTGTCGGTCAGTTCTGCCCCATTATTCCGGGAAAGGGTGGTGCTCTGCTGCTGCGGGAAGCGGGCCTGAGTGATACCGGTGAACGGAAATATGCTTCTGTGACCGGAGCAAAGGATTACCGTTGGCTGGAAAGCGAGGCGGTCTATTCACTCCACATGGAGGACGATATCGACAAGGCATACTTCGACAAGGAAGTCAATGAAGCTGTCGATGAGATCTCCAAATACGGCGACTTCGAATGGTTCGCCGCCGATGATTCTGGGACTCCTCCCTGGAATGATATTCAGGATGAAGCTGCAAGAAATTTTGAAGTGAGGTGATATTTTATGTGTCATGGAAGTTTGTATGACCCCTATGGCCATCATATCGGGTTTGTCAATAACTTTTACACTAAACTGGGTTCTGTTCAAATGAATATTGAGCTGGAAGACGGAAGAACGTTCCAGTTCAATCCGGGTGATCTTCTGCGTGACCGTCAGGGTGACTGGCGTATTCGGAAGCGGGAAGGGTCGGTGCTCGATTCTATGCGTTACATGCACTGGGCTGACTGTGTGATGGAAGAGGCAGCCAAAAAGAAGGAGGAAACCAATATGACTGCACCAAGTATCAAGAATGTGATCTTCAATCCCCCCGCAACCATTGTGTTCTGGACGGATGGTAGCAAAACCGTTGTGAAGTGCAATGTAAAGGATGGGTTTGACCCTGAGAAGGGACTGACCATGGCTATTGCGAAGCGCTGCGCCAGCAACAGCGATGATTTCTACAAGGAAATCAAGACATGGATTGAGAAGAGCGAGTATAAGTGCCCAAGCACTGTTGTTTCGCCGGATCGATCCGCAAATCAGGATGTACTGAAAGAGTATGTTTTCAAGGCCAATAAGGCTTTGAAAGACTTTATCGCTGCCTCAGCAAACGGTAACAGCGTGACCATGCTTCTTAAAATGGCAGCGCTTACTGCCAATCTTGAAATTCTCGAAGAGAAAGTCAATAAGTAAAAATAGGAGACTGATATTTATGTACACTAAGCGTCAGAAAGTCAATATTGACGATACACGTTTCATCTATGCCACCAATTTCTCTGGTGACCCCAGCCGCGACCGCTTTGGTTCGGACAAGCGTCGGGTCAACGTGGTCATCCCCACGCAGGAGCAGGCGGATTATCTGGTATCTCTGGGCGTAAAGGTCAAGCAGACCAAGCCGAATCCTGAGCGCACCTACGACGAGCCGTTTGTGCCGACCTACTTTGCTCCGGTCACTATCAACATGGAATCCAAGTGGCCGCCGCACGTGTACTGGATCACTACCACCGGCAAGCGCCTGCTCTGTGACATTGATACGATCGGTCAACTCGATTTTATTCGGGTCAAGAATGTCTGCGTTCAGGCCAATCTCGTGGAGAAGCGCAACACTCCGGGCGAGTACAGCCTGTATGCGGATGTCATGTATGTCGAGCAGGATGCAGATGCCGATCCGTATGCGGAACGGTATGCGCGCTATGCCGCACCGGAAGCAGACATGGCCGAGCCTAACGATCCGAACGATATGCCGTTCTAAGGAGGAGCACATGAAGAAACTGTTTATCAGTGTTCCTATGCGCAACCGCACGGAATGCGCCATCAAAGCATCCATGGAGCAGATGCACAAGATTGCAGAAGCTGTCTTTGGTGAAGAACTGGAAGTTATCCCGACTTATTTCGAGGATGATCCT
Organism: Faecalibacterium prausnitzii; assembly: GCF_019967995.1. Lineage (NCBI taxonomy): Bacteria > Bacillati > Bacillota > Clostridia > Eubacteriales > Oscillospiraceae > Faecalibacterium > Faecalibacterium prausnitzii. The sequence continues at coordinate 1,525,563 of NZ_CP065377.1, forward strand.
CCTGAAAACACCAACATGGCTCTTTGGTATCTTGGTGAGAGCATCAAGAAACTGTCGGAAGCAGACCGCTTTATCGGCATTTACGATGAGGATAAGGGCTACCGTGGCTGCATCATCGAGAACCTCGCTGCAAAGAACTACGGCATCCCGTCCTATCTGGTGAATGTCAGCTATGTTGCTCCCGACATCATCGAGCAGAAGCGTCGTGATGCACGCCTCGCAAACCTCGAAATTTATTAAATGATATTTCTGAGTGCAGGAGTTAGTCTTCCGTTGAATGGACCAGCCGGTGAGTGCCCACGTCGCAAATGGCGTTCTCAGAGGCAGCAGCTCAGACTTATATTTTTAATAAAGGAGAAGAACTATGAAAGTATTGCGTATCAAACCGATGTGCCGACCGGAGGTCATCGACATTGATGGCTCGTTGGAATCTCTGCAGAAAGAGGTTGGCGGCTTGATTCAAGCAACCTACCCGTGGGACGACAAAGTTGCTCTTATTTGTAATGATGAGGGCAAACTCATGGGCTTGGAGTTCAACCGGCCGCTTTATAATGCTGACGCTCAGATGTACGACTATGTAGTTGGTACATTTCTGATTGTAGGCTTGACCGAAGATGACTTTGGCTCTCTTTCGGTTGAGATGATCGAGAAATACACCAGGATGTTTCGCCGCTGCTATGGTCTGCTTGAGGACGAGGACGGTAAAAGATATATTGTGTGCATGAAGCCGAAGCAGTAATCGCAATAATTTCGTGAGCCGTGGAGAAATCTGCGGCTCTTTTATTTGAGTCATTAGCATGGGCTGTACGGTGGGTTCGATTCCCGCATGACTCGCAAATGCTCAAAAAAGGAGACTGATATTCATGGCAAAAGTTTGGAAGATTGACAAGCCGTGTATGGATTGTGGGGTGATGATGTACGCCGTTTATCCGGGCCAAAGGTACTGCGAGAAATGCAGAAAGGCGCGGTTCCTGAAAAAAGACGAACCGAAGCCGAAGAAACTCACGCTTCAGGATATCATGCGCGAAGCTGATAAGGAGGGCTTGCAATATGCGTCCTACTGCAAAAAGCACGGACTCTACTAAGAAAGAGTGGAAGGTCTTTACGAAAAACGGCAAGGAGATTTTTGCTTACACAGTCTATGGTGAAGGCGAAGACGAACAGGAGGCGACTATCGCACTGCTGGCCTACGAAAATCACTGTAGAAAAACTTCGATCCATGTGCACACGGAATGGAGGTAATTACACTGATGGCAGGCGTAACGCTCTACGACTACCAGCTGGATGCACTCAAACGGATGAAAATTGGCTGCATCTTATGTGGAGGCGTAGGAAGCGGAAAATCGAGAACCAGTTTGGCGTTCTATTATACGCTATTTGATGGGATAGTGAACACGGAAAATTACGTTAAGATGACAGAACCACCGGATTTGTACATCATCACGACCGCTCGGAAACGAGATACTGGCGAATGGGATGAAGAACTGGCCCATTTCTACATGTCTACGGATAAAGAGCATGATGTTTACGAGCATACCGTCGTTGTAGATTCCTGGAATAACATTGGAAAATACGTTGGTGTAAAGAATTCGTTCTTTATATTCGACGAGCAGCGAGTCGTCGGGAAGGGCACATGGGTAAAGGCTTTCCTGAAAATCACGCAGAGCAATGAATGGATATTGCTCAGCGCGACCCCCGGCGATTGCTGGACGGATTATATTCCGGTGTTCATTGCAAATGGATTTTACCGTAACCGGTCAGACTTCAATAACCAGCATGTGGTTTATAGCCAATTCTGCACAAAGTATCCGAAGATCGACCGATATTTGAATACCCAGCGTCTGGTAAGGCTGCGGGAACGGGTCCTGGTCGATATGGATTTTGAACGTTCGACGGTGTCTCACCATGAAAATATTTTCGTAGATTATGACAAGATGAAATACATGTCAATCTGCAAGAACCGGTGGAATCTTTGGGAGAACAAGCCAATCGAGACAGCCAGCGAGTTCTGCTATCTGCTGCGGAAGCTCGTCAATTCGGATGAGAGCCGCCAGCGGGAAGTGCTGGATATTTGCATGACCCGGCCCAGAGTCATCATCTTCTACAACTTTGACTATGAGCTGGATATTCTGCTGAATCTGGCCTATGACGAAGGCGTGGAAGTAGCACAATGGAACGGGCATAAGCATCAACCGATTCCGGATGGAGAGCGATGGGTCTATCTCGTACAATATAACGCCGGGGCAGAAGGTTGGAACTGTATCAAGACAGATACAATTATATTTTACAGTCAGAACTACTCCTACAAGATCATGGAACAGGCGTCTGGGCGTATCGACCGGCTAAACACGCCGTACAAGGATCTCTGGTATTACCACCTGAAGAGTAGGAGCGGTATTGATCTTGCGATTTCGAGAGCCCTGAACTCGAAGAAGGCGTTTAACGAAAGGAAATTTTATGGAGGTACGACATGATCGAAAGTATACACGACCTTGGCATCTGCACAGATGTTGAGAAATTAAAGAAACAAAAAGAAAAATACCATACGGAAATTGTAGAATATTGCAAAGTGAATCCTTTATGCGCTGCTATCATCGTAAAAATGCGTACTGATAAAGATTTCTTGCATTTTATCTCGCTCATATCTGTGCGAGCAGCATTTTCAAATCGCATAAGAGAACTTGGAGGAAAAGACTGATGATTAGAGACTCTGGCGACCGTACCGAATTTGAAACCGGTGCCAAGCGCGATATTTATGATTCTTTAAGGCTTACTGCTGAGAAAATAGCAGATGCCTTAAATGCGATTGCAGAATACTTCGAGAAAGTAACGGCTTGTCTCATGGACTTGATTGAAGAAATCAAGGGGCAGCCATTGAAGACGATTCTACAGAAGTTGCGTCCTGACTACAAGGACAAATGCAAAATCCGGTGGCTGGATATTCCCAACAAGGTTATGCAGGGGAGAATCAGGAGGTTCTGCTAATGGGAAATATTTCAAAGAAAATCAGAAAGAAGCTTGTCAAAGTTATCAATGCTAATTGCCATCGTGTAACGCACTTTGGAGAGCACAATGCGACATTTGTTCCTTACGACAGCAGCCCACTGTCTGCTATTTGGAAATATCTCTGCATCAGAGATGACGTTGTTTTTACAGGTCGTTTCTTGGTTGATCGAAGCGAAAAACATATTCCTTTCAGTGAGCGCTACTGTTGCATCAATGCTCCAGAACAATTATTTGCTCCAAGAGCGCATATCGAAATCGGCAAACAAATTGTCAATAGACTAAAAGAACACAACCAGCTTTACGCTGTTTATTACACATGGAGGAAAAGGAAATGATTAAAGATTCTGGAGATCGCACCGAATTTGAAACTGGTGCAAAACGTGACATGCACGCAGGGAAGGGGCGGATGGATCTTCTGCCTTGGTATGGCATCATGGAAGTCAGCAAGCACTGCGAGGAAGGTGCGCTGAAGTACGGGGAACACAATGTGGATAAGGGCATCCCGCTGCATTCGCTTCTGGACAGTGCTTCTCGGCATCTGGCAAAGTACATGGTCGGTATGGACGATGAGGACCACCTGCGTGCTGCCTGCTGGAACCTGCTCTGGGCATTGAACCAGCGGGAGACCCATCCGGAGTTGGATGATAGGTTTAGCACAAAGTGTAACCTAGAGCTTCTGGAGAAGCATCTCGTAGTAAAACCGCTAGATATAGTGCGCATTAAATGCCTGCAATGTGGCGATACGCACAGAGTACCTAAAGAAGTATGGAATAATGCACCACATTTGCATGATTCCTATATGAAACTTTCATACTGCCCTATTTGTAAAAAGACAGTGGCTCATGGTATTGTGGAGGAGATGAAGTCTGATGAATGACTGGATGCGTGAAGTGGACTATGCTACTTACTGCCCGAAGTGCAAGAACTTTAGGGTGCTGGAGACGGATGAGCCTTGCAATGAGTGCCTGACGGAGTGCGCGCGGGAGGGTACGGTGAAGCCCGCGAAGTTTGAGGAGAAGACGCGAAAATAACGGGCTCCTTTATGAGATGATTAGTCTCGAAATTATATTTTGGAGGTACGAATTATGAACATGAACAAATTCATGACGACTATGGCAAAGGCGGGAGTGCTTTACATTGGTGCATTTGCAATTTGGAAGTTAGGCATTTGGCACGGTGAAGGAGCAGGCGTGGCACTTGGGTATGCGACCGAGCACATCATGTGCGCTGAAGGTGGTGCTCTTGGCTATTTGGAATATGTCGAGAAAAATGAAAGGAACTTGTTTGGCAAGATGTTTACGATGGGAGCCAAAGAAATCGAAAAGCAGTTGAAAAACATTGAGAACAATTAACTCAAAGGCGAGAGCCATGGAGAAATCTGCGGCTCTTTATTTTTATCATTGAAGGAAGATGCTTGTATGCAACACATGAACATTAAATGCTGCCATTGTGGGGACTATACCCCATTTATCGCAGAGGAGAACGTTGAAGTTATTCCTCAAGTTAATCTCACAAGAACCGATATGGATAATTTGGGCGATATCGCCGAGGCATTGGCGGAATGCGGTTGCTTCGGTGCGTTTGATTTCTTATGCCGGGTTCAGAGCGAAGTGACAAAAATTGTAGAGTATCAGGAGGAACGGTGAACGCTAAATGATATTTGCTGAAGAGGATTTGAACTCTTTGAATGCTATTGCTGGACTATTGGCTTCATTCGGGTGTGATAGTCAGGCTGGCTGTGTGCTTTATATTCAGCATAAAATCGCAAAGACCATGGAGGCTGACGAAAGGAAATGCAGAAATGAGAAACATGTCTAAGAAAACCTGGAAACTCCGGGTTTGGAATTACATGACCGAGATGCAGAAGCTAGATATTCTGCTGAAGCACGCTAAGGTTCCGCATACTTATGGACGTCGTTGGCCAGAGATGGACAGACCAGACTGTCAGGAGTATCTTCCGGGCGGACGGCATGATGGTGGTGAGCAAATTATTGCATATGATGCTGCTGGAAATCGTATCTGGGATGGCATTTGGGGTTGGGGTTCCTATGGCTTTGAGCAGGGGCTTATCGAGGTGATGGGCAGACAGGCGCTTGGCCATGATGATGTTGATGGCTGGCTCACGGCTCGTCAGGTCACAAAGATGTGGAGGTGTAGAAATGCTGCGCAAAATCGTTGATTTCGTCAAAAAGATATTCTGGACAGAGCCGATGATTTCGACAGTCAACACGCTGAAAGATGCCATGCGGGATCTTGAGGTGGCCCGGAACCACTTTGAGAATTGTGATCCGGAGTTTATCACGGCTGCTATCTTCGAGCTGAACGCTGCGGAGTGCCGGGTGGATGCTGCGAGGAGGTGTGTGGGGTGAAGACATTTTATTATCCGACTTACAAGTGCCGATTTTGCGAGAAGGAATTTAACGATGGGCATCCCTACTGTAATCCCGAAGATGCAAAGAACAATCTGGCCGGTCTGATGGCGTTCCGCCCAATTCATCATTGCGATGGTGGTCATATTGGCATTGGATATTTTACAGGTCTCGAAAGGGTTGATAAGGATGAATGATATTTGGGATAAGATTGGTACATTCCTTGGGCATTTGCTGGCGGCGACAGCGGCCATCTGCGCGTGGCTGATCATTATTGCGTTCACGCTGAAGATAATTTGGTTAATTTTGTTCCGGATTATGCTGTGAGGTACGATATGATTGACTATGAAGAAGTTGCCGAGGCCATATGGAGGTACGATTGTCCTCGAATTGACATTGATGAGGATATTACGACTCTTTATGCGGATGGCAAAGCTTATGCACAAGTTATTCGCAGGTCTGACGGGTCACGCGAGGACTTGTATTTTGAGGATTACGAGCTTCAAAAAGTTATCCTGATCAAGCCGAACGCTAAGTTGCGTGATGCGGTCGAGCTTTGCATGAATGGTGACATTAGCTACGCAGATGCTCGTGAATGGTGCATGGAGAATGATATTTCACTTGGGCAGTTCGACAGGTGGCTCTATGGTGCGCTGAGAAAGTCTGATAACCCTGTCCGGGCGGAACCGAAAGAACCGTGGCCATATCGAGTGGTGGCGGGCATAAACCGGGTGCTGGAGATTCTGCTTGACTCGATTTTGGAGGATTTTATATGAAGATGTACACATTTTGGTTTGAGTGCACGGACAATGGTGGCGGGCATCAGGGTTTCGTGGTCAAAGCAGAAAATAAGCAGGAGGCTATCCGTAAAGGCATGAATATTGCAAAGAAGTTTGCTTGCGGAGATATCTGCGGCGACTGGGAGTGTAAGTTGAAGCGGGAGGATAGTTTATGAACGAAGACTTTGGAGCGATTACCATTCTTGCTCCAAAATGCCAGAAGTGCCCCAAAGTGAAATCCTGTGACCATAAACAAATGGCTCATCTCGGATACATAGTTCCACAAAGGGGCAACGGAAAGAGCTTCAGTCAGCTCGAAATGGTGGATTCACTGATGAAAAGGAGATTTAATTATGAAAATCATTGAACCTAAGTACGAAATCCTCACTGATATTTCTGAGGGCGGCATCAAGGAACTGCAGCAGATCGAGCGGGTGGCCCGTGTCTGCTACAAGAGCGAGGATAAGATCACGCCGGACGGTGAGTCGGCAAAGAAGCTGGTGGGCTTTCTGGTGAAGCAGGGGCATGAGGCTATGCTGGAGCATTCTCAGCTGTCCGTGCTGTTTACCTGTGACCGGGCCATTGCCAATGAGCTGGTGCGGCACCGCATTGCGAGCTTTGCGCAGGAGAGCACTCGGTACTGCAACTACTCGAAGGAGAAGTTTGGCAATGAGCTTACGTTCATCTGGCCGTCCTATGTCCGTGGTGAGCAGTATTGCGAACTGAACGATAGCGAGGTTACGATCAAAAGCTCGTTCTTGGAAGCTATGACTTATGCCGAAAAGGACTACAAGCTGATGATAGCTAACGGTATGCGTCCCGAACAGGCTCGCTGCGTGCTGCCGCTGTGCCTGAAGACCGAAATCGTGGTGACTGCCAATTACCGTGAGTGGCGCAACATCTTCAAGCTGCGTACTCCTGTGGCAGCTCATCCTCAGATGCGTGAGCTGATGTGCCCGCTGCTGAAGGAACTGCAGAGCAAGATCCCGGTGGTGTTCGATGATATTTACACATACTGGCCGGAGGATGACCAGACGGGAAAGGAAAGCGTGGAGAAGTAACTATGAAAAATCGTATTATTTGCGTTGTCGCATGCCTGATGATGCTCGTGGGCTGTGTGGTTCTGTGCAGCTGTGGCAACTATAAGATGTTCGATACGACCTTTACCTACTCCTGGGCACAGATTAAGCTGCCCGATGGAACTATCATCGAAGGTAAGGTAGATAACTGGACTGACTACGAAGGTGATCAGCTGCAAATCACGATTGACGGTACCACATATCTGGTTCATGCCGCAAATGCTATTATGAAAACCTGAGTGGGAAAGGATGTGGTGGCAAGAAATGCAGCAGAAAACGTATGATTTTCTCATACAGATGAGGGCTCCTGTGCTTACCTTTGGCGGAGACTTGCTGGGCGAGGCAATTGAACTGGTGATTCACGACCTGGAGGTTCATCAATTCATCTCGCTGGCAGATATTGAGTGCAATCTGGCAGATAAGTTCAGCTGTAGTCCAGGTTCTGCGGATCGGAGACTTCGTAGGGCAATGGATATGATGGAGTTCAGGGCAGGAGAGTATCCGAATCCGGAATTGGAGAAACTGCGCGTTGAGTATCGTGTGAATACATGGTCGGTTAAGAAATTCCTCTACGCAGCGGCAAGGAGGCTGATGAGTTATGAGTAATAAGGATCGAGCGATATGCCTGATTTGGTGTACGCTGATGCTGTGTCTGAGTATCTGGTTGTGCGGATGCTCAAAACGGGCTGATAGCAGGAGTATCACGAGCGACGAGCAGGAGTATCACATTACAATTTACTATCCGAACACTAGGGATGTGTACGTAGAAGGCAATGGTGATGTGTTCTGGATGAGCTCAACCGATCATAGGATTAAAGTCCAAATCAATGACAAACGATACAGTGCGAGTTGGAACAATGTTATTATTGAGTGGGATGTGAAATAATGAAAAGGTTTAATACGATTATTTGGGAATTGCCACCGTAAATCTTGACGATGGTGAGTCTCCATGATATTCTTATACCAAGTTCAATGAGGAGGTGCTTTTATGGCACGGACGGTAAAATGCCCTAGCTGCGGTGCTGAACTGACAGTGAAAGACGACAACAGGGACTTTATGTTTTGCGAGTTCTGTGGGACGAAGGTTCGGTTGGATGACTATCAGGAGACGCACCGGTATGTAAATGAAGCGGAAGTCCAGCGAGTGAAGGCTGAGAAAGAGCTGGAGCTTAAAAGGATGGAAGCTTATACAAAAAGAGAAGAGCAAGCTGGTAAGCAATTCATAACGTTAATGTCTATCTGTTTGGGTGTTGCACTATTCTGTGTGCTAATTAGTAGATTTATGTAAAGATATGTTTAGTTTTTGTCTACTGCCCATTTTCATTTGCCGCTTTTTGTGAATTTTTGTGATAAAACGTCGGAATTTGTCATTTTCGTGGCCAAAAACCCAGTTCGTGGCCAAAAATTTTAGAAAAAATGGCCACAAAAAATAACGATAATTCGTTAAAATTATGCAATTTGGCCAAAAACCCACTTTTTTCTTTTAGTTAATGAAAAAAATGAAAAATTATATATAGTAATTGACGCTGAAAAACGGGTTTTTGGCCAGTGCTATTTTGGGCTTGAAAAAACTTGCCCATGGATGTATCATAGAACCACAGTGTACGAACGTAACGCTTCTGATTCTACGAGGTATTTTGTATGGCCTTTGAAGAATGGTGGACAACTGATCGGGATGGTAATCGTGTGGATTGCCGCGCTAATCAATTTGTAGAGCTTCATGCTAAAGCTCCCGTATGCGAATGCGGTCAGCACCTTACGCATGTCGGACCAGAAACATGGAAATGCGACCACTGTGAGATGTGCTATTCATATGACGATTTGTATAGATCCCATGGCCCTGAAGCATATGATTATAACTGCGATGCGGGTTCTATACAAGACGATTATGGCGAGCGAAAATATGAAAGCCTTCCGATGCACTGCGGTCCCGAAGAACTGTTTGACAGATATTAACATTCATGAGCATTGCCTCTGCGTGAAAAACGCAGGGGCTTTTTCTTTGTCCAAAATTCACAGAAATTCACATTTTTTCACAAAAACCACCGCGATAAAAACATCCTCTTTTATGAGGAGAATAGAGTGTGTCTCAAATGCACCATTCTCTTTATTTTTGGAGGTTGAACAATGCTCGAAAACAAATTCAAAACAAGATTGGTGAAAGAGCTGAAAGAACGCTTTCCCGGTTGCAAGGTCGTTCATTTAGACCCGAACGAGGTACAGGGATATCCTGACCTCTTGGTTCTTTATAAGCATACCTGGGCAGCTTTGGAAGGCAAACGTTCGGCAACTGCATCTCATCGACCAAACCAGGATTACTATGTCCAGCAGTTCGGCGAGATGAGCTTTGCAGCTTTCATCTATCCCGAAAACAAGGAGGAAGTTCTGAATGCAATGGAACGATCATTCGAGGCTCACGGGGCAGCATGCTTTCCTCGGAGCCAGTAAGTATCATTGGCTCAACTACGACGCACAGCGTTTGGCCGATGCGTACTTGAGCTTTCAAGCAAAAGAAAAAGGCACGAGGCTTCACGCATTTGCAGCAGAGTGCATTACACTCCGGCAGAAGTTGCCCAAAAGCAAAAAGACGCTCAATGCCTATGTCAATGACGCAATTGGCTTTCGCATGATTCCTGAGATGGTTCTCTACTACAGTGAGAACTGCTTTGGAACTGCAGATGCGATTTCGTTCAACGACGATCTTCTCCGCATCCATGATCTTAAAACCGGAGCTGTTCCTGCACATATGGAACAGCTCTTTATTTATGCTGCTCTGTTCTGCATGGAATACGGGATTCGACCGAAAGATATTCAGTTTGAGGCTCGTATCTACCAGAATGACGATGTTTGGATCGAAAATCCTACTTATGAGGATATTGACCCCATCATCGAGAAGATTCGCGAGTTTGATAAGGTAATTGCAGAATTGAAGTTAGGAGCAGTAGCATGAACCAGATCGAGAAAGATGTCCGCACCTATTTTGGCATTCCTTCCAACGAAAGCGTTTTGGAGCACTATGGCACCAAACGTCATTCCGGTCGCTATCCGTGGGGCTCTGGCAAGACTCCATACCAGCATTCTGGCGACTTTCTCTCGCGTGTGAACGAATTGAAGAAAAACGGTCTGTCTGAGAAAAATATTCTTGAAACCATCAATAACGGCATGCCGGACGAGTATAAAATGGGGCTTACGGAGTTCCGCATTGCTTTACAGAAGGCGGGCCACGACCGCAAGGCTCTGGAGTACGATCAGATTCGTGCATTAAAGGATGACGGCCTGGGCTGGAAAGCCATCGGAGATAAGCTCGGCATGAGTGAGTCGAGCGTCCGATCCAAATACAATAACGGAATTGGCGAAAAAGCAAGTCAAGCTGAAAAAATTGCCGAAACTTTGAGAAAAGAAGTAGACAAGAAAGGCATGATCGATATTTCGGAAGGTGCCAACCAGGTTCTGGGCGTGTCCGAAAGCAAGCTGGATGAAGCGGCATATATTCTGGAAGCAGAATATGGCTATAAGCGTTACGGCGTTGGTATTCGGCAGCCGACAAATGTTCGTCAGCAGACCAATATCACGGTGCTTGCAAAGCCTGAATATGACCAGAAGTATGCTTATCAGCACCAGGATCAAATTGATTCGCTGGGTGATTATCATAGCGATGATGGTGGTGACACCTTTACGAAGCTTCAGCGTCCGGCAAGCCTAGATTCCAACCGCGTTGCAATTCGATACGGCGATGAAGGCGGCCTGGATAAGGACGGCGTCATGGAAATTCGCCGTGGTGTACCCGATCTCGACCTTGGCAAGAGCCATTATGCGCAGGTTCGCATCCTTGTAGATGGCGATCATTACCTGAAGGGCATGGCTGTTTATTCAGACGACCTTCCGGATGGTGTGGACATCATGTTCAATACCAATAAGCCTTCGGGAACTCCCAAAATGAAGGTTTTGAAGGAGGCAAAAGCTGACCCCGACAACCCGTTTGGTGCAGCTATCAAAGCGAATGGCCAAAGTACGTACATCGGTGCGGATGGTAAAGAACATTTGTCACCTATCAACAAACTGAAAGAAGAAGGTGATTGGGATACGATGTCCCGCAACGTTTCTTCTCAGTTTCTATCCAAGCAACCGAAGAAGCTGATTGAGAACCAGCTGAAACTTACCGTTGCAGATTATCAGGCGCAGTATGATGAGATCATGCAGTACGATAATCCGACGGTCAAGAAGAAGTTGCTCAATGATTTTGCAGATACCTGCGAAGGCACCTCGATGACCTTGAAAGCATCGGCATTCCCTGGACAGTCTACCAAGGTCATTCTTCCCATCAATAAGATCAAGGAAACGGAGGCATACTGCCCGACTTACGAGAATGGTACGCAGCTCGCGCTGATTCGTTACCCTCATGCAGGCACTTTTGAGATTCCTATTGTTACTGTAAACAATAAGAACCTGCACGGCAAGCGCAATCTCGGCCAGATCCAGGATGCCATTGGCATCAATGCGAAGGTTGCAGAGCGTCTGTCTGGTGCTGACTTTGATGGCGATACCGTTATGGCTATTCCCATGTCCGACAAAGTCAAGATCAAGTCTACTCGTCCGCTCGATGACCTGAAAGACTTTGATCCTAAGACTGCTTATGCGGTTCCCGAAGGCAATCCCAATCATGTGCGCCTTATGAAAAAGGAAGAAAAGCAGAAAGAGATGGGCATCATCTCGAACCTGATTACGGACATGACGCTTCGGGGTGCCGATGAGAAAGAACTGGCCCGTGCGGTGAAGCACTCGATGGTAGTCATCGATGCTGAGAAGCATAAGTTGGACTATAAGCGCTCCGAGAGAGAGAACGGCATCCAAGAGCTGAAGCAGAAGTGGCAGATCCGTGTAGACGAAGAAGGCAACGAGAAGTATGGCGGTGCATCTACACTGCTGTCTCGCCGTAAGCAGACAGTCCGCGTTCCCGAACGCCGCGGAAGTGTGCGCGTGGATAAGGAATCCGGCGAGTACATCTACAAGGAGAGTGGGCGTACATTTACAGACCCCAAGACAGGGAGGGAGCGTCTGGCCGAGGACACAGTCAGCCTGATCTCCGAGACGAAGGATGCACGCACGCTGTCTTCTGGTACAATCCAGGAGAACTTGTATGCAGACTTCTCCAATAAGCTGAAGGCGATGGCTAATCAGGCCCGCAAAGAGGCAGTGAACATGAAGGGCATTCAGCGTGACCCGCAAGCAGCCAAGACCTATGCTACGGAAGTAGCTTCGCTGAAAGAAAAGTACAACAATATGATCGCTAACAAGCCAAAAGAGCGCAAGGCGATGCTTATCGCAAATGCCAACATCAAGGCTAAAATTCAGGAACAGGGTCTGAACCCTGCGATTGATAAGAAAGAGATCAAGAAGATCTCATCCGTCGAGATGCAGCGTGCCCGTGACTCTGTTGGTGCAAGTGGCCGCAAATCCAAGGTCACGTTCACTGATAAAGAATGGGAAGCTGTTCAAGCTGGCGCAATTTCGGACAACATGTTGACGAAATTCTTGAATTCTTCGGATTCTGACGAAATCGTAAAGCGCGCAATGCCGAAAACGACATCTGTTATGTCTTCTGCTAAGATGAGCAAAGCAAAAGCGATGCTCCGCAGCGGATACACGTACAAAGAAATCGCGCAGGCTTGCGGCGTACCAGAATCTACGGTTTATAGTGCGCTCAATAAATAAAACATTTCAGAAAGGCTTTGAATTATGGTTCGATGCTTTTTGACTACGATCGACAACCCATACAATCCGTATGACCAGTTCGATCAGTGGTATCGGTACGATACAGATCATGGCTATAACTCTTCTGGTCTGCTTATGCGGCTGGCAGAGACGTCCTCTCAATTCACAGACAATGAAAATGCCTATGAAATTGAGCGCGCAATTGACAAAATCGTTGCGAATGATCCGATAAACATCTATAAAAAGCTCAAGCTCACCCTCGAAGACGAGGACGCCATCAAAGAAAGCGCATAAAGGCATAGGGAGGGGGTCTCAAAAATGACACCCCCTCTCAAATCGCGCCGGTCTTTGATATTTCCCCGGAGGGAAAATTGATATTTGGGCTTTAAGAACAAGAAAAAACACCAGAATCCTCGCCGTGCATTGAGAATACTGGTGTTTTTATATTTTACTGCTTTTGTTCCGTGTCCATAGAAGCAGTCACAAGCTGCTCTAAAGACATTGTAATGTTTCGGAGACAATCTTCACGAGTTACTGAAACATTTTTGACGACTGTATAATCGCTTTTCAAGGTTATAACTTTTTCTAAAGTATCGTTCATTCTGTATCACCACCTTTCAAACAGAATAAACGAGTCTGTTAAGATGTTAAACCTCCAGAACAAGTATACAGATAAGTATATTCCAAGTCAAGCGGGAACAAAAGAAAGACAATCGCCGAGGCTGTGGGGAGTAGACTACGGCTTCGGCGGTTTTTGCAAGGGCTCATGGGAGGAAGATCGTTCCTCCTTTTGGGTTTCATGATGTTAAGCCTCCAAAATTAACATTGTTCATGATCGAGTTTGTCCATTTTACCTTTGCGACGGAAGGCATTTGTTTTCATTTTCTCCTTTCAAATGATGAGCCTCGCTGCTACTCCTGACACCTCCCATGAACCCTTGCAAAAGCGTAAACCTTATTATATATGTGCGAAAAGAGGATTGCGGATGAAACCGAAGAAAAACGCGCCCGGAGAAACGGCTGCGGCTTCGGCCCGGCCAGCATCATCTCCGGAAGCACAGGAAAATTACATGATCAACCTTGCGATGAAGCTGGTGGAGAAGCGGCTGCGCGAGGGTACGGCATCCAGCGCCGAGACGACTCATTTTCTGAAGCTGGCGACGACGAAAGCGGACCTTGAAAAGAAGAAGCTCGAAGAGGAAAACAAGCTGCTGCGGGCGAAAACAGAGACGTTGCAGAATGCAAAGAACTCGGAAGAGCTGTACGCAAATGCCATTCAGGCGATGCGGAAGTACAACGGCCTTGGCGAGGATGACGAGTATGTGGACAACTGAGTTTCTTACGCAGGCCGGAGCTTTTGCGGTGGTTGGGGTACTCGTTATTCTGGCCATGCTGGTCAGTGACAGGGATAACAGCACCCGTTTTTTCTGGCAGGTGATCTTTCCGGTTTGTATTGGGTGCTGCATCGTGGCGAGCATCTGGCTGGCTGAGGTGACGAGATGAATGTAATCACGATACGAGTAAACGATTTGATCATTGTGATGGAGTTTTTGTGCTGTATTCTAACGGCGGTGAACGCATTTACCGATGATACAAGCCCAGCGGACAACATCGGGCATTGGATCGCCAAACTCTGTGAGATGGTCATGCTTATCGTGCTGATCCTTATGACGGCAGGTTTGGGGGAGCTGAGATGAAGAGTTACACGGAACTATGCCAGCTGGCGACATTTGAAGAGCGGCTGAAGTATCTGGAGCTGCACGGGGAAGTCGGGAAAGACACGTTCGGGTTTGACCGGTGGTTGAATCAGGCGTTTTATCAATCGAAGGAGTGGCGGCAGTTCCGGGACCGGATCATCGTGAGGGACAACGGCTGTGACCTGGGATGCGAAGGCCGCCCGATCACGGACTGGGTGCTCCAGGGCGGAAAAGCGATCCGGCCGAAGATCTCGATTCATCATCTGAACCCCATTACAAAAGAAGATGTCCTCCAGCACAGCAAAAAACTGCTGGACCCGGAGAACGCCATTTGTGTTTCGGCGGCGACGCATAAAGCCATCCATTACGGGACGGGTCAAAATGCAAAACTGCCAGACGGAGAACGAAGATCAGGCGACACCTGCCCATGGAGGAAAGAACATGTACCAGAGACGAGCGTTTGAACCGAAGGAAACGAAAACCAGCAATGATATCCGCGCGAAGCTGGAGGAAGCAGAGCAGATGCTTTGCAAGATCGGCCCTTGCAGGGAACGAAGTCTGGCACTGACGAAACTGGATGAAGCGATGCTATGGGCGAACGTGGCAATTGCTCAGGCCGGTGTGGAAGATTACATGCAATAAGGGAGAAAACAAAATGAACAACGAAGCAATGATGAACCGCGCAAAGCAGCTGGTAGCAGACTACTTCAATGCCCATGCGGACGTGACCGACGGCAAGAAACTGACGCTGGAGGATGTGTATATCGTGTGGTTCTGCAAGACGTTACAGAACTGGAAGGCACTGGCGAGCACCACCGTATCGGACGGGATGTATTACGAGATCACCCACAACGGCGACAAGTGTGAGACCTATGTGGACGTCTACAAGAAGTGGGATAACAAGTGCGTCCCGGACTAAAAGCATAAAGCGCAAAAAGGAGAACAGATGGAAAGTATACTGACCTCGGTGAAGAAGCTCCTTGGGATGACCGAGGAGTATGCTGTGTTCGACACCGACCTGATCATGCACATCAACAGTGTGTTCATGATCCTGAACCAGATGGGCGTCGGGCCGAAGGATGCGTTCTGCATTACGGACGCGACGGCGACGTGGAGCGATTTTGCGGGGGAACGGGCCGACCTTGCAGCAGTCAAGAGTTATGTAGCGCTGAAGGTGCGGCTGCTGTTTGACCCGCCGCAGAGCTCGGTAACAATGGACGCCATCAAGAACCAGATCAGCGAGCTGGAATGGCGACTTTATGTTGCATGCGACAAGGAGGCAGAGGAATGAGACGGCTTTTATTCTCGGTGAGCGGGCAGAGCCTGCGCAAAGAAGGAAGCTTTGCCGGTGTGATCGCCGGAACGAAGGGATATTTGCTCTGCCACTTTGGCATGGCGGAACAGGACTGGCTGGGCGCCAAGAAGATCGCGCTGTTCAACGACCAGTACCCGGCGGCAGTGAACGATGCCGGTGAGTGCATGGTGCCGGACGAAGTGACGGACGGCAAGAGCATCAAGGTGGCGCTGATCGGCCAGAACGGAGTGACCCGCATCAAGACAAACCCGGTATTGATCGAGCAGGTGAGAGCATGACGACGGTAGACGAACTTTTTGCAGCAATGGAAGCCCCAAAGGTTGACCGGGTGATCCTGACCATTGATGAGAATCTGCGCATCATCGACATCCCGAACCTTGCTGTCGTGATCGGTGCAGAGGGCGACAAGGATGTGAACCGGCTCTACTTCAAAATGGATCGGCTTTACCGCGGGACGGACCTGGCGGCGTTTACGCCCCGCATCAACTACATCAATGCCGCGGGTAAGAACTATTACTACGATGTCACCGACCTGACCATTGAGGGCGACAGCCTGACGTTTTCCTGGCTGATCCGCGCGCAGGCGGCCGAGGTGAGCGGCACGGTGGAGTTCAGCGTGTGTATGCGGCAGTATGCTGAGAAGGAGCTGGTGGCGGAATTTAACACCACGACGTCTTCGATGAAGTGCCTGAAGAGCATCCACAAGGAAGATGCGAAAAACGATTCGGTCTATTCCGGAACATTTGCGGTGCTGGACGAGGCAATCTTCGACGAGGCGCTGCTTGGATAAAGACGATGAGAGGTGCAAAACATGGACTATCAGAAACACAATTTCAGGTCAGGGCAGCGCCTTTATGCTTCCCAGCTCAATGGCATGGACGACGCCATCCTTGAGCTTGCAGAAGAGATGAAGAATGCCGGTGGTCTTTCGATTGGCACGGTGACCACCGGTGCACAGGCCGCAGCAAGTATTCAGGATGGTAAACTGAACCTTGTGTTTCCCGTGACGAACATGGGCGGCGGAAGCGGCATCTCGGATGCAGCAAAGCGTTACATTCTGGCCCTGTTTGAGAATGCCGCCTACAAAAACGGCACGATGCAGGCGACCTACAATGCTCTGAAAGCAGAATGGGGGATGGGGTCCGGAACTACCGTCACGCCCAGCCAGCCGGGAACACCGGATACCCCCAGCGATACGCTGCCGACTCCGCTCTATAAGCTGGCCGCGCAGAAGACCTTTGTACAATCCAAGAAAGAGTTCATTGACACTGGGCTGAAGCTGTTCGAAACCGTGAACGATGCCATGGAGCTGACATTGCTTGCGACGTTCTCGGTCGCGGCGGGTACATACACCGGCAGCTCTCCGGCTGTGCTGTTCGACTGCTTCAATGGTGGTGGCAACGATCAGCGCGGTGTCCTGGGTTGCACCTGGGACAAAGGCAATTTCGGTGTCAACGTCTATCATTCTTCCGGCGTATCGAATACTCTGGTGGACAACACCAAGCTGCAGCTGGCCATTCAGATCAAGGGCGGCACATACCGCATGACCCAGAACGGAACATTTGGGGCCTGGAACAGCATCTCGAATTACGGGACCGGCAAGACAGTCTCCAAGAGCCTGCTCATCGGCGCTTCGTGGACCGACGCCAACGACGTCGAAGTCGCTGGCAAGTCCCGTTTCTTTGTCGGTACGGTGTACGACTTCCAGGTATATAACAAGGTGCTGACGGATACGCAGGTCAAGACCCTGCTGGCGGAAGGACTTGGTGGCAGCACTGTCACGCCCAGTCAGCCGGATACCCCCAGCAACGGCCTGCCGACGCCGCGCTATAAACTGGCCGCGCAGAAGACTTTTGTACCGGCCAACAAAGAATTTATCGACACTGGGATCAAGCCGTTCGCAGCCATCGACACCGGCATGAATCTGACGGTGTACTCAACCTTTACGGTGGCTGACAGTGCAGTTAATACGGTGACAGTTTTACTTGATTGCTTCAGCGATCTCACCAACGATCAGAGAGGCATCATGGCTGCAACATGGACCAACGGAACCGTGGGCATGAACATGTTCACCTATGGCAGTCACTTTGTCAAGATCGAATCCGGGAAGAAACTGAAGTTTCTGCTCCAGATCAAGGGAACGCAGTTCCGGTTCCTGTCGTACGGTTCCATGACCGAATGGAAGAACATCCCGAACTATGCCGCGAACAAGACCGTAGATCGTTCGCTGATCCTTGGTGCTTCGTGGACCGCCAGCTCAGGCGAAACTACGGACGGCAAGGCACGTTTCTTCAATGGCACGGTGTACGACTTCCAGGTATTCGACACGGCGCTGACCGATGCACAGATCACGACCCTGATGGAGGCAAACTGATATGGTATACGACCTGAATGGCACCACCCTGAGCACAGGCGGCGGCAGCGGGATGCTGAACGTGCTGGACTATGGCTTCAAGGGAGACGGCACCACCGACAACCTGGCCGCATTCAACGATCTGGTGGCCGCGCGCCCCGGCGAAACGCTGTATTTCCCGAAGGGTGTGTATGCGTTTTCCGGCAAGCTGGTGCTCGACCTCTGCTACATGGTGCTCGACAACGCTGAGTTGAAGTGCACGGCGGCCACCAAAGTGAACCGCTTTATCGAGATCCGCGGCAAGATGACCCCGCCTGAAACGCCCCAACAGGACATGTTCATCCGGGGCAACGGTAAAGTCAACGCGAACTTCAAGGCAGACGACTGCATCGCCGTGGCACGGCAGAAATGCACCCTGATCGACCACATCTCCATCCAAAACTTCCAGCGGTACGGCATCTGCGGCAAATTCAACGACGCTTCGATGACCAACAGCGACGGCCAGACGGAAGGCAACCTCTCGTATGAGCTGATGGTGCGCAACTGTCTGATCGAGACGTCGCTGATCTATCCGGATGCAGTGGGCATTTACGACACCGGCGACTCCATGTACACCGATATCGTCATCATGAACGTGAAGACGGCGCTCTCGTGCAGCGGCAGCAGCATCTTTCACAACGTTCACGCCTGGTGCTTCGATTTCAATTACAGCGACAACGACACCAAGAAGGCCCTGCTGGAGAACACGGTCTTTGCGTACATTCGCGTGAATGGTCCCCGCTTCTCGGACTGCTACTGCGACACCTACCAGAGAGGATTCAAATTCTACGACGGGCGGACCCTTGCCTATATCACGAACTTCAGATGGTATATTGCTGCTGAAACCTGGCCCACCGGCCTGACGGCCTATGTCTTCCCGGCCAACCCGACCGGGCAGGCAATGTACAAGGTCTTTGGCGCGGACATCAACGGTTCGGGCGTGACCAAGTTCAGCGATGTGGACCTGAGCAAGCAGACGAACTGCCGCTGGTACGGCATCGTGCACAACCTGAGCGACGCGCCAAGCACGCTGCAATAACGAAGGAGCATAAATCATGGCACTCTCGAACACGGCCACGCCGATCTACTACGGCCGCTTTCGGGAGGCCGTGATGCGTGGCGAGATCCCGGTCTGCCGGGAAATCTCCATGGAGATGAACCGGATCGACGACCTGATCGCAAACCCTGGCATCTGGTACGATGACAAGGCAGTGAACGGCTTTATCGCATTCTGCGAGGACGAGCTGACCCTGACCGACGGCACCGATGTGAAGATGCTGGAGAGCTTCAAGCTGTGGGCGGAGGAGATCTTCGGCTGGTATTACTTCGTGGAGCGGAGCGTCTTTGTGCCAAACGAGCATGGCGCGGGCGGGCACTACGAGACCCGGCGCATCAAGAAACGGCTGGTGACGAAGCAGTATCTCATCATCACCCGTTCGGCGGCAAAGACAATGTATCTGGAGTTTTTGCAGGCCTATTTCCTGACGGCATACACCACGACGACCCAGCAGCTGACGACCGCCCCGACCATGAAACAGGCCGAAGAGGTGCTGGCCCCGA
This sequence comes from Faecalibacterium prausnitzii, assembly GCF_019967995.1. Taxonomy (NCBI): domain Bacteria; kingdom Bacillati; phylum Bacillota; class Clostridia; order Eubacteriales; family Oscillospiraceae; genus Faecalibacterium; species Faecalibacterium prausnitzii. The sequence continues at coordinate 1,545,471 of NZ_CP065377.1, forward strand.
TGCGCACCGCGCTGGCGCGGGCAAAGGGCCCGGTGCTGAAGTTCATGACCGAAGGCAGTTTGCAGAACACGACAGGCTCGAAGGCCGACCGCGTCAAGATGGCCAGCACAAAGAAGGGCATCGAGAACTTCCTGACGAACAGCCTGCTGGAAGTGCGCCCGATGACCATTGAGAAATTGCAGGGACGGCGCGACACAGTGGCGACCGTGGACGAGTGGCTCTCGTGTGACATCCGGGAAGACCCCATCGGCGCCATCGAGCAGGGCGCGGCCAAGAACGAGAACTATCTCATCGTGGCGGCAAGCTCGGAAGGCACCGTGCGTAACGGCTGCGGCGATGACATCAAAATGGAGTTGATGCAGATCCTGAAAGGGGAGTACATCAACCCGCATGTGAGCATCTGGTACTACAAGCTGGACTCCCTCGACGAGGTGGGGCAGCCGGAGATGTGGCTGAAGGCAAACCCGAATCTGGGCAAGACTGTGAGCTACGAGACCTACCAGCTGGATGTGGAGCGCGCCGAGAAATCGCCCAGCGCCCGGAACGACATTCTGGCGAAGCGGTTCAACCTGCCGATGGAAGGGTACACCTATTTCTTCCCTTACGAGGAGACGCTGTGCCACCGCCACCGGAATTACTGGCAGATGCCCTGCGCGATGGGAGCAGACCTTTCGATGGGTGATGACTTCTGTTCGTTCACCTTCCTGTTCCCGCTGTCGAACGGATATTTCGGCGTGAAAACGCGGGACTATATCACGAGCTACACCCTGAGCCAACTGCCGATGAGCCGCCGGAACCAATACGAGGAGTTCATGAACGAAGGGACACTGTTCGTATTTGACGGTACGGTGCTGGACATGATGCAGGTCTACGACGATCTGGACCGGTTCATCCAGGAGAACGAGTACGACGTGCGGGCCTTTGGTTACGACCCCTATAACGCGAAGGAATTCGTGGAGCGGTGGGCGCTGGAGAACGGCAGCTTTGGCATCACCAAGGTGATCCAGGGCGCAAAGACAGAAAGCGTGCCGCTTGGGGAACTGAAGAAGCTGAGCGAACAGCGGAAACTGGTCTTTGACGAAAAACTGATGCAGTTTGCCATGGGAAATTGCATCACACTGGTGGACACGAACGGAAACCGGAAACTGTACAAGCAGCGGCAGGACCAGAAGATCGACGCCGTAGCGGCCATGATGGACGCCTATGTGGCTTGGAAACTGAACCGGGATGCGTTTGAGTGATCAATCATCGCCGCTATCCCAATCGTAATTCTTTGCGTGACATCTGCGGCAAGTCCAGTAACCATATTCATTATCGTCGTCTTCCCATGGCATGGTATAGAAAGCGTCATCGAGAGATGCACCGCAAGTTCGACAGCAGCCATTGAGGGAATAATCGTCTTCCTCATCATAGTCAGAGTCATCATAGCTATCTCCTGATTGGATAGGAACGCTAGACTCCTCTGGATCAGATGAAGCGGCAGAGTCGATAGCGGTTGTGTTTTCGTCGGGCCGATGGAGTAGATAAGCTACTCCGGCGACAGCCACAATAGTACCTACAGCTTTCACTGTTTTTAGGATTTTAGGATGTTTTACCGAAAAATCGTTGTATTTGATTTTGGCTTTGCCCCAAATTCCGAATTCGGAAGGATCGTATTCAACGCCAAATGATTCACCACATTTTTTACAGGTGATGGTGAATGGCATGCTTTTAGGGATATCAATGGGCGAACCACAATTAGGACAAACAACAATTTCCATAAGAACTCCTCTTCGTCGAAAAAATAATCGTCAAGAAGAGTATAGCACAGCAGTCAGACATTGTAAAACGTAAAAGAGGTGAAACGAAAAGTTGGATTACTACGGAAATAATGACTGGTGGGATTATATTGAGCATGGGTGGTTCGGCAGCAGCCAGAAGGGCAGTGCGAAGGGAAACCATAAATATTACATGCGTGTATCAGCTGGAACGAAGAATGGAAAGAACATATATCGTTATTTCTATTCCAAGGCGGACTACGAAGCTTATATCCGCAGTGGAAAGAAAAAACTGACTGGAGCATACCGGCTGGAACATCACCCCAACGGCAGGACAGCGCATGTCGCAACGGAGCAGTATGTCGATATGGACGGGCAGACAAAGCTCCGGAAAAAGTATATCTCTGCTGAAGAAGCGGATAAATTGCTGGATGACAAATACCGCAGAGAACGCGCTTTGAAAGAGACGCCGAAGGAAAAGAAAAAGCGCATGAAGCAAGCCAAGAAACGCTACAACAAGAAGATGTCCGCAACGCGGCGCAAGATCGCTGTGCAGAAAGGTATGCAGACGGTTGCCCGATTCATGGGTAAGCAGATGGACTTTAAGAAAAAGCCGAGCGACAAAACCGAGAAAAAAGCATACCGGGAGGCCGGGTGGCACAAGAGCTTGTTTGTTCCGGGGGCTTATACGCGGAAGGCAAAGTGAGGTGAAAAGCGGGAAATGTGGAGATATGACGATGGCGCGCTATACCACTGGGGTATCAAAGGCATGAAGTGGGGCGTGCGGCGGTACCAGAACAAGGACGGCACCCTGACGGCCGCAGGCAAAAAGCACTACGCCGGAGATGGGAACGCCGGTTCAGAAGATGAACCGAAGGTGGAATATGCACCGAAACGTTCCGGCCGGAATGCAGAGGATTACTCCGACGAGGAGCTGCGAAGCCGCATCAACCGGCTCCAGATGGAGAAGCAGTACCGCGATCTGCAAGGTCAGACAAACATCCGCGCCGATGACCCGAACAAGGAATTGAAAGCCGAGAAAGAGCGGCTCCAGCTCCAGAAGGACGTGAAGCAGCTGCGGAATGACGTGTACGGCGGGCAGAGCTTTGTGAAAAGCGTAATGAAAGATGCCTCGAAACAGTTTCTGACCAAGGCAGTTTCTGGTGCGATGAGCTACAGTGCCAAGCAGTTCATCACGAAAGAGCTGAAGAACCCGGAACTGGCGAACGCGATCGTGAGCGGAGGCGCCAGCGGCGGACAGCAGCAGAAGAAAGACGACGAGAAGAAAGATAACTGACCGGGAGGAAAATCAAAATGGCGCAGACATTTGGCTCCAGGCTGAAGCGGGCCTGGAATGCCTTTACGAACCGGGACCCTCCCGGAAAGAGTTCCTACGGCGGAGGATACAGTTACCGGCCTGACCGGGTGCGGCTGAACCGCGGGAACGACCGGACCATCCTGACTGCGATCTACACCCGCATTGCAATGGATGCGGCCAGCATCACCATCAACCATGTAAGGCTCGATGAAAACGGACGCTATGACGAGACCGTTGATTCGGGCCTTAATTCATGCCTGAATCTATCCGGCAACAAAGACCAGACAGGACGTGCTTTGCGGTATGACCTGTTTCTTTCGGTGCTGGACGAAGGCGCGGTGGCGCTGGTGCCGGTGGACGTTGACACCGACCCGAAGACCGGAGACGTGACGATCGAATCCATGCGGGTGGGCAAGATCAAGGAATGGTACCCCGACGACGTGCGGCTGGAAGTGTACAACGACCGGACCGGACAGCGGGAGGAATTGACCCTGCCGAAAGCGCAGGTGGCCATCATCGAGAACCCGTTCTATGCTGTGATGAACGAGCCGAACGGCACCGTTCAGCGGCTCATCCGGAAACTGAACCTGATGGACGTGGTGGATGACCAGCTGGGCAGCGGCAAGCTCGACCTCATCATCCAGCTGCCTTACATCGTCAGGAGCGAAGCCCGGAAGAAACAGGCCGAAGACCGCCGCGCCGAGATCGAACGGCAGCTGGCGGGAAGCAAATACGGCATCGCGTACACCGACGGCACGGAACACATCACACAGTTGAACCGCAGTCTCGAAAACAACCTTCTGAAGACCGTGGAATACCTGACGAACATGGCATACAGTCAGTTGGGCATTACACCGGAGATCATGAATGGTACGGCGAACGACACTGTGATGACCAACTACGAGAACCGGACCATTGAACCGTTGGTGGCGGCTGCCGTAGACGAGCTGAAGCGGAAGTTTCTGACCGAGGAAGCGCGGGCGAACGGCGAATCCGTGCTCTATTTCCGCGACCCGTTCAAGCTGGCCCCGGTGAGCATGGTGGCCGAGATGGCGGACAAGTTCACCCGCAACGAGATCATGACGAGCAACGAGTTCCGGCAGATCATCGGCATGAAGCCCTCGAAAGACCCGAATGCGGACAGACTGCGGAATGCGAACATCTCGCAGCCGAACGACGGCGGGGCGCCGGACCCGGTGGCAGCCGGGCGGGACACCGTGGAGCGGCTGGTGAATGGGTAGAAAGGAGAAACATTTTTCAAAATGGTGAAGTTTGACTATGATTGCAGCGGCTGGGCGACGAAAGCGAACACCCGCTGTTACGACGGGCTGACCATTGCGCAGGATGCGTTCAAGGAATGCGACGGTAAGGTGGTGCCGATGGTCTACAACCACGACCACAGCGACATCGGCAATGTGATCGGCAAATGCCTGCTGGAGAACCGGCCGGGCGGCGTGTATGCCTACGCGAAGTTCAACGACACCGAGGCAGGCAAGACCGCCCGTGCCTGCGTGGAAAGCGGCGACATGAACGCCTTTTCCATCTTCGCAAACGGTGTGCAGAAGGTGGGCAAGACCGTGAAGCATGGCTTCATCCGGGAAGTGAGCCTCGTGCTGGCAGGCTGCAACCCCGGCGCACTCATCGACGAGGTGATCAAGCACAGCGCCGACGAGGACTACGAGGGCGGAGAGGCCTTCATCTACAACGACGAAGGTCTGAGCCTGACCCACGGCATGGACCCGGATGGCAACCCGCTGGAGGAACTGGCCCACGGCGGAGACAACGCAAAACAGGAGGAAGCCAAAATGTCGGACGAAAAGAAAGACGGTAAGACGCTCGAACAAGTCTATAACAGCATGACCGACGAGCAGAAGGAATGCTGCCACGCCCTCGTGGGACTGGCCCTGGAGGAGAACGGCGGCGAAGACGACGGTGAGGAGGATGAAACCGTGAAGCAGAATGTTTTTGACAAGGACACCCGCGCAACTGTGCTCCAGCACAACATGGAAGAGATCAACGGCATCATCAAGGGCGCCAAGAGCCACGGTACGCTGAAGCAGGCCTTTGAGGACGCTGGCATTGACACCGATGAACTGGCCCACAGCATCGACAACATCGACTGGCTGTTCCCGGATGACCACCTGCTCGACAACACGCCCCGCATCATCGAGAAGCCGGATGACTGGGTGAGCAAGGTGATGGGCGGTGTGCATCACATCCCCTTCAGCCGCTTTAAGAGCCAGTTTGCTGACCTGACCGAGGATGAGGCTCGTGCCAAGGGCTACATCAAGGGCAACTTCAAGAAGGAAGAGGTCTTCGGCCTGCTGCGCCGCTCCACCAGCCCCACCACCGTCTACAAGAAGCAGAAGCTGGACCGCGACGACGTGATCGACATCACCGGCTTTGACGTGGTCTCCTGGCTGAAGAGCGAGATGCGCTACAAGCTGAACCGGGAACTGGCCCTGAGCTACCTTCTGGGCGACGGCCGCCCCGCAGGCAGCGAGGACAAGATCGACGAGAACTGCATCCGCCCCGTCGTGAACGATGCGGACCTGTTCACCATCAAGATTCAGGTCTCCACTGCCGGTCTGACCAAGATCGAGGATAAGATGCAGGCTACCATCAAGCAGATCCTGCGCAGCCGCAAGAACTACCGTGGCTCCGGCACCCCGACCTTCTTCACCACCGAGGACATCCTGACTGAGATGCTGCTGCTGGAAGATGGCATCGGCCACCCGCTGTATGCAGACACTGCTGCTCTGGCCCGCAAGCTGCGCGTGAAGGAGATCGTAACCATCCCTGAGATGGAGGGCCGCACCGGCGCCAAGGGTGGCGAGCTGATCGGCGTGATCGTGAACCTGGCCGACTACACCGTGGGTGCCGACAAGGGCGGTGCGGTTGCGATGTTCGACGACTTCGACATCGATTACAACGCCCAGAAGTACCTGATCGAGACCCGCTGCTCCGGCGCACTGGCGGTGCCCTTTAGCGCGATGGCCATCGAGTTTGCTGCGTAAAACCGCAGCGAGACGGAGAGGGTTTACGCCGGGCCCTGCGACAGAGGGCAGGCAGAAAGGAATTGAGTTATGCTGAAAACCATTTATGAGACCGGTTATGACCTGCATGTGGCAAACTACGTTGCCTACCTGCACACCGACAAGAAGCTGTATGAGGATGAGGCGCACAAGACCCAGGCAAAGAAGGCCGACGTGGAGAAGGCGTTCAAGCTGGGCCGCCTGCTCGTCATGGGTGCGGACAAGACCTACCTGCCGGTGGCACTGCTGGCGGCCGGTGTGGTCGTGACCGACGGCACCACCGCTGTGACCTGCACCGCCGCAGATGCCGACCCGGCCTGAAGGCCCGCCGTTCTGGACGAGGCAGTGCTCGACCGGACGGTGCTGTGCTGAACGATTCAAAATGGAGTGAAATGCAATGAGCAAGTGGTTTGGAAAGATCGGATACGCTGAGACACTGGAGACAGAACCGAGCGTATACGAAGAGACCATGAAGGAACGGGACTACTATGGGGACCTTGTGCGGAACACCCGCCGTTTTGATCTGGGTGACCAGGTGAACGGTGAAACGACGGTGTCGAACCAGCTGAGCATCCTGGCAGACCCCTTTGCGCAGGAGCATTTCTACGCCATGCGGTATGCGACGCTCTATGGCGCAAAGTGGATCATCGACAACGTGGACGTGCAGTTCCCGCGGCTGATCCTGACACTGGGAGGGCAATACCATGGCTGATATCCTGCTGGACCGGCGCCTGGCGCTGGACAAGCTGCTGCGCGCCATCGTAAAAGAGCGGTGCGGGAGCGAGAACGTCTATTACCAGCCGAAGAACGGACTGGCGATGAACTACCCCTGCATCTGCTATGAGCGGAGCAAGATCAGAAATGTCGCTGCGGATGACAACGTTTATCTGCAGCGCTTTTTTTATACCCTGACGGTGATCGACCCGAAACCGGACAGCCCGATGGTGCTGGCGGCTTCGCGCCTGCCGAGGTGCGGGCATGACCGGCACTTCGTTTCGGACGGGCTGCATCACGACACATTTACCATCTACTACTAAGGAGGATGAACCTATGGCAAGACTGGAATGGGATAAGACTGGTGAGCGCTTTTACCACACTGGTACCAAGCACGGCGTGCTGTACCCGATGGATAACAAGGGTGCTTACCCCAAGGGTGTGGTCTGGAACGGCCTGACTGCCGTGACCGAGAGCCCCGACGGTGCAGACCTGACCAAGCTGCACGCAGACGATATGGTGTATGCCGGTCTCCGCGCAGCGGAAGAGTTCAAGTACACCATTGAGTCCTACATGTATCCGCCGGAGTTCGAGGCCTGCGACGGCAGCGCGGAGATCGTGCCCGGCGTGACCATCGGCCAGCAGCGCCGTCTGCCCTTTGGCTTCAGCTGGGTGACCAGCATCGGCAATGACACCGTGATGGACGATGATGACGGCTACATCATCCACATCGCATGGAACTCGACCGCTTCTCCCAGCGAGAAGAGCTACGAGACCGTGAACGACAGCCCGGATGCCATCACCTTCAGCTGGGAGTGTGACACCACCCCGGTGAACGTGGCAGGCTACAAGCCCACCGCGCACATGGAGATCAACAGCCTGAAGACCGACCCGGCCAAGCTGAAGGCCCTGGAGGACAAGCTGTATGGCACCGAGAACACCACCGCATCTCTGCCGACCCCGGACGAGGTCATTGAGCTGCTGAAGGCCGCTGCGTAACCTCTCAGTCTCGCTTCGCTCGCCAGCTCCCCTGATAGGGGAGCCATTGGCAGGGCGGTGTTGCGAGTGCTGGACGAAAAAAAGCCCGACCGGGCGTAAAATGCCGGGCTCCGCGGCAGCGGACAGGCAGCTATTGAAAGGAGAAAACCATGATCTGTGAACCCATTACCTACACCGACTTTGACGGTGTGGAGCGCACCGAAAACTTCTACTTCAACCTGACTGAGGCGGAGATCACCGAATGGAGCCTCTCTGTGGAGGGCGGCTTGCAGGAGTACATCGACCGCATCGTGAAGGCGAAGAGCCAGAAGGAGCTGGTGGAACTGTTCAAGACCGTGATCGAGAAGGCCTACGGCGAGAAGAGCGCCGACGGCCGCCGGTTCATGAAGAGCCCGGAGATCTTCGCAAACTTTGCGGCGACCCAGGCATTTTCTGACTTCTACATGTCGCTGGCGACCGACACCGAAAAGGCCACCAAGTTCATCAACGCACTTGCCCCGAATGGCAAGTTCAGCGCAAAGCCCGGTGCAAACCCGGCAGCGCAGGCCGTGCCCGTGACGCTGGCAGTGACCAGCTCTGCACAGGGCTGACCCACATTTGAAACCACAGGGAGATAAGACGAATGTTTGAGATCACAATTCCCGGCGAGGAGCTCTGGGATGCGAGGCGGGCGGAATTTACCAGCACGAAGGCGGTGACGCTGCGGCTGGAGTATTCGCTTGTCTCCCTGTCCAAATGGGAAAGCAAGTGGCATATCCCGTTTTTCGACGACAGCATCGAAAAGACACCGGAACAGATGCAGGACTTTGTGCGCTGCATGACGGTGACTCAGGGCGTGGACCCGACGGTGTACGCCCGGCTGACGGTGGAAAACCTGAATGCTATTTACCGATATATGGAAGACCCGATGACCGCGACCTGGTTTGCAGGCGAAGGGAGACCGGGCGAAAAAAATCAAAATGGAACCGCAAAGCGCCGCGCAAGAAGGCGGCCGCCCGGCACGGGGAAGGTGCTGACGAGCGAGGTGTTATATTCCCGGATGTTCCAGGCCGGGGTTCCCATTGAATGCGAGCGGTGGCATCTGAACCGCCTGATGACCCTGATCCGGGTCTGTCAGGAAGAGCAGGCTCCGCCCCGGAAGATGAGCCGGAAAGACGCACTGCGCCAGCGCAGAGAGCTGAATGCAGCGCGGATGAAGAAATATGGCGCGAGAGGGTAATGAATGCCAAAAATCATTGTATTTCGTCAGAAGGGAAAGTTTAAGAAGACGAGCGGATTTTTGAAGCGGGTGAGCCGGATGGACCTGGATGCGGTGCTGGACGAGTACGGCAAAAGGGGCGTGGCAGCGCTGGCTGAGGCGACCCCGAAAGACACCGGAAAGACCGCCGCGAGCTGGAATTACCGGGTGACAAAAGGGGCCGACAGCATCGTGATCACCTGGTCGAACACGAACGTCGTGGACGACGTACCGATCGCGGTCATTTTACAGTACGGGCACAGCACACGGAACGGCGGCTATGTGGAAGGCGTTGATTATATCAACCCGGCCATGAAGCCGATCTTTGAGGAAATCGCCCGCAAAGCATGGAGGGAGGTGCAGAGAGGATGAGCAGAGAAGTAGACCAGCGCGTGGTCGAAATGCGGTTTGACAACGCACAGTTTGAGAAGAACACGCGCGAGAGCATGAAGACTCTGGACCGGCTCCAGGAAAAGTTGCAGTTCAAGGACGTGGACAAGGGCTTCGAAAACATCGAAAAAGCCCAGCGGAACGTGAACTTCGACGAGATGGAAGGCGCACTGGACACCCTGAAGGTGAAGTTCAACGCGCTGGACGTGATGGCTGTGGCCGCACTGACCAACATCACGAACAAGATCGTGGACACCGGCGAACGTCTGGTGAAGAGCCTTTCGGTGGACCAGGTGGCCAGCGGATGGAATAAGTACACCGAGAAGACCTCGAATGTGCAGACCATCATGAACGCGACGGGCGAAAGCATCGACAACGTCAACGGCTACCTGAACAAGCTGATGTGGTACTCGGATGAGACGAGTTACAGCTTCAGCGAGATGACGAGTGCCCTTTCGCAGATGACTGCGGCAGGCGGCGACATCAAGAAGATGATCCCCATGATTATGGGCATCGCCAACGCCACCGCCGACGCCGGTAAAACGGGCTTTGCATTCCAGAGCACCATCCGAAACCTGACCCAGAGTTACAGCGCCGGTCACCTGCAATTGCAGGACTGGAAGAGCCTCAACCTGATGGGCACGGCCACCAAGGCTCTGAAACAGGAACTCATCGACACGGCTGTGGAGATGGGCAAACTGAAAGAGGGCGAGGTGACCATTGCCACCTTCGAAAGTACCCTTTCGAACAAGTGGGCTGACACGAAGGTCATGGAAAAGACCTTCGAAAAGTACGCCTCCATGATGGAAGCTGCGTACGATATGGTGCAGCAGAACCCTGGCATGACCAGCTCCGAGGCGCTGGAGAAACTGAGCGGGCAATATGGCGAGCTGGCAGAGCGCGCGGCGTTGGCGGCCCAGCAGGCAACGAGCTTCGAGCAGGCCATCGACTCCACGAAGGACGCAGTCAGTTCCTCCTGGATGAAAGTCTTCGAGACCTTCTTCGGCAACAAGGAGGAAGCGACCGAGACCTGGACGGAACTGGCGAACCGGCTGTACGATATTTTCGTACCGTCCATCGACGCGCTGAACGAACGGCTGAAAGAGGGTCTCGACACCGGCTGGAAACAGCTGAACGACAAGCTGGGCGACCAGGCGGAGACCTACGACACCGTGCTGCAAAAAGTGGCACTGGCCAGCGGGGCGGTGACCGAAGAATCCATTGAAGAAGCGGGCAGCTTTGCGAACGCATTGCGGGAAGGCGGCGTCAACGCCGAGCTGCTTCAAAATGGATTGGACGTGACCCTCGTCAGCCTGGAAAAGTACCTCGCCATGAGTGACGAGGCGCTGGATGCCCGCAATCTGGACAAGGAAGCCATTGAGCGGGACTATGAAGCGCTGAGCCGGTTGAACGAGGAGTTCCGGACCGGAGAAGCCAGCCTGGCAGACTATGCCGCCGGTATGAGCGAGCTTTCGGGCCGCGAACACCTGATGCAGAGTCTGTGGAACATCATGGATGCACTGAGTGCTCTGGTGCAGCCCATCCACGATGCGTTCCAGGAGATCTTCCCGCCGACGAGCGGCAAGCAGATCAAGAGCTTTGCGGAAGGGCTGGATTACGCCACGAGCAAGCTCATTATCGGCGAGGAGACCGCCACAAAGATCAGGGGCGCCTTTACGGGACTGTTCCGGGTCATCCGGGTCGGCACCGACACCATCGCAAAGGTCGTGAAGACGGCGGTGAAGCTGCTGGGTGGACTGGCGGACGTGCTGAAGCCAGTGAAGGACGGCATCCTTGACGTGGCGGGAGGCTTCGGAGATTTTGTGACCGAAGTGGGCGAAGCGCTGACTGGCACGAAGACCCTGGGGGAGCGGTTCGACGCCATCCGGGCCAGCCTGAAAAAGCTGCTGAGCCCGCTGGGGGACCTGAAAAACCTCACGAAGAACTTCTCGCTGGCCGGGCTGAAAGAGCAGCTGGACGCCCTCGTGCAGAGCGGTGGGAACCTGAGCTGGATCAGCGGGCTTTCTGAGAATGCGCAGAACGTGCTGAAACCTCTGATCGTGCTGGCAGGACAGGCGGCAGGCGGCGGACTGACCCTGCTGGGTGTCCTTGGCGCGGTGGCCGGAGGGATGATCGCGAAACTGGGCGAGACAGCGGACTTCCTCAAACAATGGGTGAAGGGCCAGCTGGAGGGTGCAGACAGTCTGGAGACAACCCTGACGAATCTGCCGGTGAAGATCGGAGAGGCCGTGACGACCTTTGCGACGACCTTCAAGAAGAACGTTTCGAGCATCGAAGCGACGGCGGACACCGTGGCAGACCCGGTGAAGAAGTTCTTCGAGGCGCTGAAGGCGGGCTTCGACTCCATCAGCGGAACGGATGTTTACCGCCTGCTGAGCTTGATCGACGTGGGGCTGCTGGCGTTCAGCATCGGGCAGTTCGCGAAGGCGTCCAAGAGCTTTTCGAGTCTGGTGGGAGACCTGTTCAAAGGGCCTGTGACGAGGGCCTTTGATGCCATGGCGGGGAGTTTCAAGCAGCTGACGAGCGCGCTGAAGACCTGGCAGAAAAACCAGTCCAGCGAAGCGATGCGGAACATTGCAGTATCCATCCTCGTTCTGGCCGGAGCCATGTGGGTGATGGCACAGGTGCCGGAAGACCGGTTCCATGACATCATCACCACCATTCTGGCGTTCGGTGCAGGACTGGTGATCGCAGGAAAACTGCTGACCCCCTCGACCAAAAAGTTCAGCAAGGCCATGGAGAGCCTGAAGGCAACGGCCCTGAACGCCGCTACGCTGTGGGGCACTGCGGCCGCACTGGTGGGGCTGGGGCTTGCCGTGAAGAACATCCTGAACGGTGTCAGTAACCTGCTAGCGGTGTTCCAGAACGGAAACATCACCGACTCGGTGGCTGGAGTGACCATGGCGATTGCCACGCTGGTGGCGGCATTCTGGGTCTTTGGGCAGGCGATGCGCTCCATCATCACACTGGAAGGAAAGGTCATCAGCCCGAAGACCCTGGTCTCGATGGCGGCCGCACTGCTGGCCTTTGGCGTGGCGGTGCGCACTCTGGCCGGTGCCGTGAAGATGCTGGCCGAGATGGACGACTGGGAGAACATCACAGTCGGAACGACGGCGATCCTGTTCCTGATGGCAGGACTTTCCGGAATTGCGATTGCGATGAAGAAATGGGGCTCGTTCAATTTTCAAAATGGAGCTGGTTTTGCGGCGCTGAGTGTTGGCGTCCTGGCGCTGGCCGGGGCCTGTAAGATCATTGAGGGCATCAACACGGACGCATTGTCCAATGCGTTCGGCGTGATCGCAGTCTTTCTTGCGGAGCTTGCCCTTATTGGGGCAAAGAGTAAGATCGGTCTGCGGGCCGGAGCGGCCTTCGTGACCATTGCAGCAAGCGTGGCTCTGCTGGCCGGGGCTATGGCGGCAATCTCACTGGTGCCGACCGAGAATCTGGCGAAGGGATTTGTCGCAATCGAAGCATGTCTCTTGTCGCTGTTTGCTGTGGTTGGTCTGCTGAGCGGTAGAAATGCGGCAAGCATGGCAGCCGGTGCAACGGCGATGCTGACCATTTCCGGGGCAATGCTCGTGCTGGCGGGTGCTGTGGCGGTGTACGCACGCCTTGGCGATAGCGCAGTGGATGCCCTATTCAAATGCGGAGTATCCGTTGCCGGAATGGCTGTTGCTATTTGGGGACTCTCGAAATTGAAGGGCGATGCGCTGAATGCGGCGTGGGTCATCAACACACTGTCGGGCGGACTTATCAAGCTGGCGGCTGCCTGCGTCATCTTCAATCTGGTGAACTGGCAGTCGCTTGCAACGGCGGCGGTCACTATCAGCGGATTGATCGCCATCCTGATGATCGCGGGAAAGATTGAGAGCCTTTGCCCGCTGCTGGGAGCAGGACTGAGAACATTGGGCGAGGCCTTCGACACCTTTGCTACCGGTGCGCTGAAGCTGGCGGGAGCGACTGCCATCCTGAGCATCCTCTCGATGTTTGCCGGGCCGATCTGTCAGGCCATCATCAATGCAGCTCCCGACATCGAGCAGGCGCTCGTTGCCGTGATAAACATGCTGTGCAACGTGATCGTGCAGTGTGCAGGGCCGATTGCCCAAGCGTTCGATGCCCTTGTGCGCGCTGTAGTTCCTGTGCTTTGGCAGGAACTGAAAGATGCGCTGGGCTTTCTGGGTGTTCCGGAGACATGGGGTGAATTGTTTGCAGGCATCTGGTCGGCCATTAAAACTGCTGCTAGCGGCATCGGGGATTGGTTCATGCAGATCTTCGACGATGACCGGCCCCTTGGCGCATTGGTCAATGTGGTCAAAAACATCGGAATGGCCGTCATCGACAAATTCAAAGAGGTGTTCGGCATCAACTCCCCCTCGACGGTCATGGCGGAGAATGGGCGATACATTCTGGAAGGCTTACAGAACGGCTTGCAGGATGAAGGTGCACTGGCCAAGGTCAAGAACGCCATGCACAGTGTGGCAACCGCTGTGGCAAATGTGTTTACCGGATTCTGGAAGATCCATTCACCGAGTGAACTTTCCTATGGATACGGTGAGAACATCAACCAAGGCACTGCGAACGGCCTCAACGACACCAAGCAGACCGTCGTGGACGCCATGGGCAATGTGGTAGACGCTGCCGCTGGCAAGCTGAACAGCCTGACTGGAAAGGCAAAGACCGCAGGCGAGAATGCACTGACCGCATTTGCGAACGGATTCAAAGGGACCGGAAGCGGGACCGGGAAGTTCGACATGGGTTCAAAATGGTTGACCACGGACGCGGGAAAGAACCTGCTCGCGGTGAAAGACACGGGCCTTGGCGGCGACATGTCGTGGTTTGAGGACCTGTACAAGAACCCCACCGAAACACCGACGACCCCGACCCCGGCTACCGGCAAGAAACCCAAGGGCGGCGGCACCACAAAGACGACCAAGACCGAGGCGGACAAACTGGTGGACGAGTACACCAAGAAGCTGAAAGCGAACAAGGCCAAGATGGACGCCGCCGACAAGGAATATGCACTGTGGGAGCTGACCGAAGGCGACACGTCGAGCGTGGAAGCCCTGGTGGAAAAGAAGACCGACAGCCTGACGCAGGCTATCGCGGACCAGACCGACCGGGTGGCCATCGCGAAGGAACAGTACGACAAGATCCTTGCGGAGAAGAGCTCCACCGACACCCAGAAGAGCGATGCGTATGCGACCTACCTCAACGAGGAGAAGACACTGGCTGAGCTGAAGGGAAAGAAGCAGGCGACGCTGTTCCAGGTGATCAAAGACCGGTACGACGACGAAGCCAGCACTGCGACGGACGAGTACGAACTGTGGGCGAGCCTGTACGAAGACACGGCCACGGTGGAGGAAAAGTCAAACAAGAAGATCGAGAACCTGAACAAGAAGATCGGCATCCAGGCGAAGGTCGTGACGGCCACCGAAGAGGAGTACACCAAGCTGAAAGCCGAGTTCGGCGAGGAGAGCCTGAAGACCCAGGAAGCCTACCGGCGGTGGCTGGAAGAGCAGAAGGAACAGCAGGACCTCATCAACGAGATGAACCAGGCCCAGCTGGACGCCTTTGACGATGCGCTGGCCATGCTGGAAAAGCAGGAAAAGATCATCACGAACCGGCAGAACGTGCTGAAAAAGATCTACAACGACGGCGACCTCTCGCAGCGGGAGGAAGCCTACAAGGCGGCGGTCAAGCAGTACGGTGCAGACAGCAAGGAGGCGCGCCTCGCCTCCACCCAGGGCACGATGACCGCCATTCTGGGCGTTGGTACGGCTCTGGACAGCATGGCCTATTCGGTCAAGAAGCTGACGAACAAACAGAACAAGTACAACGAAGCCGTCAAACAGAGCGGCAAGGACAGCGAAGCGGCGCTGGATGCACTGGCCGAGTGGCAGGGTGAACAGTACAACTTCGTGGGCTTTGCCGAAGATCTGGCCACGGCGTTCGATCTGGACGACAGCGGCAAGCGGATGACCATGCAGCTGGGCTATGCCATCGCCCGGAACTGGAAGCCGATCCAAAAGGGATTCCAGGACGTCTGGCAGAAGGTACAGACCAAATTCCCGCAAGCCGCACAGAACATGGCCAACGCCTTCGGGCTGGTTGTGCGGGAAGGCGCGACCGAAGTCATCACCGACGTGTACAGCATGATCACCGCAGCGGTGGGCGGAGACTGGGGACAGGCTCTGACGAGCGGCATTGCGGCCGTGCTGGACTTTATGGGCAGCGACTTCGGAAAGACTGTGCTGGACACCGTCGGTCCGATGCTGGCGACCGCTGGCAAGAAGCTGAGCGGCACACTGGCCACGACACTGGGCGGTGTGGTGAGCGAAGGCGGGCTTCTGACCACGATCGGCACCAAACTGGCCGGACTGGCAGCGACCATCGGCGGAGAAGGCGGGCTTGTGGCTACGATCGGCGCAAAGCTGGCCGCGCTGGCGGCATCGATCGGCCCGCATGGTCTGCTTATAGCGGCGGTCGTTGCGGCCGGTGCAGTGGTCATCACCTTGCTGGTGAAGAACTGGGACAAGGTGAAGAACTTCTTCGGCAGGGCGCTGGACTGGCTGCGGAACCTGTTCTCGAAGTTCGTGGAGGTCGGCAAGAACCTCGTCAAGGGACTGTGGAAAGGCATCACCGGGGCAGCGAAGGCTGTGGGTGACGGCATCAAGAACCTGTGCACAGGCCTTGTGAACGGGGTGAAGAGCTTCTTCGGCATCCACTCGCCCTCGACCGTGATGGCCCAGCTGGGCGAATACATGAGTCTTGGCTTTGCCAATGGCATCGCGGACAGCGGGAACGCTGTGGACCGGAGCATGAACGACGTGATGCGCTCGGCGCTGAGTGCTGCGCAGATGAGCGCCAACATGATCCTGAGCTGCTTTGATGAGGACGCGGACTTCAGCCCGACCATCACGCCCGTGGTGGATCTGGAAGGGGTGCGCAACAGCGCCAACTGGATGCAGAGCGCCTTCGCAGACCCGGACGGGACCCTGAACGCCCGCTTCGAACAGCCCACCCAGCTGATGCGCAGCTTTGCCAAGCGCCGGGAAATTCAAAATGGAGAACCGACAGCAGCTGCCGCAAGCGGCAACGATGACGTCGTGGCAGCCATTGAGAGCCTGGGCAGCCGGGTGGACGCGGTGAGCGAGGCGGTGCGAAACATGAAGCTTTCCATTGACCGGAGAAAGCTGGTCGGAGAGATCATCGAGGATGTGGATACGAAGCTCATGGAACGGGCAGAACGGAGACGGCGATGAATAGCGTAGATCTGTTGCGCCTGTACATCGGCGGAAACCCGCTGGCGGAGTATGCGTCGGTTACGTTCCTGGTAAAGAACGGTGCAGGGCAGTACGAAAGTTGTTCGACAAAAGACCTGAATCTGGTGCCGTTGAGCCCGCTGCATGTAAACGCATTTGAAGAAAACTGCAAGACCGTCAGCATCCCCGCGATGCACGGAGCACCGGAGTATCCGGCTGCCCTGAGACGGGTGTATAAGAACGCGACGGGAACCTGGGAGTTTTATTACGTCCAGGACGGAACCCTGCATGCGAGCTGGGATGACTATGGCGCAAACAGCCTGAAAGACTGGGTGAAGGTGCGGATGCGATGCGGCATTCCCGGACCGAACGAAATGAGCCTGAAGCTATATCACGGATGGCATACCCGAACCGGCGAGTGGAGCAGCACCTACTACCGACTGATGCGGTTTATTCAGGGAAAAGACTGCAAAGTGCGGATGCACGTGGATGCCACGGCTGTAAGCGGGCCGAGAGATGCCGAATACGAGGGGCGGTGCTGGGTGAGCAGTGTGAAACCCAACGAAGGAAAGATGGTATTTGCCATCAGTTACAACTTCGCGCCCCAGAACGAAGAACGACAATAACCGAAATTTCAAAATGGAGGGAGCAGCATGTATCATTCCATCACCATTGGCGACAAGAACACCTGGGATGACTGGCACATGATCCCGGTCACTCCCCCGGTGATCGCTCCCCCGGTTGAAAAGACCATCTCCCTGGACGTCGAAGGACGGAACGGGGCGGTGTATCTTTCCAAAAGTGTCACGGGCGAGGCGGTATTCAAGGCCCGTGAAGGAAGCTGGGAGTTTTATCTGGATACCGAATCCTGGAGAGGGCAGTATGGTTCCTCGCCAGTTGGAAAACAGGCGCTGGATCATCTTGCAAAAGCACTGAACGAAGACATCGCAAAGCCGATGAAGCAGTCTGTGCGGCTGGAGGATGACCCGGCGTTCTTTTATTTTGGAAGAGTCTGGGTGAGCGGAGGTATCAAGCAGCAGAACGACCACACAGTCATTACGCTGAAATACAGCCTTTACCCGTTCAAATATTTATACAACAACATTCAGGACGACTGGCTCTGGGACCCATTCAATTTTACGACCGACCTGGCGCTGCCGTATGCAAAGAATCTGGTGCTGAGAGGACAGGAGCAGGTAAATTTGTATCTGCCGCCGTCCGAAAAACCAAGCGTCGTGCGGGCCAGAGGAGGGGGCGGAGTGGTCGCAGGGCTCTACAAAAGCCGTACCCTGCCGTACCGGTATGCAGGGCTTGCAGGACTCTACACGGACCGCGCAGAGCGCCGACTGGTAAACAACATAGAGATCGCGCTGGGTGTCATCGACGACGACCTGCGATATGACGTGTATGAACTGAAGCTGAAGAACATGACCCTGATCCGACAGGTGGTCAATGTGACCTACCTGCCAGCATACTTATAAGGAGCTTTTCAAAATGGGATATCGGGTATATGCCGGAAGGATCGAGCGGGCGGAAGGAGCCTTTCGCGAGGGGAGCTGGGTCGGGTTCCGATGGGTAGACCGGGTGACACTTTACGACGCAGCGGGCGACCACATCGAAGGAGATGTCCCCGGACAGGTCGTGCTGGACCCGGTACTGACGCAGGAGAAAAACCAGCTGAACAGCTTTGAGTGCAGCATCCCATATGAGATCGAGACGCCGTTTGCTACGATCCGGAACCCCGTGTACGACGCGCTGAAGCTGCGCAAGAGCTGGGTATGCGTGGAAGAAGACGACAAGCCCATCTTCGTTGGGCGGGTGACAGAACTGGAAAAGCAGTTTGACCGGAGCTGGCGTGTATACGCCGAGGGAGCTCTTGGCGTGATGCAGGACGAGAGCTGGAAACTGGACCCGGCGACTTACACCCTGACGAAGGCTCGGAGCGAAACTTCAAAATGGTTCGATACGTATTATGCAGACACTCTGTTCAACCAGCTGTTCGCTCTGGGAAGGGCTGACTGCGGGTTGATCTGCATCGGGAAAGTGACGGTGCAAAACGGGAAGACCGTTGATACGACCGACAAAGGCACCCAGATCGACACCCACTGGAACCTGTTGAACACGCTTTTTCTGGACGAATACGACGGATATCTGCGAACGCGCATCGAAACATCCGGTGATGTGTGGCGCATTTGTGTGGATTACCTGCTGGACATCGAAGAGACGACCCAGCAGGCGATTTATTACGGCTCGAACCTGCTGGACCTGACTTATACCGAGAAGATCCCCAACGACTTTGCGACCCGGATCACGGCGTATGGCTCAAAGACGGAATCGCACGGGTGGTGGATCTGGAAGAAATACTCCACATCGGCCATAGTGGCGGTGGCGAAGAACGACGAAGCGGAAAGCAAATACGGCGTAGTGGAGAAGATCGTGACCGTGGATGGGGATACGACCGAAGCCAGCTTGCAGGAAACGGCGGACAAGCAGCTGAAGGAATACAAGCAGGACGTAGAACCGAGTTTGATGATCGAAGCGTTCGACTACAAAGACACGGGGCGGGACCTGGACCGGCTGCAATTTCTGAAAAAGACCCATGTGGTCTCCGAACCGCATGGGATAGACGGGTGGTATGTCTGCACCAAGACGGCCCTGACACTGGATGCACCGGACAACAAGCGGTATGAATATGGCCTGCCGCCCAGAAAACTGACCGACCAGCAGAACGCGAACACTACAAACCAGAAGACGATCAAGAACCAATTGCGGGGCGTGCTGAGTTGGCTGAACAAATAAAGCGGGGTGATTTTTCAAAATGATGAGTTTCGATGAGATCATTGAGGGTATCCGGAAAGCGCTGTACGGGCGCGAGGTACGCGAATACTTTGCCTATGCGATCCAGTGGGTGAAAGAATGGGTGACCGAACAGGTCGAGCAGATGAAGAACTGGCTCGAATGGGCCAAGCACTACGCCCAGGATGCACAGCGAAGCGCTACGGCCTCGGCTAAGAGCGCAGCGGAATCAAAGGAGAGCGCCAGCCAGAGTGCAGCCAGTGCGGCAAGCTCAAAAGCAAGCGCAGATGCCAGTGCGGCGAGCGCAGCAGAATCGAAGGCAAGCGCCGCGGCCTCGGCCAAGAGTGCCAAAAACTCGAAGCTGAGCGAGGAAAGCTCGAAGCTCTACTCGGAACGGTCGCGGGACATCGTCAACGATTTTCAAAATGACTACAAAGGCGGGTACTACAAGACCTTCAACCTGGTGGCCTACCGGAACAAGTGGGGCACTTTGCCGCAGGCGCAGGGCATCTTCACCTATTACTGCGACATCCCGGTCGAAGACCTGACCGAACGGTTCACGCCGTTTGCCGCCATGACGCTGGAAAGCTACGCCTCGGCCACGGCGGCCGGTGTGGCATGCAGTGTGGAGAGCCGGAAGGGCTGTCTTCGGCTGTTTTCCCGCCGCATCCCGGACGCAGACCTGGACATCATCCTGACCCTGTTCGGTGTGGGCACCCTGAATTATTTTCTGGCAGTGCCGACGGCCGACTGGACGCCGCTGCGGCCTACCATTGGCCCGAACCAGTATTACTGTGATGTGGCCGTGAAGAACTGCACCTCCGACATGATCCCGCTGGGCATGACTGACCTTGTGAACTGGGAGGAAGCGGAAAACGCAGGCATGGCAAGCGTTCTGAGCACCGGCGACGGCTATGTGCGGTTCTATGCCGTGCGCAGACCGGAGGCGAACATCCATGTGAATGTCATTCTGCTCAAGCGGGAAGAGCCCGTGAACCGCCCGGCCACCAAGACGGAGCTGGGCCTTGTGATGATCGGTGACGGCATGGACGTGACAGCGGCTGGACGCATTTCGACACGCGGGGCAACGAATGAAGAGTTCCGGACTGCAATGCAGGACGCTTTCGGGGAGGTAGACGGATGGCGGATGTGATCTACGCAAAATTAGAACAGCTGCATCAGATGGCTTGTTCGATCGGCATGGTGCTGAAGGCATTGCAGGCACAGGTGAAGACCATCGACGAACGGGGCGGCGAAGACAATGTTCTGGAAAAGATCCTTGTAAACGGGACGCAACTGTTCCCTGACCGCGAAAAAGCCGTTCGGATGACGATCCCTACCAAGATCTCAGACCTGGACAACGACAAAAAGTTTCAGGAGAACGTCATCGAGCAGGTGCTGCTGAACGGCACAAAAATGCCGGTGGACAGTCAGAAACGAGTGGCCATTACAATTCCGACCGGCACAAACAATCTGGTGAACGATGCGGGATACCAGACGAACGCGGATGTACTCGCGGCCATCAGGGCGAATGCATACGTCCACCCCAGCCACACGGCATATGGGTCGGGGCTGTATAAGATCGTAGTGGACAATCTGGGCCACGTGACGAGCGCAGCAAAGGCTGTGAAGAGCGATATCACGTCACTGGGCATCCCCGGACAGGATACCGTCTACACCCACCCGAAGTACACGGCGCGCGGAACGGGGCTCTACAAGATCGCCGTTGACGCACTTGGCCATGTTTCCAGTGTGGCAGGTGCCACGAAGGGCGATATCACGTCGCTGGGCATTCCGGGACAGGATACCGTCTACACCCATCCGGGCTACACCGGGCACGGACTGGGGCTTTACAAGTTGGCCGTGGACGGACAGGGGCATGTTTCCAGCGTGGCGGGCATCACGAAGGGTGATATCACAGCGCTGGGCATTCCGGGACAGGACACGAACAGCTGGCGCGGCATCCAGAACAACCTGAGCAGCGACTCCACGAGCGACTCGCTGAGCGCCGCGATGGGGAAGGCCCTGAACACCAGCCTGAACGATGCGATCACCCGTATCGCGACCTGCGAACAGAAGATCAAGGCCATTGGCGGGGTGACGGAAGTTCTTCTCGGAACGGTCGTAAGCCCGGCCATCAAGGGTGACACCCTGTATAAAGGTGCGACCCACACGATGGCGACCTTTGGCAGCGAGGTGGCATTTGTTAAAATTGATACGGTAGGTAAGCTTCTTCGTGGCTCTTCCTCGGTGAAGCAGTTATGGAGTGTATACGATGATCCTGGTAGCTACTACCATTGCCTGTATGTACGCTGGGACTTTACGACAGATGGTAGAGTGACTGCAACCTGTGACAGAGAACTCACTGACAACTATGCTTGGTATGCCAATACCCTGAAGGTGAACATCGATTATTACAAGTATGCAGCGTAAGGAGGAAAATTCAAAATGGCATTTGGACCCATGAGTGTCGGCAACCAGGCGACGCTGTCGCTGCTGACCGACCCGACCCTGACCCAGGAGAACATGCCCGCCGACGCCAAAGCGACCGGCACCCGGATGAGCGCGGCGGAACAGGGCATCAAGAGCCTGAACGACCGCATCGTGAAGTACCTGCTGCTGAGCGGCGGCACCATGACCGGCGAATTGAAAGCGGCAGGCGGCATCAAAGGCAACCTGACCGGCAGCGCCACCCAGTGGAACAACCACACCCTGCGGAAAAACCATGCTACTGTGCACGGGACGACCTGGGTGCCTGTGTTCACGGACAACAACATAGACTATGCCACGTTGGACGATCTGCTGCGGGAAGCCACCACCCGCATCTCCACACTGGAACAGAAGTATCAAGCTATTGCCAAGACGACGGAAGTTCTTCTCGGAACGGTCGTAAGCCCGGCCATCAAGGGTGACACCCTGTATAAAGGTGCGACCCACACGATGGCGACCTTTGGCAGCGAGGTGGCATTTGTTAAAATTGATACGGTAGGTAAGCTTCTTCGTGGCTCTTCCTCGGTGAAGCAGTTATGGAGTGTATACGATGATCCTGGTAGCTACTACCATTGCCTGTATGTACGCTGGGACTTTACGACAGATGGTAGAGTGACTGCAACCTGTGACAGAGAACTCACTGACAACTATGCTTGGTATGCCAATACCCTGAAGGTGAACATCAACTATTACAGCTACGCAGTTGCGACCTAAGGAGGCGAAATTTCAAAATGGAGATTTTAGACGTTTCCCGCTGGCAGGGGAATGTGGACTGGAAGAAAGTCAAGGCCAGCGGAAAAGTGGACGGCGTGATGCTGCGGACGGTCTCGACCAGCCCGGTATACGGCGGCATTTACATCGACCCGACCTTTGAGAAAAATTACTGGGGCTGCGTGGAAGCCGGGCTGCCGGTAGGGGCGTACTATTACACCAAAGCTACCACGGCCCTCTATGCCGCACAGGAGCTGGCAAAGCTGAAAGTTGCATTGGAGGGCAAGGACTTTACGATGCCCATTGCCGTGGACGTGGAAGACCCCAGCCTGAAAGCCCTGCGGCCGGAGGAGCTGGCGAAGCTCGTTAAAATGGAGGCGAAGCAGATCGAAGCGTGGGGACTGTATGCCATGGTGTACACCTACACGAACTTCGCCGATACGGCGCTGGCGATGCACGAGCTGACCGACTTCGACCTGTGGATCGCGGACTACCGCGGCAAGCGCCCCACCCGCAAGCATGGGATGTGGCAGTATACGAGCAAGGGGAGTGTGCCCGGCGTGAAAAACGGCGTAGACCTCAGTCATGCCTACAAGGACTACCCCGGCATCCTCAAGCGGGCCGGGCTGACCCGGATGAAGGAGGCGTGACACCGATGTGGCAGTTTCTCATGGAATACTGGGCCCAATGGGTCTGTACGCTGATCGGTGCGGGCATTCTGGCTGCGCTGCCGAAGATCAAGGCCCTCTGGAACGCAGTATTGGCACTGCTGCACGACCGCATCTACACCGAATGCTACCGGTTCATGGAGCTGGGGTACATCACGCAGGACGGTCTGCGAAACCTGGGATACCTATATAAGACTTACCACATGATGGGCGGGAACGGCACCGGTACGGAGCTTTACAACCGAGCCAAGGCCCTGCCCATCCACGCCGTATAACGGAGGATTTCAAAATGGACAAAAAAGTATCGACCGCGACCATCGTCCGGACCGTCTGCCTCGCTCTGGCTCTGGTCAACCAGCTGCTCAGCGCGGGCGGACACAGCGTGATCCCCATCGACAACGAGACCGTGAACCAGCTCGTGACCGCTGGGGTGACCATCGTGACGGCCATCGTGAACTGGTGGTACAATAATTCGTTCACGGAAGCCGCCATCGAGGCGGACAAGACCTTAGAACGGGTCAGAGAGAAGAACCGGAGTTGACGAAATAACAAAACACCCTGCCAGACTGAGAGGCTCCGACGATCGGGTCGGGGAATGCAGTTTTGACAGGGTGTTTTCTTTTTTGAGGGAGTATGGTATACTATTTTATGATATGGATGAATCGTGCCTTTGACACGTAATGGATGCGCAGTGTAGGAATTGCGACTCCTACAGCAGCAGTTAGACGTCATTTTTATTCCTACATTGCACAGTCAGATATTACGATATAGCGTCAATTATATAGGGTTAGAAGGTGTACTATGGAAACAAGCTACTTAAAAACACTTGAGCTTGATAAGATCATTGCCCGCGCAGCCGAGGGTTGCGTCTGCCGGGAGGCCAAAGCGCAGATGCTGGCGCTGGAGCCCCAGTGCGACCCGGACGAGGTCCGCTATTCGCTGGAACAGACGGATGCCATCAACAGCCTGCTCATCAAAAACGGTTCGCCCCGGTTCGGCGGTGTGGAGGGTGTCAGCCAGCTGGTGACCCGCGCTGTCAAGGGCGGTGTCCTCTCGATGGGAGAACTGCTGATGGTGGCGGGCGCACTCCGCAACTTCCAGAATCTGAGCAGCTGGTACGGTTCCTCGGATCACGAAGCGCTGCCGACAGACGACCTGTTCTACGCGCTGGCCCCGCAGCCCGGCCTGGAGCAGCAGATCTCCAGCGCCATTCTGGCACCGGATGCCATGGCTGACACGGCTTCCCGCACGTTGAATGAGCTGCGCAAGAAGATTCACGCCACTGAAAATAGCATCCGCGACCGTCTGGAAACTATGGTCCGCAACATGGACACCTCCAAATATCTGCAAGAGAGCGTCGTTTCCATGCGAAACGGCCGGTATGTCGTCCCGGTCAAAAGTGAATACCGCGGCGAAGTGAGCGGCATCATCCACGATGTCTCCTCCACGGGCGCAACGGTCTTTGTGGAGCCGCAGGCCGTCGTTGAGGCAAATGCCCGCATCCTGCAATACCGCGCACAGGAAGCGCAGGAGATCGAGCGCATTCTGGTTGCCTTCACGGCACAGGTCGCCGCCATTGAGCCGCAATTCCAATACAGCTATAAGGCCATGCTGGAGATCGACGTCCTGCTGGCCAAGGCACGGCTGGCGCTGGACATGAAGGCCTTTAAGCCTGCCGTGCGGACCGATTCGTCCTTCTCACTCATCCGGGCACGGCATCCGCTCATCGACCCCAAAAAGTGCGTCCCGGTGGATATCGCGCTGGGCAGAGACTACGATTCGCTTATCATCACCGGCCCGAACACCGGCGGCAAGACAGTCACCCTGAAAACGGCCGGTCTGCTGTGTGCCATGGCACAATGCGGCTTCCTTATTCCTGCCGACGAGCGCAGCGAGATCTGCGTATTTGACGAGTTCCTCGTGGACATCGGCGACGAGCAGAGCATCGAACAGAGCCTGTCCACCTTCTCCGGCCACATGAAGAAGATCACAGGCATCCTGGAACTGGCCATGCCCCGCACACTGGTCCTGCTGGACGAATTGGGAGCAGGCACAGACCCCGCCGAGGGTGCTGCGCTAGCAGTCGCCATCATCGAAGAGCTGCGCCGCCGTGGTGTGCTGCTGATGGCGACCACCCACTATGCAGAGCTGAAGGTCTTCGCTCTGGAAACGAAAGGCGTCGTCAATGCCAGCTGTGAATTTGACCTTGAGACGCTGCGCCCCACATACAAGCTGAGCGTCGGCGTTCCCGGCAAATCCAACGCCTTCCTCATCAGCGAGAAGCTCGGCATCCCAGAGCGCGTCATCGAAGCGGCACAGCAGCATCTTTCGGCAGAGGACAAGCGTCTAGATGCCGTTCTGGGCCAGCTGGACGACCTGAAACTGCAGCTCAAGGAAAGCCAGGACGAGGTGGAAGAGCTTCGCAATGAGGCTGCCCATCAGCTGGATGCCGCCCGCAAAAAGCGGGACGAACTCATCCAGCAGGGCGAAAATGAGCTGGAAGCAGCCCGCGCCAAGGCCCGTGCACTGGCGCAGCAGGTGGAAAGCAAAGCATACGCTTTGACGGATGAGCTGCGTCAGCTCCAGAAGGATGAGCGGATGAGCACTCAGCAGAAGGCTCAGCGCGCGCGGGAGATCGCCAAAAAAGAATCGGAAAAGCTCTTCATCGGCACCGAGATTGTGCACAATCCGGTCAAGGAATTCGTTCCGCTGAAGGAGGTCAAGGTGGGGCAGGAGGTCTGCATCGCCGAGCTGAATCAGCTGGCAACGGTGCTGGCTCTGCCGGATAAAAACGGCGATGTCCTCGTTCGCGCCGGAATCATCAAGACCAAAGTTCCGCTCCTGGGCCTGAAGCAGCCCGAAAAGCTGGTCAAGGAACCGCAGGCCAAGACAAAGGCGCAGCAGCGGTATTCCCGCCTGACCGGTGACGCCAACCGCCCGAACGGCAGGGTAGAGCGGGTGCAGCGCAGCGCCAAAATGGAGTGCAATCTGCTGGGCCTGACGGTCGATGAGGCACTGCCGGAGGTGGATTCCTTCATCGACCGCGCCATCCTGAACGGCCAGACCGTGGTCTATCTGATCCATGGCAATGGCACCGGTGCACTGCGCACGGCCATCCACAAGCATCTGCGCGGAAACCGCATGGTCAAGAGCTTCCGCCTTGGCCGCTACGGCGAGGGTGAGAGCGGCGTGACCGTGGTCGAACTGAAGTAAAATTTCTCCGGGCATTTCCCGGAAACCTGCCCCTGAAACGATCTCGCGGGCAGGTTTTGTTTTATTCAAAGCAGGGAAGTCTATATGGCAAAACATGCAGTCCATCGCAAAAAGAAACAGAAAAATCAGGCCTTTTCATTTCGTCACGCGGTCGTTCTCTGCCTCTGTTTCATCGGGATCTGTTTCGGCCTTTATTTGTGGTATGCAGCCTTTACGATCGGGCAGGGAACACCCGCTGTAGACGATGATGATTTCCGCCCCACCTTCGGCCCGCCGCCCTATCGTATTGCAATCGATGCCGGGCACGGCGGCTCGGACCCCGGCGCGCAGGGGATCGTAACGGAAAAGGAGATGACGGCAGCTACCGCCGAAGCACTGCGCGGGTGGCTGGAGGCCGACCCTAATTTTATCCAGCTCCAGACCCGCGAAAGCTATGACGCCACGGCAAAGCCAGCAGAACGCGCCGCTGCGGCCAACGCGCTCTCGCCGGACCTGCTGCTTTCCATCCACGGGAACTCTGCACCGGAAGGCTCCACAGCCTCCGGGTTCGAGTGCTATCCCAGTGTGCCGGGCCGCACCTGGCATCAGGAAAGCTATTATTTCGCAAAACGCCTGGCCAGCGCCATGCGTTCTGCCGGGGCCAGTCTGCGGGGGCGCGGGGGAGTCCGTTACATTTATTACATCGGAGAAGCAAAGCAGCTGGTCGAGACCAGCCACGCCGAAGTGCGGGCAGAGCGCAGTTTTACCATTCTGGAAGATGTAAATTGTCCGGCCGTTCTGGCAGAGCAGTGCTTTGTGACCAGTGCCGCCGATGTTGCACAGTTTGGCAGTGAAGAGGGTTGCAGGCGAACCGCCCGCGCTTACTATGAAGCCATCTGTACATATTTTGAGATTACGCCGCTGCCGGAATAAACAAGACCCGGCGCAACACACATAGCCTGAACCTGCAACGGTGTGCGTCCTGAAACTGAAACGAAAAATGAGCCTCCCGGCAAAGCTGTGCGCGTAGAACACAGCAGAAGAGGGGGCCTGTTTTTCAACGACATGAGTTTCGTATAATGCGCGTTATGTGAAATACAGGGGAGTGAAAAAGTCCTCTTTTCTCCAATTTTTTCCAATTAAGGCCGCTGGGCTCGATTTTGAGCTCCAGCGGCCTTTTTACGGTATATATGCAATTGGTGTATTCTTGGTCTGTTTTTTCTGCTTTTTGATCTACACTTTTGTCAAAAAACGATTCATCACAACGACGGTGTAATCGTTTGTATGATCTCTCAAGCCAGTGTCTGTGAATTGATTCTTCAGCCAGAACGATCTGCTTTGTTCGTTTCCATCCACATAACCCAAACGAATGTATTGATAATCCCATTGCGCCAGACAGGCACACAGCTCAGTGATGATCGAGCTTCCGACGCCGGTTCCTTGCAGGTCTTTCTCCATCATAAAGAATCCGATGAACCCGCTTTGCGCATCCGGATAATGGTCGATGAAATCCATCACCGCCACAAGCCGCTGGTGGACGTCAAAATAGCCCAGATAATACTTATCCTGTTCTTGACCGGTCTTGCGCTGCGGCATGGCCTTCATATCGGCTTCGATCTTTTCCGGCGTCACAAACGGCGGACAATGCTCATAATACTGCGGATTTTTCTCACAGAGCGCAAAAACAGACGGAATATCGTCACGGAGCAGTCGTCGCACCGTATAAGTGCCTGAAAATTTCGTATAATCCATTTTACCGCTCCATTTTCTCACTTGCATCCGGCTCACGCAGCGCCGAAACATCTACGCGGAAACCGTCTTTGGCAGCCCCATCAAAGGCTTCCATCGGCCCAGTCGGCGTTTCGGCTGCATCATCCGGAGCATCCTTCGCTCCTGCGTCCATTTCTGCACTGTTCGGCGAAATTCCCCCGTGGGTCTCCCCCGCTTCTTGTTTTGTTGTATCCAAGTCTGTCTTCCGGACTTCCCCCAGCGGGTTCTGCTCAATGGCTGCGCGAACCTGAAATTCTTGCAGATGCGTATAGATCTGGGTCGTTCCCACACTGCTGTGGCCGAGCAGCTGCTTGAGCGTCAGAATATCCACATTGCCGGTCTGGTACATCAGCGTAGCTGCTGTATGCCGCAGCTTGTGGGTTGAAAAGCCCTTCAATCCTGCCGCCTTCATGGCACCTGTCACCAGCTGTTCCACGCGGCGGTTCGAGATGCGGTCTTTCATGCGGCGGGTCACAAAAACGGCCTTTTCCTTGGGGTCCAGACCTTCCATCGTGTTCCGCTTTTTGAGATACAATTGCAGCGCTTCGATGCAGGCATCATTCAGGTAGACCATACGCTCCTTGTGGCCTTTGCCGAACAGCCGGATCTGCCGCTGTTCCAGGTCAATGTCGCCGAGGTCCATCCCGACCAGTTCTGCCAGACGCATCCCGCAGTTCAGAAACAGCACGACCATGCAGTAATCCCGCTCCGGGAAATCGCTCTGATGCTGGGTGCTTTCCAGCAGCTGCATGGATTGCTCCGCCGTCAGATATTTGGGCAGAACTTTATCCTGCTTGGGCGGTTTGATGGAGGCCGTCGGGTCCTGCGAAAGGCGGTTGACCTGATTGACCAGATAGTCATAAAACCCATGCAGGCTGGCCAGTCGCCGGGCGGTAGAGGACTTTTTGTTTCCGCATTCACGGTTCAGAAAATACAGATATTCGTAGACGTCCTCTTTTGTCACGCTGCCCCAGAATGCGGTGTCGAGCCCTTTGGGGTCGATCTCTTTCAGTTCCGCATCCTCTGCCACAAGGCCCCTGCGGCGCTTCATAAAGCGGCTGAAGCCGCGCAGATCGCAGTAATAGCTGAACGCTGTGTTCGCGCTTTTGCCTGCGATCACTTCCAGATAACGCACATACTCCACAATGTCCGCTGAAGCATCATCGAACGGTTTGTGCTTGCTGGGATTCTTTTCATCAAGATAGATGGACATATCGTTTCCTTATCATTTCCATTAAAGGCGGTCGTTTTTCAAAGCATGGATCGCATCCGAGATATAAGCCGCCCCTACGAGCTTCATGCCCGGATAATCCGCCGGGTTCAGATGCGCGAGGCTGTGCTTCGGCACGACGGCACGTTCAAAACCGATGCGTTCCGCCTCCCGCAGACGTTGTTCCAGGTTGGGCACACTGCGCACCTCGCCGCCCAGACCGACTTCACCGATGGCGATCAATTTGTCGCTGACCGGGCAGTCCAGCAGCGATGAGACCATGCTGAGGCAGACCGCCAGGTCGCAGGCGGTATCCCGCAGCGTGATGCCGCTGACGATGTTGATATACACATCCAGATTGCCGAAGAAATACCCGGCGCGCTTTTCAAGGACCGCAATGAGAAGGTTCATGCGGTTGTAATCGTAGCCGCTGCAAGCGCGGCGCGGGGCCGGGAAATTCGTTTTCGTCGCAAGCGCCTGAATTTCGCTCAAAATGGGGCGGCTGCCCTCCATCGTGCAGGCGACGCAGTTGCCGGAAACGCCGAGCGGACGGCCTTCCAGAAGCATCTGCGAGGGGTTTTCGATCTCTTCCAGCCCCTGCCCCGTCATATCGAACATACCCAGCTCATTCGTAGAGCCATAGCGATTTTTGGCTGCCCGCAGGATGCGGTAAGGCAACATTTTATCGCCCTCAAAGTATAGCACCGTATCCACGATGTGCTCCATGACCTTGGGGCCAGCAATGGCACCATCCTTGTTGACATGGCCCACGATGAACATCGGGATCTCCTGCTTTTTAGCCACCGCCAACAGCCGGGCCGCGCTTTCCTTCACCTGGCTGACCGTGCCGGACGAAGAGGAGATGTCCATGCAGCGCATGGTCTGGATGGAGTCGATGACCACAAGGTCCGGTTTTTCCTTTTCGATCAGGCCGCAGATCTCGTCCACGTCATTTTCAGCTACCAGATAGATGTTCTCCTGCGGGATCTTGAGCCGCGCGGCACGCAGCTTGACCTGCCGCACTGACTCTTCCCCCGTAATATACAAAACCGTGTGCTGGTTGGAGATGGCACCACAAAGCTGCAGCAGCATGGTGGATTTGCCCACGCCCGGCTCACCGCTGAGCAGGACCACACCGCCCAGCACGATGCCGCCGCCCAGCACACGGTCCAGTTCGGAGATGCCGGTCAGAATGCGGCTTTTCTCCTCGGTCGTGCTGATCTCCGACAGGCGCCTGGCCGTCAGCGAGGTCACTCCCTCCTGCCGGGCAGGGGCAGCGGCTTTTCCGCCGGTAAGCCCCGCCTTGGGGGCCTCTGCGACCACATCTTCGTTCATGGTGTTCCAGCTGCCGCAGCTGGGGCAGCGGCCCATCCAGCGCGGGCTGGTCTCCCCGCAGTTGGAACAGACGTAAACGGTCTTCAGTTTTGGTTCTTTCATAGACGCTCCTGTGGGGCCCGCCGGGCGGCAGGCCCGCTTTGTTTGTTCCTCTTTATATTACCACATCCGGTTGGCCCCTGCAACCGCTCTCTTATTTTACCTCTACGATGGTGATGTTCTGCGCCGTCACGCTGCTTTTACTCAGAACGATATCCCGGATCTGCGCCACCTGCGCTGCTGTCAGTGCGTCGCCGGAGGTCATCACCGTCAGGTCTGCCCGGCCGGACTGCAAAAAGCAGAGGCAGTC
Source organism: Faecalibacterium prausnitzii (assembly GCF_019967995.1). Classification (NCBI taxonomy): domain Bacteria; kingdom Bacillati; phylum Bacillota; class Clostridia; order Eubacteriales; family Oscillospiraceae; genus Faecalibacterium; species Faecalibacterium prausnitzii. The sequence goes on from NZ_CP065377.1 coordinate 1,576,725, forward strand.
TGCAAAGCCTTTGGCCTTGACCATCGTTTCGATCTCATTTTCCGCATGGAGGTCTTCCAGATTGCCGGTCAACTGCTGGGTGTAGCTCTTTTTCTCTTCTGCGGAGAGCGACGACGATTTCAATGCCTTCTGCACGGCGTCCATTGCTTCGTCGTGTGCCTTGGTCCGCTTGAGCCGGGCCTCCTCAAAGAACTTGGAGCCGCTGTGATTCGCTACGCTGACGAGCTGTGCTTCTCCATAATTCTTGTTGGCGCTGGAAACGGCTTCCGCCTCGGTCATCAGGCCGTCCAGAATGGGCGCGGAGGCTTCGTCCGCCGTGTCTGCTCCTGCCGCGACCTGGACGGCATTTTCCTCCAGTGTGACGCCCGCCCGCGCATACTGCCAGTTCAGATAAACTGCAACGACCAGAGCCGCCGCCAGGGTAAGCGCCGTCACTTTTCGGGTGTTCTTGGAAATAGCTCTCATGGAAATGTTCCTCCTTGTCTCTGTGACTGAATGGTTCGGAAACAGCCGGTCAGGGCCGGCGCTGTTCTACACAGATCCGGGTAGACGAAATATCCAGCAATGCCCGCACAAGCTCGGTGATCCGTGCAGCGATCCGGACATCTCCCCCGCCGTCACAGACGACCGCGACCCCGCACACCTGCGGATAATAGACCGTCTGCGCCAGAGCCGTGCCGTCATCCAACAGCACATGCGTTTCCTGGCTTTGGGTCTGTCCCGACTGCGTGTCCGTAGCATAGACGGTCTCCTCCCCGGTTTCCAGTGTCACCATCACGGTCGTGGCCCCGGCCCCGTCGATCTGCCCGATCAGGTCCTGGAGCTGTGCTTCCAGCTGCTCCCGGTAGGCTGACGCCTGGGAAGCCGACGCCGCGGATGGTTCCGCAGGCGGCGTTGCGGGCAGCAGTTCGGAGAGCAGCAACAACAGCATCGCCGCGCCGCCCAGCACCACGGCCAGTCGGGTGCGGTTCTGCTTTTCCAGCAGTGCCCGGAAATCAAATGTCGTTCCTTCTCCCCGCTGTTTCATGGCGCATTCTCCCCGCCGGGCACGTCCCACACAGGCGATACGCCCAGCGTATGTTGAAGAAGTTCCTCTACCGCGTCCCGCGTTTCTTCCGCCTCTCCCGTCTGCGTTACCGTCAGGGAATGGACCTGTACGCCCTCCGCTGTCTCTTCCAGCTCGATGCGGATGGTGACCTCCGCGCCCAGCTCCTCACGGCAGCGGGCTTCCAAAGTATCTTCCAGCTGAGACGCCGCCGTACGAAGCACGGTCTCCTTCTGTGTTCCCAGCTCCACCGAAGACGCCGCCGGGTGAGTGAACGCCTGCCACTCCCCTTTTGCCTGTGGAAGCACACAGAGGACCACTGCTAAAATATATAACCCAGCCACCGCTTTTATGCTGCGCCGGGCCCACCCCTGCCCCGTGAGCTGTGCGGTCAGCTCCGCGCAGATACACGCCGTGCAGAAAACTGCAACCGCCGCTTTGATGTTCTGCACCTCATCCACCCCCTACCACAAAGAGCAGTGCCGTGCCTGCAATGGCAAGCCCCGCAAACAGCGCCGTCACCGCCATCATGCAGCGGAGCGCCTCAGCAAAGCATTCCAGAAGGCCCTGGCCGCGCTCACTGCCCATCAGTCCGCATAGAAGCCCGCACCCGGAAAGCAGGCCCAGCTGGATAAGCATTCCCAGATAGACCGGCACGAATTCTGCTGCAATGGTCAACAGCGCAGCCAGCCCCAGCCCGCTTTTCAAAAGCTGAAGGCTCGACAGCACCGTCTCCGAGGCATCGCGCAGCGTCTCCCCGATGATCGGCACTGTCCCGGTCAGAAGCTGCCCGGTGCGAAGGGCCGCACGGTCCAGCTGCAGCGTTGAGATGCGCTCCAGACCCAAAAGAGCAACCAGAAGTTTGCCCGCCCACCCCAGCAGCTTTTCCAGTGCACTGCCAACTGCTTTGCAAAATCTCCCCAACCCAGTCTCCGCACAGATGCAGCAGGCCATGCTCAAGGCCAGATAGCATTGGAGCAGCGGCGGCACCAGCACCGTGAGCCCCTGCGCCAGAGCACACAGCAGCGTCAGAAGAAAACCGCCTGCCGAAGCGCCTGCCACGCTCTCGCCGCCCAGGGTCAGGACCCCTGCATACACCGGCAGAAATCCCAGAAGAAACCGGTTCCAGCTTTCGATCTGGGTGCAGAGCGTTTCGGAAAGGGCCACGAGCTTCTCCCATAGCAGGACCCCGCAGCCCCCTGCGCAGACGAGGTCCAGCAGCGTTCCATCCGCATGGCCGCCCAACAGCAGTGCGATGACGGCGCCCAGCACCAGAAAGGTCAGAACCGCCGCATACCCGCTTGCAGCGGTATGCAGAGCCGTGGGCAGGGACTCCGGCAGAAAACTGCGCAGCGCCTCCCAGGGGTTTTCTGCGAACGCCGCAGGCGGTACCGGGCTTTGTTCCAGATAAGGCCCCCACATCTCCGCGCCCGGAAGGCGCATATCCCAGTTGTTCATCCCGTCATACTCCCGATTCGCTGTAAAATCTCTTCCAGCAGCGGCCACGCCGCCGCAAGCACCAGACAGCGGCCGGCCAGCCCGACACACCACGCCAGCGATTCCGCTCCGGCTTCTTCGCAGAGGGTGTGGGTATAGTCCGTCAGAAGCAGGACGACCGCGCTCTTCATCAGGCACGAAAAGGCTGCGCCGTTCGTCTGCTCCCCCAGGCGGACGATACCGAGGAGCGCCGCCCGGAACGCAGACCCGACCCGCACCAGAAGCACCAGTGCCGCCCCCAGCGAAAGCAGCAGCGCGTAGGATGGGACACTGCGCCTGAGCACTGTATAAAGCAATGCTGCCACAAGCGCCAGACCAAAGGCCGCTGCCGCCGCACTCATAGTGCGAACAGGGATTTGATGGTCACGAACAGGGCGCTGATCTGTTTCACCAGAATGGACAGGACCACGACCAGCCCTGCCAGTGTCGTCATCATCGCCTGATCCTCCCGCCCGGAGCGGATCAGCAATTGGTTCAGCACCGCTACGATGATGCCAATGGCCGCGATCTTAAAGATCAGGTCGATCTCCATCTTTTTCATCCTCTCCGCTCAAATCAGCAAAATTGCAGCCGCCAGCCCCAACGCAAGGCCAAGCTTATGCGAAAGCTCGTTCGTTTGCCGCAGCTGCGGTGCAAGCTCTGTCTGAAACGCCTCGAACTGCTGAATGTAAAATGCGAGCTGCCGGCATTCCTGCGCTGCTTCTGCATGGCCCAGCCCTGCCATGCACGCCCGGAACACGTTCTGCTCCCGCCGGGTCAGCGCCGGGTCGGGAGCCAGCGTTTGCAGCGAATGCTCTGTCTGCCCCACAAGGCCTTCCCGCTGCATAGCACAAAGCAAAGCTCTCAGATCCGTGCGCCGGAATTCGATCTCCCGGCGGATGCGTTCCAGTAGGGCAATGGTCTTTTGCAGTGCCTGCCGATGTGCCTCTGCACGGATGCAGACCCCATCGCCAACGCACCAGCCGCAGAATACCAGGCAGACCGCCCCGATGCCATGCAAAAAGAGACTGCTCATAAAAACCGCACCTCCCGCACCTGCCCCGGCTCCGCCCGCCCTTTGAGCCAGACCAGTACATGGAGTGCACCCCGCGCCTGCAGCGCCTGCACCTGGGGGCGTCCGACCGCTTCTTCCGGGGACGCTGCATGGAGCGTTGCGATAAAGTCCACGCCGCTGAAAAGCCCCTGTTCGAGCGCTGTCACCTCATCCAGACCGCCCAGCTCGTCCAACAAAAGGATCTGCGGTGAGAGTGTCCGCAACGCCATCTGCACAGCCTGTCCCTTCGGGATACCGGCGATCACATCCAGCGCTTCACCGGGGGACTTCCGCCGGGAGCTGCCCGAAAACAACTCCCGCCGCTCGTCGATGACCGAGACCAGCTTTTTCTGGCAGACAAGCTCCCGCGCCATGCTGCGCAGAAGCGTCGTTTTGCCGCTGCCCGGCTCGCCTACGAGAAGCATCCCGATGAAATGCGTCTGCAAGGCTGCACACAGTTCCTGTGGGAGCGGGATGGTTTTCTCCCGCGCAATGCGTAGGTTGACAGAGGTCAGTTCCTGCAAAACGACGCCCTGTTCCGGGTTTTGCAGAAAGCGCCCACCAAGGCCCGCCCGGCACCCGGAGGGACCCGTCACATACCCCTGCGCGATCTCCGTCTGATGCGTGTGGACCGACCCGCCGCACAGCGTGAACAAGATCTCCTCCATCTGCTGCGGCGTCAGAAGCATCCGCTGCAAGGAGGCAAGCTCCCGCGCTGTTTCCTGCGGTGTGCAGACTGCCCCGCGCATCGTGAACGCTGGTGCACAGCCCACCCGCAGCCGAAGCTCCTGCACATCGGGCGCAAGGGCCGACGGCATGTCCAGAAGCGGCCGAGCCAGCCAGCTCGGCAGCGATTGAACCATCTGATAATACTCGTCCATCCTGCATTCTCCTTCCGCGTCTCTTGTCATCACTGTATGCAGCCGGGCGGAAGATAGAACCGGGCAGCACAAACGCCCGCACAGCGTGTTCCACTGTACGGGCGTTTGATGGGGTTCTTCTTTTATTCAGGACTCCGGAAAGATTCAGGCTTCCGGCTTTGGTTCCTCGTTCAACAGGGCGAGGAACTCTGCTTCGGTCAGCACCGGCACACCAAGGGCCTGTGCCTTGGTCAGCTTCGAGCCTGCCGCCGTTCCGGCCACCACATAGGCCGTCTTTTTCGAGACGGAACCGCTGGCCTTGCCGCCGTTCTTTACAATCAGCGCTTCCGCCTCATTGCGGGAAAGTGTCTCCAGTGTGCCGGTCACGACCAGCGTTTTTCCGGCGAGTTTGTCGCCCTTTGGCTCTCCCTTCCACTGCATATTCAATCCGGCATCCGCCAGACGATGGACAAGGTCGGTCGTGCCGTCTTTTGCAAAGAACTCGGTCACGCTCTGAGCCATCACACCGCCAAAGCCGTCGATCTCGCTGATCTGCTCCTCGGTCGCCTCCCGGATGGCTTCCAGCGAACCGAAATGTTCCGCCAGCAGAGCCGCAGCCTTATCGCCGATGTTCCGGATGCCAAAGCCAAACAGCAGCTTGTCCAGATTGTTTTCCCTGGAGTGCGCGATGGCTTGCAGCAGATTGGTCGCACTCTTTTCCTTGAACTTTTCCAGCGTCAGCAGCTGCTCCAGCGTGAGGGTGTAAAGGTCAGCCGCCGAGTGCACCAGCCCCTTATCCACCAGCTGCGTTGCAACCGCCGTACCAAGGCCGTCGATGTCCATGGCATCGCGGGAAGCAAAGTGGATGATGTTGCGGAGTGCCTGTGCCGGGCACTCCGGGTTGACACAGCGCAGTGCCGCCTCATCTTCCAGATGCACAACCGGTGCGCCGCAGGACGGGCAGACTGTGGGCATCTCATAGGGCTGTGCGCCTTCCTCATGGCGGGTCACACCGATGACCTCCGGAATGATATCACCCGCCTTGCGCACCTGAATGGTATCCCCGATGCAGAGGCCGAACTGACGGATGAAGTCCTCGTTGTGGAGCGTCGCACGCGCTACGGTAGTCCCCGCCAGAAAGACCGGGTCAAAGCAGGCCGTCGGGGTCAGAACGCCTGTGCGGCCAACGGCTACTTCGATGCTGCGCAGCGTCGTCTCCTTGACCTCCGGCGGATACTTGAACGCAATGGCCCAGCGCGGGAATTTGTTGGTCGAACCCATCAAATCGCGCTGTGCAAAAGCATTTACTTTGATGACGGCACCGTCCATATCAAAATCGAGCTTCGAACGGTTCTGGCCGATCTGCTCGATCTCAGCAATGGCGTCTTCGATGTTGTGCACCACGTGATAGCGCGGCGAGACCGGCAGGCCCAGGCTCTTGAGGTAGTCCAGACTCTCTGCATGGGTAGTCAGTTCCTTGCCGCGGATCTGCTGCACATTGAAGATAAAGATCGACAGCCCACGGCTCCCGGTGATTTTTGAATCCTTCTGGCGCAGCGAACCGGCGGCTGCGTTGCGCGGATTCTTAAAGGGGGCCGCTCCCTGCAATTCCTGCTCGGCGCAAAGGTGCTGGAACGCTTCATGCGGCATATACACCTCACCGCGCACCTCCAGAAACTCCGGTGCATCCTTCAGCTGTTTGGGGATCTTCCGGATGGCTTTGACATTGGCCGTCACGTCTTCGCCGACCACACCGTCGCCGCGGGTGGAAGCCCGCACCAGCGTACCGTTTTCGTATTCCAGGCTGCACGAAAGGCCATCGATCTTGATCTCCACCACGTATTCCGGTTCGACGCCTGCTTCACGCACCCGGCGGTCAAAGTCGCGCAGTTCGTCAAACGAAAACGCATCCAACAGACTTTCCATTTTGACCGCATGTGTGACCTTGGCAAACCGTCCGCTGGGGGTCCCGCCGACATGCTGCGTCGGTGAGTTGGGTGTGACCAGCTGCGGGAACTGTGCTTCCAATTCTTTCAGCTCCCGTGTCAGGGCATCGTATTCAAAATCCTCCAGTTCAGGGGCATCCTGATCGTAATAAAGGCGGTTGTTCTTTTCGATCACCGCGCGCAGTTCTTTCACGCGCTTTTGCGCTTGCTCCAGTTCCAAATACACCACGCTCCTTTTCTATGGGCTATTATAGCATAAAACGGCGCTGCATTCGAGTCAATTTTTCGCTGTAGAAATGTGCCGCTCAAACAGGCTATACGATTTGTATTCTTTTCATTCTATGCGTTTTTGATGCAGATGAAATTTTGTTGCGGGCAGCTTTCTTGTGATTTACTCTTTGTTTTATTTTTTCTGTTTCAATCGTATCTGCGTCATTTTGATTCGGCTCGTTTTGCAAAATCAACGGTTCAAAATCGCCTTGATCTCCGCGAGATCCTTTGCAAAATAGATTCCTTCCTGCCGTTCTTCAGACGACAGGCCCGTTTCGATCATGTGGCTCAGCAGCATCCGCAGGCCGGTATAATAGCCATCCAGATCGTACAGAATACAGGGCGCATCCAGATGCTTCAGCGAGACTTTGGACATCACCTCTGCGATCTCTTCCAGCGTACCTGTCCCGCCGGGAAACGCAATGAACGCATCGCCCAGCTCGATCATCTTCGTCTTCCGTTCGGTCATATCCTTTGTGACGATCAGCTCCGTGAGGCCATCGTGTTGAAGTTCCCCTTTGACAAAGAACTCCGGCTCTACGCCGGTCACCTCTCCGCCCGCAGCCAATACACTGTCCGCCAGTGCACCCATCAGGCCGCTTCGGGACCCGCCGTAGATCAGCGCATTCCCGCTCTCCCCGATCCAGCGGCCAAGCTCCTGCACAGCCGCTTTCAGTGCCGGGGTGTTTCCTTCGTTTGCTCCAAGATAAACTGTAATGTTCATAGGGTCTCCTTTCACATCCGGTGCTCAGGTCTTGGGCTGATACTGCATACTGGACACATTGTAAATAGTGACAAACGCCTTGGGGTCCTCCCGGTTGATAAAGTTCATCAGCTTTTGATACTCGCTCTTGTCCACGATGGTAATGATCTCGTTGTGTTTTTCCAGATTGTATGCGCCGATGGCCTCGTACATGGTCGCACCACTGTGCAGATCGTTGATGATAAACTGCCGCAGCGCCTCCTCTTTTTCGGTGATGATGCAGACGCGGCGCTTGATGCTGTTGTCGAAGATGAAATGGTCCAGCACGATGCCGTTGAAATAGGTGCCCAGAATGCTCAGGACCACCGTTTTCTTATCATAGACCAGCGCTGCGGAAAGCGCTATGCACATCCCCGACAGAGACATGGCTTTTCCCAATTCCATGTGCAGGTACTTGTTCATGATTTTCGCCACGATATCCAGCCCGCCGGAGGACGCGTTGCGGTTAAACAAAATGCTCAACCCGATGCTGACCACCAGGATATAGCACACCACGTCCAGCTCCTGACTGCCAGTCATCGAGCCAGCCTCCGGGAACAGCTTTTCAAACAGCCCCAGAAACACCGGCAGCAGTACGCTGGTGTAAACGGTCTTTGCGCCAAACTCTCTGCCGCAGGTAAAGAACCCGACAATGAGAAGCGCAACGTTCAGGATCATCGTAATGACCGACAAGGGCAGCGGCACAAAATTGGACAGCACGATGCCAAGGCCGGAAATGCTGCTGATGGATGTATGGCTCGGCACCAGAAAAAAGTAGACGCCAGCCGCAACGATCGCGACCGCCCCGGTCAGGACGGCCATCTCTTCCAGAAGTGCGCCGGTCTTTTCCTTCATATCATTCATCTTTGTTCCTCCAGATTCAAATTCTCTTCAACACAGTATACCATGGTTTTCCCTTTTCGGAAAGGACCTGCACAAAAAAGACCCCTGCGGTGCATCCAGAACCGCAGAGGTATCGTTGCATTCTTATCAGTTTGCAAAATTCAGCGCCAGCAATGCAAACATCCAAAACCGTGTCCGCGCCGCCTTCGACAACACCGATGGCTTTCATGGAGGAGTGGATGAGAATCGTCTCGGTGCCGGTCAGCCCCATGGCAGCAAGATTCTGCTGGAGGGTCTGTTTTGTGTATGTCATTGGGTGTTTTCAGATACACCCTAATGAAAAAGGCGTATCGTCTCTTGAATGTCATGCCACTGGTTCCTGTTTGCCGTTTTTACTTGCTTCAGCCAAACATTTGACAAAGAACCGAGAAAGCTAAGAATCATTCGAATCAACGAACAATTCTGAGCTTTCTCATGCCACCGGCTGGGCTTGAACCCGCACTCTGTCGCCAGAAAGGGATTTTAAGTCCCTCGTGTCTGCCAGCCTTCGGCAAAGTCATTTTTTGTTCGTTGTATCGCTTGATTTCTCATTGCGAGAGAGATTTTCCCTCTGCGAGCGAGAGGGATTCGCATTTTTTGACAGGATAATATTACCACCTTTTTCGTTCCATGTCAATCATGTAAAATTGTTTCATCTTGTCGTGCTTGACCTTCGGAACGTCCGGGGCCCGGAGCACCGCCGGGGGCGTTTGCTCTGCCCAGATGCGCTCCTCAGGGTGGATGATGATGGGTGGATGGCGGCTTGATTGGTACATTGATAGACTGGCTTGGACGATGGGGTATTTCTGACTTTTTGAAGGATGTTTTGAGAGCGATTTTGATGTGCGAACAGCCCGGATAGCTTCTTATCTATATCGCTCATTTGATTGTTTATTTGGCTTGTCCATGGTCTTCCCTGCTGTGAGTTTGGGCTGAAATTTCCCCGGAAGTGATTTTGAGGCCTAGAGTTAGAAATGGATGTACTTTGTTTGATATGAAGCAATTGTTTCATTAGAAAACCGTATGGATGGGATTTATTATGCACACCCACACGGTTTTGGATTTTGAAACGATTATTTCAGCTTCTCGATAATATCATCAGCACTGACACCCTCGGCCAGCAGCTTCTTCAGCACAGCCTCTACTTCGGTCTTCTTTGCTTCTTCAGCAGCCTTAGCATCTGCCTTTGCCTTCTTCGCTTCCAAGGACGCTACTTCTTTTTCGGCTTTCTTCAGAGCAGTCTTCTTCTCTTTCAATATGTTCTTCTGCTCTTCAATCGCTTTCTGGATGGATGCGATCTCGGTATTCAGACATGCTATAGTCTCCTGCTTCTCCGTAATCTGGGATGCGTAGTCTTTGGTAATATTGGTTTTGGGGCGGTTTTTGCTGCCTTTCGTTCTGGGCATGGTGATAACCTCTTTCCTTTTATAGTGTTTTAAGTATAGCACTGTAGAGATACTGAACTAATATCTCATTTATTTTCATTATATATTTTCAAAAATTCATCTGCGAATTTTTTTACCAAATTACGGTCAACCGTTGTTACCAATGTTTCTCCATTATAATTAGCGGCCTTCGTCCAATTATAAGATCCATGCATGATATAATCTAAGTCCACAATACAGAACTTATCATGCATACGATTTGTTCCCCACACACCAGAATGTGGAACAACAACACATTCAAAGTTTTCTTTTAATCCTTGCAATAGGTTTTGATTTGAATCTTCATCTGAAATAATGATCCGTATGTGTATACCGTTTTGCTTCTTCTTTAATAATTCCTGATACAAAACCTCATTAGAGAACCATGCAACAGCAACCCAAATCAAATACTTCGCATCTCTAATTCCTTGTATTAAAACATCCTGAATTCTATCGAACTCAACATCATTTGATACTTCCGGCTCAATATCAGAATATATTATCTGTGGTCTGAGTTCCACATCTTGAATGGCGTATTCATCATCTTCTTCGTAAACATAATATACCAGTCTATCGATTTTATCTTTTAGCTCTGTTGCTTTAGTCATCAAAGGAATTGGCACTCGAATTTCAACATTTTCCCAGTGTTGATTTGATCTTGTTGCAAATTTCCATTGTGGAACACAGTTAATTGTACTTCTGCTAATTATCGGAAACAATTTTTCTTTACAATCCGAAAACTTAGGGTCATATTGTAAATCTGCAACTAATGTTCGTTTCAGTGCACCTGAATTCATACCTTATCCTCCAATCCTTCAGATTTTTTAATATCAAGGTTCCTTTCTATATTCGCTTATATATATTCTTCTTACTCTGGTATTACTTCTCTGCTGCCTTCTGCATATTCAAAATAGTCATCCTTCCAAAGAACACAGCAGTTATATCCAGTGCTTCTATATCTGATTCCATCAATTCCTATTTCCTTGCAACATGATGCAACATAATTAGGAAGTAGATATTCATGTACTGTTTTACCCGTTTCATTTTCTACGGTAAATCTCATATGCTCAATGAAACGATTTGTTTTCTTTGCTTCTCCTGACAAATCCAATAATTTAACAGGTTTTACAGCTTTGAGCCCGATTACTTGCACACGAGGTTTTGTTCCTCCACTGTGCTTATAGATTTCCTTTAATGCACCTTCCTTATCTTCGGCGATATAATAGCAACTTCTTCCTACCTCATTATAGCGACCGTGTGCTGAAACATTTGTAGGTGCTTTCATCATCTCAGAATCATGATATGGACGCTGATGTTCGCCTAATATCCTTGCATGGTAATATGTAATGTCCTCAAAACTGATGAAATGATTCCAGTTCTTAAGTATTTCAAATATCCTGGCACCTACCGGATGTTGTAACGCAAATGCATAATTTTGTTCCAGTTTACTTTCAAAAGATACTAAGCTATCAAGCGAAAATTCTTCAAACAGTTCCAGTGAGCTTTCTACCACAGTAATCTGATCTGCTGATAACTTAACGTCTGGAGAGTCTTTATGGTAAAAGTCCTTTTCTTTCGGATCAAACCAAATTTTATCAGACTGCAACAGCTTTTTGGCAGTCGTTTTGGTCAAAGATTTTAATACTTTTTTACTGCCTAGCGGCAATTCCAAGTCAGCATAATTTGGCAGCATCCTTACTACAGCAAAATTCTGTGCTGCAATACTACGCTCTAGCACATCATTTAAAGCATGCGCATTATCCCACTGTGATGTCAATCCACCTATATAATCAGAAATGGCAGACAATCCGCTGCCCATTGCTTGAACATTACCTTCAAACTGTGTCCGAAACTCTCGCAATTCAGGTGTTATTGTTGCCGCCTCCAATGCAGCAAGAACATCTGAGTTAAATGGATTTATATCTCGATAGGGCTGCATAGCCGTAGCTACAGCATTCAATGTTCCTGTCATAGAACTCATGGCATCATCTGGAACTAATGTTTGCGCCACAGAAGATAAAGATGCGGTTGCAGCGGCAAGCCCCAAACTATTTTGCTCCATCAAATTATGATATGGTTGTATGGCATCCTGCAATGGTTGCAATGCTTGAATAAGCGGTGCCTGTTGTACTCTTATTTGTTCTGCAACACTGGCCGTCACCTGCATTGTTGGCGTGTTCAGAATGCATGCTTCCCGTTCTTCCATTCTTTTTATGGCTTTATCATAGGCTGTTTCTGAAGGATGAATGGAATCCTCATCTGATTTTTTTGTCATTCATATCCCTCTATTTATTTTCAAAGGTTTTTCCTATATTTTTCTCACATCTCAGCCAATCATCGAATTCCTGATTCGTAGATTGTTGCCTGCTGCTCACCACGGAGAGGTGTGTGATATTATTCGAGCAGCGTAGGGAGCTACCGCTCCCATTATATCACAAGTCTGTAAATAAATCAGCCTTGTACACGCCTTTTTCCAACATGTTTTTAAAGCTGTCCTTTACGGCTGCGGCATCCTCATGATAGGTCATGCCATACCAGGTATCGTTGGTTTTCAGGACCTTCACAGACATCTTGCCTTCATTCAGCAGTTCACCGATGAAGATGGGGATCAGATACTCGGCTTTCAATGGATTACCCGGTACTTCTTTCTCGAAGAACTCCTTGAAGCCCTCCTCCAGCACATCCAAGAACTCTGGTGTTAATCCCCACATATTCATGGATACCAGAGAATCCACATCAACAACCACGCCATCTGCTTCCGCTCCATCCGCAGTCTTTATAATATTCTTGGTTTCCACAACCTCGGTCAGGTTGTTCTGCTCATCCATTTTGCAGATACCACGGGTCACGCCGCCGTTATCAGACAGTGTGTTCTTCAGCACAAAGCCTGCCATACAGGATTTGCCTCCGTTCACCAGATACTCATGGACAGCCTTGAAGCCTTCCTTGCCATAATAATCGTCTGCATTAATGACGATGAACGGAGTTTTAATTACGTCCTTCGCTGCAAGCACAGCCTGACCGGTTCCCCACGGCTTTGTACGGCCTTCTGGAAGAGTTCCCGGAATATCCTTGATATCCTGAAATGCGTAGTCCACAGTTACATTATGAGAAGAGCAAATGGAGGCAATGCGATCACCGATAACCTCTTTGAACTCTTTCTCGATATCCTTACGGATGATAAATACTACATGATTGAAACCAGCTTCAATCGCATCATGGATTGAGTAGTCCATGATGATGTGGTTGGCATCATCGACCGGCTCCAACTGTTTTATTCCTGTTCCAAATCGGCTGCCGATACCAGCAGCCATGATAAGTAATGTTGTTTTCATAACCTCTTTTCTCTCTTTCGTTTAAAATTACAAAACCATAAATTATTTTTTGTTGCCGAGTTCTTCCATGTATTTTTTAGCATCCTTCATAAAGCTGACCGCAATCATCACGATTACCGCACCAATCGGAAATGCCGCCACAATACTCACCGACTGAAGATTATTCATAGAGCTTTCTGCAAACAGCAAAGCAATCGGAAGCAAAATCAGCAGAATACACCACATCAACTGAATGCCTTTATTCGGCTGCTCGCCATCCTCCAATGTGTGATAGCTATAGCAGGATGCTGTCAAAGCAATCGAATCAAAAGAGGTCGCATAGAAGGCAATCATCGTCAACAACACAACTACCATGATAACAGGTGCACCGGGCATTGTCTTGATGATAGACACAATCATGCCATATAGATCTCCGCTTTCCAGATACTGTGCAATAAAGTCAGCCTTTCCAGTGACCTGCATTCCCATAGAGTAGTTACCAAGTACGATAAAACTTGTCAACGTAGAGCCAACACCAAATACATAGCCACCAAGGATTGTCTGACGTACTGTTCTGCCACGAGAAATGCTGCCGATAAAGAACGGAGCTGCCACGCACCATACCATCCAGTAAGCCCAATAGTAGATTGTCCAGTTCTGCGGGAAGTTCGATGTACGGAGCGGGTCAGTGAACGTAGACAGATCAACAAAGTTCTGGATCATTCGTCCAAGGGAAGAAAAACCGGTTTCAATAATATACCGTGTTTCTCCACCAAACAGCAGAACAAACGCAATCAGGCCAAAGAACATATAAATGCAAATGTTTGCCAACTTGCTGATTCCCTTAAATCCATGCAGCAAGGAATATGTATATACAGCGCAGGTAATCAGAAGAATAATAATGTTGATTACAGTACGACTAACGGCAACATGGAACAGTTCACTGATAATGGTTGCCATAAGCGGTGTTGCTACACTAAAAGTGGTAGCAGTACCAGCAAGGAGGGCAAACACAGCTAACAGATCAATAATGCGACCTGCCCAGCCATCGGTATACTTTCCAAGAATCGGACGGCAAGCCTCTGAATACTTCTGACGGTTTCTTTTTCTTACATGAAGCATAAAACCAAAGGCAACGGCCAGTACCAGATAAAATCCCCAAGGAATAAAGCTCCAATGGAACAGAGGATATACGCCTGCCCAATCCTGAATGCTTCCCATTTCTGCCAGATGAGGATCCGTCGCATACAGCACCCATTCCGAGAACGAATAGAACAAAATATCTGCTGCAAGGCCACAGGTAAACATCATTGAGCCCCACGCAAAGAAAGGATACTTTGGCTTTTCATTCGGCTCGCCAAGAACAATATTTCCATACCTCGACCCTGCAATATACAAAGACAAAATAAAAATTCCAAGTCCAATAACCAAATAGTATGTACCAAATGTATCACCAAAGAAGAAACGGATCTGACTCAGTACGGCATTCGATTGTTCCGGCGCAAAAAAGAATAGAATACATAATGCAATTACAATTGCCAAAGGAACCAGTGTTATCATCCAGTCTATTTTCCCATGTTTTTTTTTCGTATTCATTTACTTCTCCTCCACATATTTTTTATAGCTGGCATCCAAAGCAATTAGCTCGCTCAGATTATCCACCTCTATAATATCGTCCCTATTCATAGGACGGATACCCAATTGATACTCCTCCGGGTAACAGAACATCGCCACATCATCCCAGTAGATTTGCCGATTCTTCTTTTGTTCAAACTCGATTTCCAGATGATGTTTCAGTCTCTTTCCATCCTCTGCGGTCCAGCGGGAAATACTGTACAGCTGCCATCCGCCTTTTCCACCTGTCCGACTGCATGCTGTAACAATGCCATTCTCAACAGTCTGAAGCCACTCATCCGTTTCACCATCTGTCCAAACACTGTTATAACCAGAGCGTTCAAATTCCGGTGCAAGAATTTCAGGATTATAAATAATCTGATCGCCATCCAGAATAATCGCATTTTCAATGTAATCTCTTGCCACGTAAAGCGATGCAATGTTATTACAGGTATCATAGTAAGAATTTTCAATCAGCTTAACACCAGGATACTCCTTTTCAAGTGTCACAAACTGCTCTTTCAGATATCCTACAACAACATAAATCTCATTGATTCCGTTTTTATGTAGTCCATCAATCACAGTATCAATCATCCGCGTCCCATTCACTTTGACCAGCGGTTTCGGTGTTGTCAGCGTTACTGGGTGCATTCGATTTCCCAATCCCGCCGCCATAATAATAGCTCTTTCTACTTTTGGCATTTACTTTTCCTCCCCTTGTTTTTTCAGTTCCTCTTGAACAATTCGGTAGTAATCCTTTGCATATCGGTACTGTCGAAGAGAATACTCGCCAAACTCCACACCAAGATTGCGCTTGTATTCACACCAGTTGCTCCACAGCAAACCACAGGCTGCAATGTAGCAATAAATTTTGATTCTGGTTGCATCATTACACCCCTCTGTAAAATAAGCAGCAATCAGTCGATCCACCTGCCGCTTATTGTAAAGTGAGTAAATACAGAACATTGCTACATCCACATGAGGATCTTGCATTCCTGCATACTCCCAGTCAATCAGACGAATTTCTTCTTTTCCATCTTTCTCCACAAACAGGAAATTATCCGGAACTGCATCAATATGTGTCAGGACTTTTTCCTCGATGTGAGTATCAATATAAGGTTTCAGTGACAGAACGTTTGCTTTCGTTTTTTCGTAATCCTTATATATAGAAGGTGTTCCCTCCCACAGTGTTTCATAAAATTCCATCTGACCGAAAATATCAAATTCATGATTCACTTTTAGCTTCATTTCATGGAAGTATCGCAGCCGTTTCATGCACCTTTTGACATCTTCGTAGTTCGATGGATCACATACTCTGGCTCCTTCCAGAAATTCCGTAATCTTATAGCCATTTTCCGGGTTGATATATGCAATATCATCACAGATATGCTTTCCATCAATCGTTTGGTAAACTGCAGCTTCTTCTCGGCGGTTAATCAACTGATCGGTTCCTTCTCCCGGAATACGCATGATATATTTCTTTCCTTTGCAAGTAAATAGGAAAGATCGATTCGTCATACCCTTTTTAAGAACTGTAATATCTTTAACTTCTTCTGGCTTTGCTCCCAAGGCTGTACAAATCACCTGAATTGCATCTGTTTTCAGCTGGTTGGAATCGCTGTCAATTTCTCGTAATTGCTCATAGGTGTTAATTTCCACAACGTCTGCAGAATGAACCACCCGAGCTGCTACGATCATCCGGTCTTTATTATAAAGTGCTTCCTCCCAGAACGCTCCGTCATATCGCTGATTTTTGCAAAGTTCATCAATGCGTTCTGCAACGGTGTCTGCATCCTCTTTCACCAAATAGCAGATACCAATCATTGCATTGCCGCCAGAACTTTCTGGCACAGCCACAAGTTCCATTTTACGGTTAACTCGGACGTTACTTTCGTTGTCCACAAGATCGCTGACCATATACCACGAATACAACTCATGTTGATGGAAGGGATTTCGGTCGCACCAAATATCGCATGGGATAATGTACGCATTCTCCAGATGCTCTTTTACAAGTTTAACTGAATGCAGATTATTCTTTGCCGCGTAATCTGCATTTACTACTAGCTCTATGCCATACTCATCCATCAAATACTCGTATTTTTCTTTCATGAAGCCAACAACTACATAGATTTCTTTAATTCCAACTTCATGAAGTTGCTTAATGATACGCTCAATGAGCGGTTCTCCGTTGACTTCCAAGAGACCTTTTGGCATCTCCGTATTGATTGGAACCATGCGCATTCCAAAGCCTGCTGCCAAGATAATAGCCCGCTGCGGGGTTTTCTGCTTAAACTCAGTGATGGCTTTCATGGTAGGGCGAATCGAATCGTCCAGGTAATCAGCTTTAATAAGCTCCTTGAGTGAACGATTAACTACTCCTAATGAATGTCCTGACACTTCTGCTAAAATCCGTTGGTTGATGAAAGGTTCCAACAAAAGTGCGTTCAAAATGTCACTCTCCTGTTTGTTCATGTATGAATCTCCTCTTATTTTCGTGAACATCATGCCAATCCAATCCCAAAGTCACTTGAGATTGGCGTATATCTTAGCGTCGATAGACTTTATATTCGTGATGAGGAACTCGTTCCTCTGCCGGTGGAAGTTTCATATAATCGCCGTAATGACATTTTAAGAATTCATCATAACCAACCGGAACTTTTACCTTAAGATTTTCAAAATCCATATAGATATAATCTTCAAACCATTTCTTTTCATATAGGGTAAGCCCAGAATCCCAAGTCATTTCCGCAATATATCGACTTTTCTTTATGTCATATAAGTTTTTAAAGTTTTCCATTTTATCCAAGAAATACTTGGATCCTCGAATTTTTGCATAACTTCTAACAACATACTTTGCCACTGAGCGATACCATTTATGATATGTCGATTTTGTATAATGATCATCAGCACTCCACAATGTGACTCGGAACAAATCACTCTTTTTCTTTTTCACTCGTCGAATTACTTGCTCTGCATCTGACCCTGCACCATCAAGAGGATAAATATCAATAAAAACTCCTGAATCATAGCCTTGAACGTTTTCATATACAGCACGATAGTCCATATTATTAAGTCGCGCTATATTATATGGATAGTTTTTTTCATTTTCTCGTGTGAGAAGTTTATATGGTTTCATTTCATCTTGGTGGTGTATACAATAGTCACAAAACTTCTCATAATCATCCCGTAGCATAACGACATCAAAATCGTCATCCCATGGAATAAACCCCTTATGACGAACAGCCCCAATCAGCGATCCGTATGCAACGTAGTAATTCACTCCAACTGCATCACAAATCTGTATTAACTTCTCAACTAATTTTAAAGTAACACTATGAACATCTTCTATTGTAAGTTCGTTTTCGTTGCAATAATCTCCCATTTTCACTTTCTCCTTGCTATACTCAAAACTTGATTTCTAATTTCTTTTGCGAGCTCATTTTTCGCCAGGGATAAATACAGCCACGTTAAGCAACAGTATATTACTCCACCAATTAAGACAAGCACAATCAAACTTAAAACTGTACCATCGAGTCTCTTTTTTGCTGTATATACTACTCCATACATCACCATGCCAATAAAAATAAACATCCAGCAATTTTGAAAATACTTTTTTAGAGGAAGTTCCTTACGAACATAAAAAAGTTGAATACTCATTAAGACAACTTCTGAACACAGCGTTCCAACAACTGCACCAAATGCACCAAATTTTGGAATTGTAATTAAATTAATAAAAAAATTTACAATAGCACCAGCGATAAGCGAAACGGTATACTCTTTATCCCTCGCATTCGGAATCAAAAACTGAGATCGAATAACGCTTCCAATAACAGAAAACAAAACTGCTGGAGCAAGGCCTTGAATCAGTAATCCACAAGTTCGAAATTCTTCTCCCCAAAACACAACCGAAAAGACATCTGCTACTGCTGCCATTCCAAATGCAAGAGCTGAACCAATTATTACAGTATATGTCATCGACAGCTCAATATAACGCCTGCTTTCATTTATACGATTAGAAGATAACAAATGTGCTGTTCTTGGGAGCATGACTGTGCCAATAGTTGTTATAAACGCTTTCGGAACGCTAATAATTTTATCCGCATTTTCGTAATAACCATTTTGTACCACATTACTTAATCGACCAATCATATACTTATCCATATAAGTAAATACACTAATTGCGAGCACTGGAATAAAAAGGATCCACAACGGTTTAATATTCTTTATCACTTCATCCTTTTTAGGCAGGTAAAAGTCAATATGCTTTTTTACATTTGGCCATAAGGTCATTTGACCAATAAGGGCACCAGCAGAATTTATTAAAACATATTTCCATAAGTCATTTGCATTGCGTACAAATAAAAAAATAGATACAAGTGTTATGATTTTAACCACACTATTACGAACAACTGTAATCTTAAATTCTTCCATACCGCTGAAGAACCATGCGATATCCAGGCCTTTCGTCAAGAGCGACATTGTCAAAATCGCAAATATTACTTTATATTCTTTTGCTATTGCATTGACATAGAAGAAATAGAGCATGAGAACTATAATGAAATTTATCAGCTGACAAGCATAAATGCTCCAAAACTTTTTACTGCACTCTACTCTTGAAGCTCTTACATATGCAATTTCTCTGTTGCCGTAATTTTCAACTCCCAAAACAATAAACATTCCAAAATAGAACACTATTGAATTAGTCCAAGAGGCTATTCCAATATTTTCTGCACCAAGTGTTCTTGCCAAATATGGGGATGTTATAAGTGGAACAATAATAGCCAATAATTGGTATAAAAAATTATATGCAAAATTCTTTTTTAGGCTTTTTTCTTTCATCGTTCTTTTATACCTTTTCTTCGAGATAGAGCTGCTTTAGGTGCTGATATACCGTATCTTTTTTTTCAAACTTCTCTTCTGCAAACTTATAACTCAATTTATGAATACTTGACATTTCCATAAGTTGATTGAAACGTCTTTTGTCGTATATGTCGAATAACTCATTCTGCAAAATATGGGGTGGTTGACAACTGTATGCAGGAATTTTTTTCCACTCTTCAGGTTTAATTTCCGCAACAATCATAAAGAACATATGGAAAATATAATAGTTGCATACACTATTGCACTTATTCCAGTAGTCCATTAACATATTTCTTACTGTACTCAAATATGGATTGTTTTTATTTGCTACTATGCACCAATTTGAAATTCCAACATACGAATCAATTGCTTTAAAGTCTTGATAGACAAATAGTCTTTCTTCTCCTTCTAAAATGTGTTCAATTAGATTCTTTGAATTCACAAAAACAGTCGAATCCAGCCAAATTCCTCCATACTTTATTAGCAATTCAAGTCTAATTAAATCGGAAAAATGTGCCGGCTTTATAATTCCCTTTTTCCTTTTGTCTTTTATGAATTTTGGAATTTCAATATACTCATCAATGTTTTTATCGGTAATTACTATTACACTATAATCACTAAATGTTTTTCTTACCGAAGCAATACACATTTTTACAATATCTGGTGCATTCTCCTCACCTTGAAACCAGCATATCCATATTTTTTTAGGAATTGAACTTGTTGACTTAGCAGTCCAGTCTGTTTGATTTACAAGATAGCCGTACTTTTTCTTTAACATCTCATAGTCTGCAATGTCCTTTTTTAACACGCGGCATCTCCAATTAAAATCCACTTTATTGATTGTCATTGTATTGAAAGTATCGCGCACAAAATTTTTAGCACCAATCTGTTTAATTTTCGTTTTCAATTTTGAAACAATCATTTCTTATCTCCAACTCAACATAGTATTATCCAACTTGAAAATATTGACTTTCGATTTTTCAAGCAAGAAAACAGATATGATCAGAAAAAACACCCAGTTAAATGTAATATTATAAAGTAGTCCTTCAAACAAAAATGCGGTAAATAGTACAACATACTTTTTATCAAGTTTTATCGTTTTTACGATGTTTTTCAAATACCAACAATAATATACTACAAAACCAACATATCCATAGGACCACAGCTGATTTACATAATCACATTCAATCGACCATTTGTCACTGTCCGCATAAAAGTTCATCAATTCAGACTGTGCATAGCCAGAACACCCTGGTCCATATCCAAACAGATTGGAAAGAAGGTCATTTTTCATCGTGATTGCAGGAATAGACGTCAAATAATAAAGATGTGTGTTGGCACTTCCCTCTGTTCTGACACGGTTCTTTATATCCAGAAGATCCGTAATCTCCACGACTTTCTTCAAAATACTGTCTATATTTGTCACAAATGCAATTACAATCACCGTAACTGCAACAGCCAAGAATACAACCTTTTTCTTAGATACGGTAGTTTTAAATTTTCCCGTTACCACCAATTCAATAGCAGCACTTACTAATAACCCCATCATCAAAGTTCGGCTTCCTGAGAGAAATCCCAGCACGAAGAAGGCCACCTTGAGATAACTATTTTTCGTGTAAATATACCCAAATGTAATAAGTGGGGCAAAATTTCCTGCATTCCAACATAAACCACTTACTTTTAATCGGCCAAACTGGTATTGAGTAGCATATTCTCCCATCATATGAAATACATCTCTAAATACGATTGTATTTAAATCTTGGCCAATGGCATCAAACACTATCTGTGTATAGCCCCATACCATTTGAACGATTGATGATATGTATACTCCCTTTACATAATATGCCAAATATTGCACTTTTTCTTTTTGTGAAAAAAAGATGTATACTATGATAAGAAAACACAGCTGTACAAAACTTGCTACGATACCACTTGTCCATTTTGCAGGCATCCTTATTGCGCAGATCAAATATGAAATCAGCCAAGTTGCAATAACCGTAGCGAAAGCTCGATCATACCGCTTATCTAACTTCACTCTGCCTTGATTTACCCATCCCACCAAAGCAATCATGCCGAGTATCATAATACACCACACATACATTGTGATGGAGAAAAGGCTGATAATGGGCATAGGCGCTAGTATGCCAAACAGCAATAAAGCCATACTATAGAACTTTTTCTTCTTAAGCATATTGTTTGTCCTCTGAAACCGCGCCCACCATTTACATTAAATTTAGTAATATTTTGAACCGAATAGAAATACTGGTGCGGCCAAATTCTTCTTTTGTATACGGTCTTGTTAAAACTTTCAACCTACTTATTAGACTTTCATTCATATTTGAAATGAGTTTATATTCTTTTTTTTCGTTCTCATTCATTTGACTTTCGAATACATTTAATACCGTTTTTGCGTATTCAGCAGTTGAATAATCTTCTTTATTCCTAATCAGTTTCAACTTTTCTTTAATCCACTTTCCAATTTGAATCTTCTTATGACTATACCCGAGAACGTTATTTCCATGTTGTCGATATAGCACATATGGCGTTTTATCAAAAATCACTTTTCCTGTTATCAGTGCTACATTGATTGCCATGATATCATGCATTCTGATGTTAGAAATATTTACTTTTCGCAGTTCCTGCATTAAAGCCCAATTGAATACCATTGTACACCCTGGAACATTGTTATAGAAAACCGCTCTTACACTATCCTGAACAGGTTGTTCAAGGACAGACGGAATCATAACGTGCAAGTCGGAATCAGTCACTTGATAATCTGAGCACCACAAAACAGGTTGATTTGTTGCGCCAATTTGTTCCGATGCAACGGATAATTTTCCATTAATCCAAACATCATCCTGATCGCAAAAAGCATAGTAATCCGCTTTTGGGCACTCTCTAAGTGCAGTTAAAAAACTTTCTGCTGATCCAACATTTTTCCCTTCATTTACTTCTATTGATACAGCATGTTTTATTCTATAATCTTTTAGAATTTCAATCGTTCTATCCTTTGAGCCATCATCTCGCACATATAAAAAGATGTTTTGGGGAGAGGTGAAGATGCTGTCAAGCTGTTGTTCAATATATTTTTCACCGTTATATGTTGACATTATTACACATATTTTCATTTTTATTTTTCCTAACCTCTATCTGCGCATTCAGTTTTATGGATACAATCCCAAATCGAAAATATACTCATCCGAATAATTCCCATTATTTAGAATATAGCTGAATTTTGATCCCTGTGTCATTGAGCCTACAAAGTATTTACATTTAGCAAGCAGTATCATCTTTGCTAGATACTTTTGTCCTCTCAATTTCTTGTCTTTTTCTAACACATCCGATTTGCTCAGCACATCTTTTCCCTCATAATTTCTTATAAAGGTATCAAAAGAAACGATTCTGATAATATCGCCAAATTCTTTTTTCAAATTGTCGAATATATCGCCATCTTCTGTCACGAGAAAAATCGGTGCATTATATTTGTTTTCAAATTCGTGAATTTTACACTTCATTTGATCAACTGATGGCTGAACATATTCTCCAGACGGTTTCAGCTTTACATAATCTGTTCCACGAATATAAACACCGATGCATTCTGATATATTCAGACTTGTTGCTTCTTTATCGACAATTGATAGCACCTCATCGCTGAAATGAATATGCTCACAAAGCATTTTGCTGCTTTTTTCTCTTATTCTTTTATCAGCGAACACTTTTGCTTCAAATAATCCTTCAGGATCAATCGTTTTAAATGTCCACCCAGACAAATAAACATTTTTACTCTTATAAACTTCATTTTCGGTTAGATTTGATGGCTGTTTAAAAAAGAATTCCCAAACATTATTTTTTCCATCATAATATTGAGTCTTATAATTTTTCCAATCCACATATGGGATATATCCGTTCTTTTGAGCCATGGCAATGTAAAGTAACTGCCTATAAACTAATGAAAGTAGGCCCTCTACTCCATTTTGAAAATCCGGTTTTATTAAATAAATAATATCATTCGGATTCATGCCCCCATATGATATTCTTTTCTGCAGCACATCTCTTCTTGCGAAAAAATAGTATAAATATTTTATATGATACCCTAGTTGTCTATGTTCTCTTTGAAATTTCAGCCCTATTGGCATTTTACTATTCTCCCAATTTCTAAAAGCTCATTAGTCCATTTTAAATTGTTTCCAATTTTAAAAGTTCTTTTGAAAAGTCAATCGGATGTTCTTTCAAATACGCAACAGTCTTTTGTCTCTGCAAAGGATTGTGATACAAGTATTCAATTTTATCCGCCAAAGCTTCTGCACTTAGTTCTGCAACATATCCATTAATACCATCTTGTATCTGCTCTCTCGCTGAGGGAATATCTGAAGACACAATTGGTAAACATAGCGCACGTGCTTCTACTAGCGTAATTACATAGCCCTCATGACGAGATGGTTGAACGTATAAATCACAGTGCTTCATATATGGATATGGATTATCCTTACGCCCAAGAAATACAAATTGATTTTCCAAGTGGTATTCTTCCACTAATTTCTTCAACTTTTCCTCATCTCTGCCACCACCAATAGCATACCATGCAAAATCAATTTTCTTTTTCTTCAAAATATTTGCTGCTTTTACAGCAATGTCATAACCTTTTTGCTCCGTCAGCCGACCAACGGTTACGATATTGAAAACATCCCTAAATGGTACAACCTCATCTTGTTCGGCCTTTCGTTTGATTTCTTCAATATCAATAACATTATAAAATACAGCGGCCTTGTCCTTATAATGCGGATACTCCCTGCAAAACGCATCAACAACCGCTTGGGACACACCGTAAACCTTGTCATACTTGCACAAGTATTTCTGAACACTTTTCAGCCAGTAGAGTTTTTCATCATGGAGCCATGTTGCCTTTTTCTTGGCTTGTATTTTTGTCGCCAAGAACGCAGTCACAAATGAACCATATCCATAAAAATCAATAGCAATATCGTAAGTCTTTTCAAATACATTTGTTACTCTACTCGCGATAAAATCGTAGTATGGAATGTAATAATTAACTGACAGCTTCTTCAATACCTTTGCTGGAAAAGCATACATTGACACAAGTGATTTTGCAAAAGAACTATTAAAAGTCAGCTGAACAATATTAACTCTCTTTTTTAGACGATAAGCATATTCACTATCCAAATCAAGCAATACAAGTGTTACATTATAATGTTCTTCGGGAAGTGCATTAATTAATTCTATCAAAGCCACTTCAGATCCACCGCCGCCCAGCGACTTTGCCATTATCAATAACTCTTTCATCGATTCTCCTCGCAATATAATTCGTCTACCAGCTTCTCTAGTTCTTCATTAAATTTCGCATTATTGCTGCTCATGCCATGTCCCATACCTGCAACGATCTGGTCATAGTTCGTGATAATATCTCCCAGCGTATTGATGTCTTCCACTGGAATAATCGTTCCCATCCTCTGCGCCACATTTCTTGCAAACTCAACCTGATGGTCGTTCACATGCTCATTGAACTGATGTTGACGCGGCACAACGATGGGCGTTTTTCCAATCTGTAGCGGCATGATAAAACTTGCTGGGCCACCATGTGTAATTACAATCCGGGCATCGGCTACATTCTTGACCATCTGTTGATATGGAATCAGCTTGCTCCACTGGCAGTATTTCGGCTCATATGTACTAAAGCCCGTTTGGATAATCACATCATCTTTGATAATGCCATCGCGTTTCAGCTCATCTACTTTTTGAATCAGTCGATTAAATGGCTGTTCGTGTGTTCCTACCGTCACAAAAATCATTACTTCCTACCCCTACTTAGAAAATGCTGCCAAGGTTAACCGCTTTCGGATAAACCTTTTTCTGCTCTTCCCACTGCACAACAAACTTGTCCACAATGGGATAAACCATCTTTCCCGTCATAGTCGGCTTATCAATTCGGTCAAAGACTTCGATATAAACCAGCTTTGCGCCCATCATCTTTCCAATGTAGAAAAATGGAACCGCAACTGCTGCACCACAAGAAATGATTAAATCTGGCTTTTCCTTATGCAGTACATCCCACGCAATTTTGGTATTCTTAATGAGTGCTTTAATACTGCGGTTTGTCGGGAAATAGCAAGGATAAACCTTTTCTCCTTCTAAAAGGCTTCTCGCATCTTCCTTATCGAATGTCACCCAAAAGCGATTTTTATCCTTCCAAAAAGGCTTCAACATATAAAGGTGGGTCAAATGTCCGCCAGATGAGCCAACAAGACAAACCTTCATATTTTTCTCTGTCACATTTTTTGTTTTCATTTTATTTCTCCCCGGTATGTTGTTCTTCCTTGTACGACAACAAGCCTGTATATAGATTGCCGCAGCAATCTATACGCAGGCTCGCCTTCGTACCTCCTTATTCTGTTTTCTGCTCTATCAGCTTTCGCTGTGGTGGGTTAAGTATAGAGCGCAACCAGAAGCCATTAGCATCTGAAATCACGCTGGCCGTAACGCACCATGACAGGCAGAAACAGGTTGAGGTGAAAAGGTCAAGCCGCATAAACCCGCATGAAATCAGGCTTTTCTCTGGTTGTCCATATTATTTCACACTCCCCACCGAGAATCGGAGGCTGGGAAATGGAGAACACATAATCCATCTTTCCGACCTTGAAGGTCGCACCCATTGCTCCAAAGAAATAGGAGACAATGTTCTTCACACGGCTCTTCTTATTGGTCTTGCTGAACTCCGGCACGCGGATTCTCAGCACCTTTACGCCGTTGATTTCTTCTTCGTAATATTTCTGTGTCTTGTATTTATCTTCAATGGTTCCTAAATAGCTGGGAACCACACAAATGACTGTGATGTTGAACTTATCCAGCATGCCCTCCGCCAGTTCACGGAGGATCTGCCCCGTTGACGCAGTATCTGGAATATAGTAATGAGCATAAATCAGGAGGTTCTTCTTATTTGGCATTCCGCTATATTCATCTTACAAATTGTTGTTCATGTATATTTTCGACTGGCGCTTAATCTATTAGTACTCTACACCCGCCATTTCACGGTTTTGTATGTTACCGTGTTTCTTACTCCCCATGCCCCAGCAGGCACACCTTGAATGTCTTAAAAATAATCTTCCAATCCACCCAGAAGCTGCGCTCCTTGACATACTTCACGTCCAGGTCCATCCATTCCTCAAAAGAGAGGTCATTGCGGTGCGGAGCGATTTGCCAATAGCAGCTCAGGCCGGGAGTCACATATAGACGCTGCTTTTCGTAGTCGCCGTACTGCTCCACCTCGCGAGGAAGTGCCGGGCGGGGGCCAACTATGCTCATATCGCCCTTCAGGATGTTCCACAACTGGGGCAGCTCATCGAGGCTGGTCTTGCGGATAAACTTGCCCACACGGGTAATGCGCGGGTCGTCCTTGATCTTGAACACAGGGCCATCCATCTCGTTCTTGTCCAGAAGGTCGTCCAGTTTTGCCTCTGCGTTGGGGCACATAGAGCGGAACTTATAGAACTTGAAGGGTTTTCCGTCGCGTCCAATGCGTTCCTGCGAAAAAATCGGGCCTGCGGACGGATCATCTATCACAATGGCAATCGCCGTGCCCAGCATCAATGGTGACAGCACTACCAAAGCAGCAGCGGACAAAATCACATCCTGCGCACGGCGGACGAACCAATACAGCCGATGGTCGCGCAGATTTTCTTTCCGGTCAATTTCAACTTTCTTCTCAATTCCAGTCGTATTCGTAGCCATTTTTTCCTCACATAAGTTCGTGTTTATTTATAAATTTTTTGTTTCAACCAGCTTTTGCCGCAACTATTTCAACTCGTACCGCTTGCTGAGATAGGTGCTTCAGATTGCTTTTCTCCCACCGCATCCCGATGGCATCCAGCTTTCCAATCCGCTCCTCTGTCAGAACCGCGCAGCTTTTTTCAGGATTCTGGCGGGTATACCGCTGCCGCTTGACCCAATTTCCGAGGTTGTAACCGCCCGGTGACACATATTCTGCTGGAACGTTCAGGTCGCCGTGGGCATCAAAATAGCGCTTTGCCTCCTGATACCCCTCGTTCCACTTGCGGTCATTGCGATTGCCCCAGTACATCCCGATCCGGCTGAGCCGCTCGACCTGCTCGTCTGTCAGTTTTCCTTTCGGGTACGCCCATTGCTGGCTTGCTACCCATTGCCCCAGCCGTTCACCAGCCGCTGTCACATAGGAACGTGGGATATTCAGGTTGCCGTTTTCCTCATAATAAGCCGCAGCCAGCGCATAAGCCTTTTCCCACTTGGCATCGAAAATGTTCCACACCATGCCGATCTCATCAAGCTGTGCGATGCGTTCTTCCTTCAGTCGGCCGTTCAGCTTTTGCTGCCGGGTCTTGATGATCCACTGTCCTAAGGGATAGCCGTCCGGATCCACATACTTTCCGGGCACCATCAGGTTTCCGTAGGTGTCGTGGTATTTCTTTGCGACCTCAAATCCGTGCTGCCACGCAATTTCCTTCCGGTTGCCCCAGACCATGCCGATGCTGTCCAGCCGTTGAATCTGTTGTTCGGTCAGGATGCCTTGAATTTGTCCCTCGCGCACACGACGCTGAGTGACCAGCCACACGCCAAGGCTCAGACCGCCGGGCGTGGTATACAGTTTCGGGACATTCAGGTTGCCGTGTTCCGCATAGTAGATGCTTGCCTCGGAGAAGTAGTGCTCCCAACCGGACGAAAGGCTCGCTTGCAGCTGCTCGAACAGCACCCGGCAATCGTGCACTTGCTCGATGACCTCAAACCGTTCGGTCACAATCTTGTCGCCCTCGCCGTTGGCATAGAGCCGGTGGACCGCCTCCTGCATCTCGCCTTGCAAACCGGAAATACTGGTCAAGCCCTCGAAATTGTTGACAACATCTAGGATAAGTGGTGTCGTATTATCACCAGCGGTCAGGGCACGTCCGATCTGCTGCTTGTAGATAATGGGCGAAATCGTTGGTCGGAACAGGATGACCCCGGAAATTCCCTCCACATGGACGCCCTCGTTAAGCATATCGATGCAGAACAGCAGCTTGAGCCGGTCACTGGTATCAGTTTTGAAGTCGGCAAACGCCTTGTCCGTGTTAGGGTCATCCGAGTAAGCCTGATACACCACCACATTTGAGTTGACCCCGGCGAACCACTCCGGCACATGGGACACCATTTCGTCCATATGCTCTTTGTTGGCGCAGAAGACGATGTACTTGCCAGACTTATTTGTGATATGATGGGCAAAGACCCTGTCCAAGCCGTCCGCCTGCTCCAGTGCCCGGCGCAAGGCATCCAGATATTTCTGATTCACATCCTGAATGCCCGGTGTCCGCAGGTTATCCACCCGCGCCTGATACTTTGCAAGGGCTTTCTGGTACTGATAAACCGTGGTCACATATTTCGGGGCAGGCAAAATGCCCCTGACGACTGCTTCGCCAAGGGTCATGTCGCTCGCCGTATGCCCATCAAAGAGCTCTTCGGCCATGTCACGGTTATTATCCAGATACCGGATGTTTGTTGCCGTCAGCCCCAGAAGCTTTGCCTCCGGGCACAACTTTAATAAAGCCACCGTGCTTTCGCCCCAGCATTCCGCACCGGCACGGTGGAATTCATCGAGTATAATATAGGCAGGCTTCTGCGCTGCTATTTCGTCCAGCTGTGCCTGCGCACAGCACATCAGTTTGGCGTAGGTATAAAAGTGAACGTTTGCCCGCGGAAAATCCGGGTCGTTCCTTTTCAGGCTTTCCAGCTGGGTCTTGAAGATATATTCACTGGGAGAAAGCCAGAGCACGACCTTCTCCGGGTTGTCCTCGATCAGCTTGAACGCAATGTAGCTCTTTCCGGTACCGGTGGGATGAACAATGGCAGCTTTGCCATACTGGTCCATCATCCGGACTGCCGCATGATATGCTTTTTCATTGTGCTCAAACAGACGCAATGCCACTCTGCTCACCCCTTCCCGCGATAAAGGGGTATCCTCTACAGTGAAAATGGAGGATACCGATCTTTTGACGTTGTTGTCTGAATTCTCTTCTTATTTTATCATGGTTATATCTGGGATTCAATAGGTATCTCAACAAATATATCCAATTTGACCTTAGAAAAACACCTCATAAGCCAAAACTTTATTGCACCTTGCCCAGTTCTGCATGAAAAATCCAGCTAAAAAGAGAGTGGACAAAATAAGTGGTCAGATGGGTGTCTAAGCTATAAGGAGGAGACAGCAATGGCACGACGGGGAGAAAATATTCGCAAACGCAAGGATAGTCGGTGGGAAGGCCGGTACATAAAAGCGCGTACATCGGAAGGCAAATTCAGTGGGCTATGTCTACGGAATGGTCTATGCAGAGGTCAAACGAGTGCTGATCCAGAAAAAAGCGGAGGCGGGCATCTATAACCTAAAAGGACCGACCTGACCTTTGAAGCATTGGCCGAGGTGTGGCTGCACTCCCTGCGGAACAGTATAAAAGAATCCACCTATGCGCATTATTCGTACACACTGCATAAATATCTTCTCCCGGTTTGAGCAAAGTGCCCGTTGTATCCCTTGAGGAGAGCTTTTTGGAGCAGGCCATGCAGCAGATCATTGCTCCTGCAGATGCCGCGCACAAACCGCTGGGAAACTCTTCTGCACGGGAATGTCTCTCGATGCTACGCCGTATCTGCAAGTATGCCACGCATTTACGCTTAATCCGTCCAATGGAGCTGGAAGTAGCGCTGCCAAAAGCCACCGATAAAATTTCTTCGCTTCTCTCCCGGCGGAGCAACAGCGGCTTTATCAGTATGTACAGGCGAACCCCACGCCTCGAAAAATCGGCTTACTATTAGGGCTGGAATTGGGACTCCGCATTGGTGAGATCTGCGGCCTGCAATGGGGCGATTTCGACCTGAAACTTGGAACGCTGAAGATCAGCCGGACAGTCTGCCGAATTTCCTGCGGAAACGGGCATACAAAGGTGGTCATCCAAACGCCTAAAACCCGCACCTCCCGCCGGAAATTCCAATCCCGAAACAGCTGCTTATGATGCTGAAAAAGCTGCACGGAAATGCCAGCTATTCTACATGGTTTCTATCTGGCAACGAGTCCAAACCCACAGAGCCACGATGCTATCGGAAAAGTATCAAGGCATATCTGAAACAGGCGGCTGTCCGGCAAGTACGCCCGCACGCACTGCGTCATACTTTTGCTACCACCTGTCTGCAAGCGGGGTGCGATGTAAAGACCCTCAGCGAATTGTTGGGACACGCTAATGCAAACATTACCTTGCAGCGCTATGTGCACTCTGACCTGACCGAAAGCGCCGGGAGATGAACCGGATATTCTCCATCAGGTGTCTATAAATGGTAGAAGGGCGCTGAATCTGATGGAATAACGCATGATTTGGGCCGCTGTCTTTCATTTTCACTGTGGAGGATACTTTTTTATTTTTCGGTCATCATTTTCTTAACGCAAAAAGACCCCCGCCGATCACATTTCTGTGAAAGACAGAGGCCTTCTGCTGCTAGATTCAATTCGGTCTGGGGAGATGGAACAACTATCTCATTCTACCGAATCAGTGTCCCCTTCCAGATTTTTAACCACCCCCGGTGTGTCTAACATGGCGTTTTCCTGCTCCATTCGAAGGCGTACTGCCTCCATGATGTATTCAGTCAAACTTTGCCCCGCTTTTTGGGCCGCCATCTGAACAGCCTCCTTGTTGGGGAAGACATCCATCCGAACGTCAAGAACAATCCGCTGGTATGTCTTATCGTTAAATTTCCGTTTGCTGGCTGTGCTTGTTTTTCCGCTCATCCTCGCACCAACTTTCTTTTGACTTTTATAGGTATTATAACACATATCTGTCATTTGTCTATCTCGTACGAGTATGTATTTTGCACAGATATTTGTACTTTTCTTTGGTGAATATTCCGTCTTGCATACTCGTACGAGACGCTGTATACTCATGCCATCGGGAACACCCGTTCTCACATCCGACCATTCACCAACGATTTGAAGAGAGGTACACACATGAGCATCAACGTTTTACTGACCCTTGTCGAGCAGTACAAGGAGGCCGCCCAACTGATCGAGGCCGCACAGGCTGAACAGGAACAGCTGAAGATCCAGATCCGCGAGGCCCTTGCAGAGCGCTCCACCAACTATCTGGAAGTAGGCTGCCACAAAGTCCGCCTGTCCGATTTCTCCAGCACCCGACTGGACAGCAAAGCCATCAAGGCCGTGGCTCCCGACCTGTATGACCAGTATAGCAAAACGGTCTCCGGCACCCGCTTGAGCATCACCTGAAAAGAAAAGCCCCATACAGCGCCGACCGACCAAAGCTGACGTTGTATAGAGCCCACAACACCCGCCGGGGCGGGCTACACCAATATTATACCTGTCCCGGCCTTTTTTATCAATAGAAAGGTTCGAAAAATCATGAAACAGACTGTCAAAACCTCCCGCGCTGCTGGTCAGCTGGAAAAAATGTTCCGGGAGCTCAACAAGCACTACTTTGCAGGCAAGCTGCCTGAGCCCATCATCAGCCTGAAAAAGACCCCGTCCGCATACGGTCATATCACTTGCTCCAAGGTCTGGCAGGCAGGCGGCGAGAACAAGTACGAGATCAATATTTCGTCGGCTACCCTTGACCGTCCCATCGAGGAGACCGCTTCCACCCTTTTGCATGAGATGGTGCACGAGTACTGCATGGAGACCGGCATCAAGGACACCAGCAACAACGGGGTCTACCACAACCGGCGCTTTAAGGAGCAGGCAGAGACACACGGGCTGACCGTCGACCACCACGAAAAGTATGGCTGGACCATTACGAGCCCGTCCGAAGAGCTACTGGACTTCATCATCTTCCAAGGCTGGCAGGACATCCAGATGGGTGAACGGCTGGCATGGTCGGATATGGCAGGCACCGGAGCAGGCAGCAAGGCACCCGGTAGCAGGCAGACCGGAGCGCCGAAACCTCCCAAAGCAAAGAGCAGTACCCGGCGGTGGGTATGTCCCAAGTGCGGCACCATCATCCGGAGTACCAAGGAAGTGCGGGTCATCTGTGCGGACTGCATGGAGCTGTTCGTGAAGGCCGACTAAATCATAGCAGGACAGAGAGCGAGGGCACGAGTGAGAGTAGTGCCGGATTTAAAAGTGCACTCGTAAAGACAGAGATTCGCCGGGCTGTGAGAGGACGCCCATTATTTAAAGGAGAGCAGCTATGACCATTATATCAGAACGTTTGCAGCATCTGCGCCTGACGCACGGCTATACTCAGACCGACCTTGCACGAACCATGGGAGTGAGCCGCCGGGCAGTCTACGCATGGGAGCACGATAAATGTCCCGAAATTCCCCATCTGATCCAGCTCGCTCAATTCTATCAAGTGCCGACCGATTATCTGTTGGGGCTGACTGAGTGAGAGGTGTGCCCCGCTACCGGATGCCTTACCGGAGACTTTTTGCCCGCGACAGTGCGGTCATCCATCAGTTCGCGCGCCCAGCAGCAAAAAAGCTCCACATTTTAAAAGTGTACTTGTAAATCCACTTTATTGGACACATTGTTTGGTAGACTTCAGGTACAGCAAACCTAAAATGCAAAAGTAAACACACTTCAAAACGCAGGAGGAGCTATTATGAGCCGCAAATGTGACCATGATTGGTTTGACCATTATATGATGTACAGCATGATGAGCAATAAAAGCGGCGGAGGCAATATTGGTTGTGGCCCCATACTTACACTCATCGGTTTGGGGTTGATGGTATTCAGCATCCTGAACTATATCGCAGAAATTGCAGCCTGATGGGAGGAAAAGGTATGGCGGAGAATAATAAGTTCATCGTCAAAATTATCGACCACGATAATAATAACTCTATTCTACAAGAACTCAGTTACCAGACGAGAGAACGAGCTGAAGAGTTCAAACGAATTTCTGACCGTGCTTATGGTAAACTTTTAGGTGAAAACCAGACCAGAATCACGACTGAGATTTTTGAGCTCTAACACAGCACGTCCTGGGGCATAGCATAAAACCGCCGTAATTTAATAACCAACCCCAACACAAATGCTCTGCCGCTCAGACACGAGTAGCAGGGCTCCTTCTATTTTATACAGTATTCAGTCAGAAAGTGAACTTAAAGAGCCGCGTTTAATATCAGCCAGCACACATCCCGGCGGATTTTCGATTTGATTATGAGGCTCCACGAAATTGTGGGGGAACAGTTTCATTCGACCACTTTTGGTCACGGATAACATGTTTGAGCACCGTCTGCATTTGTCCAAAATTGGACACACCTTTCTTAATGGAGTCAGTCTAAGCGACCTCATCTGAACTTATGTCGTGACAGGTGCGTACTGTTTGGTACAGGGTCGTGTATGGCGATTCTATCAGCGCAACAAAGCGCGTCTTGACCCATTGAGCTCGACTTTCACTTTGAAAGTTGAAGTCAAAAACCCAACGCAGATTCGTCAGATTTATGTTTACAGTTTGCGTGGCGTCATGGAGATCTGCCGATTCAGCACCCAGCCCAAGGCAAACGCCTTTATAGACTGTATATACCATGTTATCATCCAACCAAGCACTCCGCTGACGCGTTCCTATCCCCTGCTATACCCCTGCCGGTTCACGCCGCCGTGCCGTTGCGACGCATTTCAGCACTTAACGACGTATTTAGACGCTTTTCGCCAGGTTTGGCATGTTTTGCGTTACATTTATTTCGAACAGGATGGAACTGATCCAAATATATGTAATAGGAATGATGTCAAAATGGTTACTTCCGATTTGTCCGCCCGTATCAATGATGTACTGCGCTACGTCGGGATCACCCGCAACATGAACGCCTACATGATTCTATCACAAGCCCTGACGCTAATTGCCGAGGATGAAGACCGCCTGCGAGCCGTAGAGAAAGAGATCTACACGCCCATTGCCGATAAAACTCTGCGCGGGCCCAGAGCAGTCCAAAGCACGGTCCGCCGGGCATCCAAGGTCGCATGGGATTTCTTCCCCGATCGCGTACAGGAGCTGGCTGGCTATCCTTTGAACGGTCGCCCATCTGCTGTGACCATGCTTGAGCTGCTCTATAATGGTGTCGCTCGCTATGACGATCTTTCTATTCTGAAATAAGCGCCCTTCAACAGCAACACCCCGCTACTCTATGCCGAGCAGTGGGGTGTTTTTGTATCTTGATTCGATTTCAACCGTTACCAGGTTGGTAAGAGTTAATCGCAAAAAAGCGAAATACCGTAAAATTATTTGTCAAAATCTGCACAGTGTCATAGAAAGCCGTCATGTACTATGCGGAGTTTTGTACAGCCCTCAAATCGAGGGCTACTGCGAAATACCGACTCCTCCTCTGAGCTCTATTGAAGTGTCCCCATTTTGACGACAGTTGAACCTTTACCAGTTTGACTAATGTTTATTGATCGTATCATCGACAGAATATGCTTCTCATCAGTCACTTTGACTACTGAGCCTTTGAACCTGCATCAAGTTGAGCCATGTTGCAGGGGTGTCGCTCTGACCCACTCCCTTTTGGACGGCGTAAAAATCCGCCCACGAAAATAGTTACGGAAATATCCGTATGTAAATTTGGCGGCCGAAAATTGAGCTACGAAACAGTATCCACGACGTATACAGCCTTATATTGAATCAGCGATAATACGTCATATTCAATTCGAAGTGCACTTTTCACTCGTGTTAATCCAGATAGAGTAACGATTTGTGACGTCATCCGCCGGGCAGACGCTTTCTTGTTTCTCAATATTCGACGCATCATCGTATTTTCTTAACAAACTGAGAATCAACATTATTTTGATTATTTCGAAGAAGCACCATATATTTTGACGATAAATCGAATCATTATGACACATTCGCTGTCGCTCATCAACTCCAATCTTGAAAAAGCTTACAGGTTCGCTTCGTCAAGATTTCCGTTAACGTGTTCATGATAACTGAGCGTTTCCGCCCATCCTCATTCTTCGGACGTTCGAAAGCACTCAGCTATCATTCCACGCAGAATAGAATTTGTCAATAAAAGACGCTTCCATTCTTAATCATCCACAATAAAAGCCCGGCCACTCAAATCAGTAGCCGAGCTTCCATAATCGATATGCGTACATTTTTCGCTTTATTGTATAGTGTAGTGAATTTTATGCGCATCTTACTTCTTTGTTGCTCTGTGACATTGTGCAATTTTTCGTGTAGTTTCTATAGTATCGGCACGCGTTTTTGCACATTTTGTCGATCATTATTTCAGTTCCACAAGCATCCAGACTGTCTTAAACCGCCACTTCCCTGCTGTTTCTCTTGTTGTTATAATCTCTACCCCGTATTTTTGAAGCTCTCGATTTAAAAGCAATTTGCCGATCGTCTCTTGGCTAGAGCGTCCTTTAGCCGGAACAATATTCAGGACGCGAATCAGTGCTGCCTTTAGCTCATCCTTTAGCATAGGCTCATTGAGATGTTCCGCAATGTAGGCTGACACATTATCCGACTTATGCTCTGGAACAGGACCACCCAAATCGCCCCGAATCATACTAAGAATTGCGTCATGATATCCATCCTGTAACATTTTCAGTGCGACACTTTTCTGATACTGGAAGAACATCTCTTTCATCTCGTTGATATGGTACTCTTTTGTTCGATGATCGTAGTACAAAGTGGACTCCTCACCGATTCGCTCGTTTACATCCGGCGCTGCCAAAAACTTCTCCCAAGTCTCCCCGCCTGCACGATAACACAGCGCTGGTTCAAGATTATAGGTAGCCTCTTTAGGGCACGTCTCCAGCTCCCGTTTTCCCTTGCCGCGCAGATAGAGTTTAAAGATATCCTGCTCACTCACTGGCCGCTTTCTGCCGATCTCCTGAATCACCTCCATGGGCAACCACTGCTCAATGAAAATATGTTTGACCGTCTCGTCTTTGATGTCAACACCGTTATAGAAGACAGTCGTAGTAAAAAGGATCCGCTTCAAAAGCTTTCCGTGCCGGACACAATCATACAGCGTATCCATCGCGCCGGACTTGTTGTGGTCAGAGCAGTAGTAGGAAGCCGCATCACCGTATATCAGCTTCATTTTTTCAAGCGTTGCACGACTCGATACAAAAACAATCACTTTTTCATCTGGTGGAATGGAATCCAAGAGAGCCTTACGCTCAGCATCCCGATAGTAGAATCGAATTTCTGAGACACTCGATTTTCTTCTTGGGATTCGGTAATAGTTTTCTGGGGGAAGTGTCCCCTCCTCCTTCCACTTCTGAATCAAGAAGTCCATCGTGGCGCTCATGTAGATCACTGTTTTACACGAAACCAACTGCTCGACGCACTGGTACGCCATGTTCGTCTTATGGTTAAATTTGGCATCATTCACAAAATAATGAGCCTCATCACAGACAATATAGGTATAGCTGTTCTTGATGTGCTCCAGCGTCTTCTCTGGGTTTTCCTGATAGTCCTTCTGGAGCTTTTGATAGGTTTGCACCTCTACAAACTCAAAACTCAGGCACTCGATCATCGCCAATCTAATCAGGTCTGTATCTCGGAAATCCCTTTCGACTCCATCCGCTAAAATGGCTTGGACGATTTGCTCCCACAGCGTTTTCCGGTTGCAAAGATATAGAATTCGCTTTCGATCTCCCACATTGAATCTTGGGCAGCTAGTCATATTTTTCTTCAATAAGTCAATGATTGCAGTTGTTTTACCCGCGCCTGTACCCGCATCGATCACATAGCGACCAACTCCCCAGCTTTGTATAATGTCGCCGATGGCCTGTGAGACGTAGCGTGTGTCCTCTGGCAAAGCCGGTAAAGCCCGTTCAAATAGCATTTCTTCCCGGCGGATATCATCCAGTGACCAAATCATTTCCTGTTCGGCTGCTTGCGGTTTCGTCATCGGAGCAGGTACGCGCGGCAACTCTTCACAGGGGTCCAAGCCAATGTCGGTAAGATCCCCAAATAGCGCCAAGATAGACAATGCATCGTTGGGTTTGTTTTTGGGCAGAGATACAGGCTGCATGGGTGTAGTGGTAACATTTGTTTCTTCAGTCATAAAATAATATTGCTCCTATAAAAATATAAGGCGCACAGCCCAGCTATCTTGCCAGACCATGCGCCGGTTTGTTAGCATCTACCCAAAAAAGCTCTGGTCAAACGCTTCGTTCTGTGCTATTATAGGGGCGAGAACATTAGCATTACATATATATTCCCGTCTCTATCACCGCTTTACCTGTTGGCGCAGGTAAGGCGGTTTTTGTTTTACTGTTGCGCATGGGACTTTGCCTCGACTGCTGCCGCCGCTTCTGCAAACGTCTGCATGGCGCTATTGTAGCCAATTTGGAACGAGTGCTCGGCAACGGACGCAATCAGCCCTTCCAGAATTTCAGATAGGATCTCGTTCTGCGCTTCGCTCAAATACGGTCGAATAAGCGCCTCTACCTGACGACTGCTTACGTCTACGGCATTCTTAAACTTCTCCTGACTCTGCTTGATCTCGTCAGCGGTCTGAAATACATCTTTTAAAAAGCTCATTTTGATCTCCTTTTTCATATTTATAATCGTATTTTTCAGCTCTTCCCCGGCGGGGTACGGAGCAACTTCCAGGTCCCACATATTATGCAGCACCTCCCGGTGTGTTATCGACCTTCTGCGCATCGAGCCATTCCATCAGCCCTTCGCGGAAGATCCGGTAGCTATTGCCCACCTTTACCGCCGGGAAGCCCGGTTTACTCACCAGCCGATAGACAAAATTCTGCCCGAACTCCAGCAGCTCTGCCACCTCGGCAACGGTCATCATGGGCGAGAGCTGTGTCGCAGTCGTCGGCTTTCCAGTGGTGTTCTTTTTGCTTCGTGTCATAATTTGTATGCTCCTATATAATTGGATTGTATTTTTGGCAGTCAACTGGGCGTTGCCAAATTACGCCTTATTGTTTTTTCGCTACGCACTATCAAACCTCCTTGTTTTGTTTGTACAAGCAGTATATCGCTACTTGTATTAAAGTTCAATAGTTATCTGTAATTTTTTCTTCTGTTTTTTAAACAAAGCCCAATAATACCTTTTTTTGAAAGGTGCTATTGCCTTTTTGTTGATTTTTAACAAGCACATGCCATTTTCACATCAGATATAAAACAATCTGTATAAAGCGTCGTATCAAGCATCGTTTCCAGCACTGAGAGGATTTGGTTTTCCACTTCTGCCGCTCTCCGACGTCCGTTCAGGCAATCATGCCATCCATAGTGCACCACCTCCTGTGCTTCCATTGGCGAAATTGCGCCGTTTTTCGCTTATTAGCGATACTATGTCTCTTTTAGTTTTTCCACATTCCACTCAACATCGCCAACATCGCCACACTGGCGAAGTTTATTTTTGTCGCTTATTCGTCATTTTTATGCAACTTCGCCACACACTCGCCTCACTGCCCGGACAGCGCACAAGGAGGTGATGAACTTGAACTTTCCGTCAGCCTGCCGCACCCGCTTGGTCTGGATCTTTTTCTCTTTTACAAGGCATGTATGTGCCCGCTCAACGGTGCGTCTGCTGCATCCTGTTTCGTCCATTACCAGCTTTTTCAGATCCATGCCAGCCATCGGTCCCTGCTCTTTCAGAAGGGCCATGATGGACTCCTTGGCATCCCGCTGCGACGGCTCCAATGGCATCGGCTTGTCGGCCATCAACTCCTTATAATGCTTCTCCGTGGTCGCCGCCAGCACTGCCCGGACGGTTTCCACCTCTGCGCCTGCCTTATTTTTCACACCTACCGTCTGGGTATGGAAGAGGATACTACGTGCCTTAGTGCCAATGTTCAGCTTTTCCTGCGTTACATAGGTGACGCTCTCGTCCATCGGCAGTCTCCCCAGAATGGTCACGCTGCGAGCGGCATTCCACAGCTCACCCGAACCGGCCAGCAACATCCGTGCATCATCGCCTGCCTTCTTTACCATGTGAGATACAATGACCACGCTGAACTGGTCTGCCAAAGCTTTTTCCTGCAGCATATCAAGCGCCCCGCGCATCACATCACCATTTGCCGCTGCATTCCACTCCAGAAAGCTCCTGAGCGGGTCGATGATAACCAGTGCCGGATGCAGCTCATCAATAAGCTCAAACAAGCTTGCCCCAATAACAAGCTTTTTCTTTTTCTGCTGCCAGTACCAGCCGGGAGTCGCGTAAAACACCCTGCGCATATCCGCCTCTGCCGCGATCATGCGCGGAGCCAGAGACATGCCGGGGTCATCCTCGCTCGTAAGTACTAAAACATTCCCCTGTGCAACTGCAGCATCAGGGAAGAGCATCGTGGGACGTCCGGTCGTTACGGCAGCCACCACACCCGCCATGAATACGCCCTTGCCCACGCCGCCGGGGCCTGCCACGACCGACACTGCTCCCATCGGGAAGTATCCTTTAACAAGCCATCGGGTATTTACCGGCTCCACATCTCCCAGACACGGAATCATGCCTCCATGGTAGACCGGCGCAGCTGAAGCAGTGGTCACAGCAGGGATTAACGGAAAGAAACTTAGAAAACTCATATTTTACTCCTTATATTCGTTTACGTTTTTGGCATATTTTTTACGCTACATCGTGCATCTTCTAAAAAATGGCAATAAAAAAGACGCACAAAAAGATAGAACTCCCAAGCCGCACTCATACCGTATACCGGCAGAATACAGCTTCTGGGAAACTACTCTATCTAATCATGCGTCTCGCCTTAGGCTGAGACCTCCATTCGTCTAGGTGAGGCTCAGTATCCTGAACCTCGACGAACAGATAAAATATGTTACGCAGTCCATCACTGTGAGTCCGCGTAATGGCCCTCGGAGACATCATCTTCACTTCTGGGCTTCATACGAAACATTCCGGGGGTAAGGTCATTATAGCACCGTCGGCAGTAATTGTCACGCTCCATTTTATAAACATTTCGTGATCTTCTCTTTCTGCACAATTGGTCCTCCTCACTTCAACCTTGCAATGACCGCTCAACTTTGCATTTCCGAAATTATCAATTTATATCGCATTTTCGTTCAATTTCATCAACATTGCAAAGTCGCAAATTCATATACACGATCACTGCAAAGAAGCCGCCACACTCCTTCACCTTTCCCGTTTCATCCCTATTTTTTCACCCCGTTGCTTTTCATGGCTCATCTGTTCCAGCGGGTTCAGGGCGTCATAGTTGGCTCTCAGGTCGTCCGCATACAGTGCCACATACCGCCGGGTCATGGTGAGGTCTGCGTGTCCCAGCAGCTTTTGCAGACGGAACGGGTCGCCACCAGCTTGGATATACAGTTTGGCGTAGGTGTGCCGGAACAGGTGCATAGAGGTCTTATCCACGCCTCTGCTATGATTATAATTCCAAATCGCATTACCGAGCGAATTCAGGGTCATCTGGTTGCCATACTCTGAGACAAACAACGGGGCCGTGAAATCGCTGGTACGATGCTCCAGATACTCCTCCATGATCTTGACCAGTGCCTTAGAGAGCGGCACGATTTGCTGGTTACGCGCCTTCATGTGGCGGAAAAACACTGTCCCGGCGGAAAGGTCCAAGTCTCCGATCTGCAGGTTGAGTAGCGTGGACGCACGGCAGCCGGTACCAAGCAGGAAGTTGACAATGACCCAATTGCGGTATTCGGCAAAGGAGCACGTCTTGCAGTCCGGTTCCTTCAGCAGCTTCTGCAGCTCATCGGTGGTGTAGGGTTCTTTGATTGGATCATCTGCACGCACTAGTCTGATCGGATACTTTTCCAGATAGCTTTTTTCCATACACCAGTACAAAAACGCACGCACCATGCGCAGATTCGTATTGATGGTCGTATCGTGAAGCTTCTGGTCCTTCATATAGAAGATATAGTCCTCCACCGTTTCC
Source organism: Faecalibacterium prausnitzii (assembly GCF_019967995.1). NCBI lineage: Bacteria > Bacillati > Bacillota > Clostridia > Eubacteriales > Oscillospiraceae > Faecalibacterium > Faecalibacterium prausnitzii. Next base: position 1,618,050 of record NZ_CP065377.1, read on the forward strand.
TCTGTGATGGTATGGATGGGCTGTTCTGTGTCCCCCAGAAACCGAAAGAAGCTTCTGCCCTTAGCGGCGTAGAAGTCGAGTGAGCCTTGGGAGAGGTTCTTGAGCCGGTTGTACTTTTGGAACCTTTCAAATGCCTGTTGGATGGTGGGATTTGCCTTGGCAGCGGGTCTTAAATCACGGTTACGCACGAGAGAGACTCCTCCTTTTTTCGCGAAAAATCCCTCTCGCCCGCTCAACACTTCCAGAAAATGGAACAAAAAGAGAAAGCCCAGAATCATTCGATTCAACGAATAATTCTGAGCTTTCTCATGCCACCGGCGGGGCTTGAACCCGCACTCTGTCGCCAGAAAGGGATTTTAAGTCCCTCGTGTCTGCCAATTTCACCACAGTGGCTTCTAAATGAACTGCCGCTGCAAGAACTGCAAACGGCAATTCATATCATACAATAGAAATCCCGATTTGTCAAGTTATACCTTGCCGCCATGCAGCTCGGCATACATGCGGGAGCGGCACTCGGCGACGGCGGGGGTCATGTTGACATAGTGCTTGTGGGGGCACTCCAGGCGCAGCTCGCTCTCCCAGGTCTCATCGGTCAGCTGGCGGGCGATGTAGGCCTTTTTCTCTGCGATGGAGGGCAGCTCCATGGCCAGCTCGCCGTGGAGGATGTGCGGCACCAACAGCTTTTTCACCTTGGTGGGGGTGATGGTCACGGTGCGCTCAATGGCGTCAGAATCCAGATTGACCATCGTGACAGGCTTGCCTGCCTCGATCTCCTCGCCGTCCATGGCGATCAGGTCGCACTGTGCCTGGCCGTTTTCATCGTAGAGACGCCACGGCATCTTTTTGCCAGGGATGATGGCCTTGCTGGCAGAATCCGAACACTTCATCTTGGGCTGATAGGTTCCATCCGAGCGCTTGACGGCCACCAGTTTGTACACGCCGCCAAAGACGGGATCGGAAGCCGAGGTGATGAGGTTCTCGCCGACACCGTAGGAATCGAAATGGGCATGCTCATACAGCTCCATGTTGGCGATCTTCTTTTCGTCCAGACCGTTGGACGCCACCAGCTTGATATAAGGCTTCCCTGCTGCGTCCAGCGCCTTGCGCAGGCGCTTGGAGCCGCGGGCCAGGTCACCGGAGTCGATGCGGGCACTCTTGACGCGGCGGCTGGGGTCGTTGGGATACTTTTCGATGAGGTAGTCGTCCAGCTTGATGAGGTTGGGCAGACCGCTCTCCATGATATTATAGGTATCCAGCAGGAGGCTGACAGAGTCCGGATAGGTATCGGCAAAGGCCTTGAAAGCATCGAACTCGGTCGGGAAGAACTCGATGAAACTGTGGGCCACCGTGCCGACGGCCTTGACCTCCGGGCCATACTTCATCTCGGCCAGGCAGTTGGCGGTGCCGATGCAGCCGCCCAGAACGGCTGCATACGCGCCGTCGTTGCCTGCGCTCTCGCCCTGGGCGCGGCGGGTGCCGAACTCCATGACGCTGCGGGGGGTGTGGGTGTTCAGACCGGTGACGCGGGTCGCCTTGGTGGCGATCAGGCTGTGGAAGTTCATGGTCTGCAGCAGATAGGTCTCGATGAGGATAGCGCCCACAAGGTCGCACTCGATGCGGACCATCTGCACATGGGGATAGCAGACCGTGCCTTCGGGCAGGGCGTACATGTCGCCCTGCCAGCGGTAGGTGCGCAGATACTCGCAGAACTCCTCGCTCATGCCCTTGGTGCGCAGCCAGCAGATATCCTGCTCGTTGAAGTGATAGTTCAGCAAAAAGCGGGTCAGCTTGCGCTGGCCTGCGCTGATGGAATAGCCCTGGTTGTCGGGGTTCTTGCGGAAGAACATATCGAATACCAGCGTCGTATCCTTGAAGCCGTGCAGAAACAGGCAGTTGGCCATCGTGAACTCGTAGAAATCCACGACCATGGCAGGGTTATCGTAATCTTCATCCGGAATATACGGAACAACTTTGATCTCGTCCATGAAAGTTTCCTCTCTTCATATCCATACAGCGGCCGATACCGGGCGGCTGCTGAAAAAACGCCCCGGCCCGGTCTGCATCTCAGGTGCGGCGCGGGGCTCTTCCACCCTGTCATGACAGGGTGTTTGTATCATGATAGCATCTTTCCCGGATGGGTGCAAGAGGTTTTGTAAAATTCCGGCGGATGCAGACAAAATCTTTTTTCCAAACCAGAAAAACGGCTGCCTCCAGAAGCCAGGAAGCAGCCGTTCGATTCAATTGTGATCAGCCATTCATGATGTTGGGGGTCGCGTTCTTCAGCATGACGTCATGGCTGCCGCCCTCCACGATGGAAGTGGAGGAAACGACCGTCAGCTTGGCCTTCTGCTGCAGCTCCGGGATGGAGAGCGCACCGCAGTTGCACATGGTGCTCTTGACCTTGTACAGCGTGGTCTGGACGCCATCGGACAGGGGGCCTGCATACGGGACATAGCTGTCCACGCCTTCCTCAAAGCTCAGCTTGGTGGAGCCGCCGAGGTCATAGCGCTGCCAGTTGCGGGCACGGTTGGAGCCTTCGCCCCAGTACTCCTTCATATACTGGCCATTGATGCGGACCTTGTTCGTGGGGCTCTCGTCAAAGCGGGCAAAGTAGCGGCCCAGCATGACGAAGTCTGCGCCCATGGCCAGCGCCAGGGTGATGTGGTAATCGTGGACGATGCCGCCATCGGAGCAGATGGGCACATAGATGCCGGTCTCTTTATAATACTCATCGCGGGCCTTGGCGACCTCGATGACAGCGGTAGCCTGGCCGCGGCCAATGCCCTTGGTCTCGCGGGTGATGCAGATGGAACCGCCGCCGATGCCGATCTTCACGAAGTCGGCGCCTGCCTCTGCCAGGAAGCGGAAGCCTTCTGCATCGACCACATTGCCTGCGCCGACCTTGACGGTGTCGCCGTAGTGCTCACGGATCCAGCCGATGGTGCGGCTCTGCCACTCGGAATAGCCCTCGGAAGAGTCGATGCAGAGGACATCCACACCGGCCTCCACCAGAGCGGGAACACGCTCGGCGTAGTCACGGGTGTTGATGCCGGCACCCACGACATAGCTCTTGTTGGCGTCCAGCAGCTCGTTGGCGTTCTTCTTGTGGGAGTCGTAGTCCTTGCGGAAGACGAAATACTTCAGGTTGCCCTCGGCGTCCACCAGAGGCAGCGTGTTGATCTTGTTGTCCCAGATGATGTTGTTGCAGTCATGCAGGGAGGTGTTTTCCGGGGCCGTGACCAGCTTTTCGATGGGGGTCATGAAGGTGGTGACAGAGGCGTCATCGGGGGTGTGGTTGACGCGGTAATCGCGGGAGGCCACGATGCCCAGCAGCTTGCCGTTGGGGGTGCCGTCGGCGGTGACAGCAATGGTGGAGTGGCCGGTGCGGGCCTTCAGCTCCAGCACATCGTGCAGGGTGGCCGTCGGGGCCAGATTGGAGTCGGAGACGACATAACCGGCCTTATAGCTCTTGACGCGGCGGACCATCGCTGCCTCGTTCTCAATGCTCTGAGAGCCATAGATAAAGGAAACGCCGCCCTCGCGTGCCAGCGCGATCGCCAGCTTGTCGCCGGAGACTGCCTGCATGATGGCACTGATCATGGGGATGTTCATTTCCAGCGGGCATTCTTCCTCGCCCTTGCGGTACTTGACCAGCGGGGTCTTCAGGCTGACCGCCGTGGGGACATTCTCCGAAGAAGAATAGCCGGGGATCAGCAAGTACTCACCAAAGGTGCGGGAAGGTTCTTCATAGAAATATGCCATACTCAAACTCCTTTTCTCTCGTGCAGCCCGTAGAAACGGCGGCAAATTCATTTCACTTATCGTGCCTGGAAGATGCTAAAAATGCTTGCACCTATTGTAACACAAACCGGCACAAACGCAAGCATTTCGCAAAACAAACTTTCCAAAACTGTCCTTGCGAAAACCAGACACTTTGTCTAAGAAAACGGCGGAAAGTAACACTTTATTCCCGAAAATGCGGGCCGTTCTCCCCTGCTGCAAGCCTGAGGGCGCAAAAAAGCCCGCCCCCGAACGGGAGCGAGCTTTTTTGCACACGAAGCGACGATACCGCCTGTGCGGTGCACACCAACAGCTGCGAAGGAGAACAGCCGGAGGAGGAGCGGTGCGCACCCGATATCCACGGATAACAAGAAGAAAAAGATTTCACGCAGAAGAGCTTTCGCTCTTCTTGTAACCATATTGTAACTCTTTTGAAATCATTTTGCAAGGGGTTTTGCGAAAGTTTTTGTAATTTTTTTGTAATTCTTTTCTCAGGCATTCTCAGCCGCTTCGCTGGAAAATTCCAGATAACACTCAAAGGCTATGTGCTCGTCCCGGCGGCCCACCACATACCAGCCACCGGCCGACGGCGCATAGGCCACCGCCACCTGCGCCCCCATCGGGATCTCGCGGTGGTACTTGATGGAGGCGAAGCGCAGCGGACCCTTCCGGAGTGCATCCAGCGGCAGGGCGTCGCAGGCGATGTCCAGATAGAACGAGTTGTTCACATGGCCGTTCAGGTCGCACAGCGAGTAGCTGGCCGTCCAGCTGCCCGCCGGGGTCAGCTCCTTGCATTTGTGCACCAGCTGGGGCAGCTCGTCTTCCACATTCTCGTTTTCGTAGTTGGGGGTGCACCAGCTGGGCTGCCGCATGATGTGCCCCATTTCGGTGTTCACCACGATCCAGCGGCAGTCCACGAGGGCCAGCTCCTTCCCGACCTCATCGAGGATGTGAGTGATCCGCTTCATCGAGCCTTTTTTGCAAGGCTCACAGGCGGTATCCAGCGTGATCTTCTCGCCGCGGGTGGGCATCCGGTAGACCTCCACGGCCTGCTTGCCCACCAGAAACGTCGTGTGGCGGGCGGCAAAGAAATCGTCGTCCATGCCGTAGGCGCGGGCGTGATCCGCCGCAGCCTGCTCCACATAACGGAACAGGGCGCTGGGTTTGAGCTTCCGGTGAAAATCACAGTCGGCGTTCAGAACGGTCGCAGTTTCAGTAAAGTGGTTCAGTACCATAGTAAAAATATCCTCTCTATCAAAAACAGGCCGCACCGTTTGCGGCGCAGCCTGCATGGATCAATACATGTTCCGCGATTTTTTGCGCAGCTTGCGCCAGATGTTGAAGCAGGCCAGCGCGACCATGGCCAGAAGCAGCATCAGGAAGACGATGCCGCTGCCGCTCTCGTCGTAGCTCTTCATCTCGCTCCACTTGACGTCCAGCTCACTGTTGACCTCATCGCTCAGGGCAGTGAAGACCTTTTCCTTCGCTTCGATCTCCTCCGAGGGGAAGGCGATCTCGCTGTACTTCAGGTCCTCGTCCAGCACCTCCCACACGGCCTGCATGGGGGTGGTGTAGCCGATGTATTCGGCGTTGGCTTTGCCGATGTCCACTTCGCACATGAAGTTGATGAACATCTCAGCGGCTTCCTGCTTCTCGCTGGTGGCGGGGATGCACATGCTGTCCACCGAAAGGACGCTGCCCTCCTCCGGGAAGACCCAGGCCAGGTCGGGGTTGTCGTCGATCATGGTGATGGCGTCGCCGGAATAATAGACGCCGATGGCCGCCTCGCCGCCGATCATCTTATCGAAGATCTCGTCCATGACATAGGCCTGGACCAGCGGTTTCTGCGCCTTGAGGTGCTCGACCACCTCGTCCACTTCCTCGGTGGACTGGGGGTTGATGCTGTGGCCGGTGGCAAATGCCGCGATGGCGTACGCATCCCGGCTGTTGTTGAACATCAGAATGTTTCCGGCGTACTGTTCATCCCACAGGTCGGCCCAGCTGGCGGGCGCTTTGTCCACCATGGTGGTGTTGTAGATGATGCCGGTGGTGCAGAGCATATACGGCACCGTGTATTCATTGGCGGGGTCGTAGTCGGCGTTGCGGTAGACTTCGTCGATGTTCTGGAAGTTGGGGATGTTGTCAAAGTTCAGCTTTGCGAGCATCCCCTCCGAGATCATCTTGGCGACCATATAGTCCGACGGGATGATGACATCGTAATCCGCCGCGCCGGATTTCAGCTTGGCGTAGAGCGACTCATTGGAATCAAAGGTGGTGTAGTTGACGTGGATGCCGGTCAGCTTTTGGAAGGCGTCCACCACGTCCACGCTGTCGTCCGAGCCGTTGGAGATATACTCACCCCAGTTGTAGACGTTCAGGGTGACGTTCTGGCCCTTGAAGCGGGTCCAGTCGTAATCATCCGAAACGGAAACATCTTCCGTGACCTCGATGGTCCCGGCGGCAAACGCCGAAAGCGGCAGACTGACGGCAAACACCAACGTCAGCAGTAAAAGCACCATGCGCTTCATCTGTTTCATGCGGCATCCTCCCCTCTCAGTGCCTTCTGGTCCCGGCGGTAGCCGCGGCTCTCCATAGCGTTGGAGATCAGGATGATGGTCAGAATGACCACAAACATGATGGTAGACAGAGCGTAGATCTCCGGGCTGACCTTTTTGCGGGTCATGGAGTAGATGGCGATGGGCAGGGTCTCCACCGTGCCGCAGTTGAAGTAGGAGATCATGAAGTCATCAATGGAGTAGGTCAGGCAGATGAGGAAGGCCGACAGGATGGCGGGGCTGATCTCCGGCAGGATGACTTTGAAGAACGCCTGCCTGGGGTCACAGCCGAGGTCCAGAGCCGCCTCATACAGTTTGACGTCCAGCTGCTTGAGCTTGGGCGTGACGTTGAAGATGACATACGGCACGTTGAACGCGATGTGCGCGATGAGCAGCGTGGGCAGGCCCATGATGGTATCGGGCAGGAACTCCACCCGGCCCGCAAAACGCTGGTAGGCCACGAAGAGCAGCATCAGCGAGATGCCGGTGATGATCTCCGGGTTGACGACCGGGATATAGGTGATGTTCGTCACCACAAGGCGGCTCTTGCGGCCCATGGAGGCAATGCCCAGCGAAGCCGCCGTGCCCAGGATCGTGGCGATGACGGCCGAGATGAGGGCCACTTCCACCGAGACGGCCAGCGCCCGCAGAATGGAGGCGTTGTGGAACAGGCTGGTGTACCACTTGAGCGTAAACCCGGTGAACAGCGCATAGCCCTTGCTCTGGTTGAAGCTGAACACGATCATATACGCGATGGGCAGATACATGAAGCAGAAAAACAGGATGATATAGACCCGCTGCATCAGGCGGAGATGTTTCGTTTTCATCAGGACACCCCCTCCATTTCATCCTCGTCGAAGCTCGAAGTAAAGCTCATGCACAGCAGAACGATGATCATCAGCACCAGGCTCATGGCCGAGCCGACGTTCAGGTTGTAGCTGTTGCCGAGGAACTGCATCTCGATCAGGTCGCCGATCAGCAGGTTGGAACCGCCGCCCAGCATCCGGCTGATGACGAAGGTGGACACCGCCGGGACGAAGACCATCGTAATGCCGGTGCTGATGCCGGGTACGCTCATGGGGATGAGCACCCGCAGCAGGGTCTGGGTGGTGGAAGCGCCCAGGTCCTGCGCCGCTTCCACGATGCTCTGGTCGATCTTGGTCATGCTGGTGTAGAGCGGCAGGATCATATAGGGCACGTAGTTGTACACCATGCCCAGCACCACCGCACCGGAGGTGTTCAGCATGGTGTAGGGGCCAAGGCCGAAGGCACCCAGCACCGCGTTGACCGGGCCGTTGACACTGAGCAGGCCCATCCACGCATAGGTGCGGAGCAGAAAGTTCATCCACATGGGCAGCATGACCAGCATCAGCATGATATGCTGCTTGTTCACCCGCAGGCGGGAGAGAAAATAGCCGACGGGGAACGCGGTGATCAGGCAGATGACCGTAGCGATGAGGGCCAGCAGCAGGCTGCGCGCGAACACCGAGCCATAGCCGCTGATGGAGAGCAGGTTGTTCAGGGTGAAATTGCCGTCGCTGTCCGTCAGGGCATAATACACCACGATGATGAGGGGCACCACTGTGAAGAGCGTCATCCACACGAAGTAGGGATACGCGAGCTTTCGATCGTAAATCTTCATCATTTCGGCTCACCCCTCACGAACGCGCCATGATGTGGATCTCGTTGGGGCCGATGCGCATCCCGATGGTCTCGCCGGGGGTGCAGGCACGGGTGGAATGGATGAGCCACTCGCGGCCCTCCACATCGACGTGCATCTCGAAGTGGACGCCCTTGAAGATGACGTCATTGACGACGCCCACCAGCTGGCCTTCCATCGGCGAAACGACCTCGATGTCCTCCGGGCGGACGACGACCTGCACGCTCTGCTCACGGGCAAAGCCGCGGTCCACGCACGGGAACTGGACACCGGAGAAGGAAACGAGGAAATCTTTGTGCATCACGCCATCCACGATGTTGGAGTCGCCGATGAAGTCCGCCACGAAGGCATTCTTCGGCTCGTTGTAGATATCCTCCGGGGTGCCGATCTGCTGCACCTTGCCGCCGTTCATGACAACGACGGTGTCGGACATGGTCAGGGCCTCTTCCTGGTCGTGCGTGACATAAATGAACGTGATGTTCATCTCGCGCTGCAGGCGCTTGAGTTCCAGCTGCATCTCCTTGCGCAGCTTGAGGTCCAGTGCACCCAGAGGCTCGTCCAGCAGCAGGATCTCCGGCTCGTTGACCAGGCTGCGGGCGATGGCCACGCGCTGCTGCTGACCGCCGGACATCTGGCCGATGCTGCGGCGCTCAAAGCCTTTCAGGCCCACGACCTCCAGCATATCGCGCACCTTGCGGCGGATGGTCTCTTCGTCCATCTTTTTCAGCCGCAGGCCGAAGGCCACGTTCTCGAACACGTTCAGGTGCGGGAACAGCGCATACTTCTGGAACACCGTGTTCACCGGGCGCTTGTAGGGCGGCACACCGGTGATATCCTCGCCTTTGAGCAGAACTTTGCCGGAATTCGGCTCCAAAAAGCCTGCGATCAGCCGCAGGGTCGTGGTCTTGCCGCAGCCGGAAGAACCCAGCAGCGTAACGAACTCTTTGTCATGGATATCGAGATTCAATCCGTCCAGAATGCGCTGGCCGTCAAACTCCACTACGATGTCCCGCAGTGAAACGATCACCGAGTTGTCCATATGATACCAAATCCTCCTTAAACTCAGATACGAAAAAAGACAGGGCTCGTGTCCCCATCCCTCGTACCAGGGCGATCGGTCCCCACGCGCCGTGCCTTAGGTGACAAATTGCGCAGTCTCTCCCCCTGTTCGTGTCTATCTTATACAATTTCCGTACAAATGTCAATCGCTCTGACACAGTTTGCCCAAACTTTACGTACCGGGCGAAAACCGGGCCGGAACATCAAAAAGCCCGGAGGCTCCCCTGCGGGAAACTTCCGGGCTCAAAAAGAACTTCCAGATGAACTTTTGTTTCACGAAGCCGCTTTGTAACGGTCCTTTGCGGTGCAAACTGTTTGCACGGTGGCGGCATCCACCGTGTAGAGGGAAGCGTCCCCCGACACGGTCAGATAATAGCCGTCCGTGCCCTCGTAATAGGTCAGCGTCCGTTCGCCGTCCGCTGTGCGGACCGTGGCTGCAGCCAGCTGCTTCATGCCGGACGCATCGCCGTGGGGATCCTGCGCCGTGACGTAGCTGCTGAGGGCCGAAAGCAGGCTGCTGACCTGCGTTTCGTCCAGCTCCGCATCCGGTGCATCCGCCAGCCGCCAAACGGTGGTGTACGCCTTGCTGTCGCTGTCGCTTTCGGAGTCGGCCGAACGGGCGGACTCTGCGGCTTCCGAAACCGCCGTCAGGGTGAACGGCTCATCTCCGCAGGCAAGGGTGACGGATTCGATGGCCGAACGGGTCAGCCCTGCCGGGTTGAAGGCACCGAACAGCTCAGCGCGGCTCAGAGCAAAACAGGCCGCCTTGGACGCCGCCACCATATACAGGGCATCGTCCCCGGCCTTTTTCAGGTAGATATCCCCGGTGGCGGCATTCTCTGCCCCAAAGGTGAAGGTGTTCGTCTCCCCTGCCGCTGTGACCGTGACAGTCAGGCTCTCGTCCGTGAAGCCGTAGTCCTCGCCGGGTTCTTCGGTCAGCTGGCGTTTGGCGTTCAGCGCCGACAGGGCGGTGACCATCGTGTTGCAGGCGGTGGCGTCCAGATGATAGGCCGGGTCTTCGGCCAGCGTCCAGCTGCCGTCTGCAACCGTCAGGGTGTTCGTCTCGCCGTTGTACGTGACCGCAAGTTCGGTCAGGTCGCCCGCCGCAAAGGAGGACAGCGGGATGCTGCCCTCCGCCGCAGCGCTTTCGGCCTGTACGGCCTGCGCGTTCTTCGCCGTCAGGGCTGCGAAGGCCCCGCCCGCCAGAAAGACCAGAACCAGCAGAACGATGAGGGTGCGCTGTTTCGTTTTCATGCGGGCCTCACTTTCTGCGCCGCAGGATGACCACGACAGCGCCCGCCGCCAGCAGCGCTGCCGGAAGGATCAGGATGAACACCAGACCCAGCACAGCCGCCTGTGCACTGGAGACGCTGATGGGGGCAGCTTCCAGCGCCTTGGAGTCGATCAGCACACTGCCGACCTGCCCCGCCAGCGAGGATGCACAGCCCTGCAGGAAAGTGCAATTGCCGGGCACGACCTGATAAGCGCTCTCGTTGTCCATGTTGCCGCAGTTGATCCAGATGACCTCCGCCTCGGTGGCTGTATTGCGGGCGTAGGCTGCCAGCGTGAAGGGGCCATCCGTGTCGCCGTCCTCTTTCTCCACCGTGGTCATCTCGTACCCGGCCGCCTTGCTGTAAGCCGCATCGGAGGTGGTGAGCAGCGCTTCTGCGGTCACATTCTCCGTCTCGGTCAGGGTGATGCCCTGCGCCATCTGGAGCAGAACATGGCGGCTGGCATCCACGCCCTCCAGCGCCGTGGTCTCGGTGGGGCTGGTGTAGTCCGGCAGCAGATAGTAGGGGTAGCCGTTCATGAAGTGGCCGGAATCGCCCTCGACCACCAGCCCCTCGGCGCGGGTCAGGCCGAATTCGGCCATCACAGCGTCCAGATTGGGCGTATTATAATAAGTATCGGTCGTGAGCAGAACGTTGCCGCCTGCACTCAGGTAGCTGCGCAGAAGGCTCATCTCATCCACCAGAGCGCCCGCCGAGGCAAAGTCCTGTGCAGGGACATTGATGATGAGCAGGTCGCAGTCCTCCGGGACGCTGCCGCTGGAAAGCAGGTCCAGCGCCGTGAGGGAGAGGTTCTGATTTTCCAGTGCATCGGTTAGCGTGTCGGTCAGGGTCTGCTCCCCGTGGTTGGTGGTGTAGTAGGCGTGTTTCTGTTCCCCACTGGTCAGGCGGTAGATGGCCGAGGTGATCTTACTCTCGCCGGAGAACGTCACACGATAGCTGCCGGTAGTGTAGTAGTCGGAATAGTCATAATCGTAGAGGTCGGAGGCATCCAGCACCACGCTCTGCTCCCCGGAGACCAGGATCAGACTTCCAGACGCAGCATCCTGTGCGCCGTACTGGGCTGCAAAGGTCGGGTAGATGGCCGGGTCCTTGATTTCCCAGGCAATATGGCTGCTCTCGGATGCGTATTTGTCCAGGAGCTTGGAGATGATCTGGTCCTCATTGCCGGTCTCGCAGAGGTAGTAGATGGTCACATCCTGCGTCAGGCCCTGCGCCACCTGCGCGGAACTGTCGCTGAGGGTATACAGCCCGGCCTCCGAGAGGTCGAACGTGGTGTATTTGGTCGGGAGGGTCCGCACCAGCAGGTTCACCAGCACGGCCAGAACCAGGACGGCCGCCGTGATGGCAGCGGAATAGAGGCCGCTGCGGAACACCCGCCCATTCAGGGCCGCCTTATCTTTGGGGAAGAACTTCATCGCTGCGCACCTCCTTTAATTCCAGCGGCGCTTTTCAATGCCCTGCGCCGTGAGGAACAGGAACACCGCCGTCACGGTCAGGTAATAGACCAGCGTCGGGATGGAAAAGCTGTTGTTGACAAAATCTTCAAAGGGCGTGAAGAGGCACAGGGCGCTCAGCACCGCACTGAACGCCTCGGTCAGCCAGGCGCTCTTCACGAGGAAAAGGCCCGTCAGCCCCAGGCAGCACACTGCAAAGGCCAGACACCCCAGAACAAAGCTCCGGGTGCGCAGCCCGGCAAGGAGCGATGCTGCGCCTGCAATGCCCACAAAGACGACCAGCGCCACCGCGCTGCCCGCATTGAACAGGCTGCGCAGGCTGGGCATCATATAGGCCAGCAGCAGCACCGAGAAGCCCGCCACCGCTGCAATGATGGGGTTTTCGGTCAGGCCGGAGAGAAACTCGCCGATGGCAATGGCCGCACAGCCCAGCAGAAAATAACACAGCAGACCCGCGAAGTTTGCGGCCAGTGCAGTGACTGTGCCGCCCAGTGCCCAGAGGATGAGGATCATCACGGCATCCGCAAGGCACGGCAGCGCAAACACAGCGCACATCGCGAAAAACTTGCCCAGCACCACGCCCCAGACGGAGACCGGGCTGGTCAGAAGCAGCTGGTCGGTGCGGCTGCGGCGCTCTTCGGCCAGCGACCGCATGGTCAGGACCGGAATGTAGAGCAGCAGCATGAAGATCGTGCGGTAAAGCGTATAGTAGCTGAAATCCGTCAGGCCGTAGCCGAGGTTCAGCGCCAGGAAATAGATGCCCGACGACGCCAGCAGAAAGGCGGTGAGCAGATAGCCGAGCATCCCGTGGAAATAGCTGCGGAGTTCCCGCTTGAAAATGGCGTTCATTCGTCTTTCCTCCCTGTGTTCTCCTCGGTCTCGCCGCCGGTCAATTCCAGGAAGACTTCTTCCAGACTCCTGCCGTCCGCCGTCAGCTCCTGCAGACTGCCCGATGCCGCCAGCCTGCCTTTGGACAGGATCAGCACCTGCTGGCAGACCGCCTGCACCTCGCTTAGAATATGGCTGGATAGGATGACCGTGTGGGCCTGCCCCAGCTCCCGGATGAGTTTGCGGATCTCGATGACCTGCGCCGGGTCCAGGCCGACGGTAGGCTCATCGAGGATGATGAGCTTCGGGCTGCCCAGCAGCGCCTGCGCGATGCCCACCCGCTGCCGGTAGCCCTTGGAGAGGCTGCGGATGAGCCGGGGCAGGACCTTTTCCAGCCCGGTGCGGCGGGCTGCGCTGCGCACCTGCTCTTTTCGTTCGGCCTTCTTGACGCCCTTGAGCTCGGCCGCAAAGTCCAGATATTCCTGCACTGTCATCTCCGGGTAAAGGGGCGGCTGCTCCGGCAGATAGCCGACGCACTTCTTTGCCGCATCGGCCTCCTCCGGCAGCGGGTGCCCCGCCACCGTGACCTGCCCGCTGGTAGCGGACAGATACCCGGTCAGGATGTTCATAATGGTGGACTTGCCCGCACCGTTCGGCCCCAGCAGGCCGCAGATGCCGCCGTCTGCCACTGCAAAGGAAACATTTTCTACCGCCAGACGTTGCCCGTATTTTTTGGTAAGATGAGAAACTTCGATCACAAATAACGCTCCTCTCAAAGGCCGCGCAGAACGCGATGGATTTCGTTGCTGGTTTATTTTAGTCTGCAAATGTGATGAAAATAAGATAAAGTCGTGTAAGTTCCGAAAGGTTCCGCCGTTCGCGCTTTTCTGCCCCAACACGCAAAAAAGCGCCGCCTCCGCAAGGGAGACGGCGCTTTGGAAAAGACCAGTAAAATTACTTACGGCCGAAGCGCTTGTTGAAGCGCTCAACACGTCCGCCGGTGTCGACCAGCTTCTGCTTACCAGTGTAGAAAGGATGGCACTTGGAGCAAACTTCGACGTGGATCTCAGGCTTGGTGGAATGGGTCTTGATGACGTTGCCGCATGCGCAGGTGATGGTGCAGTCAACGTAATTCGGATGGATACCCTGCTTCATTCTTTTTCACCTCATTTCTGGTTCTGACGTATTGGGGCCATATTATCAATGTATGTGCCCATCACAACCTTCAATATCGGCTACCCCCACGAGCGGCCTTGGAAACGATTGCTTAAATATTATAGCACAATTTTTGAAAAATGCAAGGGGGAATTTTTGATTTTTGGTCGTTCAACAACAAAAATCTCCTGTACGCATCGGGAACTGCACCCCAAATAAATACAGGAGATTTATTGCCTTTTGTTCAACCCATTTATCGCCATGGAGCCATCATCCCACATTTTTTATAGCGATAAACAGAAGTCAAATTTCCAGCAATTCCAATTTGTTCCTTTCTATACTTTCATATACTTCGATACCGCGAAATATTTCACCCCACCCGCTGCCGCTTATCCAGCCGCATTTTATCAGCGATCATCGCAATGAACTCGCTGTTCGTAGGTTTTCCCCGCAGGTTGTGGATGGTATAGCCGAAGTAGCTGTTGAGGGTGTCTACGTCTCCCCTGTCCCATGCAACCTCGATGGCGTGGCGGATGGCGCGCTCCACGCGGCTGGCGGTGGTGCCGTTCTTTTTGGCAATTTCCGGGTAGAGCCGCTTGGTCACAGCGTTGATGTACTCCGGCTCGTTCATGGTGAGCAGGATGGCATCCCGCAGGAACTGGTAGCCCTTGATGTGGGCAGGGACGCCGATCTGGTGCAGGATCTCCGTCACGGTCAGCTCATCGCTGTCCACGCTGGTAGGCAGGTGATGCTTTTCCTTGCCCATTGCCACCTTCACGACCCGGCTGGCGAGGACATTTTCGTCAAACGGTTTGACGAAATAGTACGCAAATCCCTCATCCAGCAATTCCTGGACCATTTCCTCGCTCTGGAACGCACCCGTCACAAAAAACGAGGTGTGCCGCTCGCCTGCGGCGTTGTACTTTTGTTTGACGGCCAGTGCATCCAGCCCCGGCATAAAAGCGTCCAGCAGCACCACCTGCGGTCGCACCGAGAGCATTTTCTGAAGCACCTTCTGTCCGTCCTTTTCGACGACCGTAACTTCCACGCCTTTTTGTTCCAACGCTTCGCGGCAGGCTTCCGTGATCTCTGCGCTGGTATCCGACATCAAAAACCGAATTTTATCCATCGTTCATTCCTCCAAAGTGTGCAGTTCCCTTAACGCTTTTGATTTTACCATATTTTTCCATTAATTTCAACGGTTATTTTTGCCATATTATGGCATCCATTGTCGAATGATGCTTATTCATTTTGACGATTCTGTATCCTGCGCCCTCTGCGCCGCAATTTCGGCCTGTTCCAACATGGTCTGGGCAAAAATTCCGTAGCCGCGTGTCGGGTCGTTGACCAGAACATGGGTCACTGCTCCCACCAGCCGCCCGTTCTGCACGATGGGGCTCCCGCTCATCCCCTGCACGATGCCGCCCGTCTGCGCCAGAAGCGCCGGGTCTGTCACCCGCAGGACCATGTTCCGTTTGGGGTCTGCATCGCTGATCCGTTCGATCCGGACCTGATAAGGGCGCGGCGTCTCACCGGACACCGTAGACCAGATCTCTGCACTGCCCGTTGTGACCTCCTGCGCAAAGGCAACCTCCATGCGCTGCCCGGCGAACTGTGTGCGGGTGGTGCCGTATACGCCGTTCTCTCCATTGATGCGGATGCTCCCGATGGCCCGGCTGCCAAGAAAGTGTCCTTTCAGTTCGCCGGGGCTTCCTGCTGTTCCTTTGCTGCAGCCGGTGATCTCGCAGGGGACGATCTCCCCTGTGCGCAGTGCAATGCTCTCGCCGGTGTCGCTGTCGCTGATGGGGTGGCCAAGCCCCGCAAAAATGCCCCGTGCATCGTCTGCGAAGGTCAGCGTCCCGACACCGGCCGAGGAGTCGCGCACCCACATCCCGGCCCGCCACTGCCCTGCCGCCGCATCCCAGACCGGCACAAGCGTCGTGCGGAGCTGCTCTCCGTTCCGGATATACACGACCTCCACCGCCTGCCCCTGCGCTGCTTCCAGCGCCGCTTTGACGGCGTCGTTGTCCTCCGTCACGGTCGTGCCGATGCGGATGACCCGGTCGCCCAGGCGCAGCCCGGCTTCCTTTGCCGGATTGGCCGTGCCGCCGCTGGGGCGTTCCACGTCCGAAAAGCCGACCACCAGCGCCCCCTCCGAGAACATCTTCACCCCGAACGGCGTTCCGCAGACCGTCACCTGCATCCGCTCGGTAACGATGGTCCGGATGGTCTTGATCGGCAGCCAGCCGCCCAGCGAGAGGGTGGTCTGGTAGCTGCCCACCGCGCGGGTGCTGGCAACATT
Source organism: Faecalibacterium prausnitzii (assembly GCF_019967995.1). Lineage (NCBI taxonomy): Bacteria > Bacillati > Bacillota > Clostridia > Eubacteriales > Oscillospiraceae > Faecalibacterium > Faecalibacterium prausnitzii. The sequence goes on from NZ_CP065377.1 coordinate 1,634,135, forward strand.
CTGGCTTCCGTGCACCCCCAGCGGCTCCACATAGGAAAAGCGGGGCAGCGCCAGAACCTCGCCCGGCGTCAGATAGACGCGGTCCGGCAGGCGGCTGTACAGCCACCCCAGCGCAGCGACCGGCAGCAGTGCCAGCCATGCTGCCGCCTGCTTTGCCCGCTTCCAGCCCTTTCGGTGCGCTCGGTCCTGCTGTTTCACGTTCGCCATCTCCCCGGAATCTTTTTGCTAGTATGCGCCGCGCGGGATGTGATTATAAAATTGTGCCGCAGGAATTGACTTTTGGGTGCAAACTTGATACACTTAATAAGCTCCGTGCGGAAGTGGCGGAACGGCAGACGCGCTGGTTTTAGGCACCAGTTCCATCGGAGTGAGGGTTCAAGTCCCTTCTTCCGCATAAGAAAAGGCTCCATCGAACGGTTTCCCGTTTGGTGGAGCCTTTTTACGTTTGCCTCTGTTCTTGTTTTTTACCACTTTTCTACCACTTTTTGACGACTTTGGGAGCGTCAGAAGCCGTTAAAATCGCTGGCATTCGTTCGTATCTGCACATTCCAAAACAAGCAAAAACCCGCGTGAGCGCTTGATTTTCAAGCATTCATGCGGGTTTCTCATCTGGTGCGAAGGAGGGGACTCGAACCCCCAAGGATAAACCACACGCACCTCAAACGTGCGCGTCTGCCAGTTCCGCCACCTTCGCATACTGTTTTAGTGCAATCTCCGATTCCTGAGGTCTGAAACCGTGGTGCGGACTGCTCAAGTATAGTACCATAATCTCCTGGGAAAGTCAAGCGTTTTTCATAGAATTTTTCGGCTCACATATCTTGTACGGAGACGCTTTTTCATAAATTCACAGCATGAGGAGGTTTTTGGTGTGAAGGTACAGAAAAAGTTTTTATTACAGGGCGTGATCCTTCTATTTCTGGGGCTGGGCTTAGGTTTTGGGCTTGGGAGTTTCTATGCTTCTGCGCCGGTCATCGGGTGCCGGGAAAATGACCTGACGCCCATCCCGGACGAAGGTTTCGTCTCCCCTGCCGCAAGCGAAGTGCCGGCCGGATCGGTACCGGAAACGCCGCCCACACCACCGGACAAATGGGTCTGTCTGACCTTCGACGACGGCCCCAGCAAGACGACGCCGGACGTTCTGGCCGCGCTGAACGCCGCCGGAGTCCGGGCCACCTTTTTTGTGGTGGCGACCGGGTACAACGAGAAGTATCTGCCGCTTCTCGCTGAGGCAGAAGCCGCCGGGCACCAGATCGCATTCCACTCTGCCTCGCACGAGTACAGCGACATCTACCGGAGCCCGGACGCCTACTGGCAGGACCTTGCCCTGCTGAAGGAGCGCATCGCGCCCTATGTCCATACGGAGGGCATCCGCTATCTGCGCTTTCCGGGCGGGAGCACCAACACCGTCAGCCGACGCTATGGCGGCAAAGGCCTCATGAGCGAGTTGAAAGCGCAGGCCGCTGAAAAAGGCTTTACCTCTGTGGACTGGAACGTCTGCGCCGAGGATGCTGTGGGCGGCAAACCCAGCGCATCCACCATCTACCGCAATGTGGTGCGGGAGACCGGTGAACAGACCCAGTGCATCGTTCTGATGCACGATTCCGCCACCACCCACACCACCGCCGAAGCCCTGCCGGACATCATCCAGTGGTATCGGGATCAGGGGTTCACATTCTGCCGCGTAGAGCAAGTGCTGCCAACACCATAGCGGCCACCGCCGCAGGGAGCAGCCGCCAAAGCCATCGAAGCAGGCGCTCCCGTCTGGGCGGCAGCCCCGTTTGAAGCGATTCCGGGAAGACCGCTTCGCAGCAGATGGAATCGCAATAGCGGCCCTGCCCCCGCCATGCTTTGTAGCGGATGCCGTTCCACTCAAACTCCGGATACATCCCGCCTTTTGTGATGCGCAGGGGGCTTCCCTGCGCTTCGGCATAGCGCTGCAGCGCTTCTGCAAAGTCCTCTGGGGTATTGATGGACTGTTCCGATACAATGTAAAAGCGCTTTTTCTGTTCGTTTTCTGCCACCGTGCGGTAATCCTTGAGCCAGCCGGTGAAGAATCCGCCCGGCTCCTGCGGGTCCTGCATCCGTTTCAGGCAGTCGTCCACATCCAGCTGCTCCATCCGGGGTGCCTGCCGGGTCAGCTCCGCGCAAAAGCGGATCGCACCCGCCAGCCGGAAGGCCTGTTGTTCCAGCACTGCCTGCTGTGCCTGGATTGCTTCGGCCAGCGGCTGTTCTCCACGGAGAACGCTTTGAATGGTGGGCAGCGGCAGATTCAGCATCCGAAGCATCCGGATCAGTTTCAGAGTCCGGACATCTTCGGCGGTATAATCCCGGTAGGCATTGCTCCGGTTGCGGGCAGGCGTCAGCAGCCCTTCTTTTTCGTAAAAGCGGATGTTGGGGCTGGAGACCCCGCTCTGTTCCGAAGCCTGTTTGATGTTCATTTGCTTCACCTCCGTCCTTACACTACACCATAAAGTCGGTGGAAGGTCAAGTATTTTCCCAAAAATAGCGCAAAAATGCCCCGGCGGGCACAAAACCTGCCGGGGCACTGTTTTTTTAATGGCGCTTACTGTGCGTTGTTGAAGAGGCTGAAGGCGCGATATGCCATGTACAGGTCACTCTTGTGGATGACCTCGAAGGGAGAGTGCATGGACAGCACAGGCACACCGATGTCCAGCACAGGGATGCCGCGGTTGGCCACATACTTGGCAATGGTGCCGCCGCCGCCCAGGTCCAGACGGCCCAGCTCACCGATCTGCCATGCCACGTTGCCCTTGTCGAGCATCCGGGTGATATCGCTGACCAGCTCTGCGCAGGCATCGCTTGCGGAGCCCTTGCTGCCGCCGCCGGTGTACTTGAAGATTGCCACACCACGGCCTGCATAGGTGCCGTTCATCGGCTCGAAGGCGCTGGCCCAGGACGGGTCGTAGGCAGCGGTGACGTCTGCGGACAGGCAGACGCTGTTGCGGAAGGCCAGGATGTCGTCCTGACCGGCAGTGCGGCACAGCTCCTGCATGAAGTGGAAGGCATACATGCTCTGCATACCGGTCACACCATCGGAACCGATCTCTTCCTTATCGGTGAGGACGCAGACAGTGGTGTAGGTCGGGGCCTTGGTCTCGATCTCAGCCATCAGTGCGGGGTAAGCGTCCACACGGTCATCGTGGCCGTAGCCGCCCACCATGGAGCGGTCAAAACCGACGTCACGGCACTTGTAAGCCGGGGTGATCTCGATCTCGGCCCGCATGAACTCCTTCTCGGTGATGCCGTACTTCTCGTGGAGGAGGATCATGGTGTTCAGCTTGACGGCTTCCTTGACCTCCTCATCCTCCACAGCATCGGAACCGATGAGGATGTTCAGCTCCTCAGCCTTGATGCCGTCCTTCAGGGTGCGGGTGTTCTGCTCGGCGCTCAGATGGGGCAGCAGGTCGGTGATGCAGAAGACGGGGTCGCCCTCGTCCTCGCCGACGCGGACGGTGACGGTGGTGCCGTCGTCGCGGGTGAAGACGCCGTGGATAGACAGCGGCATGGTGCCCCACTGATACTTGCGGATGCCGCCGTAGTAGTGAGTCTTGAAGTAGCTCAGGTGGTCGGACTCATACAGCGGGGTCGGGCGCAGGTCCAGACGGGGGCTGTCGGTATGTGCGATGACCAGACGGAAGCCGTCCTCAAAGCTGCGGGTGCCGATGGTGGACGCCACGACGGCCTTCTTGAACTGGACGAAGTAGACCTTATCGCCGGGCTGGTAGGTCTTTTTGGGGTCGAACTCCACGTAGCCGGCATCCTTGAGCATCTGCTCGCTCTCGGCGGCGACTTCGCGCTCGGTCTTGCCGTCGTCGAGGAACTTCTTGTAGCCCTCGGCAAAAGCGTGTGCCTTCTGCTTGACGTCTGCATCCTTGTCGGCGACGTAAGCAGGCTTATAGAGCAGCTTTTCGGCCAGCTGCTGGGTCGGAGTTTTTTCTGCCATAGAATTTCTCCTGCCTTTCTGTTTCCATATTCCTAAATATTTCAAACCGGGAGGCCCGGTTCAAGCGGATCAAGTGCCATACAAGTTCTGATACACTGCATAGCAGGCGGTGATCTTTTCCACGTAGTGGTGCATCTGGTTGTAGGGAAACCCCTGCAGCGTGATGCCGTCGGCGGAGTGTTCTTCCTTTTGCAGCAACGCATCCACCGTGCCCCAGCCGCTGTGGTAGGCCGCAGCCGCTGTGGCGACATCGCCGCCGTAGCGCTCCATGCAGAGATGGAGGTAGTAGCAGCCGAACCGCAGGCTGACGGCGGGGTCATACAGATCCCCGAAGGTGACGTTTTCCCCTTCCGCGATCTTGCTGCGCAGCCAGAGGAAGGTTTCCTCGGTCATCTGCATCAGGCCGCGGGCCTCGACGCTGGATGTAGCATCCGGGTCAAAGCCGCTCTCCGTCCGGACGAAGGAGTAGACCAGCAGCGGGTCGAGGTCGTACTCGGCGGCATACTGCTCCACAAGGGCGGAATATTTGCAGGGATAGAGCGTTTTTTCCACCCGCGTCCGCACCGGCGGCAGGCAGAGGATGCCCAGCGTCACCAGAAACACCAGAACGAAGCCGTTCAAAAATCTCTTCGCATTCAAACCGAGGGTCGCGCACCACCTTTCGTGCCGCCTTCCGCCAGCAGCTGCTCGCAAAGCGCGTTCGCAGCTGCTTCCAGTGCGGCAAGGTCTGCGTCGTTGCGCAGAACGTAATCGGCGCGGGCCAGCAGGGCTTCTTCGGGCGTCTGGGCGTTCAGGCGGCGCGCTGCCATTTCGGGCGCGATGCCGTCCCGCTTTGCGATGCGGGCCACGCTCGTTTCAAATGGAGCCGTCACCACAGCCAGACGGTCGCACTCGGCTTCGGCCTCTGTCCCGACGATGACCGCACCATCCAGCACAAAGAGCGAAGCCCCTGCCTCCTCGGCGGCGTGTTTTGCCAGCCGGATGCGGCGGACGATCTCCGGGTGGGTGATGGCATCCAGCGCCGCTTTGCCATCCGGCGATGCAAAGGCACGGTCTGCCAGCAGGCGGCGGTCCAGCGAGCCGTCCGCCCGGAGGATGTCTGCCCCGAATCGCCGGGCCAGCACCGGCAGCAGCGGCGAAGACGGCAGCAGCATCTCCCGCGAGATCTGGTCTGCGTCGGCCAGCGGGACCCCATGGGCCGAAAACACCGCGGTCACGGTGGATTTTCCGCAGCCGCTGCGGCCCGTGATGCCAAGCGTGATCATAGCGTGATCACCCGGAAAGCCGCCGCCCGGATGAGGCGGTTGTACACCGCCATGGACAGGCCGTCTTTCTGCGGGCAGCGGGCATAGACGACGCCGTCGCCCTGCTCATCCAGTGCGCGGAGGCTGCGGAAGATGTGCTTTGCCTGGTCGGCACCATCGCCCTCGCGGCCATACTCCACACAGGGCACACCGAGTTTTTCGGCCTCGCCCGTGAAGCAGAGGCAGCTGGGATTCTGGTCCATGTGGGCCTCCACGTAAGCCTTGAACTGCTCAAAGGTGCCGTCCAGCAGGGTGACATCCGCCTTGGGGGCGTAGTGCTTATACTTCATGCCGGGGCTGCGGACGACCGCGCCCTCCGGGAGCTTTTCGAGGATGGCCTTGGAGACTTCGACCTCTTCGCCGAGGGCGCGTTCCAGGTCTTCCAATGTAATGTGGCCGGGGCGGAAGAGGGTGGGCCTATCGCCCACGACCGACACGACCGTAGACTCCACGCCCCAGTCGCACTCGCCGCCGTCCAGAATCAGGGGCAAACGGCCGTTCATATCGGTGAAGACGTCCTGTGCGTTGGTGGGGCTGGGTTTGCCGGACAGGTTGGCCGAAGGGGCCGCAAAGGCGCAGCCGCTGGCCTCGATGACCGCACGGGCCACGGGGTGGCTGGGCATCCGGATGCCGACGGTGTCCAGACCGGCGCAGCACTCCGCCGCCACCTCCGGGCCGCGCGGCATGATGATGGTCAGCGGGCCGGGGCAGAACGCCGCCATGAGCAGCTGTGCCCGCTCCGGCACCTCGCTGACGAGGCCGGGCAGCATCTCCGGGCCGGTGATGTGGACGATCAGGGGGTTATCCTGCGGGCGGCCCTTGGCCACAAAGATTTTTGCCACAGCTTCCCCATTGCGGGCATCGGCTGCGATGCCGTAGACCGTCTCCGTGGGCAGGGCCACCAGCTCGCCGCGCCGCAGCAACGCAGCCGCTTTCGCGATGCCCTCGCCCTTGGCGGGTAGTATCTCAGTTTTCATTTCCATGCGAATCATCGTTCTTTCTATCTGTAAAGTATATATTCTTTACACCATTTCGGGTGCATTATTTGTCGCTTTGTGTGTTGAGCTGGCGGAGCTTTTCGGCCTGCTCATGGGTCGCCAGCGCATCAATGATCTCGTCCAGATTGCCGTCTAAAATCTTATCCAGATTGTGCACGGTCAGGCCGATGCGGTGGTCGGTGCAGCGGTCCTGCGGGAAGTTGTAGGTGCGGATCTTCTCGCTGCGGTCTCCGGTGCCCACCTGGCCCTGACGATTGGCATTGATGGCATCCTGCTGTTCCTTCTGTTTCTGGGCCAGCAGACGGCTGCGGAGGATCTCCAGCGCCTTATCCTTGTTCTGGAACTGGCTGCGCTCGTTCTGGCATTCGACCACCATGCCGGTGGGCAGGTGCGTCACCCGGATGGCGCTGGACGTCTTGTTGATGTGCTGACCGCCCGCGCCGGAGGAGCGGAAGGTGTCGATGCGGAGGTCTTTCGGGTCCAACGCAAAGTCCACCTCTTCCGCCTGCGGCATCACGGCCACCGTGGCCGTGGAGGTATGGATGCGGCCCTGCGTCTCCGTTTCCGGCACCCGCTGCACCCGGTGGACGCCGCTCTCATACTTGAGGCGGTTGTATGCCCCTGCACCGTTCACCGCGAAGATGGCTTCCTTCACGCCGCCAAGCTCCGTCTCGTTGAGGTTGAGCACTTCCAGCTCCCACCCACGGCTCTGCACATACATCGTGTACATCCGCATCAGGCTGTGGGCAAACAGGGCAGCTTCCTCGCCGCCTGCCCCGCCGCGGATCTCCACGATGACGCTTTTGCCATCGTTCACATCCCTGGGCAGGAGCAGGATTTTGAGAGAATTTTCCAGTTTTTCCACATCCTGACTTTTTTCGCTGATCTCCTGTTGTACCATTTCCTTAAAGTCCGGGTCGAGGGTCTCCCCTTCGAGCAGGGCTTTTGCCTGAGCAAGATGATCCTGCGCCGTTGTCAGGGCCTGATAGGCCTGCACCACTGGCTCGGCCTCATGGTATTCCTGCATCAGGCGGCGAAACAGTGCCGGGTCCGCCGCTGTTTCGGGCTGGTTCAGGCGGACCGAAAGCTCCTCGAACCGGTGGCAGACCGCATCCATCTGAGAAAACAGTTTTGACATACTTGTGCAGTTCTCCTTATCGTTCTCATGGGATGTAACGGTTCGTCACTCGGCGGCACCGGGCTTCTGGACCTTTTTGATGTTTTTTTCGATCCTTGCGCGGGGCAGCATGACCTCGCGGCCGCAGCCCGTGCAGCGGATCTTGAAATCCATGCCCACCCGCAGCACCTCGAAGCTGGACGCTCCGCAGGGGTGCTTTTTGCGGGTGAGGATGGTATCTCCAACTGCGATATCCATGAACAGCTCTCCCTCCTGCCTGTGCCCTCCGGCACAGGCCCGTATCGCGGCCCGCACCGATTTTGCACCGGCCGCCGCATACAGATATAGTATAATCCAAACTCGTATAAAATGCAATTGTCAGCGCATATGGTTTTACTGCCGCCGGGCAAAACGGCGGGTGCGCAAGGCAAAAACAGCACAGAAAGAGGAATGAAGAATGATGCAGACTTATCGTACCGAAGGAAATTACCGCAGTGCAGACCAGCTTTCGGCTGCGGAGCTGCGGGCGGCCATGGCCAGCCGCGAAATTTTGCAGAGCACTGCACTGGCGTTCGACACGGCCCGCCAGCTGCGGTTCGAACTGGGCGGGGTGCGGGCCGTGATGCCCTTTGAGCAGTGTGCCGACGGAGCCGAGACGGGCAGTGTGCGGGACATTGCCGTGCTCACGCGGGTGGGGCGGCCCACCTGTTTCGTCATCGAAGAGCTGGGCACCGATGAGGCCTGCCAGCCCTGCTACCGGCTCTCCCGCGCCGAGGCGCAGCGGATGTGCAAGGCAGATTACCTCGACACCCTCCGCCCCGGCGACATCCTGCCCTGCACCGTGACCCACATCGAACCGTTCGGAGCTTTCTGCGACGTAGGATGCGGCATCAGCGCTCTGCTCCCCATCGACTGCATGTCGGTCAGCCGCATCTCCTCCCCCGCCGACCGGGTCAGCGTGGGGCAGCAGATCCTGTGCGTCATCAAGAGCCGGGATGTGCAGGGGCGGTTCGTCCTGACCATCCGGGAGCTGCTGGGCACCTGGGCCGAGAACGCCGCCGGTTTTACCGTGGGCGAAACGGTGGTGGGCATCGTGCGCAGCGTGGAAGAATACGGAACCTTCATCGAGATCGCGCCGAATCTGGCCGGGCTGGCCGAGAGCTGCCAGGATCTTCACCCCGGCCAGGCTGTGAGTGTTTACATCAAGAACATCCTGCCGGAGAAAATGAAGATCAAACTCGTCATCGTAAACCACAGCCTCGGCCAGAGCCACCGGTTCGAGCTGCATTATTTCATCACCGAAGGCCACCTGGACCACTGGCTCTACTCCACGCCCGACAGCCCCAAGCGGATCGAGACCGATTTTTCGGTTGCGGCTTGCAATCCGGCGTAAAACCCTTTATACTATAAAGAGAAGATGATTTTTCGCAATCTGAAACTTGAGGGGGATGTGCAGAACGATGGCCGCTAACGATGCTTTTACCGCCGGTGTCCGCCCCGGCGGGCTGACCGACAGCACCGAGATCCGGTTGCTGCTGTGTTATCTCGTGAAGAATGCCGGGCCGATCACCCGCACGGAGATTGAAAACGCCCTGATGGAGGAAGCGCTGGTCAATTATTTTGAGATCGGCTCCTGCCTGGATGACATCACCCAGCAAAAGCTGGTCACGCTGACCGATGGGCGCTACACCATCACCGAAAAAGGGCGCAAGGTCGCGCAGGAGCTGGCCTATGACCTGCCCCGCAGTGTGCGGGAGCGCGCCGTAGCCGCCGTGCTGCGCAGCCAGACCTGGGCCCGCAAGGAGGCACAGTATGCGGCCCGCATCACCGAAAAGCCGGACGGTCACTGCACCATCCGCTGCACCATCAAAGCGTTGGATCAGGAGCTGTTCTGCCTGAACATCGGCACCCCCGACCGGCTCAGCGCCGACCTCGTGAAAAAGCAGTTCATCCTCAAGGGCAACGAGATCTACCAGATGCTCATCACCAAGCTCACCGAAGAGACGAACTGACCCCTGCAAACAAAAATCGCCGCCGTTCCGGGAAGACCGGAAGGCGGCGATTTTTCTTTTGCTCGTTCTTTCGTTATTTCCAAAGCTCAGCAGCCACCAGCTCCAGCACACTGCCCGCGATGCAGCGGGCCTTGTCGGAGATGAGGAAACAGTTTTCCAGCTCCTCGCGGCGGGGATCTACATCGGCCACCTTGAAGCCCTTCGGCACCGGGTAGCCATCCCGCAGAAGACCCCGCAGGATGCCGGAGATCTGCGTCGTGACGGGGACGGTCTCCCCTTCCGGCGTTTCAAGCAGGGCGATGGTCTCGCCAGCCTCCACAAAATCTGCGATGGCGCGGCGATTCCGGAACACACCGGCGGCGGGCGAATGGATGACCCGCTCGGCCCCATAGCCGCCGATGACGCCCGGCACACCAGAGTTCGGCGCAGCAGAGCCTGCCCGGATGATGCGGCCCAGTTTGTGGCCGCGCTTGGTCTCCACCACCACGTCCACATCCTGCCCGGCCACAAAGCCGGGGCCGAGGGCAATGGTCAGCGGAGCCATATCCCGCGTGGTTCCGAGATTTTTCTTGGCAATGATGGCATCCACCAGCACGGCAGGCTTTGCCGCAGCCAGGCAGCTGCCCTTCGGGTCCACCAAAACCGGGACGGCGTTCTGCGCCCAGACGGCGTCGACTTCGGCCAGCGAAGCCACCCGCACGGCCCGCAGGCCCTCCACCGTGGTCTCGCCCTCATAGACCGCCTCACACAGGGACACCTGACGGCGGATGGCGGCGGGGTGCTCTGCTTCCAGCACCAGCACCCGCAGCCCGGCAGACCAGAGCCGGTGGATGGTGCCGGTGGCAAGGTCTCCGCCGCCCCGCACCACGATCCGTTTTTCCTGTTTCATCGTTCATTCCTCCGGTTCGATCCGCTGTAAAAAGACCTGCATGGAGCCGCCGCAGGCCGCAATGGCCGCATCATCGCCTGTGCCGTCGGTGGTGAGATCGGCCAATTGGGCGGGCACTGCCGCCCCGGCCAGCATCTTCCCGGCCAGCTGCTGGATGCGGTATTCCATGATGCCGCCGCCCACGCTGCCCACGGCCCTGCCCTCCGGCAGGACCAGCATTTTGGAGCCGACTTCCCGCGGCGTGGAGCCGTGGCGGGACACGATGGTCGCCAGCACCGCAGGCGTTTGCAGCGCCCGGAATGCTTCCAGAATGGCGGGCGGGAAGCCCTCGGTCAGCGAGCGGGTGCTCTTGACCTGCACGATCTGTGCAAGGATGGAAAGCGCGATTTCCTCCGCCGTCTTGGCCCCGATGGCAAGGCCGATGGGCGCACGGAGCTGCTCCACCCGCGCCGGGTCCAGCCCGGCTTCGGTCAGCTGACGGCGCACCAGAGCCGCGCGGCCTCGGCTGCCCATCATACCGACATAGGCGGCGGGCTTTTGCAGAATGGCCGTCAGACACTGGACATCGCAGCTGTGGGCGCGGGTAACGACCACAAAATAGCATTCTGCCCCACCGGAAACTGCTGCAAGGCCCTCTTCAAAGGGCAGGCAGAGCACCGGGTCAGCCCCGGCCTGCCGCAGCTGCCCGGCAAATTCCGGGCGGTCCTCTAAGGCACAGACAGGCAGACCCAGCAGCTTTGCCAGCCGCACCACCGATGCCCCCACATGACCGCCGCCGCAGACCACCAGACGCGGGGCTGCACCGAACCGCTCGGCAAAAACACGAAGCGCCCCCAATGTCTGCACTCCGCTGGCAGTCACCTGCTGCAGCGCAGGCAGCTGTGCTTCCAGACACGCCGCCGGATGTTCCGGCCAGACGGGCACACCGCCGCACAACAGCAGCTGCGCCCCTTGCGCCGCGCCCTCCAGCACCGTAGCCAATAGGTAATCGCCCGCCTCACGGTTCAAAGCATCACAAAAAGTTCGGGGTTCCATGCAAGGGTCTCCTTTTTTCAAATCATTGTTCCACCTGCGCAACGGCATCGTAGGCGGCAGGGTCAAAGCGCTCCCGCCAGCACTGCCAGTCCTCCGGCAGCATCCGCCACGCCAGACCACACCCGGCGGAAAGCTCCCGCGGCAGCGGAATGAGCCGGCCGGGGATGTGCTCGGCAAGGCAGCGCTTTTCCCACGCCATGGCATCCACCGTAGCGCGGAACGAAAGCACGATATACGGTCGTTTTGCTCGCATTTTATTCCTCCAATGCCAGCGCACGGACCGCCTTTACGGCGCACTGCACCTCGGCTTCGGTGTTCTGGTGCGAAAAGCTGAACCGCACCACGCCCTGCTCCACGGTGCCCAGCGCCCGGTGCATCTGCGGGGCACAGTGAGCACCGGCCCGCACACAGATGCCGTATTCCTCCCAGAGCGCATCCGCCACACGGGCGGAGTCCTCTCCGGCAAGGTTCAGCGAGACGATCGGCGCACGGGGGGCTGCCAGCGTTCCGTACAGAACGACGCCGGGGATCTCCCGGACGCCCTCCCAGAACGACCGGGTCAGTGCCATTTCTCTGGCGTGCAGCGCCTCGACCCCCTGTTCCAGCAGCCAGCGCACCCCGGCCCCCAGCCCGGCAAGGCCGGGGACATTCAGCGTACCGGCTTCCAGCGCCGTGGGCATCTCCGCAGGGTGGGCTTCGGCAAAGCTGTGCACCCCGCTGCCGCCCACAACGAGCGGCGCGACCCGCAGCCCCGGCCGGACATACAGCCCGCCGGTGCCCTGCGGGCCCATCAGCCCCTTGTGCCCGGTAAAGCACAGCACATCAATGCCGAGGGCCTGCACGTCGATGGGCAGACTTCCCGCCGTCTGGGCAGCGTCCACGAGCAGCAGAAGGCCGTGCTTTTTTGCCACCTGTGCCACAAAGGGCAGGTCGGTGGCATGGCCGGTCACATTCGACGCCCCGGTGACGACGATCGCTCTGGTGTTGGGCCGGACCAGCTGCTCGAACTGCTCGTACCGCAGAACAGCGCGGTCGTCCACGCCCACAAAGCTGAGCTGCACCCCCTGTTCCCGCAGGCGGTAGAGAGGCCGCAGCACCGAATTGTGCTCGCAGACCGTTGCAATGACATGGTCGCCGGGCGAAAGCAGCCCGCCGATGACGGTGTTGAGCGCCTGGGTGGCGTTGGCCGCAAAGGCGATGCAGGCCGGGTCCTCTGCGTGGAAGAGCTCTGCCAGCGCCGTGCGCGTGTCGTAAACGATGCGGGCCGCGTGAAGGGTCGGTTCATGCGCCCCGCGTCCGGGGTTGCCCGCCGTTTGCAAAGCCGCGAGCATCGCCTGCCCCACCACCGGCGGCTTTTGCAGTGTGGTGGCAGCATGATCGAGGTAGATCACGGCTTGACCACGTTCCCGGCATTCAGCATTTTTTCCGCAATGACGTACATATTCGTCACGGTGCCGATGCGCAGTTTCTCCGTCAGACCGTAGAAATTCAGGCAGGTGCCGCAGGTCAGGATCTCCACGCCCTCAGCTTCCAGCACCTTGAGGTCTTCCAGCATCGGGGAGCCTTCGCAGGTCAGGTGCGCGCCGCCGTTATAAAACAAAATGGTCCTTGGCAGCTTCTCCTGCTGGGTCAGCGAGAAGACGAACGCCTTGAGCAGGGTCTTGCCCAGCTCCTCGGCCCCCTCGCCCATCGTTTCCGCTGCGATGGCCACCACGGTATCGGTGCGGGCATCGGGTGTGCAGACGGCAGGCTCTTCGGCCGCAGCGGAGGCATCGCCCACCGTGAACCGGACACGGTACTCCCGCTCGGCCAGCTTCTCCGCGCTGGAGCCATAGCCCTTCTGCTGCGCCATCTTGGTCAGGTTCTGGACGGCGATCTCATTGTCCACCAAAACCTCCACCTCGCCTGCACCGTTCAGCGCAGCGATGGCCTTTTTTGCCTTGACAACGGGAAGCGGGCAGGCATCCCCGCGTGCATCTACGTTCAACATCATCGTTCTATCCTTTCAATACTTCACTGTGATCTCCGTGGACTGTGCATCCCGGATCTCGCCCACGATGGCGGCAGGCAGGCCCGCCGCACACAGTTCCTGCGCCAGCGCCTCCGCCTTCTGCGGGGCCGCCGCCAGCAGCAGCCCGCCGGACGTCTGCGGGTCGAACAGGATCTCTTCCATCGGGAAAGGCACGTTCTCAAACCGAACGAACGGGCCGGTATGGTTGCGGTTGCGCTGCCCGGCAGCGGTGTACAGGCAGGCGTCCGCCGCCTCCCATGCGCCGGGCAGCACCGGCACAGCTCTGGCATCCACGACGCAGGAGAGCCGCCCGCCCATCATCTCGTGCAGGTGGCCGAGGAAGCTGAAGCCCGTCACATCCGTTGCAGCGTGGACCTCATACTTCCGCGCGATCTCTGCCGCTGTCTTGTTCAGCGTCGTCATGGAGCGGATGGCGGCTTCCATCTGCTCCGGCGCGGCTTCGCCCACACGGTTGGCCGTGCAGATGAGCCCGACGCCCAGCGCCTTGGTCAGAATGAGCTGGTCGCCGGGGCGGCCGGTGTCGTTGGCGGTCAGGCGGTGCGGGTCCACAAGGCCCGTCACCGAGAGGCCGTATTTGACGCCGGTGTCCGCGATGGAGTGCCCGCCCGCGAGGATGCCCCCCGCTTCGGCCACCTTTTCGGCACCGCCGCGCAGGATCTCGCCCAGGACGTTCAGGTCCATGCTCTCCGGGAAGCAGACCAGATTCAGGGCCGTCTTCACCTCGCCGCCCATCGCATAGACATCGCTGAGGGCGTTGGCTGCGGCGATCTGCCCAAAGGTATAGGGATCATCGACCATGGGCGGGAAAAAATCCACCGTCTGCACCAGCGCAAGGTCATCGGTGATGCGGTAGACCGCCGCGTCGTCCTTGCTGTCATAGCCGACCAGCAGGTTTGGGTCCTGCTCGCCGCGCGGCAGCTTTTCCAGAATGCGGCTCAGCACCCCCGCGCCGAGTTTGGCGGTGCAGCCGCCGCCTGTACAGAACACGATCTTTTCTTCGTTCATTCGGCTCGTTCTCCTTTTGCAAAATGCGTCAGAACGCTTTGCACATGGTATCGTTCCCACAGGATGGTCCGGGTCGTCTCGCCCAGCGCCCGCCGGGCGGGGTCGTCCGCCTGGTTGAGCACCGCATAAAACGCCCGCTCTCCCACCAGCTTCCGCCCACCGGCTTCGCTGGCCAGCAGTGCAGCCAGAAGCTCCGGCGTCAGGGGGGCGTCCGGTGCGGTATGCAGCAGTGCACAGGCTTCGTCCAGCCGGAAGCAGACCTCCCGCAAAGGGCGGCCCAGAGCTGAAAGCCCGGCCACGGCCAGCACGGTGTCGCATTCCGGCAGCAGCACCGGTTCCTGCGATGCCGGAGCCTTACAGGGCATCCGTTTCGCGCCGTCGGCTTCCAGAAAAACGGCGTCGGCCTGCGGCATCCAGCGGTGCAGCACGTCCGGCGGCGGGGCGGTCAGCTTGCCGCAGCCGTCCGGTGTGCCCAGAACGGCATACTCCCCCGCAGCCCAGAGAGCGCTGCATTCGGCTTCTGTATGGGCCATGTTGTGGTCCGGCTGCCGGATGTGGGTCGTGGTCGCGGCCAGCACCCGCCAGCCCTTGCGGGCGCAGTGGGCCGACAGCTGATAGAGCAGCGTCGTTTTTCCGCCGCCGCCCACCAGCGAGACGACATGGCCCTTTTCAGCCAGAAATGGGAACTGTGCTTCGGACAGCATTCAGCGGGTTTCCTCCACGGCCATGGCAATCTGTTCCGGGGTAATGGGCAGCTCATAGAAGCGGGTGCCGATGGCGTTGTACACTGCATCTGCAATGGCGGGCAGCGGCGTGTTGATGACCACCTCACCGATGGACTTGGCACCAAACGGGCCGTTTGGCTCGTAGCTACTCTCAAACTCCACCCGGATGTGGCCAATGTCCACACGGGCGGGGATCTTATACTGCATGAACGAGTTTTCCATCGGCCAGCCTCTGCTGTCGTAGGTGATGTTCTCGGTCAGCGCCATGCCGATGCCCTGCAACAGGCCGCCTTCGGCCTGCACACGGGTCAGATTGGGGTTGATGGGGGTGCCGCAGTCCACGCAGGCGGCATAATCCACGACCTTGACTTCGCCGGTCTCTTTGTCCAGCTCGATCTCGGCAGCACCCACCATGTACGGCGGAGGCGACAGGGGCGACGTGTGGGTCTCGGTGACCTCCAGCGGCACCATGTGGCCGAACTGAGAGGCGAATGCCACCTCGCTCAGAGAGACCTTTTTCGTCGGGTCGGCGTCCACAGAGAGGGTCTTGCCGTCAAAAATCACTTCGCTCTCCTCGCAGTGGAGCAGCTCCGCGCCCAGCTTGCAGATCTGCGCCCGCAGCTTCAGCGCACACTTTTCGACGGCCTTGCCGGTGACGTAGGTAGTGCTGGACGCATAGGAGCCGGAGTCGTAGGGCGAGACGTCGGTGTCGGCACCGAACACCATGATGTCGTCCAGCTCACAGTCCAGCACTTCGGCGGCGATCTGCGCCAGGGTGGTGTCGCAGCCGGTGCCCATATCCGCCGCACCGATGATCAGTGAATAGAAGCCGTCATCGTTGACCTTGAGGGTCGCGCTGCCGACGTCCATGCCCGAAATGCCGGACCCCTGCATCGCCATGCCCATGCCGACGGCGCGGACCTTGCCGTTGCCGAGGTCGCGGACAGGATACTTGTTGTCCCAGTCGACCATGTCGTGGACTTTTTTCAGGCAGCGGTCCAGCGCACAGCTGGTGTTCACTGCGCCGTAGTAGGCGGGCATGACATCGCCTTCCCGGACGATGTTCATCTCGCGGATCTTGAACGGGTCCATGTGGAGTTTTGCCGCCAGCTCGTTGACAGCAGACTCCACGGCAAACAAGCCCTGCGTTGCGCCGTAGCCGCGGTAGGCACCGGCGGACATGTGGTTGGTGTACACCACATCGCTGACGAAACGGAAGGCCTCGGCCTTGCCGTACAGCGGGATAGATTTATGGCCCGACAGGCCCACCGTCGTGGGGCCGTGCTCGCCGTAAGCGCCTGTGTTCGAGAGGGTGTACAGGTCGATGCCGCGCACAAGGCCCTCTTTGGTGGCACCGAGGCGGACGTGCATCTCCATCTCGTGGCGGGGCGAGGAAGCGGTCTGGCTCTCCTCGCGGGTGAAGATGAGCTTACTGGGCTTTTTGGTCTTCCAGGTGACGAAGGCCGGGTAGATGGCTGAGACCGCCGTCTGTTTGGCACCAAAGCCGCCGCCGATGCGGGGCTTGATGACGCGGATCATGGATTTGGGGATGTGGAGCGCGTTGGCCACGTTGCGGCGGGTATGGAAGACGATCTGGGTCGAGCTGAGGATGTTCAGACGGCCGTAGAGGTCCATATAGCAGCAGGTGCGGAAGGTCTCCATCATCGCCTGCTGGCAGGCCTTGGTGTGATACACATGGTCGATGACCACGTCGCAGTCGGCCAGCACGGCGTCGATGTCGCCGCTGCCGCATTCATCGTGGGCGCAGAGATTGCGCTTGTTGTCCGCACCCACGGGGCACAGGCTTTCCCAGTTGTCCTCCGGATGGACGAGGATGGGGTTGTCCTTGGCGGTGTGGAAATCCAGCACCGGCTCCAGCACCTCATACTCCACCTTGATGAGCTTCATCGCCTTCTCGACGCATTTGTCATCCGCACCAGCCACGATGGCCACGACATCGCCCACAAAGCGGACGTGCCGGTCGATGACCAGACGGTCGTAGGGGCTGGCCTCCGGGTAGGTCTGGCCGGCCTGGGTATAGCGGCGGGCGTTCTGGTCCACATCCTCCCAGGTAAAGATGGCCTCGATGCCAGGCACCTTTTTGGCCACCGTGGTGTTGATGGTCTTGACGATGGCGTTGGGGTGGGGCGAGCGCAGCAGCTTGACGATGAGGCAGTCGGCAGGAGCGAGATCGTCCATGTACACCGGCTTACCGGTCACGAGCTGCATCGCGTCCTTTTTCCGGAACGGTTTGTTGACGTTTTTCATTCGGCGGCCTCCTTCGATCGTTTCCATGCGAGAAATGCCTGGATGCCCCGCAGCTGGCCTTCGTAGCCGGAACAGCGGCAGAGGTTGCCCGCAAGGTATTCTTTGATCTCGTCCTCGGTAGGGTACTCCTTCTCGCGGAAGAGGGCCAGAGCGTTCATGATGAAGCCGGGGTTGCAGAAGCCGCACTGCTCCGCTCCCTGATCCGCGATGAACGCGCCGAACTCTGCGGCTTCATCCTGCAGGCCCTCCAGTGTGGTGACGCGGTGGCCGTCGGCACGGGCTGCCAGCACCGAGCAGGACAGCACCGGCTTGTCGTCCAGAAAGACGGTGCACAGGCCGCAGTTGGCGGTCTCGCAGCCGCGCTTGACGCTGTAGCAGCCGTGGCTGCGGACAAAGTCGATGAGCAGAGTATCCGGGGCGGCCTCGGCGGAAACTCTGGTTCCGTTCAGAATGATGGTGATTTGCATCGTGGTCTCCTTTCCGTTACCCTTCCAGCTGGCGGACCGCACGCTTGACCAGAACTCCGGCCAGATGGTTGCGGTATTCGGCGCTGCCGCGCAGATTGCTCTCGGTCTTGATCGCTGCCCGCACTTCTGCGGCAAAGCGGTCTGCCAGCAGCTCCGGCGTCTCGGCCGCGTTGGGCGTCAGGTCAAACCGCACTGCCTTGCCCGGCCGGGCACCGATGGCGAAGCGATAGCCCTCGGCCGTTTTGGCGGCGGCGCAGGTCAGCACCGGGAAATCGGTCTGGCTGTTCCGCACCGACTGGTAGCAGAACGCAGCCGGTTCTTTCGGCACGATCACCCGCACGAGGAGATCCCGGTCGTAGGGGCGGGCGGCGTACTCGGCCAGCGGCACGATGCCGCCCTTGTACAGCTCCACCGAGGCGTTCAGTGCCAGGAACAGAGTCAGCACATCCGAGAACCCGAAGCGGCTGTAAATGCTGCCGCCCACGGTGGCAAGGTTGCGCAACTGCACACCCACGATATGCCGCACGGACTCCCGCACTGCTCCGTTCGTGTATGCGGCCAGCCCGGCGTCCAGCTCCAGCTGCCGCAGGGTGACCATGGCCCCGATGGAGAACTGCTCCTCCGTCTCCTCGATGGTATCCAGCCCCAGACCGGACAGATCAATGGCGGTGCCGACGTTGATCTTTTCCATCTTGAGCCAGATCATGCCGCCGATGACCCGATTGTTCTTTTTCTGGTTGAGCTGCCAGGCTTCTTCAAGACTTTCCGCTCGTTTGTATTCCCGGATCGTCATCATACGCAGTACCTCTCTTTTTTGCTGTTTACTTTTATTTTAACACATTTTTCGCTATAATACCACTAGAATTATCGGTTCCGTCCGCCCTGCGCTGCCGCCGTGCTCCCAGGGGAGAAGCGGAACCGTCAACGCGGAGGGATCCACATGTCTGAAACTTCTCGCCCGATCGGGTGTGTCATCATGGCGTCCGGGCTGGCCCGGCGGTTTGGCTCCAACAAGCTGCTGGCCGATTTCGGCGGGCGGCCGCTGCTCTGCCGGGCACTGGACGCCACAGATACCCCGCAGCTGGCCTGCCGCATCGTCGTGACGCGGTCGGCAGAGGTGGAAACGCTCTGCCAAACGCTGGGGGTGGCCTGCCTGCGCCACGCACTGCCGGGCCGGAACGATACCGTCCGGCTGGGGCTGGAAGCACTGCTCACTCTTCAGCCCGGCCTTGCGGGCTGCATCTTCCTGCCCGGCGACCAGCCCCTGCTGCGGCGGGAGACGGTCGAGGCTCTGGTGTGCGCCTTTGCGGCCGACACCCGGACACAAAAAGAAACAGAGCGGGCGATCTTCCGGCTGGCGTTCCAGGCCGAAAACGACCCGGAACCGCTTGTCGGAAGCCCCGTTCTGTTTGGATGCGGTTATTTTTCCGCCCTGCGCACCCTGCCCGAAGGCAAAGGCGGCAGTGTGCTGCTCCGGCGTTACCCGGAGCGGGTCTGCAATGTGTTCACCGCAGACCGTGCAGAGCTTCTGGACGCGGACACACCGGAGGCCCTGCGGGAACTAAAACAGTTTTTGATCTGAAGAGGAAGCTCAGGCGTTCTCTTCGTCCTTGGGCAGCAGAACGTTGAGCACGATGGCCACGAAGGCTGCGGGGACGATGCCGGACTCGCCGCAGATCAGCTGGAACAGCTGCGGCGTATGGGCCAGAATGCTGGCATTGGCACCCATGCCGTAGCCCACGCCCAGCGCCACCGAAACGATGGTCAGGGTGCGCGGGGTCATCTTTTCCTTCGTGATGAGCTGGATGCCCGACACCACGATGGAAGAGAACATCATGACGGCTGCACCGCCCAGAACGGCCTGGGGCATGATGGAGACCAGTGCGCCCAGCTTGGGGATGAGGCCGCAGAGGATCAGGAAGATGGCACCGGTCGCCAGTGCACCGCGGTTGACGACCTTGGTCATGGCCACCAGACCAACGTTCTGGCTGAAGGAAGTGTTGGGCAGGACGCCGAAGCAGGCGGCAAAGGAGGAACCCAGACCGTCGCAGATGACGCCGCCGGACAGCTCCTTATCGGTCGCCTCGCGGCCCATGCCGCCCTCCATCACGCCGGAGATGTCGCCGACGGTCTCAACGGCCGTGACGATGAACATGATGAGCACCGGCAGGATGGCGCGCATATCGAAGACGATTTTGACCGGGACGAGCTTGGGGATGGCGAACCAGCTGGCCTGCGCGACCTTATTCCAGTTCAGGACCCATGCCTTGGTGAACTCCACACCGTCGGCGGTGACACCGGTGGTGGGCAGGACAAAGCCCATGATGAAAGCGGCAATGTAACCGGCCACAATGCCGATGAGGATGGAGGAAGAGCTCAAAAAGCCATTGGTCCAGTGCTTGAAGAACAGGATGACCACCAGCACGAAGACGGCCAGCAGCAGGTTCTCCATGGAGCCGAAGTCCTTGGCTGCGTTACCGCCGCCGAAGGAGTTGACACCGACCGAGATCAGCGACAGACCGATGGACAGCACGACCGTGCCCGTGACCACCGAGGGGAAGAACTTGCGCAGAGGCTTGAGGAAGAAGCCCAGCACCGTTTCGAACAGGCCGCCCAGGATGGACGCACCCATGATGGCACCATAGGCCAGCACACCGCCGCCCATGGAAGCCGCGACGCTGTTGAACACGCCCAGGAAGCCGGAGCTGGTGCCCATGATGATGGGGACCTGACCGCCGACCGGGCCGATGGAAAACAGCTGCACCAGCGTGACGATGCCGGCCACGAACATGGCGTTCTGCAGCAGGCTGATCTGCAGGTCGGCGAACTCGCCGCCCGCCAGACCGCAGGCGCTCGTGATGATGAGCAGCGGGGTCAGGTTGCCGACGAACATGGCGAACACATGCTGCAGGCCCAGCGGGATCGCCTGGCGAAGGGGCATCTTGGCTTTGAAGTCGTAAGCCGCCTTCTCCAACTCAATATTTTTGATCATAAACTTCTCCTTTGAACAAACCGGTTTTCAAACGACAGAAATCATTATAACAAAGCCTGTGTCGAATTGGGAGAGGGCTTGTTGTCTTTTTGTTCACTTTTTGTTCATAAGTCATACTTTACCAGCAAAAATGTCCGCACATGAGATACAAGTGCGGACATTTTTATGGTCATGCACCGGGAATCAAAAGCCGCTGTGCTTTTTCGATGGCCGTTGTGCCCTCAGCGAGGTCGTTTGCGGCAAGCATCTGCCCCGGCGAAACATGGTAGCGTTTTGCAATGGCAAACAGTGCTTCCCCGGCCTGTGCGTAATAGATGCGGAGGGAGATCTCCGGGTCGGCAGGGGCCAGCTTCTCCCCCAGCGCAATGCTGCCCACGCAGGAAGCCTGCCTGCGGCTGAGGATGGCACCCTCCACCCGCACCGTCACCGAGACATCCAGCGCACCGCCCGTGCAGCTGCATTGCAGATCCTCGACGCTGAGCCAGCATTCCGGATAGAGCGCTGCGGTCTCGGCGGCTTCGGCCGGGATGGGCAGGGCCAGCTCCAGCGGCTTTTCGTAGCTTTCCAGCTCGGCAAGGCTGTTCTCGCCAAACGCCGTCACAAGGACCCGCGCCGCCACCACCCAGCCGGTTTCCTGCCAGACCAGCTGCGCCGGGCCGATGGCCGCAAAGCAGGCCAGGATCTTTGCCCCGGCATCCGGCAGCGGGCCGGACCCGGTCAGGGTGGCCGTCTCGTTCAGGGCACAGAGCAGCGCTTCGGTGCGGAGATTCTGCATCACAGGCTCCGTCTCAAACTGCGTCGAGAAGGCATCGGCCACACATTGCAGCTGGTAGGGCCGCCACGCCCGCAGACGCAGCACCACGGTGGCGCTGAGGGAGCCGGGGGCTTCCCCCTCCCCCTGTGTGGCCGTGAACCCGACCGGCTCGGCCACGCAGAGGCAGCGGCAGTCTTCACTGAGGCCCTCCACATCCAACACCTGATTGAAGGGAAGGTCCAGGCTCTGGCTCTGCAGGGCGCTTTCCCCTTCTGCCCGCCAGGCGCAGAGAACGTGCAGCGTCCCCTTTGCCACAGCTTTGGCATTCAAGACCTTGAGGTCGTGGAGGGAGGCTGTCCCGGCAATGTCCAGGATGGCGGCAGGCGGCGACGGAAAGGCCAGCTCACCTTCCACTGTGATGAGCTTGTCGAGCACGGCCGCGCGGCGGACGCCTTCCAGTGTGGTCAGCTGCTGCTCGATGCCGCCGTCGGCCAGCGCCGTGAGCACCTCGGTCTTCTGCTGGGTGTAGACCGACGCCACCAGACCAAAGGCTCCCCGCACCTCGATGCGGCGGGGCGTGACCGAGCGGCAGTTCAGGTATTCGGTCTGACCCTCCACCTGAGCCGTCCATGCAGTAAAGGCAAACTCCGGCAGTTCCAGCACCTTGTTGAAGGGCAGCTTCTGCTCCGTCTGGCAGAGGCCCGCGTCATCCTCGCCCTGATAATACACGATGCAGCGCAAATAGCCTTCCAGCGTCAGTTTGCCGGGCTGCAGCTGCTTTTGCAGCACCACCGGTTTCGCAAAGCATTTGACCAGCTTGAACACCGGCGGAAGATAATCGGAGATCAGGATCTCCGT
The DNA here is from genome assembly GCF_019967995.1 of Faecalibacterium prausnitzii. Taxonomy (NCBI): domain Bacteria; kingdom Bacillati; phylum Bacillota; class Clostridia; order Eubacteriales; family Oscillospiraceae; genus Faecalibacterium; species Faecalibacterium prausnitzii. The sequence continues at coordinate 1,656,555 of NZ_CP065377.1, forward strand.
TTCCAGCGGGAGCTCCGCCTTGACGGTGCAGTTCGCACCCGCAGCGGGCAGCGCATCCCGAAAGACCTTCAGTTCCATCCTGTGCGCTCCTTTCCTGTCCGTTTGGCATGGCACATACCAGACTGTATGCGCTGCGGCGGGCAGATATGCGCAAAAAACACCGCCGCACAGCGTTTCCACTGTGCGGCGGTGTTCCACAAATCAGGATTTCAGAAGATCAAATTATTCAGCGGCCTTGGCTGCCTCGACCTGCTTGATGAGCTCCGGCACGACCTTGAACAGATCGCCGACGATGCCGTAATCTGCCACACCGAAGATGGGTGCAGACTCGTTCTTGTTGACGGCGATGATGCACTCAGAATCCTGCATACCAGCGGTGTGCTGGATGGCACCGGAAATACCCAGAGCAACGTAGATCTTGGGGTGGACGGTCTTGCCGGTCTGACCGACCTGATGGTCAGCGGTCATCCAGCCTGCATCGGTGACGGCACGGGATGCGCCGACCACGCCGCCGCCCAGAGCAGCTGCCAACTGCTCAGCCAGCTCGATGCCCTTGTTGACATCCTTGCTGATGCCACGGCCGACCGAGACGATGACGTCGGCACCGATCAGGTCGACCAGCTTCTCAGCAGCCTTCTCGACGCTCAGGACCTCGGTCTTGATGTCGGAAGCAGCCAGCTCAAAGGCGGGCTTCACGATCTGGCAGGCATCGGCCTTGGCCTGATCGAAGGGAGCCTTCTTCATGACGCCGGGACGAACGGTGGACATCTGCGGACGGAAACGGGGGCAGATGATGGTAGCCATCAGATGGCCGCCGAATGCGGGACGGGTCATCTTCAGGTTGCGGTCTTCCATATCGAACTTCTGCTTGGACAGGTCGATGGTGGAGCTCTCCTTCAGGAAATCGATGTACTTGGCAGTGTCGATGTCCAGATGGGTCGCATCAGCGGTCAGGCCGGTGTGCAGGCGGGCTGCGCAGCGGGGGCCCAGGTCGCGGCCAATGTTGGTCGCGCCGATCAGCAGGACCTCAGGCTTGTACGCATTGACCATATCGCAGACGACCTTGGCGTATGCGTCGGTGGTGTAGTCCTTCAGCAGCGGGCTGTCGCAGACCATGACCTGATCGGCACCATAGCCGCCCAGCTCTTTGGCGATGCCTTCCACGTTGTCGCCCAGCAGCAGGCCGGTGACCTCGCAGCCCAGCTCGTCAGCCAGCTTGCGAGCCTCGCTGACCAGCTCGAAATCGGTGGACATCAGTTTGCCCTGGCGCTGCTCACAGAAGACCCAAACGCCCTTGTAATCGTTAAAATCAGCCATTGTAATCCTATGCTCCTTTCATCAGATCAGGTGCTTCTTGGCCAGGATACCAGCCAGCTGTGCGGCGGTGTCGTCGCCCGTCAGCATGGTGCCTGCGCCCTTCTGCGGAGGAGTGAAGGACTTAAAGACGTTCGTCGGAGAACCCTTCAGGCCGATGGTATCGACCTCGATCAGCGGATCATCCTTCAGAGCGTTGTAATCAAACACTTCCATGGGCTTGTCGTAGCAGGTGAAGATGCCGTTGACGCTCATGTAACGGGGCTCGTTCAGCTCCTTGATGCAGGTCAGCAGGCAGGGAGTCTGGACCTTGACCATCATGTAGCCGTCTTCCAGCATACGCTTCACGGTCAGGGTGTTGCCATCCTTCTGGATGTCGGCAACGTAGGTGACCTGGGGCAGATGCAGCTTTTCAGCGATCTGGGGGCCGACCTGTGCGGTATCGCCATCAATTGCCTGACGGCCGCAGAAGACGACATCCTCCGGGCCAACGCCGATCTTGTTGACGGCAGCGGCCAGGATCTGGCTGGTCGCGAAGGTATCGGAACCGCCGAACTCACGGCCGGAGACCAGAACGGCCTTGTCGGCACCGCGGGCCAGCAGCTCACGCAGCATCCCTTCGGCCGGCGGCGGGCCCATGGTGACGACAACGACTTCGCAGCCGGTGGCGTCCTTGAGCTTCAGAGCAGCCTCCAGAGCGTTCAGGTCATCGGGGTTGGTAATGGTTGCCATAGAGGCACGGTCCAGGGTGCCATCCGGCTTGACGGACACCTTACCGGAGGTATCAGGAACCTGCTTTACACAAACGATTGCTTTCATTGTAAATCTTACCTCCCTTACTTCAGCAGCGCGCCGGAAATGACCATCATCTGCACTTCGCTGGTGCCCTCGTAGATCTCGGTGATCTTGGCATCACGCATCATGCGCTCAATGGGATAGTCACGGGTGTAGCCGTAACCACCGAACAGCTGCAGGCAGCGGCGGGTCACGTCGCTTGCGGTGCGGGCGGCGATCAGCTTGGCCTGAGCAGCTTCCACGCTGTAACGGACCTTTGCGCCGTCCATAGCCTGCTGCTTCTTCAGAGCAGCGGCATAGACCAGATACTTGGCAGCCTCGACGCGGGCCTTCATCTCAGCCAGCTCGAACTGGGTGTTCTGGAATGCAGCGATGGGGCGGCCGAACTGCTTGCGCTCCTTGACGTAAGCAACGGTCTCATCCAGAGCGCCCTCGGCGATGCCCAGAGCCTGGGAAGCGATGCCGATACGGCCGCCGTCCAGAGTGGCCATTGCCAGCTGGAAGCCCTTGCCGCGCACACCCAGCATACGGTCCTTCGGGATGCGGCAGTCCTCGAAGATCAGCTCGCAGGTAGAGGAACCGCGGATGCCCATCTTGTCCTCAGCCTTGCCGACCGAGAAGCCCGGATCGGTGCGCTCGACGATGAAGGCGGAGCACAGCTTGGTGGGGCGGCCCTTCTTGTCCAGCACATGGTCGGTGACTGCGATGACGATGAAGACATCGGCGAACCCTGCATTGGTGATGAAGATCTTGGAGCCGTTCAGCACCCAGCAGTCATCCTCTTCCTTTGCAATGGTCTGCTGGCCCTGTGCATCGGTGCCAGCACCCGGCTCGGTCAGGCCGAATGCACCCAACCACTCGCCGCTGCACAGCTTGGGCAGATACTTTGCCTTCTGCTCCGGGGTACCGTTCTCATAAATGGGAGCAGCACACAGGCTGGTGTGAGCAGAGACGATGACACCGGTGGTGCCGCAGACCTTGCTCAGCTCTTCCACTGCCATGACGTAGGACAGCACGTCGCCGCCTGCACCGCCGACAGAGGTGGGGAAGTAAATACCCATCATGCCCAGCTTGCCCATCTTTTCGACGGTCTCTTTGGGGAAGTACTCTTCTGCATCAACTTTCTTAGCCAGAGGCTTGACTTCGTTTTCAGCAAACTCGCGGTACATTTTCTGCACCATCTGCTGCTGCTTGGACAGAGTAAAATCCATCGCTATATCCTCCTAACGGGTCTAGTTTTTCATAGGCCGGGCGCTTGTCGTGGCGAACCCGGTTTGCAAACAAATTCCTCCCGGCCGCTTTCCCCGCAGCCGGGAGAAATGTTTTCAGAAATTACAGCTGGTCGACCGGGGTCTTGGTGCGGTCTGCGTTGTAAACGTAGAAGCCCTTGCCGGTCTTGCAGCCCAGGTTGCCGCCGCGAACCATCTTACGGATCAGCGGGCAGGCACGATACTTGCTGTCGCCGGTCTCGTGGTACAGGACGTCCATGATGGCCAGGCAGATGTCCAAGCCGATGAAGTCGCCCAGCTCCAGGGGTCCCATGGGGTGGTTTGCACCCAGCTTCATAGCAGTGTCGATGCCAGCGATGTCGGAAACGCCCTCCATCTTGATGAAGGCTGCTTCGTTGATCATGGGGATCAGGATGCGGTTGACGACGAAGCCTGCTGCCTCGTTGACCTGAACGGGGTTCTTGCCGATGGCGACCGAGATCTCCTTGATCTTCTCAACGGTCTCAGCAGGAGTGTTGCAGCCTGCGATGACCTCGATCAGCTTCATGCGGTCGGCGGGGTTGAAGAAGTGCATGCCGACCAGCGGGCGGCTCAGGCCCTTGCCGATCTCGGTGATGGACAGAGAAGAAGTGTTGGAAGCAAAGATGCACTCCGGCTTGCAGATCTTGTCCAGCTCACCAAAGGTGGTCTGCTTGACCTTCATGTCCTCGAATGCAGCCTCGACGACCAGGTCGCAGTCTGCACACAGGTCTTCCTTCAGGCCCGGCGTGATAGCGGCGACGATCGCGTCCGCCTTCTCCTGGGGGATCTTGCCCTTTGCGACCAGCTTGTCATAGCCAGCCTTGATCTTTGCCAGGCCCTTCTCGGCCCACTCCTGCTTGATGTCGCACAGAGCAACGCTGTTGCCCTCGACCTGAGCGAATGCCTTTGCAATGCCCTGGCCCATCGTGCCAGCGCCAATAACACCGATCTTCATAGGATATCTCTCCTTTATTCATATCCCCCTGCTCCCCGGTTCCCTCTCCGGTAGGAACCAGGATGCAGAAGGGTTCAGATTACAAATTCAAATGTACTTCTCAGTTGTTAGTGAAAACAGCCTTGGGCTTCGGTTTCTCACGGGACAGGAAGCAAGCCATGCCTTCCTTCTGGTCGTGGGTCTCGAAGCAGTCGCCGAACAGCTTTTCCTCGACCTCGACCGCCTTCTCAATGGGCAGGCTGATGCCGTCGTCGATGGCCTTCTTGCAGTTGCGCACTGCAATGGGGGCGTTCTTTGCGATCTTGTTGGCCAGCTTCAGGACGTTCTCCATCAGCTCAGCCTGGGGATACACGGCATTGACCAGACCGATGCGGTAAGCCTCATCGGCCTTGATGTTCAGGGCCGAATAGACCAGCTGCTTTGCCATGCCCATGCCGACGAGACGTGCCAGACGCTGGGTGCCGCCGAAGCCCGGCGTGATGCCCAGACCGACTTCCGGCTGGCCGAAGACGGCGTTGTCCGAACAGATGCGGATGTCGCAGCTCATGGCCAGCTCATTGCCGCCGCCCAGTGCGAAGCCGTTGACGGCTGCAATCACAGGGATGGGGAAATGCTCGATCATCAGGAAAACATCATTGCCCAGCTTGCCGAAGGCCTCGCCCTCTGCCTTGGTCATGGTGCTCATGGAACCGATGTCTGCACCGGCCACGAAGCTCTTGTCGCCTTCGCCGGTCAGAACGATGCAGCGGATGGCGTCCTGATCGACAGCCTCAAACGCTGCCTTCAGGTCTGCCAGAACTTCAGGGTTCAGTGCGTTCAGTGCCTTGGGGCGGTCGATGGTGATGATCTCGACAGCACCCTGCACTTCGGTTTTAACAAATGCCATTGTGAAGACCTCCATTCAAAGTCTTATTCTTCGTTTCAGAACAGCCCCGCGCAGGAGAAGTCCGCCTGCGCGGGCGATCCTGATATCTGGAGTGCCTCCAGCGTTTAGTCCATTTCGACGATGGTAGCGCAGCCCATGCCGCCGCCGATGCACAGGGTAGCCAGACCCTTGTGGGCACCACGGTGCTTCATTGCATACAGCAGGGTGACCAGGATACGAGCGCCGGAAGCGCCGACCGGGTGGCCCAGAGCGATTGCGCCGCCGTTGACGTTGACCTTGTTCATATCAAAGTTCAGAGCCTGGCTGACGGCCACAGACTGTGCTGCGAAGGCCTCGTTTGCCTCGATCAGGTCCATATCGGCAACGGACAGGCCGGTCTTTGTCATGACCTTCTTGGTTGCAGCGATGGGGCCCAGACCCATGACTTCGGGCTCAACACCAGCCAGAGCACCAGCGACCCAGGTTGCCAGCGGGGTGACGCCCAGCTCCTTGGCCTTCTCCTCGCTCATCACGACCAGAGCAGCAGCGCCGTCGTTGATGGCGGAAGAGTTGCCGGCGGTCACGATGCCGTCCTTGGTGAAGGCGGGCTTCAGGGTGCCCAGCTTCTCGATCGGGGTCAGACGGGGGCCTTCATCGGTATCGAACACGGTGTCGCCCTTCTTGCCCTTGATGACAACGGGAACGATCTCGTCCTTGAAGGCGCCGTCCTTGATGGCCTTGTCTGCCTTGACCTGGCTGTTGTAAGAGAACTCATCCAGCTGCTCGCGGGTGATGGGGTTGTAGCCGTACTTCTTCTGATAGGTCTCGTTGGTGCAGACGTTCTCAGCGGTCATGCCCATGTGCTTGTTGAAGCCGGTGGCATCCCACAGAGCATCGTTGACCATGGTATCGACCAGCTCGCTCTTGCCCATGGGAGCGCCCATGCGGTAGCCGTAGCGGCCCTTCATCATAGCGAAGGGAGCCATGTCCATGTTCTCCATGCCGCCTGCAACGACGATGTCGGCATCGCCAGCCTCGATCATCTGCGCAGCCATGTTGACGCAGTTCAGACCGGAGCCGCAGACCACGTTGACGGTGACAGCGGGGGTCTCGATGGGCAGGCCTGCCTTCAGGGAAGCCTGACGCGCGACGTTCTGGCCCAGACCAGCCTGAATGACGCAGCCCATGTAAACATGATCGACCTGCTCCGGTGCGACGTGTGCGCGCTCCAGTGCCTCCTTGATGACGATGGAGCCCAGCTCAGCAGCGGGGACGTTGGCAAGAGTGCCGCCGAACTTACCGATGGCGGTACGGCATGCAGATGCGATAACAACTTTCTTCATGTTAATAGCCTCCTGATTTGTGTGTATATTGGTGGGTTTTAGGAACCAATTTTATAGAAACGCCAGCGGCGTTTGCACATAAGAAACGGATTCAGGGCTGCTCCCCTTTCGCCCGGAGCGCGGCCATCTTCTGTTCGACGGCGGCTTCCACATTGGGCGTGACGAACTTGGAGATATTGCTGCCGTAGCGGGCAGCCTCTTTCACGATCGTCGAGGAAAGGTAGCTCCATTTGATGCTGGTCGCCAGGAACATCGTCTCAATGCCGGGCATCAGTGCATGGTTCGTCTGCGCCAGCTGGATCTCGTTTTCGAAATCCGTGACCGCCCGCAGACCCCGCACCATGACCGAAGCGCGGCGCTTTTTGGCAAACTCCACGGTCAGGCCGTCAAAGCTCTCCACCGTGACGTTCGGGATGTCCTTGCAGCACTCCTGCAGCAGGGCCACCCGCTCTTCTACGGTGAACAGAGGGTGCTTGGCGCTGTTGATGAGCACGGCGACGATCAGGTGATCGTTGATCTTTGCGGCACGCTTGATGATGTCCAGGTGCCCTTTGGTGACCGGATCGAACGATCCGGGATAAACTGCTGTTGCCATCGTGTCCTCCTTGATGCGCGCTGGTATGAAAAGCGCGCTCGGTCCTGCCATGATAGCACTTTCCAGTTCGGGTTGCAAGACGTTGTTTGCGGCGCCGCGTCTCATCGCTATTTTTTTAACGATTCATGACGCACTGCTCCACACCGCCCTGCTACGCTATAAGTAAACCACATCGTCAAAATTTTATCAAGTCTTTTTTCAAAAAATTTTGTTTCTATCAGACCAAAGAATCCAGTTGAATCGCTAAGAATTTTAGTCATATTGCCATCCAGCCACTTTTTTGCCCCGATTTGCTCCGAAAGTATTGATTCCTTCCTTTGTTAATGTTATAACTAAGTTATCGGGTTGTAAGAATTTACAATTCCTTTATGTTATTATAGGAGAGGATGGTTTATAATGGATTATACGGAACTGTATGCGCAGAAAAAGATGACTGCCGATCAGGCCGCTGCTTTGGTCAAGAGCGGCGATTGGGTGGACTACGGCTGGGCTGTGAACACCCCGGTGGCAGTCGATGCTGCCATTGCAAAGCGTCTGCCGGAGCTGGAGAACGTCAATTTCCGCGGCGGCATCCTGATGTGGGTGCCGGAGATCTTCCAGATCGACGACCCGGCTGCCCACATGACCTGGAACAGCTGGCACATGGGCGGCATTGAGCGCAAGGCCATTGCGCAGGGCTTCTCCTTCTACTCCCCCATCCGTTATTCGGAGCTGCCCCGTTACTACCGCGACAGCAAGGACCCCGTGGATGTGGCAGTGTTCCAGGTCACGCCCATGGACGAGCATGGCTACTTCAATTTCGGCCCCTGTGCTTCTCATCTGGGTGCCGTCTGCGAAAAGGCCAAAAAGATCATCGTCGAGGTCAACACCAACATGCCCCGCTGCCTGGGTGGCACCGAGAACTGGGTGCACATCTCCCAGGTGGCCGGTGTCGTGGAGGGCACCAACCCGCCGATGGGTCAGATGGCTGCCCCCGGTGCGGCCACTGAGGTGGACCTCGCCGTGGCGAACCTCATCGTCCCGCAGATCCCGAACGGTGCCTGCCTGCAGCTGGGCATCGGCGGAATGCCCAACGCCATCGGCAACCTGATCGCGCAGAGCGACCTGAAGGATCTGGGCGTCCATACTGAAATGTACGTCGATGCCTTTGTGGACATCGCCAAAGCCGGCAAGATCACCGGCCGCCACAAGAATCTGGACAAGGGCCGTCAGGTCTACGCCTTCGGTGCCGGCACCCAGAAGATGTACGATTACCTCGACAACAACCCGGAGTGCATGGCAGCCCCCGTGGAGTACACCAACGACATCCGCAGCATTTCGGCCATCGACAACTTCATCTCCATCAACAATGCTGTCGATATCGACCTGTTCGGTCAGGTCAACGCCGAGAGTGCCGGTGTCAAGCACATCTCCGGTGCAGGCGGTCAGCTGGACTTCGTTCTGGGCGCATACCTTTCCAACGGCGGCAAGAGCTTCATCTGCCTGTCCTCTACCTTTATGAATAAGAAGACCGGCAAAGTCGAGAGCCGCATCCGCCCCACGCTGGAGACCGGCAGCATCATCACCGATACCCGTGCCAATATCCACTATCTGTGCACCGAGTACGGCTGTGTGAACCTGAAGGGCCTGACCAGCTGGGAAAAGGCCGAAGCCTTGATCAGTGTTGCACACCCCGATTTCCGGGATGAACTGATCGCCGAAGCTGAAAAACTGCACATCTGGCGCAGGAGCAACAAGCGCTAAACAATGCTGCGGGCGTTCCTGCTGCCCGCGGCAGGAATGGAGTCTACGGAAACATGATGGACAAAAAGCCACACATCAAACCTTACCTGTATGGGATGCTCGCGGGATTCGGTGCCATATCATTGAGCATCCTGTTCTTCTTCCTGATCTACCGCTTTCAGGGCTTCGGGGATGCGATCTCGAAGCTGACGGGAATCCTGATGCCGTTCATCTACGGCGCGGTCATCGCCTATCTGCTCAAGCCGGTGTGCAACTGCGTGGAGAATTTTCTCCGCCGCCTTTTGCCCGAAAAGATGGGAACTGCGGCCAACATGCTGGCGGTCACCATCTCGCTGCTGTTCGGCATCCTGGTGGTGTATGCGCTGATCATGATGATCGTGCCGCAGCTCATCACCAGCGTGACGACGCTGTACTACACGGCGCGGAACAACCTGAACGACTTCGTGGACTGGGCTTCCCATCAGGAGATCATCGCCAGCAACCAGAAGCTGCTGGATTTCATCGAGACGTCCTATGACAACCTGCAGGACACGCTGGACAACCTCGTCCGGACGAAGCTGGTCCCCTCCATGCAGAGCCTCCTGAGCGGTGCAGCGCTGGGCGTGATGAGCTTCGTGACCTTCCTGAAGAACATCGTCATCGGCCTCATCGTTTCGGTGTATCTGCTGGCCAGCCGGAAGAAATTCGGGCAGCAGGGCAAGCTCATCCTTTATAGTCTGGTCAAGCCCCGTTGGGCCAACCTCATCATGGAGGAGATCCGTTACGCTGACCGGATGTTCGGCGGCTTCATCAACGGTAAGATTTTGGATTCCGCCATCATCGGGGTGCTGTGCTACATCGCCTGCCTCATCTTCAAGTTTCCCAGTGCGCTGCTGGTCTCGGTCATCATCGGTGTGACCAACGTCATCCCCTTCTTCGGGCCTTTCATCGGTGCCATCCCGGCCACCTTGCTCATCCTCATCCAGAACCCCATCAAGGCGCTCTGGTTCGTCCTGTTCGTTCTGGTTTTGCAGCAGGTGGACGGCAACATCATCGGGCCGAAGATCCTGGGCAACACCACCGGCCTTTCCAGCTTCTGGGTGCTGTTCGCCATCCTGCTGTTCGGCGGCCTGTGGGGTTTTGTGGGCATGATCATCGGTGTGCCGCTCTTCGCGGTCATCTACGATGTGCTCAAGAAATTCGTCTTCCACGGCCTGCGCCGCAATGAGGAGATGGAACTGGTCACGACCTACCACGACAACTTCGGCGACCCCGACGACGAATAAGTTCCGTCATCTATATCGAATGTCCCGGCCCTGTCTCCTGCGGGAGATGGGGCCATTTTATCGCGCAAAAAACCTCCCGCTTCCCGGCGCTGTTGCAGCGCTCCGGAAAGCGGGAGGTTTTGGTTCAGGACGGCTGCACTCGATGCAGACCCAGCGCTTCTGTGTGCTTACTGCTGGCCGGGCTTCCAGTCCTTATAATTCTCATAGCGGCTCTCGCGGATCTTGGTGTGAGACCAGATCTCGTCGGCCATGGGCTGCCAGTTGTCAGCGTAGGCCTTGCACTTATCGCACAGGTGGTCCACCGTCTCCGGGCTCTGGAGGTCGGTGCTGTGGGCACCGGTCTCGTGGACCATCTTCCGCAGCAGTTCGGGGTTCTCCAGCATGGGGCAGGGACGCAGATGGTTCTTGTTGAAGGGCTGGCCGTTGTGGTATGCCATGAACAGCGGGCTCTGAAGAATCTCCAGAATGCTGCTGTCGTGGATGTTGGCATTGGAATAGTGGATGAAGACGCAGGGTTCCGCATCACCGGCCGAGTTGATGTGGAAGTAGTTGCGGCCGCCCGCAATGCAGCCTCCGACGAACTCGCCGTCATTCTGGAAGTCCATCGGGTAGAACGGGATGTCGCAAGCCTCGCTGCGCAGATAGCGGATGCGGTCGATCATGTACTTGCGCTGCTCCGGGGTGGGCATCAGTTCGGGGGCTGCCTCGTTGCCGACGGGCATGTAGTGGAAATAGAAGCCGAAGTGCGCACCCTTGTCGCACAGGAAGCGCATGAAGTCATCGCTGGTGACGGCCTCGATGTTGGCGCTGGTGTAGCAGATGGAGGTACCGAACAGGATGCCGTACTGCTTGAGCAGGTTCATGGCGTGCATGACGGCAGCGTAGTGGCCGCTGCCGCGGCGGGCATCGTTGGTCTCCGGGGTGCCCTCGATGGACAGCATGAAGGCGATGTTGCCCAGGCGGACGACCTCCTTGCAGAAGGCGTCGTCGATCAGGGTGGAGTTGGTGTAGATGGCAAACTGCACATCGTTGTGCTTTTCGGCCAGCTTCAGGATGTCGGCCTTGCGGACCAGCGGCTCGCCCCCGGTGAGCATGTAGAGGTACACGCCCAGCTCCTTGCCCTGAGAGACGATCTTGTCCATATCGTCAAAGCTCAGGTTGTTCTTGTGGCCGTACTCGCCGGCCCAGCAGCCCACGCAGTGCATGTTGCAGGCGGAGGTGGGGTCGAACAGGATCAGCCAGGGGATGTTGCACTGGTACTTGACGCGGTTCTCGCGGATGGTCTTGGTGCCACGGAAGAAGGCCTCATAGCCCAGGTTCAGAGCTGTGGTGCGGGCCACATTGGGGTCCAGCTGGTCCAGCATACAGTTGATGAGCCTGGACCACTTGCTGTCCGGGTTCGAGAGAGTCTGGCGGGCATGAGCATACGTTTCCTCGCTGAAGGAATCGCCATAGAAGGTCTTGGCGACATCCACCAGCTGGGTCACGGCCTTTTCGCGGTCCTTGTTGACGTGGGACAGCACGACATCCGCCGTCTTGCCCAGTGCGGCGCGCTGCATCTTATGAGTCAGAGAATCAAATGTGGTATTCATTCCAATTTCCTCCCATGCGTTGTCTGATGTGGGGAGCATCCTCCCCCGCCGGGATCAGGACCCGGCGTTCAGATGATCTTATATTCTTGCAGCAGGCGGCCGAGGTCGGTCTCCTGCACCCTGTCGATGACTTTGCCGAGCGCGAACCTCTCGATCCATCGCATCTTGAGGTCGCTCAGCGGGCGTCCATCCCGCAGCTGCACGGCTGCGTTCAGCAGGTCGCGGACGTCGTAGGTGCTGCCCCAGACCTCCGGTACGCCCCGGTCGATGTCCAGCAGGGTATACACCGCCTCCATGCCGGTGCGCATGGAGTATTCGGTGGTGAAGATGGTGTCACGCGGGGTCTCTGCGAACTGCCCCAGAAACGCGAAGTTCACCGCGCCCTCCGGCACCACAGCGGGCCGGTCGCCTGCTGCGCGGGGCATGAAGAAGGCCGTGATGTACGGCATCATGACGGGCACCGTGTTGGCGCTGTGCTCGGCCAGATCTTCGATCTCCGGTTCCGGCACACCGAGGTGATACAGCCACTCCATGCAGATCTCCTTGCCGGTGCAGTCCCGCATGGGCTTCTTCACGTAGTTGCCGGGCGTGTCGCTGAACAGGCCGTAGAGCCAGCCCACGAGCTGGCCTTTGGGCTGATTCCGGAACTGCGGCTGGCGGTTGAAGGTCCAGCTCAGCAGCCAGCTGGAGTCCCGGACGGTCACGATGCCGCCGGTGACGACCCCGCCGCTGAAGGGATCCCGCTTGCAGATGTTCTGGATGTAGGGCACGATCCGCTCGTCCAGCGTGGTCACGGTGGCGCTCATCCAGTTGGTCTGCTCCGGGTCAGAGCAGAATTTCTCCGGGTGGCCGAAGGCGGGGTCCTGCGCGGCGATCTTCTTCCACAGATCCCAGCCATTGCCGGGGTGGAGCACCGTATCCAGCGCAGCGGGCTGGTCCTGCGCACCGATGGAGCTGTTCTCGACGCAGCCGCCGTTGGTGATGAAGACCAGATCGTTTTCGGTCAGGTCCACCCTCTCCTCGTGGTCGTCCACCAGAAGGCAGATGGTGCGGGCCTGCTTTTTGCCGTCCGCACAGTCGAACTCGATATTCGTCACCTTCGTGTTGTAGTGGAACCGGACCCCGTAACTCTCCAGATAGCGGATCATGGGCAGGATCATCGACTCATACTGGTTGTACTTCGTGAACCGGAGCGCCCGGAGATCCGGCAGTCCACCCACATGGTGGACGTAGCGCTTGAGGTAGAGCTTCATCTCCAATGCGCTGTGCCAGTTCTCAAAGGCGAACATCGTCCGCCAATAGAGCCAGAAATTCGAACCGAGGACTTCTGCGTCGAACACGTCGGTGATCCGCTTGTCGTACAGCTGCTCGTCCGGGGTGAAGAAGAGCTTCAGGATCTCCATGCAGCCCTTGTCCGACAGGCCGAACCGGCCGTCGGTGTGGGCATCCCGGCCCTGTTGTTCGGTCGCACGGCAGAGTGAGACGTTCGGGTCTTTTTTGTTCAGCCAGTAGTACTCATCCAGCACACTGACGCCCTCGGTCTCGATCGACGGAATGGAGCGGAACAGGTCCCACATGACCTCGAAATGATCATCCATCTCGCGCCCGCCCCGCATCACGCAGCCGATGCCGGGGTATTGATAACCATCGCATGCGCCGCCGGGGATGGCCCCTTTTTCAAAGAGGTGGACATGTTCGCCCTTCATCTGGCCATCCCGCACCAGATAGCAGGCCGCTGTGAGGGCAGCCAGCCCGGTGCCGACGAGGTAGGCCGACTTGCGGTCTACGTCCTTTGGTTTCCGCGGCCGCGCAAATGCTTCATAGTTACCACTGGAATAATACATGTTATTCCCTCCGTTTGTTGTGGTTTCTTTCGTCTTATAGTTTGCGCTGATGGTACTGTACCATGTTGTCAAAAAAGGTTCCATAAACAGAAAAAGCACCGTGATGGAAAACCCATCACAATGCTTCTTCTGTCTAAATTTTCATCAGTCATCCAGTTCCGAGGGGCTGCGGTCGGTGCGGAACCGGTTCAGCGCACGCTGGAAATCGCCACGGATCAGGATATTCAGCCGTTCCGTCATCCGGACGGGGTCCTCCTTCATATCCTTGCGGATCCATTCCAGCGCCATGCCCACCAGCGCATACTTGTAGAAATCCACGATGAACTGTACATCGTCATCCTGCACGGTGATTCCCTGCATCCCGCGTTCCATGAATTCCCGCAGCATGGGGTCCAGCAGCTTATATAAGTACTGTTCCACCTGCTCCCGGCTGATCGAGCGGTAGACGTTCATCACCAGCACCTTGTTCTCCTGCACCTGGTGCAGGAGGTCCAGAAACGCCTCCGTCCAGGTATCGAACGTGGGCTTGTTTTCCAGCGCCTTTGCGGCGTCTTCGACCATGATCCAGTCCACCAGGTCGTAGATATCCTTGAAGTGGTAGTAGAACGTCATGCGGTTGACCCCGCAATCCTCCGTGATATCGTTGATCGTGATCTTATGCAGGGGTTTCTGGAGCAGCAGCTTTTTCAGCGATGCTTCCAGAGCCCTCTTTGTCGTCTGTGACACAAGCTCCATCCTTTCCCAGCAACGCCGCGCGCACTGCTGTTTGTGGTGGCCGGCCTCCCAGCCGGAGAAGTAAGAACACTTCCTTTTATAATATACCTCTTTCCGAGGACGATTTGCAAGCAAAAATTCCAAATTCAGGTTAAACTTTCTGTTGCCGCGGCTCCGTATTGCGAAATTCTGCACCGTTTGTGCGTCCCTTACGCCCCATTTTCTGAAACATTCTTTTTTCAGCAGGCCCTTCCCCTCTTGATTTTCAGCCCCCGTCTGCTTACAATGGAGGCGGAGATGAAACAGCATCTCCCCTGCCCCACTGCGGGGGCAGGCCGGGTGGAATTTAAGAAGGAAGGTTTTTGTTATGCTCAAGACCATTGGATTTTTAGGCTGCGGCAACATGGGCGGGGCCATTGCCCGCGCGGTGTGCAAAGCAGCAGACCCACAGAACGTGTATCTGGCCAACCGCACCGCTGCCAAGGCGGAGAAGCTGGCCGCCGAACTGGGCTGCAATACCACGATCAACGACGAGGTGGCAGGCCGGTGCGACCTCATCTTCCTCGCGGTCAAGCCGCAGATGATGGAGGCTCTGCTGACCCCGCTGAAGTTCACGCTGGCCGAGCGGCCGGGCCGGTTCGTCCTGTGCAGCATGGCGGCGGGCCTGCCCATTTCCCGCATTCAGGAACTGGCCGGTGAGGACTACCCCGTCATCCGCATCATGCCCAACACCCCGGCTTCCGTGGGCGAAGGGATGATCCAGTATTGTTCCAGCCATGTCACCGCCGAAGAAGAGGCCGAATTCTGCAAGCTGATGGCCCCCGCCGGGCGGCTCGACCCGGTGCCGGAAACCCTGATCGACGCGGCCAGCTGCATTTCCGGCTGCGGCCCGGCCTGGGTGTACCAGTTCATCGAAGCACTGGCCGACGGCGGCGTGGCCTGCGGCCTGCCCCGCGCCAAGGCGCAGGAATATGCCGCCCAGATGGTGCTGGGCAGTGCCAAGCTCGTTCTGGAGAGCGGCAAGCACCCCGGCGCGCTGAAGGATGCTGTGTGCAGCCCCGGCGGCAGCACCATTCAGGGCGTCCGTGTATTGGAAGAGCAGGGGTTCCGTGGTGCCGTGATGGACGCCGTCCTCGCCGCTTACGATCGGACAAAAGAGATGGGAAAGGGTTAAGGATATGCGAATCGTCGTCAAAGTCGGCACTTCCACGCTGGCGCACTCCACCGGGCGGCTGAACATCCGCCACACCGAAGATCTGGTCAAGGTACTCAGCGACCTGAAGAACGCCGGGCACGAGGTCATCCTCGTCTCCTCCGGTGCCATCGGCATGGGCGTGGGCAAGCTCTCGCTCCCCCAGCGCCCCAAAGATATGGCCACCAAGCAGGCCTGCGCCGCCGTGGGCCAGTGCGAGCTGATGTACACCTACGATCGGCTGTTCACAGCTTACAACCACAACGTGGCCCAGGTGCTGCTGACCGGTGTGGACGTTGAGGATACCGGTCGGCGGCAGAACGTGGAAAACACCCTGAACCGCCTGCTGGAGCTGGGTGCACTGCCCATCATCAACGAAAACGACACCGTAGCCACCGATGAGATCACCTCCATCGGCGACAACGACACTCTGGCCGCCATCGTCTGCCGCTGCATCCACGCCGACCTGCTGGTGCTGCTGAGCGACATCGACGGCCTGTACACCGCCAACCCCCACACCCACCCGGAGGCAAGGCTGCTCCCGCTGGTGGAGCGCATCACGCCGGAGATCCTGGCGCTGGCCGACGGAGTCGGTTCGTCGCTGGGGACCGGCGGCATGTCCACCAAGCTCCGCGCCGCCCAGCTGGTGACAGAACTTGGCGCAGACATGGTCATCGCCAACGGCTCCCACCCGGAGCTGCTGTACGACATTGCCGAGGGCAGACCGGTGGGCACCCGCTTTGCAGGCCGGAAGGAGGGCTGAACCATGACGACACAGGAAATTCTGGAAGCTGCACGCGCCGCGAAGTCTGCACTGGCGCTGGCGGACGAACAGACCCGCAAACAGGCGCTCTGGGCCATGGCAGACTGGCTGTGCCACCCCGACCAGATGCAGGCCATTCTGGCCGCCAACGCCGAGGACATGGCCGCCGCCAGAGGGCACATCTCCGACGTGATGCTCGACCGTCTGGCCCTGACGCCGGAGCGCATCGGTGCCATGGCGCGGGGCATTCTGGAAGTGGCCAGCCTGCCCGACCCGGTGGGCGCTGTGCTCAAGCGCATCGAGCGGCCCAACGGTCTGGTCATCGAAAAAACCGCCGTGCCCATGGGCGTCATCGCCATCATCTACGAGAGCCGCCCCAATGTGACCAGCGACGCCGCCGCCCTCGCCATCAAGAGCGGCAACGTCTGCGTCCTGCGCTGCGGCCGGGAGGCCTGGCGTTCGGCCCACGCCATCGTGGAGGCCCTGCGCCGCGGCCTGATGGAAAATGGTCTGCCGGAAGCCGCCGTCTCCCTCATCGAGGACACCACCCACGCCTCCGCCAACGCACTGATGACGGCCGTTGGTTTTGTGGACCTGCTCATTCCGCGCGGCGGGGCCGGGCTCATCCGGGCCTGTGTGGAGAATGCCAAGGTTCCCTGCATCCAGACCGGCACCGGCATCTGCCACGTCTTCGTCGATGACTCCGCCGACCAGGCTCAGGCGCTGGACATCATCGAAAACGCCAAGGCCAGCCGCCCCAGTGTCTGCAACGCCGAGGAAGTCTGCCTTGTGCATTCCGCCATTGCGGCGGAGTTTCTGCCCAAGCTGGCCCGACGTCTTGGCCCGGCCCGCGTGGCACGGGGCCTGCACCCGGTCGAACTGCGGCTGGACGAGCGGGCGGCAGCTGTCATTGACGGCACCCCCGCCGGGCCGAAGGATTTCGACACCGAATTTCTCGACTACATTCTAGCCGTCAAGGTCGTGGACAGCGTGGAAGAAGCCATCGGCCACATTGCCGAGCACTCCACCGGCCACAGCGAGGCCATCCTGACCCGGAACGAGGCCCATGCCACCCTCTTCACAGCAGCCGTGGACAGTGCAGCGGTCTATGTCAACTGCTCCACCCGCTTCACCGACGGCGGCGAGTTCGGCCTGGGCTGTGAGATGGGCATCTCCACCCAGAAGCTCCACGCCCGCGGCCCGATGGGGCTGCAGGAGCTGTGCAGCTATAAGTACATCATCCATGGAGATGGGCAGGTGCGGTGAGGGAAATAAACCTCTCAGTCATCGCTTCGCGATGCCATTTGTACATTTGTTTTCTCCCATGGACTGTTTTTTTATCAAAAACAGTTTCGTTCGATGGTTCGAATGTGTCTTTCGTCTTTGTCGATGGTTGCATCCAAGTTTTTGCCGTTCTCCACAAAACAAAAGTCGTACTTTCGGGTAGAAAATCGTAGAAAAGACGATTTTTCTCTTGACAAAGCCCATTTTGGCGCGGTACAACTAGAATGGAAAGTTTGGAACAAATGCTGTGGGTTGAATGTTTCAAATTTGAAATTGTACGCTCGGTGAATCCAATCCAAAAAAGTGTTCGTCCGCAACCAGACATTGAGACAAAGGAGAGTGTGAATTATGACCATCGCGATCCTCGCACATGATTCCCGCAAAGAACTCGCGCTTCAGTTCTGCACCGCGTACAGCGGCATTCTTTCCCGCAACACGGTCATCGCCACCGGCACCACCGGTCGTATGCTGAACCAGGCCACCGGCCTGCCAGTCCATTGCTACCTCTCCGGGCGGCTGGGCGGCATCCAGCAGATCACGGCGCGCGTCGCCTGCGACGAAGTCGATCTGGTGCTGTTCTTCCGCGACCCGCTCAAGACGGACAGCGGTAACTTCATCGAGCAGAACCTGCTCCGCCTGTGTGACATGCACAGTGTACCCATCGCCACCAACATTGCAACCGCCGAAGTATTGCTGCGCGGTCTGGATCAGGGCGACCTGGACTACCGCGAGGGGATGCACCCCGCTCTTGTGGAGCCGGTCGTTCCGGTTTCCCGCGCCGTGTGCTGAGGCAGACCGGCTTTTTGATTTGTGTATAGAGGGAAAAAACAGCGCCGCAGAGGGCTTCGAACCTTCTGCGGCGCTGCTTTTTTGAATTTGATTTCCGGGGAAATCCGCCTTACTCCAGACCGGCCATCTGCTTGACGGCCTTCATGGCGAAGGTCAGGGTGCGGCCCATGGCCACGCCTGCCATCAGGCAGGGGTAGTTGTTGGCAAAGAAGCTGCCGGACATATCGCCGGTGATGTACAGGCCGGGCATGGGCTTATTGTCGTTGTCCAGAGCCTGCCCCTTCTCGTTGATGGCAATGCCCTGCTCGGTGGTCAGCAGAGAGGCACCCAGCCAGCAGCCATAGAACGGAGCCTTGCGGATCGCGCTCAGGCGGTATGCGGGCTTGCCGAAATCGGTATCCTCCTGGGCATCGTACAGCGCATTGTAGCGCTCGACGGTAGCGAGGAAGGTCTCCTTGGCGTCGCCGGTGAAGCCCAGCTTGTCGGCCAGCTCCTCGATGGTGTCGGCCTTGAAGAAGCAGCCTTCCGTTTCTGCATTCTCCATCTGCTTCTTGATATAGTCCTCGCCTGCGTTGCGGGTCTGTGCGGAGCAGCCGATGGTGTGGAAGCGCTTGACGTCTTCCAGAATGTTGGCGTCGCAGATCTGGGCATACACACGGCCCGGCTGGTGGGCAGCGGCATAGACGATGTCGTTGTAGGGGCAGCTTTCGTTGGCGAAGCGCTCACCGTTGCGGTTGACCTTCAGGAACGGCTGCGTGCCGGGGTTGTACTGCTTGATCTTGCCGGGGAACGCCTTGCCGCCAAACGCATTCTCACTGTCAACGTAGCCTCCATCCACGCCGGGAGCCACGATGCCGCGGTCGAACAGCATGGGGGCAGCTTCCTTGTCCAGATTTGCACCGGCCCAGACGGCGGCACGGATGCCGTAGCCCTTATCGGACGGAGAGTAGGAGCAGGCGGTGGTGACGGAGGTGCCCAGCGGGTCGAGCTGCTCCATCATGTAGGGGTTGCCGGGGAAGCCGCCGCAGGCCAGCAGAACGCCCTGATTGGCGTTGTAGCGGATGAAATGGTCGTCCTCGGTGCTCTGGGCGATGATGCCGGTGATGCGGCCGGAGGAATCCTTTTCAATTTTGGCGAGGCTGGTCTTGAAGTCGATGCCGTAGCCCAGCTCCTCGATGTACTGCTGCAGGGCCTCGTTGCGCTGCAGGCCGGAAGCGGACTCGCTGGCACGGTAGTTGTGCTCCTGCACCGGGTAGAGGTAATCGGTGTTGTGCTCGGCGTTCTCGGCAGGCCATTCCGCCTCATCGCCGGAGGTGAACTCGCATTCCCAGCCGAACTTGTCTTCCAGAATGCTGCGCATAAAATCGTGCATTGCAGCAGACTCATTGATCCAGGTCCTGACGACCCGCTGGTCGCACTTGCCGGAAGCATAGCGGGAGATCTCGCTCAGCAGCTTGGCCTTGTCGGTCGCAGGGGCACCGGCAGCCTTGGCGGCAGCGGAATCAATGGCACCGTACCAGTGGCGGGTATCCTGCACGGCCGCATTCTGCTCGATGATGCGGAAGTTCAGGCCGTTGGCGGCTGCATAAGCAGCAGCAAACATGCCGCCGTTGCCGGCACCGACGATGAGGATGTCGGTGTCCACGGTCTCGGTGATGGCAGCCTCGTCGATGTCCGGCTCCTTGCCCAGCCAGTCGGTCTCGTCGCCGGTAGGCAGCTGAACGCTGGACACGGTGGCTTCGCCCTTGGCCTGTGCAAAGCAGCTCTTGGCTGCCTTCATGACGGCATCGGAGGTCACGGTAGAACCGGACACGCCGTCGATCTCGGCAGAACCGGCAGCAAGCAGCTGCTCCTTGAGCTGGTCGGCTGCGGCGGCACCATAGGAAGCGGTCTCGCCGGAGGTATCGACGACCACGTTGGTGACAGCGCTGTCGGAGAAGGTCATGGTGACCTTGACGGTCGAGGAGATGCCCTCTGCCGTGCCCTCATAGGTGCCGGGGATGTAGGTGCCGGATGCGGCAGAAGCGGCGGTGGAGGAGGAGCTTGCAGAGTTGCAGGCAGCCAGAGCACCGGCCGTGACGCCGGACATGGCAGCAGCGGCAGCGATCTTCAAAAAGCCTTTGCGCGAGATCTTGTTCATTGCAGGGTTCCTTTCTTCTTTTCTTCGTGTGTTCTTCATTTGCCTTCCAATGCTTCTTCGGTCTGTGCAGTGTGTGCCTGCGCAGACTTCGTTCGATAATAATTTAACACAAAGTTTCGCCCCTGTCTTTTAAGATTTGTTAAGCATCTCCGCCGTTTCTCTGCTTTGGAACGTCGATTTTGCACTTCGTTTGTCAAATAACGGTCAAATTCAGGCAAAAAAATGCGCCCTCCGCTTAAGTTTCCTTAAACAATGGGCGCATTCCGCTTAACGATCCTTCAGGTTTGGGCGCGAGTCAAAGCTCCGGCTGGCCATCCGGCCGGAACACATACCCCTTCCCCCAGACATTTTTCAGGTAGATGGGCTTTGCCGGGTCCGGCTCGATCTTGCTGCGCAGATTGTGGATGTGCACCTGCACCGTGCGCACGTCGCCAAGGCTTTCCTTGCCCCAGATCTTCTGATACAGCTCGTTGGCCGTGAAGAACGTGTTGGGGTAGCGGACGAAAAGGGAGAGGATACGGAACTCCATGTCGGCCAGATGGATGCTCCGACCGTCCTTCTCGACGCAGTGGCTGTTGGAGTCCAGCGTAAAGGCCGCGCAGTGGTAGCCGTTGACGCTGGGCTCGGCGGCGTCCATCTGCACCCGGCGGATGTTCGCCATGATGCGGGCCAACAGCACCTTGTGGTTGTAAGGCTTGGCCAGAAAGTCGTCGCCGCCCAGCTCCAGCGCCCGGACCACCGTGTCGGTATCGTCCAGACAGGACGTAAAGATGATGGGGCAGTGATGCCAGCTCCGCAGCCGCTGGCACAGGTCCATGCCGTTGGTGTCCGGCAGAAGGATATCCATCAGGATGACATCGAAGTTCTCGCGGGCATGGCTCAGCGCCTCGCCGCCGGTCTCCGCACAGACCACTTCATAATTCTGCTGGCTGTTCAAAAAGTAACGGGTCGTGTCCCGGATCACAGGATCGTCCTCCACCAGAAGCACACGGATCATCCCTGTTTGCTCTCCCCTTTTTCGCAAAACTTTGCTATACTAGAGCTAGTATACCTTATTTTACGGGCTTTCTCAACTGTTTTTCCGGAAGTTCCGTTCGTTCGGGGGAGGTCAACTATGAAAACCAAACATCTTCTCACTGCACTGAGCGCGGTGGTGCTGGCGCTGGGCATCGCGCTGGCCGGTATCTGGTACAACGCCCAGCTTCCGCCGCTGGAACCAGGCACCGCCGCCAGCGGACAGGATTTCGAAGTCCTGTTTCAGGAATGGGCCGGGGCATTCCCGGACGAAGGCTCCGATGCGCGCATCATCCGCACGACCTTGCAGTGGATGGCCATCACGGTCTTCTGCACACTGGCGGCGACCGTGCTGGCACTGCACCACTACAAGCCGCAGCGGGAGCTTGGATATTTCCTGCTCTATCTCGTCATCCTCATCGCCTGGGCGGCTACGGTCATCCGCTTGCCGGAGCGGGGCAGCGGTATGGTGCTGTTTCTGCGGCGGGGGTATTTTTCCCTCACGGTGCTGGCCCCCATCTGGCTCAGTGCGGCGCTGACCGGCATGGCCCCCAGGACCAGACAGCAGAAGTCCCTCTCGCTGGCACTGACGGCCGGGTATGTTCTGCTCTCCCTCAGCACCTGCCCGCCGGTGCGGGCCATCGGGCTGCTGGGCGGCATGGCCTACTGCATCGGGCTGCTCATCGCGGCCTACTGCCGGGGAGACCGCGCGGTGCTGCTCCTTCTCTTCCCCTGTGCGGCAACGGTCGGCCTGCGGGTGCTGGTCATTCTGCCGGGGCTGGAGCTCCCCTTTTTCTCGGAGAGCATCCGCTTCTATGTGATGCGGTGTGCCCGCATCTACGATATCCCCTTCACCTTGGGCTGCATGACCTTCGTCTGCCGCCGGTTCGCGCTGCAATTCGACCGCACCGAGCAGCTGGCGCGGGAGCTGGACCAGCGCGTGGCCGACCGCACCCGCGCCCTGACCGAGGAGACCGAGGCCCGCAAGAGCATGATGCTGAACATCTTCCACGACCTGCGCAGTCCGCTGTTCGCGGTGTCCAGCGGGCTGGACACGCTGGAAGCGGCCCCGGAGGCCCTGCCTGCCCTCCTGCCCGCTTTGCAGCAGCGGATGCGCTTTCTGCGGCGGCTGACCGAAGATCTCTTCCTTGCGGCCAAGCTGGAACAGAAACAGGTCCTGCTGAACGAAGACTGCGTTTCCCTGAGCGAGGCCGCGCAGGCGGTCTGCGAGAACTGCCGGAGCGAAGCAGAGAACAAGGGCGTTGCCCTTTGCGCACAATTCGACGCCGAACTGCCCGTCTGGGGCGATGCGGTGCGGCTGCAGCAGATCTTGCAGAATCTGGTGACCAATGCCATCCACTACACTCCTTCGGGCGGCACCATCACCGTCCACAGCTGGGAGGCGGAGGGCTCTGCTCTCGTCTGTGTGCAGGACACCGGCTGCGGCATTGCCCCGGAAGACCAGGCCGCCGTATTTGACCGCTACTTCCACACCACGGCCAACACCAAGCACGACTCCACCGGCCTCGGCCTGACCATTGCGCAGGAGCTGGCCCGCTTACATCATGGCGAGATCCTGCTGGAAAGCGAAGTGGGCAAAGGCAGCTGCTTCACGTTAAAGCTGCCCCTGCTCGCAGATTGAACAAAAAATGCTCTGCCGGAAAAGGCAGAGCATTTTTTGCGGTTAAAGATCAGTTTATGCCAGCGGGTCCCACAGCTTCATGGGCAGAGGTTCCTGCGCCAGCAGGGCGCGCTGAGCATCGCTCAGCAGGCTCTTGCGGACGGTGACCTGATAGACGTTGGCCTGGAACCACTTCTCGCTGCCGATGTAGTAGCCCTTCTGGCCGGCCTCCTCGCCCCAGCTGTTCTCGATCTTCCAGCGGTTGGCGGTGCCGTTCTCGTCCAGATTGACGCCGCAGAACATCATGCAGTGGTTCATAGTGCTGTCGCGGGTGAGCAGACGCTCCGACTTGGTCATGCCAAAGGTCAGCCCGCCCAGCACCTCGCCGTACTGGAAGCAGTCGGGGTCCCAGTAGCCGTTGGCGCGGTCGCCGTCCGGGTGGCAGTCGCAGCTGAACATGACGCCCTCTCCGGCCTGCAGCTGGCGGATGGTCAGGTCTTCCAGCTCCTCCTGCGAGAGGTTGAGCCAGAACATGCCGTCCTCGACCACATCCCCCATAAACGGCTGGCAGTAGGTGCGGTTGACTGCGTGGATGGGCGACGCGATGATGACGGCATAGTCGTCGAAGTCGCTGCCGACGTACTTGTCGAGGAACTGCTTCGGGGTCAGGCCGCGGTCGCAGTGGTAGACCTTGTCGGTATCGGTGTACTCGAAATCGAAGGTCTTGGGCGGCTGGCCGTAGAGGATGCGCAGGGCATTGTAGACCTCTGCCAGCATCTCCTCGCGGCGGGCCGAGGGGTCCTTGCCTTCGCGGACAAGGGCGCGAAGCTCCAGCGCATCCTCGCGCAGCTTGCGGTTCAGGATGGGCAGGTACTTGGCCGTGCCGGTGGAGTGCACTGTCTCCGGCATCACCCAGGAGGGCACGACACCGTACTTTTTGATGAGGCTGACCGCCATATCCCACTGGCCGCCATCGGGCAGCGGGTTTCCCAGCAGGGTGAAGGTCTCGCGGTCGTCCAGTTCCTGCGCGGCAAAGTGAAGGATGTTCTCAAAGAAGAGGTTTGCCTTTTCCAGCTTGTCGTAGAAGGCCAGATAGGTGGGCGAGATGGAGAAATCCTCCAGTTTGCACTGCCGGATGACCCGCTCGCGCAGGACGTTCAGGGTGGAGAACATCCAGCAGCGGCCGCTCTGCTTCTGGTTGGTGATGTTGCTGGTCTGGACCAGAACGGAGAAATCCATCTGCAATTTGGCTGCGGCAGCGGGCACAAAGGCGGCATCCGGCAGAGCCGTGCGGGAGATGGCATTGGACATCACCTGCAGCTCCGGGCGGGCCGCATAGCCCTGCTCAAAACGTGCCAGCATTTCAGAGTCAATGGGAGTTACCTTGTTCATTGGTTTCACACTTTCTTCTTTTACCGCCCGGCCCGCTGCGCCCATGGAACGAAGCAGGCCGGAATCGTTACGTCAACGTTCTCCAAAGTAAGCGTTCTGCACGGCCAGCAGCACCCCGGCGCGGCTGGCTGCAAAGTTCAGGCCGCCCTGCAGATAGCAGGTGTAGGGCTCCCGCAGCGGGCCGTCGCAGGAAAGCTCGATGGTGCTGCCCTGCGTAAAGCTGCCGCTGGCCATGATGACCTCATCGGTATAGCCCGGTTCCGGCGAAGGTTCCGGGGCCGCATAGCTGTCCACCGGGCTGGCCGCCTGCACACCGCGGCAGAAGCCGATGAGGGCATCCGCCGTACCGGCGTCGAAGCAGGTCACGATGTCGTTGTGGTCCTCGCAGTAGCGCGGGATGGGCGTCTTGCCCGCCAGTTCCAGCAGGCACTGCGCATAAATGGCCGTCTTTATGGCCTCACACACGACGCCGGGCGCATAGTAGAAGCCCAGATACAGATCGCGGGGGGTATCCAGTGTGCAGCCCAGCTCCTTGCCGAGACCGGGTGCGTTCAGGCGGTAGGCGCAGAGTTCCACAAGATCTTTGCGGCCTGCGATGTAGCCGCCGGTTGGGGCGATGCCGCCGCCGGGGTTCTTGATGAGGCTGCCCACCACGAGGTCGGCACCGGCCTGGCAGGGTTCTTCCGTCTGGGTGAACTCGCCGTAGCAGTTGTCCACAAAGACGATGATCTCCGGGTTGGCGGCGCGGGCGGTGTCGGCGATCTTCCGGATGGTGGCCAGATCGAACGCATTCCGCTGCAGATAGCCCCGGCTGCGCTGGATGTGGCAGACCTTGGCCCCCGGTGCCTTTTGGGCGATGAGGTCATAATCCGGGGTGAAATCCGCTTTCAGCGGGGCTTCGTCGTACTTCACGCCGTA
Source organism: Faecalibacterium prausnitzii (assembly GCF_019967995.1). Taxonomy (NCBI): domain Bacteria; kingdom Bacillati; phylum Bacillota; class Clostridia; order Eubacteriales; family Oscillospiraceae; genus Faecalibacterium; species Faecalibacterium prausnitzii. The sequence goes on from NZ_CP065377.1 coordinate 1,681,943, forward strand.
GTCCATCAGAGTGCCGGTGCCCTTGCCCTTGCCGTCCAGACCGATGACGCCTTCCAGCGTATCGTAGGGGCGGCCGGTGGCAGCCAGCAGGGTGTCCCCTGCCCGCAGCAGGCCGAACAGGGCCACAGCCAGCGTATGGGTGCCGCTCTGGAACTGGCTGCGGACGAGGGCATCCTCGGCCCCCATCACTTCCGCAAAGATCTGCTCCAGCTTGGCGCGGCCGGTATCCCACAGGCCGTAACCGGTGGTGCCCAGCATATCGGTGGAGGACATCTGGGTGTCCGCAAAGGCTTTCAGCATCTTGAGCTGGTTGAAATCGCGGATCTCCTCCATGTGCCGGAAATAGGGCTGGCAGAGTTCCATGGCCTGTTCATCCAGAGCCAGGGCTTCGGGTTTGAAATCAAAAAAATGGCTTAACATTGACATATTCGATCCTTTGGGTTTCTTATTATTTTTTACGTGGAGATATCCCCGACGATTTTACTTTGCGGGCGCTTCATAGCGCGCATACTCGCCCAGTTTTTCGAAGCCGAGGCGGGTATAGAAGTGCACCCGTTCGGGGGCGCAGAGGAAAACAGGCTGGAAGCCTTCTGCCGAGAGTTCGTTCGCCAGCCGGACGATGAGCCGCCCGCCGATGCCCCGGCCCCGCAGAGGTTCGGCCGTTTCCCCGCAGGCCATGTAGGCCTGGCCGTTGGCAAGGGCATAGGCCCCGACGGTGCAGGCAAGCGTCTCCCCCTGCCACAGCGCCCAGACGCGGGCCCTGCCCCGGCTGCGCTTGGTGCACAGCTCGGAGTAAAAGTCATCCTGCCGGGCAGGCCGGGCCGGGAAAAGCGCCTCTGCCACCGGGCGGGCCGGAGGGTCCCGGTCAAAGGTCAGCGAGGCCCAGAGCGCGTTGTCGGCCTCTGGCTCCGGAAGCTGCCGTCCCGGCGTCAGGCCGAAGATGGTGTGGGGTCTTGCACGGGTCCACCCGGCGGGCGGGGCCGCCTCGGCTTCGTCCAGCACAACGGCGCCGCACCCGCAGAAGGTCAGGAACCCGGCCAGCTCTTCGGGGTTGGCGTGGCCTGCCATCCAGGCCGTGCTGCCGCCGATGTCCAGCGCCAGCGTAGGTCCGGCAAAAAAGCGGCCCGGCTGGCTCTTGCCCAGCAGCTCCAGCGCCAGCGGCATCGTGGCACCCAGGCAGAGTTTGCCCCGGCAGGCGTTGTAAAAGCGCAGTTTTGCGCGGGGTGTCGTGGCCTGTCGGATCATTTCAGTTCGTTGACGATCTTCTTGAACTCGCGGCCGCGCACCTCGAAGTTGGGGTACAGGTCGAAGGATGCGCTGGCCGGAGACAGAATGATGATATCGCCGGGCTGTGCGGCGGCGCGGGCCAGCTCGACGGCATGCTGCATGGTGTCGGCATGCTGGATGGTCAGGCCGGACGCTGCAAAGTCCGGATGCTCGCAGACGGCCTTCTCGATGCGGGGGCCGGTGGCACCCATCAGCACAAGGTTCTTGACGTGCGCAATGACCTCCGGGGCCAGCGGCTCATAGGGGATGTGCTTGTCGTAGCCGCCTGCAATGAGGATGACCTTCTGGTCAAAGCTGCGCAGGCCCGCGATGGTGCGGGTGGGGCTGGTGCCGATGGAGTCGTTGTAGTAGGTCACGCCGTCCAGCACACGGACCGGCTCGATGCGGTGCTCCACGCCGGTGAAGGTGCTGCCCACCTTCTGGATGGCCTCAACGGGCACTTCGCCCCAGACGGCGGCGGCAGCGGCCAGCAGATTCTCGATGTTGTGCAGGCCGCGCAATTTGATGTCCTTCTGGGCCAGGAACGGGGTCACGACGCCGTCCTCGGCCATGCAGAGCATCCCATCCCCGCGCAGGAACGCGCCGTTGTCGGTGTCGTGCAGGCGGGTGAACCAGACCTGTTTGCCCTTGCAGTCGGGCACCATGCTGCGGGTGATGTCGTTCTCATAGCCCAGCACTTCGCGGCAGGGCGGCACCTGATGGAGCAGGATGTTCCGCTTGGCGTCGATGTACTCCTGCATATCCTTGTGGTGGTCCAGATGGTTCGGGGTCACGTTGGTGACGACCGCGATCTTCGGGCTCTTGCGCATACTGATGAGCTGGAAGCTGGACAGCTCCACGACCGCCACATCCTCCGGGGCAACGTCCGGCAGCATGGGCAGCAGGGCTGCGCCGATGTTGCCGCCCAGATGCACCTTGCGGCCCGCAGCCTCGTAGAACTTGGAGATGAGGGTGGTGGTGGTGGTCTTGCCGTCAGAGCCGGTCACGCCCACGATCTCACAGGGGCAGTAGTCAAAGAAAAGCTCGACCTCGCTCGTGACCAGCGTACCTGCGGCGATGGCGTCCTGCAGCGGCTTCTGGTAATATTCAAAGCCGGGGGTGCGCAGGATGATGTCCTGGCCCTGGAAGCCGTCCATATAGTGCTCGCCCAGGCTCAGGTCGATGCCCAGACGGCGGATGGTCTCGGCGTAGCTGCCAAAGTCGTCCACGCTGTTCTTTTTATCGCAGAGGGTGACATGCGCACCCAGGCCCACGAACTCCTCGATCAGGGTCTTGTGGCTGACGCCCGCACCGATGAATGCGACCTTTTTGCCCTTGACCAGCTCTGCGAGCTGCTGCTGTTCTTTCTGCATAAAAACAGAACCTCCTCTATAAAGTGTTTCTGTAACAAGCTCTTGCTGCTCTTCATTCTACACCTTTTCCGCACAATACGCAACGCCCAACCCGCACAGACCGCAAAAATGCACCGAAAGGTCATCGAAATTCACAAAAAGATAATTGTCTTTTTCGACGCTTTCCGTTATACTGGACGTATCCATCATCATCTGCAAGGAGCGCTTTTTTTGAAACACCGTTTCCGCCTGGCCGCCGCGGTTCTGACGGCCCTTCTATTCCTGACCCTGACCGGCTGCGGTTCAGGCTCCAACAGCTTTACCTGGTTCGTGGACACCATCCCCGCGAACCTTGACCCGCAGGTGGCTTCGGCTGCGTCGGACGTCATCGCCTGCGAGAACCTTTACAGCGGCCTTGTCCGCAAAGACCCGGACGGCCAGCTGGAACCTGCCCTGTGCGAACGGTGGGAGGTCTCCGCCGACCGGAAGACCTATACCTTTTATCTGAAGGACGGCCTGACCTACACGGCTGCCAAGGGCACGGCTGCAGACTGCGCCATCACGGCGGAGGATTTCGTCTTCGCCTTCCGGCGGATGTTCCGCGCTGCCACGAACTCCCCCTACGCCGTGGAGTTTTCGGCCCTTGAGAACAGCGCCGAAGTATTGGCCGGGCAATTGCCGGAAAGCGCCCTCGGTGTTTCGGCCAGCGGGCCGCTGACGCTGGTGTTCCGCCTGAGCAGCCCGGACGAGAATTTTCTCTCCAAGCTGACGCTGCCCGGCGCGATGCCCTGCGACGAGGCGTTTTTCAACTCCACCCGCGGCACCTACGGCCTCACCGCCAAGACCACCCTTTCCAGCGGGCCGTTCTACCTCTACAACTGGACGTCCGGCGGCTTGTTCCTGCGGCGGGAGCCTTCCGGCACCTGCATCGACAGCCTGCGCCTGGTCCAGAACACCAACAACGCCGACCAGTCGGCCATTGAGCTCATCAACAGCGAAAAGTGCTCGGCTGCGGTGGACGACACCGGCAGCACCACCTCGCTGTCCTCCATCTCCTACTCCGACACCACCTGGAGCCTGCTGTTCAACTGCAATACGATCTTTTCCTCCACCGAGCTGCGGCAGGCGCTGGCCGGGGTGGCGCGGGACGCCGCCGAGGTGCCCTCCACCGAGCTGTTTGCCACAGCGGACAGCCTCATCCCCGCCGGGCTGAATGTAGACGGCATGAACTACCGCGACACCGTGGGAGACGTCTCCCCCGCCGCCGTGGATGTCAAGGCGCTCTACCTTGCCGCGCGGCAGGGCATGGCAAACTCCGACTTCAATAAAATCACCCTGATGCTCCCCGCCGGGTGCGGCCTGAACGAGGCCGCCGAGACCATCAACGGGGCCTGGCAGAAGGAGCTTTCCCTCTTCTTCTCCATCGAGGAGGTGGACGAGGAGACCTTCCGCAAGCGCCTGGCCGAGGGAGATTATACCATCGCGCTGGCCCCCGTCAGCGCTGAGAGCGGCAGCGTATACAACACGCTGGCCCAGTTCACCCCCGCAGGCGGCGGGCTGACCGGCTATTCCAACGCCTTGTACGCCACCCAGCTGGAAGCCAGCACCCATGCCAACGGTTCCACCCGCTGCCGCCTGCTGGGCGAATGCGAACGCCAGCTGCTCAGCGACTGCGTCGTGGTCCCCCTCTTCTCCCAGCAGAAGCGTCTGCTGATCGCTTCGGGCGTCAAAAACCTCATCTTTGACCCCTTTGGCCCGGTGCTCGACCTGACGTATGCCACAAAGGAATAAAAACGCAAGGCCCCCTGTGCGAACGGCACAGAGGGTCTTGTTGTTTCTTCAGGTTTTGATGCCGAACAACCGGCGCAGGATCCCGCGCAGACACTTCGGGCTTTTGATGACGACGACCTGCATCCAACTCCCGCCTTTCGTTGTGTGATACCACAGTATAAGCGGCAGCGGCGCAAAACGTGCATGGATCAGCGCAGGATGGGCGTATCCGGCAGGGTCTCAACCACGACCAGCGCCCCCTTGCGGGTGGAGATGGTGATGCAATCCGAGCCTTCGGCGTACTCGTTGCTGACGCCCAGCGGATACCCTGCCGTGAGGACGGCATCCGTCAGCTCATAGTAGGAGCCGCGCTCACAGACGCCCTCGGCCCGGCCCTCCAGCGGGAAGACGGATACATAGAAGAACTCCGCCTTCGGGTAGGTGCGCTCCTCGCCGGGGCGGACGAAGGTGATGCGGCTGCGCTCATCTTGCAGCGTGGCGCGCACGCCCCGCTGCTCCAGCCCCAGACCAGTGCAGAGGTTCGCAAGGGTGTGTTCCAGCCGTCTGCCGCCCAGCGCGCCCAGCAGCAGCACCTCGGAGCAGCCTTTTTCGGAGGCAAGTTTCGCCGCATATTCGGTGTCGGTGTCGTCCTTGACATGGGGCAGGACGATGACGTCATCCTGCTGCTCCGGGCAGGGCGCGGTGTCAAAGTCGCCGACGATGATGTCCGGTTTGCAGCCCAGCGGCGCACAGTTGCGGTAGCCCGCGTCGCAGGCGATGATGAGATCATCGGGCCGCAGCAGGCGCTTCAGTTCCGGCGAGACCGGGCAGGCAGATATGATCACACAGCGTGACATAAGTTTCCTCTCTTTACTCGAAGAAAGCTCCCCCGGCCGGAGGAGCTTTCTCTGGTTTGCAATGCAGCGGTCAGAACTTCGGCCGCTGCCAGTCCTTGACGTCCTTGACTTCGTCGTACATGGCGCAATAGCTGTCGTACCGGGTCTGGGAGAGCCGGCCCTCGGCCAGTGCCGCGCGGACGGCGCAGCCCTTTTCCGTGCGGTGGGAGCAGCCCGTGAACTGGCATGCACCAAGATACGGCCCGAACTCCGGGAACGCATGTTCCAGGTTCTCCTTCGGGATGAACCCGGCGCGGTTGGCTTCCAGGCTGGCGAAGCCGGGCGTGTCGGCGATGCGGCCGCCGAACGCCTCAAAGATGGTCACCTCGCGGGTAGTATGGCGGCCGCGGCCCAGTTTCTGGCTGATGGCGCTGGTCTCCCGCTCAGCCTCCGGCAGCAGGGCGTTCAGCAGCGTGGACTTGCCCACGCCGGAGTTGCCGCAGAAGGCGCAGAGCCGCCCGGCGATCCACTGCTTCACTTCGTCCAGACCCTCGCCGGTGTCGTAGTGGATGGCGATGAAGGGCAGGGTCGAACGCTCGTATGCCTTGCGGAGGAACTCCGCCTCGCCGAGGTCTGCCTTGGTGCAGACGATGACCGGCTGGACGCCCTTGTCCACCGCGATGGCCGACAGCTTATCCAGCACGAGGGTGCTGGGGGTGGGCTGGGTAGTGCTGGCCACGAGGAACAGCACATCCAGATTGGCCACCGGCGGGCGGACGAAGACGTTTTTGCGAGGCGCGATCTCCGCGATGACGGAAGCGCCGTTCTCGGTCTCCACCGTCACCTCGTCGCCCGCCACGGGGGTGATCTTCTGTTTGCGGAAGATGCCGCGCGGCTTGCACTCGATGATGCCCGCTTCGGTCCGGACGTAGTAGAAGCCGCCGATGCCTTTTACAATATAACCGTTCATGGCTCCTCCGTTACGACAGCAGCGCGCTCCACCAGTCGCTCAGGCTGGTGCCGGAGCTGGAACCGGAAGAGTCGCTGGAGGAGGAAGAGCTGCCGCCGCCCACAAGGCCGCTCCACCAGTCGCCGCCGGAGCTGCTGGCGCTGGAGCTGCCGCTCTCCGAGGTGCTGCCGGGCTCCTCGGCCGGGGTCTCCGGCACAGGTTCGGGCCCTGCGCTGACGGTCACGCTGACGCGGCTGTTCACCTTGACGGTGGAACCGGCGGCAGGGTTCTGCCCGATGATGGTACCGGCAGGCTTGTCGCTGTACTGCTCGGTGGTGCTGCCCAGGCCCAGCTTGTTCTGCACCAGCAGGGTGCGGGCATCGTTCACATTGGACAGGCCCACCAGAGACGGCACCTTGGCCGTGGTGCTGACCTGCGGGCGGCTCACATAGACCACAACGGTGGAGCCCACCGCCACCTGGCTGCCGGCGGCAGGGTCGGTGCGGATGATGGAGCCTGCCGCCACGGTGTCGTCCACGGCCTGGGTGATCAGCACCGAGACGCCGAGGCTCTTGAGCTGCTGTTCTCCATCGGCCTGCAGATAGTTGGTCACATCCGGCACGGTGACGTACTGGATGCCGAGGCTGATGGTCAGGGTCACGCTCTGCCCCTCGCGGACAGTGCGGCCCGCCACCGGCGACTGTCGGTAAACGTATCCGGCGGCATAGTCGTTGCTGTACGACTGCTCCCAATTGACGGTGATCTGGCCGGAGGAGACCTGCGGCTGGGCGTTCGCCTCATCCTGGGTCATGCCGCTGTAATCGGCCAGCACGATGTCGGCCTTTTCGCTCATCAGGGTGCTGGAATCGTTGAGGATGGTCCAGCACAGCGCCATGCAGGCCAGCGCGAACGCAACGGTGATGCCGAACAGCACCGGCAGGAAGATGGGCTTTTTCTTTTTGCTTTTGCGGGTCTTTTTCGGTTCCGGGGCTTCTTTTTTGGTTTTCACGGGGTGCTCCACCACCTTTTCAGGAATTTCATCGGGGAGATAGGTGTAATTGAACACGATGGACGGGTCTTCCACGTAGGCGTTCAGTGCCCCCAGCATCTCGGCGGCGCTGGCGTAGCGGTTTTCGGGCCGCTTTGCCATGGCGCGTTCGGTGATCTCCACCAGGCCGTGGGGCACGGTGGGGGCCAGCTCCTGCAGGCTCTTGGGCTTGTCGGTGATCTGCTTGATGGCCACCTCCACCACATCGTCGGCGTCAAACGGCAGATGCCCCGAAAGCATCTCGTACATCATGACGCCCACCGAATAGATGTCGCTGGTGAAATCGGTCTCGTCGCCCTTGGCCTGTTCCGGGCTGATATAATGGACGCTGCCCATCGCCTTGCCGCCGGAAAGCTGGTTCTCGGCGCGGGAGATGCGGGCAATGCCGAAGTCCATCATCCGCAGCTGGCCGTTGTCCAGCAGCATGATGTTCTGGGGCTTGATGTCCCGGTGCACCACGCCGTTGCGGTGGGCATGATCCAGTGCCTTGAGGATCTGGGAGATGAAATGCACCGTCTCCCGGCTGGTCAGCCTGCCGCCGCGCTCGTTGAGGTACTCCCGCAGCGTCATGCCGTCCACGTATTCCATCACGATATATTGCAGCTTCTCGCTGACCGAGACATCGTACACCTTGACGATGTTGGGGTGGTTGAGCAGCGAGATGGCCTTGGATTCGTTCTTGAAGCGGCGGACGAGGTCGGGATCGTGCATGAGTTCCTGCCGCAGCACCTTGACGGCTACGACCGTGCCCTCCGGCACCGGCCCGCCCGGCCCCACGACCGCCTTGTAGACGTTGGCCATGCCGCCGGTGCCGATCAGCTCCCGGACGGTGTACAGGCCATCAAGGGTCTTGCCGATCAGATTATCCATGCTCCACCTCCGTCGGCTCCACGGCCAGCAGCAGCGCCGTGATGTTATCCGAGCCGCCGTGGGCGTTGGCTGCCTCGATAAGGCGGTCGGGCAGGTCGTAGAACGTCCCCTGCGCCAGCAGCTCTTCCATCTCCTCCACCGGCACCATGTTGGTCAGGCCGTCGGTGCAGAGCAGCAACCGGTCTTCCCGCTTGAGCTTCGCGGCGGTGAACTCCGGCTCCAGCCGGTAATCCACGCCCAGAGCCCTTGTAATGATGTTCTTCTGGGGGTGATGCTCGGCTTCCTCCTCGGTGATGGTGCCGCAGTCCACGAGTTCCTGCACGTAGGAGTGGTCGTGGGTGAGCTGGGTCAGCTTCCTGTCCCGGATGAGGTAGGCGCGGGAGTCGCCTGCATGGCAGAGGTAGACATTGCCGCTACGCACCAGTGCGCAGACTGCCGTGGTGCCCATACCGGCCAGCGCTTCTTCATGCGCGGCCTTCTGGAACACGAAGCGGTTGGCGTAGAGGAGTGCTTTTTTCAGAAACGGCTCCTCCTGCCCTGCCCCGCACTGGGCGTATTGCTCCTGAAAGAAATTCTCGATGACATTGCACGCCCCCTGCGAGGCTTCGCGGCCGCCCTTTGCGCCGCCCATGCCGTCGCAGACCAGCGCCCACACCGCGCCGCCGGGCAGCTCCCCGGCCCGATAATCGTCCTGGTTCTCCTGACGGACACGGCCGACATCTGTTTTTCCTGCAAGTTTCATAGGATTCTCCTTTTGTCAGGCTTTGCCGTTCATCTCGTCGCGGCGCAGCTGGCCGCAGGCGGCGCTGATCTCGCTGCCCAGACGGCGGCGGACCGTGGCGTTGACGCCGAGGCTCTCCAGCTTCTGCTGGAACCGGCGGACGTTGGCGGCATCGGTGGCGGAGTAGGGGCTGCCGTCCACCGGGTTGATGGGGATGAGGTTGACATGTGCGCCCATGCCCCGGATGAGGTTTGCCAGCTGCTTTGCGCAGGCATCGGAATCGTTGACGCCGCGCACCATCGAATACTCGAAGCTGACTCGTCGGCCCGTGGTGTCCTGATAGCGGCGGACCGCCTGCATCAGCTGCTCCACGGGGTAGGCATCGTTCACGGGCATCATGCCGCTGCGGATCTCATTGTTGGGCGCATGGAGCGAGACGGAAAGGGTGAGCTGCAGCTTTTTCTCGGCCAGCTGGTCGATCTTCGGCACCAGACCGCAGGTGGAAAGGCTGATGTTCCGCATCCCGATGTTGACGCCTTCGGGCGAGGTGATATTCTCAAGGAATCGCATCACTTCGTCGAAATTGTCCAGCGGCTCGCCAATGCCCATGAGCACGATGTGGGAGATGCGCTCCCCGATGTCCTTCTGCGCGGTGTAGATCTCGGAGCAGATCTCACCGGCTTCCAGGTTGCGGACGCGGCCCGCCTGAGTGGACGCGCAAAAGCGGCAGCCCATCCGGCAGCCCACCTGCGTGGAGACGCAGACCGTGTTGCCGTAGTGGTAGCGCATGACGACCGTTTCGATGCAGTTGCCGTCGGCCATCCGCAGCAGGTACTTGACCGTGCCGTCCTTGGCCTCCTGGCGGCGCTCGATCTGCGGGGCCGCGATGTAGAAATGTTCCTCCAGCGTCGCCAGCAGGGTCTTGGGCTGGTCGGTCATGGCGGAAAACTCCGTGACCAGCTTCTGGTGGACCCAGTGGAAAATCTGCTTGGCCCGGAAACCGGGCTGGCCCAGCGCCTTGAGCTCTGCGGCCAGTTGTTCCAGCGTCAGGGAGGAAATGCAGCGTTTTTGTTCCATGGTGTTCTCCTATTGATACGATTCAGGCGGCCGCCTCATTGCGCTTTTTGCATCGCACAGAGGAAAAAGCCGTCCATCCCGGTGCGGGTAGGCACCGAAAGGGCTCCGTGCTCCCCCACCGTCATCCCGGCCGGGAACGGCACTTCTGGCGTCACGACGGAAAATTCCGGGTGGCGGGCCAGGAAGGCCGCCACCTGCTCTTCGTTTTCGGCCGGGTCGATGGTGCAGGTGGAGTAGACCAGCCGCCCGCCCGCCTTGAGCAGAGAGGCCGCTGTGTCCAGAATGGCCGACTGGGTGGCCAATAATTCATCGTGGCGGGCCTTGTCCAGCGTTTTGTAGCGGATATCCGGCTTTTTGGCCAGGATGCCCAGGCCGCTGCAGGGGGCGTCCACAAGGATGCGGTCGGCCTGGGGCAGGCTGGGGTTCTGCCGGGTGGCATCGTTGCAGAGGGTTTCGACATTGGCAAAGCCCATCCGCTCCACTGCCGTGCGGATGAGGCGGACGCGGTTCTCGGCTGCATCGCAGCTGACGAGACGGCCGGTCCCCTGCATTTCCTCGGCCAGCAGGAGCGTCTTGCCGCCGGGGGCCGCGCAGAGGTCCAGCACCGTTTCGCCGGGCTTTGCCTCCACGCAGAGCGCCGCCAACTGGCTGGCCTGCCCTTCGACGTGGTAGTATCCCTGCCGGAACCACGCATTCTCGGCAGGGCTTCCCTCAAATGCGGCCAGCACACTGCCCGGCACAAGGCCCGGCTCAGCCGCTGCACCCAGCGCCGCCAGCTTTTCGCAGAGGGTGGCGGCATCGGCCTTGAGCGGGTTGACCCGCAGGCTGGTCCTGCCGCCGTCAGCCGCATAGGTCAGGATGCCCAGCGCCTCGTCCGGGTAATGGATGCGGAGGAAATCCGCCACATCCTTCCCGGCAGAACCAAGCACCATCAGCCGCTCGGTCTCATTCCGGAACCGGGCGGTGCTCAGGTCGTAGGTGCAGGCGCGGCGCAGCACGGCATTGACCAGCCCCGCTGCGCTGGATTTTCGGAACGCACGGGTCAGCTTGACCGCCTCATTGACGGCCGCCGATGCGGGCACCTGCATATACCGGGCCTGGGCCAGAGCGGAGCGTAAAATCTCCCGGACGGGAGCGTCCAGCCTGGCAAGGCCCTTGGGCAGGAACTGGCCGAGCATATAGTCCAGTGTGCCCCGGTGTTCCAGCACCGTGTAAAAAATGGCGCTGGCAAACGCTTTGTCGCGGCCTTCGAGCTGCTGACGCTTCAGTTCGGCATCCAGGACGAGGTTGGAAAAGCCGTCCTGCTCCTGCTTCACCAGCGCCGAGACCGCCGCCGCGCGGGGATTCGGCCCGCTCACAGGCAGTCCCCCGCTTTGAGCCGCAGACCTGCTGCAAACGAGGTGCCGTCCATGGGCTTCTTGCCCTCCGGCACCACATGCAGCAGCTGGATGGCACCCTCAGCGCAGGCCACGGTCAGGGGCCGGGTCGCCAGTACCGTGCCGGGCGCTTCGCCGTGGGAAGACACCGCGCGGCACTCGGTCACCTTGACCTTTTTGCCACCGGAGGTGGTGAACCAGGCCATGGGCCAGGGGTTCATGCCGCGCACCCAGTCGTGGATGTGGGCGGCGGAGTCGGTGAGCCGGAACTCGGCCAGCTCCTTGTCGAGCATGGGCGCGAGGGTCGCATGGGCGTGATCCTGCGGCTGGGGCCGGAGGGTGCCTGCCGCGATCTGCGGGATGGTCTCGCAGAGGACGCGGGCACCGACTGCCGTCACCCGGTCGAACAGTTCGCCGCTGGTCTCTTCGGGGCCGATGGCCATCTTCTCACAGACCAGAACATCGCCGGTGTCCAGCCCTTCGTCCATCTGCATGATGGAAACTCCCGTCTCGGTGTCGCCGTTCAGGACGGCCCACTGCACCGGGGCACTGCCGCGGTACTTCGGCAGCAGCGAAACATGCAGGTTGATGCAGCCATACCTGGGGGCCTGGAGCACACTGGCGGGCAGGATGCACCCATAGGCCACCACCACGATCAGTTCCGGGGCCAGCGCCTGGATGTTGGCATCCTCGCCGCCGTCCCGCAGGGTGCGGGGCTGGAAGACCGGTGTGCCGTGCTCCAGCGCCACTTCCTTGACCGGGGGTGCGGTGAGCACCTGCTTGCGGCCCACCGGCTTGTCGCGGCGGGTGTATACGCCGCAGATGTCATGCCCGGCGGCATACAGAGCCTTCAGGCACTCGGCGGCAATGTCCGGTGTGCCCATGAACAGAATGCGCATTACTTGTTTCCTTTCGCTTCGCGGGCAGCCTTTTTGCCCTCTTCGGTGTCCTCATAGAAATACTCGCTGGACTGCATGATGGTGATGCCGTCCAGATGGTCGTTCTCGTGCTGGATGCAGCGGGCCAGCAGACCCTCGGCCTCCAGCTCGAACCAGTTGCCGTTGCGGTCCTGTGCGCGGACTTTGACAGCGGCCGGGCGGGTCACTGCGCCGTTGTGGCCGGGGAAGGACAGGCAGCCCTCGTAGGCGGTCTCCTCATCCTCGGACACCGCGAGGATCTCCGGGTTCACGAAGTCGATGAACTTGTACTCGTAATCTGCGGGGATTTCCTCCGGGGCGTCGGTGGTATCCCACACGACGAACAGGCGGCGCAGCATCCCCACCTGCGGGCCGGCCAGACCCACGCCGTCGGCGTCGATCATGGTCTCGCGCATGTCGTCCAGCAGAGTCGCCAGACGGTCATCAAAATTGGTCACCGGGCGGCAGACCTTGTTCAGGATGGGGTCGCCCTCTTTCACGATGTTGCGGATAGCCATAGTTGGTACCTCCAAATCAGTTGTTTGTATCAGATATCTCCGTCCGAGTGCAGGTCTACGACGACGGTGGCTTTGGCGGGCAGCTTTTCCTGCTCGTAAAGGCCCAGCGTTTCGCGCATCAGGTCGCGGAAGCGGCGGTCGTTGCGGCACTTGACGGTGAGTTTGTAGCGATAGTTTCCGTTGATCTTTTCGATATTGCCGGGGGTGGGGCCGAGCACCCGGAGGGGCAGCTCCGGCTGTTTTGCCGCCTGCCGGCCCAGCAGGGCCGCGAACCGGGCGGCGGCGCGGGCCACCTCGCTCTCTTTCAGGCCTGAAAAGCCCACGACGCACAGCCCGCAGAACGGCGGGTACAGCCCCAGCTTCCGGTAAGCGATCTCCTGCTCGAAGAAAGCGTCGTAGTCCTGCGCGGCAGCGAGGTTGAGCACCGGGTTGTCGGGGTCGGTGGTCTGGATGATGGCAAAACCGGGGTCTTTGGCCCGGCCGCTCCGGCCCACCACCTGCGTGATGAGGCTGAACACGGTCTCATACGCCCGGAAGCCCTGGGCGAACAGGAGCGAGTCGATGCCGAGGACGCCCACCAGGGTCACATCCTCGAAATCCAGCCCCTTGGCCACCATCTGGGTGCCCACCATGATGTCGTACTCGCGGCGGGCGAACCGGGCCAGCAGCTTTTCGTGGGCGTCCTTGGCGGCGGTGGAGTCCTGGTCCATCCGCAGGATGCGCGCCTCCGGGAAGAGCTTTGCCAGCTCCTCCTCGGCCTTCTGGGTGCCGAAGCCGCGGTACTGCAATGTTCCGCCGCAGGCGGGGCATTTTTGCGGGGGTGGGTCCAGCTGGCTGCCGCAGTAGTGGCAGAGCAGCTTGTGCGCCGATTTGTGGTAGACCATCGGGACACTGCACTTTGCGCATTTGAGCACCTCGCGGCAGTCCTCACACTGGGCGATGGTCTGGTAGCCCCGGCGGTTGAGCAGCAGGATGGTCTGCTTTTCCGCTTCCAGATTGCGGCGGATGGCATCTTCGAGCGCCAGGCTGATCTCGCGCGGGTTGCCGGAGGCCAGCTCGGCCCGCATATCGACGATCTCGACATGGGGCAGCGGGTTGCCGCCGTACCGCTGGGTCAGCCGCACCAGCTGGGTGCGCCCATGCTGGGCTGCAAAATAGCTCTCGGTGCTGGGAGTCGCGCTGGCCAGCAGGAGCAGCGCCCCATTCTCGGCCGCGCGCTGCCGGGCCACCTCGTGGGCGGCATAGCGGGGCGCGGATTCGGAACGGTAGGTGTGCTCCTGCTCTTCGTCGATGATGACGAGGCCGATGTTTTCCAGCGGTGAAAAGATGGCGCTGCGGGTACCCACCACGATGTCGGCTCCGCCGTCCTGGATCATCTGCCACTGGAGCAGCCGTTCCGTGTGGTTGAGGGCCGAGTGCTGCACGGCCACCCGCCTGCCGAACTGGCTCTTCAGCCGCAGGATCATCTGGGGGGTCAGGCTGATCTCCGGCACGAGCACCAGCGCTCGCCGCCCCAGCTGCAAACACCGCTCGATGAGCTTGAGGAAGACCAGCGTTTTTCCGCTGCCGGTCACGCCGTAGAGCAGCGCCGAATGGGGTTCGGCATCTTCGAGGTGCGGCAGCAGGGCATCGTATGCGGCCTGCTGTTCGCTCGTCAGAAGGATGGGTTCGTTTTTCAGCGGGATGCTCGCATACAGGTCGATGGATTTGTTCACCTTGCTGCATTCCAGCACACCCTTGGTGCAGAGATTGTCCAGCACAGCCCGGCTGATGCCCTTTTCTTCGAGTTCGGTCTGGGTGCGCTCTCCCCCGCCCAGCAGGGCCACCGCCGCCAGCTGCTTGGCCGTCGGCTTCGGCTTGGGCGGCAGGGTGCCCACCAGCTTGTAAGCGTTCTCGGTATGGCGGACCAGCTGCTTTTGCAGCACCGGCGTCACACCGTCCGCTGCCACGGCGGGCTTGTACTGCGCCCCATACGGGATGACGGCCTTGACGGCCTCATAGTAGGTGCAGAAGGTGCGTTCTTTCAAAAAATGCACCAGCCGCAGCAGTTCCGGCGTCAGGCAGGCGGAAGCGGGGGCCACATCGAAGAGGAATTTCAGCTTCGAGTTCTCCGGTTCGGCGTCGCAGGCCAGCACCACGCCCATCCGGGCACGGCTCCCCCGCCCGAACGGCACCAGCACCATGCTGCCCAGCCGGACGGCGTCCTGCTGGTCGGGCATGACTGCGTAGGTATACAGTTTATCGAAGTGGAACGTCGCGTTGCTCACGGCGACTCCGACCGTTTTTGGCATTCAGCTTCCTCCGGGTTTGGTTTCAGTGTGCGAGGCCCGCCCGCTGGCAGATAACCTGATAGAGCGCATCGGCGCAGGCGGCGACCTCATTGTTGACCAGCTTCAGGGTGAAGTCGTCCTGCTGGGCCAGCTCGTTCCGGGCCGTAGCCAGACGCTCACGGATGCTTTCCTCGGTCTCGGTGCCGCGGCCGCGCAGACGGCGCTCCAGCTCCTCCACCGACGGCGGCAGCAGGAAGATGGTGGTGGCACCGGGGAACATCCGGCGGATGTTGGCCGCGCCGTGGACATCAATGACCAGCACGACCAGCTTGCCGGCTTCCAGCCGCTTGTGGATCTCCTCTTTCAGGGTGCCGTAGTAATTGCCGTTGTAGAAATTGTATTCCACGACCTCGTCGTTTGCGATGAGCTGCTGGAACTGCTCCTGGCTGCGGTAGTAGTAATCCACGCCCTCCTGCTCGCCGGGGCGGGGCGAACGGGTGGTGGCGGAGACAGTCTTCTCGATCTCCGGGTGCGCAGCGCGCAGTGCATTGACCACGCTGTCCTTGCCGGTACCCGCTGCACCGGATACCACAAACAGATACTTTTCGTTTTCCATCTTTATTTCTGTTCCTCCTCTGAGCCTTTGCCCTCAACCTGCCCGGCGGCGCGGCTGGCCACCGTTTCCGGCTGAAGGGCCGACAGAACGACATGGTCGGAGTCCATGATGAGCACCGCACGGGTGCTGCGCCCATAGGACGCATCGATCAGCATCCCGCGTTCCCGCGCTTCCTTGACCAGACGCTTGACCGGCGCAGAGTCCGGGCTGACGACGGCCACCACGCGCCCGGCGCTGACCAGATTGCCAAAACCGATGTTGATGAGCTTCATCTTCTCCTCCGATCCGAATGTATCAATGCGTTACTCCAGATTCTGGATCTGTTCGCGGATCTTTTCGATCTCCGCCTTCATATCCACCACCACGCGGGTGATGTCCAGATCCTGGCACTTGGAGCCGATGGTGTTGGTCTCGCGGTTGAGTTCCTGGGTCAGGAAATCCAGCTTGCGGCCCACCGGCTCGTCCAGCTCCAGAATGGAGCGGTACTGGGCAATGTGGCTGCGCAGGCGGACGGTCTCCTCGTCCACTGCGGTCTTGTCACCGAAGATGGCGGCCTCGGTCAGGACGCGGGCATCGTCGATGTTTCGGTCTTCCAGGATGACCTTGAGCTTCTCATACAGGCGGTTGGTGTAGGCTTCCACCCGGCCTGCGCTCAGCGTCTCCACTCTGCCGACGCACTCTTCCAGAAAGCACAGGCGGCTCTCGACGTCGGCCTTCATCTTGGCACCCTCGGCGGCGCGCATCTGCACGAACGTTTCCAGCGCCTGCGCCGTGACGGCGGAGACGTCCTCCCACAGCTGCTCCTCGTCCACATCCGCGTGGCGGGTGGCGAGGACGTCCGGGAAGCGGGCAATGAGGCTGGCGGAGGTATCATTCTTGATGCAGAGCTCCTCGGACAGGTCCCGCAGAGCCTGCTGGTAGCTTCTGGCCAGCTCCCGGTTCACGGTGACGACGGTGTCGGCGGCGTCCACGTTCTGCACCGTCAGGCTCAGTTCCACCTTGCCGCGGGTGATCTGCTCGTTCAGCTGCTTTTTCAGGCGGCTGTCCATATAGCTGCAGGTCCGGGGCATCCGGGACGAATACTCAAAGTACCGGGAGTTGACGCTGCGCAGCTCCACCGTGATCTCACGGCCATTGCGCACCGCTGTGCCCCGGCCAAAACCGGTCATACTTAAAATCATGGTCAAATTTCCTCTTCTGACATAGGTTTTTTGCGGACAAATTCCAGTATATGTATCCGCTTTTGGGCACATCCGCCCATGTTACGATACATATGCTATCATTTTACTCTGCTGGCCCCGTTTTTGCAAGCAATGCGGCGAAAAAATCAGCTTTTGCCACGAAAAAGTCACACAAACGGCACCGCTGCTCCGCAGACACAAAAAGCCCCCCGCAAAACTGCGAGGGGCCAGAGGGATTCAATTAGACAGGATGCGACTGGTTGGTGTAGTCTGCGTGGTCAGCGTCCACGCCCTGCTTCTTGGCATTGCGCTTCTCGAAGAACTTGGGTGCGACCTGCGGGAACATGGCGTAGGTCAGAACGTCCTCTTCCTGCGTTGCCCACTTGGCGGCTTCGGTCTTCAGCTTGTCCATCTCAGGAGCAAGGGTGTCGGCGAAGCGGCAGGTGATGGGCTTCTCGTCGCCCAGGATCTTCTTGGTGAACTCGGCGCTGATGGGAGCGGGAGTCTTGCCGTAGTCGCCGTGGACCAGGCCCTTGAACTCCTTGGTGACCATCTTGTAGCGCTCGCCCAGGATGACGTTGAAGACGGCCTGGGTGCCAACGATCTGGCTGGTGGGGGTGACCAGCGGAGGATAACCGGCGTCCTCACGAACGCGGGGGATCTCAGCCAGCACTTCGTCCAGCTTGTCTTCCTTGCCGGCATCCTTCAGCTGCTTGAGCATGTTGGAGAACATGCCGCCCGGCACCTGATACAGCAGGGTGTTGGCATCGACGCCCAGAGACTTCGGGCTGATCTGGCCGTTGGCGATGTACTTCTCGCGCAGCTTTGCGAAGTATGCGCGGACGACGTTCAGCTGCTTCAGGTCCAGACCGGTATCGTAATCGGTGCCCTGCAGAGCTGCGACCAGGCTCTCGGTCGCCATGTGGCTGGTGCCGCCGCTCAGGGGGCTCATGGCGGTATCGACGATGTCGGCACCGGCCTCGATGCCCTTCAGCAGGGACATGGAAGCCAGACCGGCGGTGTAGTGGCTGTGGATATCGACCGGGATGGACAGGGTGCTCTTCAGCTCCTTGACCAGGTCGTAGCAGGTGTACGGAGTCAGCAGGCCAGCCATATCCTTGATGCAGATGGAGTCTGCGCCCATCTCTTCCAGGGTCTTGGCATACTTGACGTAGTACTCGTTGTTGTGCACGGGGCTCAGGGTGTAGCTGATGCAGCCCTGCACATGTGCCTTTTCCTTGTTGGCTGCCTTGATGGCGGTCTGCAGGTTGCGGGCATCGTTCAGTGCATCGAAGATGCGGATGACGTCGATGCCGTTGGCAACAGACTTCTGCACAAAGTACTCGACGGCGTCATCTGCATAGGGGCGGTAGCCCAGCATGTTCTGGCCGCGGAACAGCATCTGCAGCTTCTGGTGGGGCAGCTCCTTGCGCAGGATGCGCAGACGGTCCCAGGGGTCCTCGTCGAGGAAGCGGATGCAGCTATCGAAGGTAGCGCCGCCCCAGCACTCGACAGAGAAATACGGGATCTTATCCATTTCGGGCAGGATGGGACGCATGTCGTCCATCGTCATACGGGTGGCCAGCAGAGACTGGTGCGCATCGCGCAGGACGACTTCCGTGATCTTGATCGGCTTTTTGGCCATGGTTGTCACCTCTCCCTTCGTTCTCAGTTCATGGAGACGAGAACGTCACCGGAGTTGACGGTGTCGCCCTTGTTGACATTGACGGAAGCAACGGTGCCGTCCTGCGGAGCGACGATCTCATTCTCCATCTTCATGGCCTCCAGGATGACCAGCACGTCGCCAGCCTTGACGGATGCACCGGCTGCGACCTTGACATCCAGGATGTTGCCGGGCATGGGAGCCTTGACGGTGACGGCACCGGCAGCACCGGCGGGAGCAGCAGCCTTGGGAGCGGCAGCAGGAGCAGCCGGAGCCTTGGGAGCAGCGGGAGCGGCAGCAGCAACGGGAGCTGCGCCAGCGGCGGTCTCCTCAACGGAGACGCTGTAAGCAACACCATTGACGGTAATATTGTAATACTTCATGGAAGGACCCTCCTGAATCAATCATTTATCCTATGTACGTTTTACGATCGGAACGCTTACAGAGCCATGTTGCCGTGCTTCTTGGGCAGGCGGGCAGCACGCTTGGTGCTCAGCAGCTCAAATGCAGCCACAACGCTTGCGCGTGCGTTGGCAGCGTCGCAGGTCATATCGGCAGCGCCGCAGGCCACAGCGTTGGCGGCACTGCACACCTCAGCGGTGTAGGCAGCAGCCTTGGCGTTGGTCGCAGCGATGATGTTGTCGGAAGCGTCGATCTCGCTCTTGTACAGAACGGAGACGGCAGCGTTGGGCTCCAGAGCGCTGACCACGCAGCCGTTGACGGCGATCTTCAGGTCGGCATTGGCCAGAGCGGTGTAGACCGGGCCCACAGCCTTGCCAGCCAGCAGAGCGACCTTCGCGGTGGTGGCGTCTGCATAGGTGGCAGCCAGACGGGCAGCCTCACGGATGCCGCCGGCGATGTCATCGGTCGCGCTGGGAACGAAGCCCTTGGTGTCCACGATGGTCAGCACGGGGACGCTGAAGGCGTCGCACAGGCGGACGAAGCGGGAAGCCTTGGACACGCAGTTGTGGCACAGCTGCTCACCGGTCGCCACCACGCCGACCGCGTTGCCGCCGATGGTAGCAAATGCGGTGTAGACGCTCTTGCCGAAGCCTGCAAACAGCTCCACGGCGCTGTCCTTATCAATGAGGGCAGCAGCAGCCTTCTCCGGAGCGGCACCAGCGGCCAGGACCGCGGTGGGCTGCTCGAACTCGAAGATGGCGGGGCCGGTCAGGTTGTTGGCGGGCAGCAGACCCACGATGTGGGCAGCCTTCTCCGCAGCCTCGGCAGCGCTCTCGGCCACGATGGCAGCAACACCGGCCTTGGCAGCAGCCTCAGCGGAGCCTGCATCTGCGACCTTGTCGCCCTTGGCGGCAGAGGTGAAGGGAGCGGTGAAGAACAGCTCGGCGTCCTTTGCCATCACGCAGACATCTGCGCTGGCAGCGTTCAGGGCGCTGGTGCCGCCGCACACGCCGGTGACGACTGCCACCTGGGGCACGACGCCGGACACCTTGGCGATGGCAGCGTTCAGCTTGGCGGTCGCGGTCAGAACGTCCAGACCCTCTGCCAGCTTTGCGCCGATCGAGTTGTAGAACGTGACCACGGGGCAGCCCGTCTGAGCAGCCATTTCGAGGACCTTGATATTCTTCTCAACGTCCTTCACGGTGACTGCCTCGCCGTTCTGGTAGACGGCGTAGGCCTGCTGGCCAGCCGCATAGCCGCAGGCAGCGCTCACCGCGCCGTCCGCAAACAGTGCGGTATATTCCCCGTCATCGAAAAACTTGGCGAGGATTTCTCCTTTGTTGATCTTTGAAGCCATGGTAAGACCTCCTGCTTTGTCTATTTTGAGCTTTCAAAATTAGGTTTATTATACTATATTCTGTCAGGATTCTCAAGTGCCGAACGCCCCATTTTTGAGGGAAAATCTCACAATCTTTTCCATCTCAGGCCCGGCCGCCTTGGTCTGCCCGACAAAGATGCTGTGGGGACCATCATTTTCTCCGTTTTGCGGGTGCATTGCGCTCGCCGCGCTTCGCGCCCTGCCCCACCGGGCCGCGGGGGCGGCGCTCGGCCGCTTTGGATTGCAGCGCTGCGCTGCGGGTCTGGGCGCGGCCCTTGGCGGCTGCGGCGCGCAAGCCGTTGATCTCTGCCTTGGTCAGCTCACGGTAGGTGCCCGGCTTGAGCATCCCCAGCTTGACGACGCCCTCAGCGTTCCGCTTCAGGCGGACGACTTCCAGCCCGACGGCCTCGCACATCCGGCGGATCTCGCGGTTCTTGCCCTCTTTCAGGGTCATCTCCATCACGGTGCGGCCCGGCTCGTCGGTCACGACATTGATGGCACAGGGCATGGTCTTGGTGCCATCGTCCAGCACGACGCCGGAACTCATCTTCAGGATCTGGCTCTCGTCGGCACGGGGCTGCACGGTAACGCGGTACAGCTTGGAAATGCCGCCGGACGGATGGGTGACGGCCTGCGCAAAGGCGCCGTCGTTGGTCATCAGCAGCAGGCCCTCGCTGTCCTTATCCAGGCGGCCCACCGGATAGAGGCGGGCGGGGATGTCGCTGACCAGCTCCATGACGGTCTTGCGGCCCAGCTCATCGCTGGCGGTGGTCACGTAGCCGCGGGGCTTGTACAGCGCCAGATAGTAGAGCTGCTGGTTTTTCTGGATGTAGATGCGCTCATCATCCACATGCAGCACATCGCGGTTGGGGTCCATCTTGTCGCCCACCTTGACCGGGTGGCCGTTGACCTTGACGCGGCCCTCAGCAATGATCTGCTCGGCCGCGCGGCGGGAGCACAGGCCCTGCTCGCTCATGATCTTCTGAATACGTTCTTCTGCCATTGTTCGTTTACTCCTTGTGCGCCTCCCGGCGCTCAAAATGCACCGCGCTGAAGAGCCCTGCCCTTGCGGGAAAGGTGGTACGCAGTGCCGGATGAGGGTGCGCATTTTCGCGCGTTTGCCTCATCCATCTTGCTTCATTCGGCTGCTCCCCTCAAGGGGAAGCTCATGCGCCTTTTCTTACGCGTTGGGCGCTTCGGGGCCGGTCTCCGCGGGGGCCGCCTTGCCGCCCTTCCTGTCGATGAGGGCGCTGACCTTCTCCACCAGTTCGGGGATCATGGTCAGGGCGCGGTCCACGGTGTTGGCCCCGTCGGACAGCTGGATGGTGCGGACACAGCCGTCCTTGATGACAAGGAAGGCCACCGGCTGGATGTTGACGCCCGCGCCGGAACCGCCGCCGAACAGGTCCTTGTTGGCAGCATTCTTGCCGTCAAAGTCCGTGCCTGCGGATGCAAAGCCAAAGCTGACTTTGGACACCGGAAGGATGGTGGTGCCGTCCTCGGTGGTGATGGGCTTGCCCACGATGGTGTTGGAATCCACCATCTGACGGACCTTGTCCATCGTGACATTCATTAAACCCTGGATCGGATGCTCAGCCATAAAATCGGCCTCCTTATTTCAATGAGTGGGAAAAAGCGGGAACGCTTTCTCCGGAACTGCCCCCGCCGCAGCGGACAGGCAGAACACACCATACAGTTATATTATAACCAAATTATAGGAAGACGTCCAGCACTTTTTCGCGCCAGAACTCGCAAAGCACACGCACTGCCGTAAAGACGATGGCATACGCCTGTGCCGATACCCGGAAGGACACCCGGTCCTGCACCGTCGGCTGGGCCGAACCGAAATCCGGAAGCAGCCGCAGCTGCTCAAAATCGAGATAGACGAACCGGTCGAGGAAGCCCAGTGCCGGATAGAGCCAGGCGTTCAGCCTGCCATAGCTGCGGGCAGCTTCGGCGGGGTCCTCGCCCCGGACGCCCAGCACGACGTTGATCTTCGTGATGCGCAGCGACCCGATGATGGCTCTGGTCAGCCGGCCCGCCCCCCGCAGGATGGTGCAGAGGATGTTCAGGGTCAGCCGGGCCTTTTTGCGGGGCGGGGTCTCCGGCCTGGGCTTCTGGTCCGCTTTCTGTTCGGCCGGTTTTTTCTTCTTTTTCTTTTTCGGCTTTTCCGGTGCAGGATACTGGAACACCGGCAGGGTCAGCCCCAGCGCACCGACCCGGATGGTCAGCACATCGTTCTCCCACTGCACATCCGCGCAGAAGGGGCAGAACAGCAGCACTACCGCCAGGGTCAGGACCACCAGCAGCAGGATGCCGATCCCTTTCAAGAGAACGAGCAGCACCGTTCCCAAAACGCTCAGAACGCTCATACCTCTCCCCCGCTTTCTTCCCTGCTGTGGATGGGCGGCAGGTCGTCCAGGCTGGACAGGCCAAAGCACCGCAGAAACACATCCGTCGTCCGGAACGCCACCGGCCGTCCGGGCAGGTCCAGCCGCCCGGCCTCTTCGATGAGGCCTTTTTCCAGCAGGCCGGATACGCTGGACGAGGAGTCCACGCCGCGCACCTGTTCAATGAATGCGCGGGAGACCGGCTGGTTGTAGGCGATGACGGTCAGCGTCTCCATCGCCGCCGGGCCCAGCGGCACCGAGCGCCGGGTATCCAGCACCCGGCGGACCGGTTCGGCAAAGTCGGCCTTGGTGGCCAGCTGCCAGTGGGTGTTCAGGTGGAGCAGGCACAGGCCGCTGTCCTCGCGGGCATAGCGGGTGCGCAGCTCTTCCAGCACCGGCTCCACGCTGGAGACCGGCATCTGAAGCGCCTGGGCCAGTTTGTCGGCTCCGATGGGTTCCGCATAGGCAAAGAGCATCGCCTCCACGGCGGCTCGCAGTTTTTTCTGGTTCATTCGTTCTCCTTTGTGCGTTCCAGCCGCCCGCGGCGCATGGTCATCGCACCGTCCGGGCCGAGGGTGACACGCCCGCCGCGCACCAGTTCCAGCAGGGCCAGAAAGGTGGCCACATGGGTGCTCCGGCTCTGGCGGCGGGAAAACAGCTGCCCCAGCTTCCGGGCACTGCCCCCGATGAGCTGGCGCAGGATATAGACCACCCGGCTGTTCACCGACACCACCGGCGCGGACACCAGCGGCTCGAACTGCTGCTGGGTGGGCTGCCGGACGACGGCCGCTTTCCGGCCCGCCAGCGCCTGCCAGCAGTCCGCCAGCACCTGCGGCGAGTGGAAGAGGTCGTAGGTGTTGTCCTGCTCCACTTCCAGCGGTCTCCGGACGAAGACCGGGGCCTGCTCCCCTTTTGCGCGCAATGCCTCGGCCATCCGGCGGCACTGGTCGTACTCGATGAGCTGGCCGGTCAGTTCCTGTTTCATCCGCTCGCCCTCTTCGCTGCGGGGCAGCAGCAGATAGCTCTTCATCTCCACCAGATGCGCCGCCATCTCGATGAAGGCGCTGGCCGTCTCCGGGTCGGCTCCGGCGTCCGCCGCCACGGTGCGGGTGTACTGGTCGATGAGTTCCAGAATGGGGATGTTGTGCAGGTCCATCTTGTGCTTCTGCACCAGCGTCAGCAGCAGTTCCAGCGGACCTTCGAAGTCCGCCAGATGGAACGTCAGCTCTTCTGCCACTCAGATCACCGTCCCGATGGATGCGTAATACATGGAATAGGCGATCTGGTCGATGTAGCCGGTGCCCAGATCCAGCAGGTCCCACACGGCATCGTTCAGCAGGGTGAGCGGGCCGTCCAGAAAGCCGCTCCAGACCACCGCCAGCATGACGATGAGGATCACCCGCTCATATTTCATGATGCCGAAGTAGATGCGCTGGGGCAGCACCGCCAGCAGCACCCGGCTGCCGTCCAGCGGCGGCACCGGGATGAGGTTAAACACCGCCAGACTGACGTCCATCATGACCAGATATTGCAGGAAGCGGGCTGCAAACACGGTTCCGACCGTGACCGGGGCCCAGTAATACAGCAGCTTCCAGACCACCATCGCGAGGTAGGCCAGGAGCAGGTTTGCCACCGGGCCTGCCAGCGCCGTGAGCGCCATGCCCGCCTTGGGGTTCTTGAAATTGCGCGGGTCGGTGGAGACCGGCTTTGCCCAGCCCACGCCCGCCAGCACCATGCACAGGGTGCCCATCAGGTCAAAGTGGCGGAACGGGTTCAGCGACAGCCGGCCCTCCCGCTTGGCCGTAGGGTCGCCCAGCAGCCAGGCGGCGAGGGCGTGGCCCGCTTCGTGGAACGGGATGGCGACCAGCGTCACCAGCGCCCGGATAAGATAGTACAGTCCGCGTGAGGTCATCGTATTCTCCTAACAGTGGATTATTTTGTCTTATTGTACTATGTTTTTCGATTTCAGACAAGGGCTTGGCCCACAGATAAAAAAGGTTACAGAAATTTCAAAAAAATGCTTGCAATTTCTGCCCGACTCTGGTACAATAGTCAAGCTGATTATTTTGAATTCCTTACTTCACTGCTAGGAGGTGCAAGTATCATGGCTAAGTGTGAATGCTGCGGCAAGGGCGTTACCTTTGGTATTAAGGTCTCCCACTCCCATCGCCGTTCCAACCGTACCTGGAAGCCGAATGTCCGTCGTGTCAAGGCGGTCGTGGAGGGTTCTCCCAAGTATATCTACGCATGCTCCCGTTGCCTGCGCGCTGGCAAAGTTACCCGCGCTGTCTAAGTAGCTGCATCTGCCGGTCACTTTGTCGAGTGACCGGCTTTTTTGTTTTCCAGGAGGAGGTTTTTCAGATGGCTCTGCCCCATGACCCCATCATGCTTTTGAGCATGGTGAACCTGAAGCTGCGCGACTTCTACCCCAGCCTCGACGCACTGTGCGACGACCTGGACGAAGACAAGGCCGCGCTGTGCGCAACGCTCGCTGCCGCCGGGTACGGATACGACCCGGTGCGGAATCAATTCGTATAAATTCAGGAGGATGCTTTCATGATGCAAGGTACCTATTATAAAGAGTGGAGCCGGATGCTCGGCCGCGAAATGGAGTTCAAGGTCTATGGCACGGCCGGTGTGCCGGTGCTGGCCCTGCCCGCCCGCGGGGGCCGTTTCTACGATTGGGAGAACAACGGGATGCCCGAAGCGGTGGCTTCCCTGCTGAGCAGCGGCAAGCTCCAGCTCTTTACCGCCGACGGCATCGACGCCGAGAGCCTGCTGGCCGGGGATGCTGCGCCCCGCCGCCGGGCTGAGATGCAGGAAAAGTATTTCAACTACCTGTCCACCGAGCTGGCCGCCCGCATCCGGGAACTGAACCAGACCGAGAAAGGCCAGCTCATCTGGTGCGTCGGCGTGGACACCGGTGCCTGTCAGGCCGTCAACTGCCGCCTGCGCCGCCCGGAGGTGTTCGGCGGTGCCATCGGTCTGTCCGGCCTGTACGACATGAGCCGCTTTCTGGGCAGCGCCGAGGACGACCTCGTGCTCCGCAATGCCCCCCTCGCCTACCTGACCGAGACCGGCCTCGTGGACAAAAAGGCCTTTGCCAAGGCGGAGGAGAACGACCTCATCCTCTGCGCCGGGCAGGGCAGCTACGAGGAGGAGGCACAGGCCGACACCCGCGCCCTCTCCGAGGCCCTGATCACCGCCGGTCTGCCCGTCCACTGCGAGTTCTGGGGCAGTGATGTCTCCCACGACTGGTACTGGTGGGGCAAGGAGCTGCATCTGTTCGCAGAACGCATCTTTGGAGAAGGAGGAAGCCATGCCTGAATTTGTGATCGGTGCCCGCGGGCACGATTTTGGCCGTCACACCCCGGATGAGCTGTTCGCTTCCATCGGCAAGGCGGGCTTTGCCTGCACCCAGCTGGCCTACACCAAGGCCATTGAGGGTGTGAAGAGCTATGCCGATGTCACCCCGGAACTGGTCGAGGCCACCCGCGCCGCAGCCACCGCTGCCGGTGTTTCCATCGCGGTGAACGGCACCTACGTCGAGCTGAGCTATGCCGACGAGGACAAGCGCCGCGCCGAGGTCGCCAAGGTGCTGAGCCAGATCCCGGTCGCCAAAGTGCTGCACGCCGGCTGCATGGGCAGCGAGACCACCAACATGGCCAAGCAGCCCGGTGTCACCCGCAAGGAAGCGCAGGAAGCCCTTCTCCGCAGCCTGGGCGAGATCCTGCCCGTCTGTGAGGAGCAGGGGGTGCTGTTCGCCGTGGAGTGCGTCTACTACCACGCTATGAACACCCCGGAGGCCGTCAAGATGGTGCTGGACACCATCGCCAGCCCCAATCTGCGCGTCCTCTGCGATTTCGCCAACTACGTCGGCCCGGAGGATGCTTCGCTGGACGCGCAGCGCCGCATCTGGGACAAGGTGGGCAGCTGGTACGGCGACAAGATCGCCGCCGTCCACTTCAAGGGTCAGAACTTCCGGCCGGACGGCACCCTGTACTCCACCAGCCTGGAGGATTCCTGTGTGGACTATGCAGGCGGCTTCGCCATGCTGAAGCAGATGCCGCAGGCCGCCTTCCCGGTCCTGCGTGAGGAAGCCGTCCCCGCCCGCGCCGCCAGCGACATCGCCTTTATGCGGAAATTCTGCGAATAAGCGCTTGCCTTTCAGGAGTTGTTGACACTCCCCCCGTCACCTACGGTGACAGCCCCCTCTGAGAGGGGGCCTTTTACAGCTGACCCTTGCGCCAGGGCTCCCTCCATGAGGGAGCTGGCACAGCGACGCTGTGACTGAGGGAGTTTGCAGCAACTCCTTCTTTTTTTGTCTTCTGTGTTCACGAAAAATTCACAATTGAATTCTCATTTCCTACTTGTTCTGTAGGACAAACTGTGCTACAATGCCTTTGTACGAAAGATACCCCCAAGGGGTAATTCGAAAGGAGTGGTTCCCATGAGCAGCGAGATGGAACCCTGCCCCCGCTGTGCCCTGCACGAAGCGTCCCCTGCCCCCTGCTGCGAAGATGCAGCCGCCGAAACGGCGCAGGCCGAAGCAGAGACCCTGCACGCCTGCTGCTGCCGCCACAAAAAGCGGAGCGAGGAGGAGTACAAGAGCCTCATCCACCGGCTGAACCGCATCGAGGGCCAGATCCGGGGCATCCGCGGCATGGTCGAAAAAGACGTCTACTGTGCCGACATCCTCGTGCAGGTGGCGGCGGCAAACTCTGCGCTGAACGCCTTTTCCAGAGAGCTGCTCAGCCAGCATGTGCGCACCTGCGTTGCGGACGACCTGCGCGCGGGCAGCGACGAAAAGTTGGATGAGCTGCTGAAATTGCTGCCCAAACTCATGAAATGACCCTTTTTCGGACAATCTGACCCATCGCAAGGAGTGAAGACTATGGAACAATACAACGTTACCGGCATGAGCTGTGCGGCCTGCTCTGCACGGGTGGAAAAGGCCGTAAACGCCGTGCCCGGCGTCACGAGCTGCTCGGTGAGCCTGCTCACCAACTCCATGGGCGTGGAGGGCACCGCGAGTGCTGCCGCCATCGTCAAGGCGGTGCAGGATGCAGGCTATGGCGCCAGCCCCAAGGCGGGCGGGCCCACCGCCGCCACGGACCCCAGCGCCGACCTCGATGCCCTGGCCGACCACGAGACCCCCAAACTGAAAAAGCGGCTCATCGCCTCCCTTCTCTTTCTGGCGGTGCTGATGTACTTTTCCATGGGGCACATGATGTGGGGCTGGCCGCTCCCCCACTGGTTCGACGGCAACCACGTCGCGATGGGCCTCGTTCAGCTGCTGCTGGCGGGCATCGTGATGGTCATCAACCAGAAGTTCTTCATCAACGGCTTCAAAGGCCTCCTCCACCGCGCTCCCAACATGGATACACTGGTGGCGCTGGGCTCCTCGGCCAGCTTTCTCTGGAGCACCTACGCCCTCTTCGCCATGACCCGTGCGCAGGTGGATGGCAACGACGCCCTCGTCATGCACTACATGATGGAGTTCTACTTTGAGTCGGCCGCCATGATCCTGACCCTCATCACGGTGGGCAAGATGCTGGAAGCCCGCTCCAAAGGCAAGACCACCGACGCACTCAAGAGCCTGATGAAGCTGGCTCCCAAAACGGCCACCCTCCTGCGGGGCGGCACCGAAGTCAGCGTCCCCATCGCGGAAGTGCGCAAAGGCGATGTTTTTGTCGTCCGCCCCGGTGAGAACATCCCGGTGGACGGCATCGTGCTGGAAGGCAGCAGCGCCGTGAACGAGAGCGCACTGACCGGCGAGAGCATCCCGGTGGACAAGGCCGAGGGCGACAAGGTCTCAGCCGCCACCACCAACCAGTCGGGCTTCCTGCGGTGCGAGGCCACCCGCGTGGGCGAAGATACCACTCTGGCGCAGATCATCCGGATGGTCAGCGACGCCGCCGCCACCAAGGCCCCCATCGCCAAGATCGCCGACACCGTGTCGGGCTTCTTCGTCCCGGCGGTCATCTCCATCGCCGTGGTCACCACCATCGTCTGGCTGCTGCTGGGCCGGGAGTTCGGCTATGCGCTGGCCCGCGGCATCTCGGTGCTGGTCATCAGCTGCCCCTGTGCGCTGGGTCTGGCCACACCGGTGGCCATCATGGTCGGCAACGGTCTGGGGGCCAAGAACGGCATCCTGTTCAAGACGGCCGCTTCGCTGGAAGCCGCAGGCCGCACCCAGATCGTGGCGCTGGATAAGACCGGCACCATCACCAGCGGCGAACCCAAAGTCACCGACATCCTGCCCGCCGAGGGCGTGAGCGAGACGGAGCTGCTGACCCTTGCCGCCGCGCTGGAACGCAGGAGCGAGCATCCGCTGGCCAAGGCCATCCTCGCTTACACCGAAGCCAACGCCATCGAAGCCCCGGAAGTCTCCGACTTTGCAGCCCTGCCCGGCAACGGCCTGACTGCAACGCTGGACGGCAAAGAAATTTACGCAGGCCATGCGTCCTTCCTTGCAACAAAGGCCGCTGTGCCCGCCAGCTTGAAGGCAAAAGCCGCCGCGCTGGCAAGCGAGGGCAAAACGCCGCTGTACTTCGGCGGCGCCGGCCGTCTGCTGGGCGTAGTGGCCGTGGCCGATACCATCAAGGAGGACAGCCCCCGCGCCATCCGTGAATTGCAGAACATGGGCATCCGGGTCGTGATGCTCACCGGCGACAACCAGCGCACCGCCGACGCCATCGGCCGTCAGGCAGGCGTGGATGAGGTCATCGCTGGCGTCCTGCCCGACGGCAAGGAAGCCGTCATCCGCAAGCTGCAAGCCTCCGGCAAGGTCGCCATGGTCGGCGACGGCATCAACGATGCCCCGGCCCTGACCCGCGCCGACACCGGCATCGCCATCGGTGCTGGAACGGACGTCGCCATTGATGCGGCGGACGTGGTGCTGATGAACTCCCGGCTCTCCGATGTGCCCGCCGCCATCCGCCTGAGCCGCGCCACCCTGCGCAACATCCACGAGAATCTGTTCTGGGCCTTCATCTACAACATCATCGGCATCCCGCTGGCCGCCGGTGTGTTCATCCCCTTCGGCCTGACGCTGAACCCCATGTTCGGTGCCGCCGCGATGAGCCTGTCCAGCTTCTGCGTCGTCAGCAACGCGCTGCGCCTGAATCTGTTCGACCTGCACAGCACCAAACACGACCACAAGATCAAGACTTCCGCCCTGCCCGCTGCCGCGCAGCCGCAGGCTGAAGATACGACCGAACCCGTTTCGGAATCCACTGTCAAGGAGGAATGTTCCATGAAAAAGACCCTGCACGTTGAAGGCATGATGTGCTGCCACTGCGAGGCCCGCGTGAAGAAGGCACTGGAAGCTCTGCCCGAAGTCCACGAGGCCGTGGTCAGCCACGAGACCGGCACCGCCGTCGTCACCCTGAGCGCCGATGTCGCCAACGAGACCCTGAAGAAGGCCGTTGAAGACCAGGACTACAAAGTGACCGGCATCGAATAAGCCGCACCTGCCAAAAAGACCCTCTCCGTCCTTGCTCTGCTGCAATGCCCGGAGAGGGTCTTTTCATCTTTTATAATCTCTGCAATCGTTCTGCGCCCTTCGTCTTCAGCCAGCGGAGCGCAGCCCCATCGGCCAGGGCAAGGATACCCAATGCTGCCATCCATGCGGCCTCGGCCGGCACGAACTGCGCCAGCACCAGCACCCCCACGCCCAGCACAAAGCCAGCGGCCCAGTTGACAAGCAGTGCCAGCAGAACGCTGGGGTTCTGCTTGATGACGGCCATCTCGCTCGTCCAGTGGAACCGTGGCATCATCACGCCGAGCATCAGCCCGGCGGCAGCTGTGAAAACAACATCCAATGCCACCAGCAGACCCGCCAGCAGGGCCGAAGTCCACGGCGCGCGCAGAAGCACGAGTCCGTAAGCCAGGCAGAGCAGCGCGGGCGGCAGGGTGACCAGCAGATGCAGGTCCAGCTTCGCCCGCAGCACCTGCCATGGTGTCACCGGCAGGCTTTGCAGCTGCCACAGCTGTTCCCCTTCCAGTGAGACGGACGGCACGGTGAGGAGGTTCATCCCGGCCACCAGCACCACCGTGAAGGTCAGCAGCACCACGCCCAGCTCCCGCGCGGGCAGCCGCGCCGCCAACGCCCGCAGTGCGTCCGCCTTGTATCCCATTGCGCCGCTGAGAAGCAGCAGCGCCAGCGACCCCATGGCGCAATTGAGCAGATAGGACGCGCTGCTGCCCAGATGGAGCAGTTCCCGGCGCAGCAGCGTCCGCCGCAGCGAGGAACGGCGGGCCAGCCGCGCCCGCGTCCGTTTCACGGCCCCGCGCCGGGTCGTCATCAGGGTCAGATACGGCCCGGAAAGCGCCCTGCCCAGCGCCGCGCAGAGCAGCACGATGCCAACGGCCAGCACCAGCAGCAAAAGCGGTTTCCCGCAGGCGGCACCTCCCAAAAAGCGCCCCGCGCCCGTTAGGGCCGTGTCACTTCCGCCCAGCGCCCCCTGCCCCAACACCTGTTCAAGGAGAGCCATTCCCCGCTGGTAGGCGAGACCATACACCACCGCAAGCCCCAGGGTTGCCGCAATCGTGACCAGCGTTTTGTGTGCGGCCCGCGCAGTGCAGAGAGCGACCACCCACCCCAGCAGCGCCGCCAGAAGGGACGCTGCCCCGGCCAGCACCAGCGCCATGGGAGCCGCACTCAGCAGCCCGCCCAGCGGAGAAGCCGCATACAGCCCATACACTACTTCTGCCGGGACCCAGAGCAGCAGCAGATAGAACAGGCACATCGCGTACAGCCCGCTCATCCGGACGGCAAAGATCATCCACGGCGGGATGGGCATCGCCAGCAGCAGGTCGTTGTCCCTGGCCTGAAACAGGCTCCCATAGCTGGAAAACGCCCCTGCAAACACGCCGACAGCCAGCGCCAACAGCTCCATCGTCAGAAAGTACAGTGCCTCCTGCCCGACGGGCAGCAGCAGCTCTCCCAGCGGCCACGCCAGCGAGAAGAAACTGCCCATCACCAGCAGCACGATGCCCCCATACAGCGCTCCGAACGCAAACCGGCCCGCTCTGGTGCGGTGTTTCCCGGTGCTGGCGCTCCGGACAAGGAAGGCCCCCTGCTCCCGCAGCTGTTTCCGAAACAGGGCGCGGAACAGACGTCTGGTCTCAGTGTCCATCCTGCACCCCTTCCAGCTCCAGAAAGACCGCTTCCAGCGATGCATCGCCCCGCACCTCGGCCATGGAGCCAGCCCGCACGAGCCGCCCCTGCCGGAGGATGGCCACCTGGTCGCAGAGCTTTTCGGCCACTTCCAGCACATGGGTGGAAAAGAAGATGGCCCCGCCTGCATCGCAGAAGGCCCGCATGGTCTGCTTGAGCTGGTGGGAGGCCAGCGGGTCCAGCCCCACGAACGGCTCATCCATCAGGATGAGTTTGGGCGCGTGGAGCAGTGCCGCCAGAATGGCCAGCTTCTGCTTCATGCCGTGGGAGTAGGAGCTGATGGGCTGGCCCAGCGCTTCGGTCAGCGCAAAGCG
Organism: Faecalibacterium prausnitzii; assembly: GCF_019967995.1. Lineage (NCBI taxonomy): Bacteria > Bacillati > Bacillota > Clostridia > Eubacteriales > Oscillospiraceae > Faecalibacterium > Faecalibacterium prausnitzii. The sequence goes on from NZ_CP065377.1 coordinate 1,714,041, forward strand.
CTCGCCGTACACCCGCACCCGCTCGGCGCGGGCAGCCTCGCGGACGCCGAACACGTCCGCAATGAAATCCAGATATTGGATACCGGTCATGTAGCCATAAAGGGCCGGATCATCCGGCAGATAGGCCAGCTGACGCTTGGCCGCAAGCGGGTCGTCCCGCATGGAACAGCCGTTCACCCGCACCTCGCCGCGGTCCGGCTGCAAGATGCCGCAGCAGCATTTCAGGGTGGTGGTCTTGCCCGCCCCGTTCGGCCCGATGAAGCCGAAGATCTCTCCCGGCCGGATGGTCAGCGTGAGGTCATCCACCGCCGTTTTCTCGCCGTACTGTTTGGTCAGATGCCGGATCTCCAGCATTCGGATCTCTCCTTTCGGTCTTGATGCGCTCCTGTTTGATAGCCAAATCGTATCATCCGCGGAAGTGCCTGTCAAGCATTTCGGCGCACGTCGGGATGCAAAAGCGGCACCAGCCCGCAAAGCCGTTTTGCTTTACAGACCGGTGCCGCTTTCTGTTCATTTCAGGACTGCGACATTTTTGATGCCGTATCGTGCAAAAAGTTTCAGTGCTGCCGGGCCGATGCGTTCCCCGCTCACCACGATGGGGATCGCCGGCGGGCAGGAGACGGTGGGCATCGCGCAGATGCGGCCCAGCGCCGTTTCAGCGGGGATCAGCTCCTGCGGGGCGAACACCGCCTGCCGCACGGTGCAGACCGGCGCAGCCTCCGCCGCCAGTTCCGTGAAGACATCCGCCTCCGGTTCCGGCAGAACCGGGGCCGACGGCAGAGCCGCGCAGAGCCGTGCCACTGCCGCTGCCAGCCGCTCATAATCCTGCGCCGGGTTTTCGGGGGTGAACATCAGCACCACATACCGGGGGTCGGCATATTCGCACTCGATGCGGTCCTGCCGCAGAGCCTCGGCCAGCGCGGTGCCGGTCATGCCCAGTGCCGCCGCATCCAGCGTGAGTTTGAGCGGCTCACGGGCGGGGGCGTCCACCGCCAGCGGGAGCGGACAGCCTGCCGCAGCGGCCTGCTCGTTCAGCACCCGGCGCATTCTGGTCAGCTGCCCGCAGCAGGAGTAGAGCCGCAGCGGATACCCCTCCGAAAGATACCGGTTGCACCGGTCGAGGGATTGCAGGATCAGATAAGACGGGCTTGTGGAGCCGAACAGCGCCAGCGCATTGCGGACTGCCGTTTCCTCCTGCACGGGCGCTTTCGGCCCCAGATGCAGGTAGGCGCCGCCGGTGAGGACCGGCAGGGTCTTGTGCCCGGAATCGCAGCACATCGCCGCCCCCAATGCAATGGGGTGGCGGCTGCCGCCCACCAGAAAATTCAGGTAGGCACCGTGGGCATTGTCTACCAGCAGCGGCACACCGTGCGCATCGCAGACCTTTGCAAGGGCCGCGATGTCCTGCATCCCGCCGAGGTAGTCCGGGCTGGTGAGGTAGACGCCGAAGGGGGTTCTCCCCTGCCCGGCCAGCCGGTCCAGCGCGGCGGCAAGCTGAGCTTCGGTCACGGGGCAGCTGCACAGCGCCCCGGCCGCGTCCGGCGCAGGCCAGAGCCACTGGATGTCAAGATCCAGCAGCGCGGCGGCATAGAGCAGCGCTTTGTGGGCGTTGCGGGCCGCCAGAAGCACCGGGCGCTGGCCGGCGGGGGCCGCCTGCATCGCCAGGCAGAGCATGGCCCGGATGCACTGGGACGAGCCCTCGGTGCTGTAATAGGTATGGGCCGTGCCGAAGAGCCGAGTCGCGTTGGCCTCGCTCTGGGCGATGATGCCATCGGCCTCGTACAACTCATCCGCGCCCCGGATCTCGGTGATGTCCAGCCCTTCAAACCCCAGCAGGGCCTGCCCTTTATGGCCGGGCATGTGAAGGCGGGACGTCCCGGACTTTGCGTAGTTCTGCACAAAGTCCACGATGGGCGTGGTCATGCTCATTCGCAGGCTTCGCCGTCCGCGCAGGCATTGCAGGTGCTGCCCAGTTCGATGGGCACCTCGATGCCCTGTGCGGCCAGCTCCTGATTCTTGGCCACCTGGATCATGATGGCGCACTCCATCCGCTTGCGGAACAGCTCACAGCCGTACTCGTACACGCCGGTGATGCTGCCGGTGGCGTGGTATGCGTTGGCCGCACAGCCGCCGGAGCAGTAGAGCTTGGCCCAGCAATCCTTGCACTCCGGGCGGGCATAGGCGTTGCAGTGCTTGAACTCATCCCGCACGGCGGTGTTGGTGACGCCCTTCCAGATGTCGCCCATCCGGTACTTGGGGTCGCCGACGAACTGGTGGCAGGGGTACAAATCGCCCCAAGGGGTCACGGCCATGTACTCGGTGCCGGAGCCGCAGCCCGAAATGCGCTTGTAGATGCAGGGGCCGCCGGTCAGGTCGATCATGTAATGGTAGAAGGTAAAGCCGCGGCCCTCGCGGTCGCGCTTGAGCATCTCCTTGGCCAGGATCTCATACTGCTCCTTCAGGATGGGCAGGTCGGCCTCGGTCAGGGCGCTGGGGTCGTCCGGCTTGCAGACCACTGGCTCCATGCTCAGCTCGGTGAAGCCGAGGTCTGCCATGTGGAAGATGTCGTTGGTAAAGTCGGTGTTGAAGTGGGTGTAGGTGCCGCGCATATAGTAGCCCTTGTCGCCGCGCTTCCGGACGAACTCCTGGAACTTGGGCACGATAGCGTCATAGCTGCCGTGGCCCGCGTAGTCCTTGCGGAAGCGGTCGTGGACCTCCTTGCGGCCATCGAGGCTCAGGACGACGTTGTGGCACTCCTTGTTGCAGAAGTCGATCACATCCTCGTCGATCAGCATCCCGTTGGTGGTCATGGTGAAGCGGAAGTTCTTGTTGTGGATCTTCTCCTGTTCGCGGCAGTAGGCCACCAGCTTCTTCACCATCTCAAAGTTCATCAGCGGCTCACCGCCGAAGAAATCGACTTCGAGGTTGCGGCGGGTGCCGGAGTTCTCGATGAGGAAATCCATGGCGCGCTTGCCCACCTCAAAGCTCATCAGCGCACGGTCGCCCTGATAGCGGCCCTGCGAGGCGAAGCAGTAGGAGCAGTTCAGGTTGCAGGTGTGAGCCACATGCAGGCAGAGCGCCTTGACCACGGTGTTGCGGTTCTTGAAGTCGAAGGCCATGTCGGCGTAGGTATCGGGGCTCCACAGCTTGCCCGCCTGTTCCAGCGCGGCCACATCCTCCAGGCACTGGCGCAGGTCGGCCTCGGTCACGTCGGGGCGGTCGCCGTACTTTTCGAGCATGGCCGCTACGATCGCATCGGCGGAACGCTCCTTGTACAGGGCGATAACGTCATACGCCACATCGTCCACCACATGCACCGAGCCGCTGCAGGTGTCCAGCACGATGTTATAGCCGTTCAATTGATACTGATGTACCATTTTAGTCTCCATTCCATTGTTACATAAAAAAATGCCGCCCGGCAAAGGCGGCATCCGATTTGCAGAAATTACTTGTTGCTGTTCTCGCACTTCTGGTTTGCCACGCCGCAGGAAGTCTTGCAAGCGGACTGGCAGGAAGTCTGGCACTCGCCGCAGCCACCGGTCACAACGCTCTTGGTCAGGTCACGAGTAGCGATCGTCTTGATACGTTCCATAATATATAACCTCTCTAGCTCAAAAGATTTGATGCGCAGAACCACCCGCGCACGATATTATCTTTGTGTATAATACCACGGGCCGGGCTGGATGTCAAGATTTTTGTCACAGTTTGGCGGGAAGCGAAATGTTCACAGCAAAATACAGATGAGGCCGCTGCATCCATCGTTGATGACTTTTTCCAGCGTATCCTGCAGGCGACCGCGGGCTTCCTGCGGCATGTGCAGCAGCTTGTTCTGCAAGCCCTCGTTGACCAGTTCATGCAGGCTCTTGCCGAAGATGTTGGATTCCCACAGCCGTTCCGGGTCGGACTCAAAGTCGCCCAGAAGGCTCTGCACCAGATCCTCGCTCTGCTTTTCGGTGCCCACGATGGGGTTGATCTCGGTGTGGATCACGGCCTTGAGCATGTGGATGGAGGGGGCACTGGCTTCCAGACGGACACCGTACCGCCCGCCCTGCCGGATGATCTCCGGTTCTTCGAGCGAAAGCTCGTCGATGGTGGGCATCACAATGCCGTATCCGGTGGCCTCCACCTGTTCCAGCGCACTGCGGATCTTTTCATATTCGCGCCTGGCTCTGGAAAGCTCAATGATGCAGGGCATCAGGCCCGCTTCATCGCCGATGGCAAGGCCGGTCTGCTCGCTGAGCACCCGGTAGAACACATCCGGCTTGAGCAGAACCGTCACCCGCACGATGCCCTCCGAGAGATCCATGCCGCTGAGGGTGGAGCGCTCCACCGAATCGCTGGCAAGGGCTCCGGCGCTGTTCTGGGCCGGGACATCTTTCATGCGGGAGATTTTCTCCGAAAAATCCAGCGCGGCTGTGTAGATCTCCGTTTGGAGCCAGTGGCCCCGGTCCAGCATGGTGACCCAGCGCGGGATGGCAAAATCCAGCTCCCGCACCGGGAACTCGTAGAGCACCCGCCGCAGGATCTCGTGCAGGGCGGCGCGGTCCAGGTCGATGCAGCTCACAGGCAGCACACTGCGCCCATACGCCTGCTCCATCTGCGCCGCAAGGGCCTGCGTTTCCGGGGCGTCCGGGTGGGTGCTGTTGAGCAGGATGACAAAGGGCTTGCCCAGCGCTTCCAGCTCCTCCACGACCCGCTGTTCCGCGGGAAGATAGTTTTCCCGCGGGATCTCGCTGATGGTGCCGTCGGTGGTGACGACGATGCCGATGGTGGAGTGATCCCGGATGACCTTGCGGGTGCCGGTCTCGGCGGCAAGGTCAAAGGGGATCTCTTCCTCAAACCAGGGGCTTTTGACCATGCGGGGCTTTTCGTTCTCCTCGTGGCCCATGGCCCCCTCCACCATATAGCCCACGCAGTCGATGAGGCGGATGCGGCACTCGCCGCCGCCTTCCAGCTGGAGCGGGACGGCGTGTTCCGGGATGAACTTCGGCTCGGTCGTCATGATGGTGCGCCCCGCCGCCGACTGGGGCAGTTCGTCCCGTGCACGGAGGCGGGCGTCGTCCTCCTCGATGGCAGGCAGCACCAGCTGCTCCATGAATTGCTTGATGAGGGTGCTCTTGCCGGTGCGCACCGGGCCCACCACTCCGATCAGGATCTCGCCGCCGGTGCGTGCACCGATCTCGCGGCAGACCGTGGCTTCCAAACGTTCCTGCTTTTCCAAAATGGTCTCCTCCTGTCCGCATCTGGCGTTCTCAGAGACACTATATTCTCAAAACGCAAAAATAGAACCCTCTCCCAGCGCACAAGGCTGACGGAGAGGGTTTCCTTTTTTATTAGAGCAGCTTGATGGCCACGGCCTCGCTCGTGCGGTCCTGGGCATCATTGGCCTGCTTGGGGTCATCCAGCATGTAGCGGAGCAACAGCACCTCGGCCACGTAGAGCACCGACACCTTGATGGGGATGCTGCCGGAATCCAGCGGGCTTTCCTGTGCGCCGCAGAGCAGCACCACGTCCGCCAGCGCAGCGCCCGGCGAGTCCTCGTAGTGGGTCAGAAGGACGATCTTTGCGCCGGATGCCTTTGCGGTGCGCAGGGTCTCCATCATGTCGCGGGTCGCGCCCGAATAGGAGACGAAGAGCACGACGTCCTCCGGCGTCATCAAGCTGGCGGAGAGAAGCTGCAAGTGGCTGTCTCCTGCCGTGCGGAACTTGTTGGACAGGCTGGAAAAGCGGGCACAGATATCATTGGCCAGCAGCATGCTGCCGCCCTGCCCCAGGCAGAACACCTGCCTTGCTGCCCGCAGCAGATCCACGGCCTTGTCCACCGCATCCGGTGAAAGGGTGCTCTGGGTGCCATTGATGGCCGTGATGAACAACGCGCTCGCATGCTCACAGAGCTTGTCGGTGGTCGTGCCCGGTTCCGGCTCCTGCTGATTGATGAGCGAAGCGGTCGCATTGGCCTGGGCCAGCGCGATGCGCATCTCATGATATCCTTCGAACCCCAGCGCCCGGCAGAACCGGAAAACGGTCGCCTCGGCCACCTTGCACTCCCGCGCCAGCGACGAGATCGAAAGATACTGCGCCTCGTCGGCATGGTGGATGAGGTAATCCGCCACCATCCGCCCGGATTTGGTCAGCTCGTCCTGCCGCTGGTGCAGCAGCTCCCAGAAATTAGTAGACATGTCAGCTTTCTCTCCTACTTTTTCCCCGGCATCCGCGTCTGCTCCGCCGCACATACCGCTGTGACGCCTTTGCCGGGACTCTTTCTTAATGAAAGTATAAAAGAATCTTTCCTCCTTGGCAAGAGCGGCTTTCACCACAAATCACCGCCGTTTTCTGTGCAGAGCGTCCAATTTCAGCCGGAAAGTACGACTTATTTCCGAAATTTTTTTTCAAAATCAGACAAAAACGTCTCTTTTGTCTTCGAAAACTTTTTTCAGGCCATGTAAAAACCGCGTTTTCGCAATGGTTACAAAATGGCTACAATCACCAAAAAATCCGCCATTTTTGAAAAAGAGCCATTCTCTTCGCTTGATTTGGTAGTTGTTCACAAGAAAGTTTTTTCAAAATTGTGCATTGCATAGATAGACAAAATGAAAATATTTTTCTATAATAAAGGCAACAACAGCGGCTCGACACGATAAGCCGCAAACATATGATATGCAAGGAGAATTTCGTTATGAAAAACTGTATCTCTCGTCGCTCCTTCCTGAAGGCTGCCGGCATCCTGAGCGCAGCAGGCGCACTGGCCGCATGCGGCGGTTCCTCTTCTTCCAGCACCGCAGCGTCTTCGACCGCCTCTTCCGCAGCTGCTTCCAGCACCGCTGCTGCCGGTGCAAGCATCAAGCTGTGGACATACCCCATTGGCGGCTGGGGCAAGGATGAGACTGTGCAGGAGCTGATCTCCAGCTTCAACGCAAAGTATCCGGATATCAAGGTCACTGTCGAGTATCTGGACTACACCAACGGCGACGACCAGGTCAACACCGCCATCGAGGGCGGCAGCGCACCCGACCTGATCATGGAAGGCCCGGAGCGTCTGGTCGCAAACTGGGGCAAGAAGGGCGTCATGGCTCCCCTGAACGATCTGTGGACCGACGATGCCAAGAAGGACATCTACGCATCGGTCGAATCCGCCTGCAAAAACGAGGCCGGTGACTACTACGAGTATCCCCTGTGCATGACCGCACACTGCATGGCCGTCAACATGACCAAGGTCAAGGAAGTGGGCGCAGACCAGTACATTGATACCGACAAGCACACCTGGAGCACCGACGGCTTCCTGAAGACCGTTGACGCACTGTACAATGGCGGTTACGAGAACGTCGCAGCCATTTATTGCAGCGGCCAGGGCGGCGACCAGGGCACCCGCGCCATCATCAACAACATGTACGGCGGCACCTTCACCGATGCAGCCCACACCAAGTACACTGCTGACTCCCCCGAAAACATCAAGGCCATCCAGGCTCTGTACGATGCAAAGGGCGTCAATTTTGATGCTTCCATCAACGGCGGCGAGGAGATCACCCTGTTCCGCAACGGCACGTTGCAGATGGCATTCTGCTGGAACATCGCACAGCAGTTGAACTCCGACAACAACGACGCCGGTCTGACCAACAGCGGCGACGAGATCTTCCCCATGGCCTTCCCCACCGAGAGCGGTGACCCGAAGCTGTGCGGCGGTATCTGGGGCTTCGGCATCTTTGACAACGGCGACGAGGCCAAGATCGAAGCAGCCAAGACCTTCATCGACTTCATCGCAGCAGACCCCGACCAGGTCGGTGCAAGCGTTCTGGCTTCCACCTACTTCCCCGTCCGTGAGAGCGTTGGCGACATCTACGCCGGCAACGACATCATGAGCGAGTACACCAAGTTCATGTCCTACCTGGGCGACTACTACCAGATCACTCCGGGCTGGGCAACGGCTCGTACCGAGTGGTGGAACATGCTGCAGCGCGTCGGCACCGGCGAGCCTGTCGAGCAGGCCGTTGCGACCTTCGTTCAGAATGCAAACGCTGCCGCTACTGCTGAGGCATAAGCTGCACACCCCATCCTGACCGTCATCTCTTGATAAAACCCTTGCCCCTTCCTCGAAAATCCCGGCGAGGGAGGGGCAATTCTTTTGCAAAAAATCCGTCGGGAGCCGATCAAAACGAAAGGTTTGGTGATTTTCTTGGCTGCAAAGACTGCATCGATCAAAGAGCCGAAGCGCAGCCGCGCACTGGTCCGGCAGGAGACCATCGCATCCTACCTCTTCCTTCTGCCCAGCCTGATCTTCTTCTTGGGATTCGTCATCTACCCCATGGTCCTGTGCGTGGTCACGAGCTTCTTCGATTCCACCATGAACCGCGCCGACATCTTCGTCGGCCTGGCGAACTACAAAGAGCTGTTCGCAGACCCCATCTTCATCGGCGCACTGAAAAATACCATCATCATCGTCGTGGTCTCCGTGCCGGTTACCTGTGCATTCTCGCTGTGGGTCAGCTCGGCCATCGTCGATCTGCCGGAGTGGACCACCAGCCTCTTCCGCTGCGTGTTCTATCTCCCCGTCGTCACCGGTTCGGTCGCCGTTACCGTCGTGTGGAAGTGGATGTACAACAACTACTACGGCATCTTCAACTATCTGGGCAAAACGCTCGGCCTCATCGACAAGAACATCAACTGGCTGGGCGATGAGCGGTTCGCTCTGGGCTGCATCATCCTCATCCTGCTGACTACCTCCGTGGGCCAGCCCATCGTTCTGTACGTCTCCGCACTGGGCAATGTGGACCAGTCCATCGTCGAGGCAGCTGAAGTGGACGGTGCCAACGATTTCCAGGCGTTCTGGAAGATCAAGTGGCCCGCCATCATGCCCACCACCCTGTACATCCTGGTCATCACCACCATCAACTCCTTCCAGTGCTTCGCACTGATCCAGCTGCTGACGTCCGGCGGCCCCAACCACAGCACCGACACCATCATGTACTACATCTACTACACCGCATTCAAGCTGTACCGCTACGGCTACGGCAATGCAATGGGCGTTGTGCTGGCGGTCATCATCGCCATCCTGTCGGCGGTCCAGTTCAAACTGGGCAATCAGGACAATTAAGGGAGGTGCCAAACAATGAGTGCAACTGAAAAGAAACAAAAGCCGTTGAAGCGGCACCCCAGCAAGCTCAAGAAAGCCAGCGCCTACACCATCCTGACGCTGATCCTCATCAGCATCGTTGCGGTGACGTTCGCTTTCCCGCTGTATTGGATCATCACCGGTTCGTTCAAGACCGGCGCTGCCATCAACTCCACCACCCCGGAGTGGTGGCCCCATGAGTGGGTGCTGACCAACTACCAGAAGCTGTTCGCGGGCAAGAGCGCTCCGCTGTGGCAGTTGGCCATCCCCTTCAGCGCACGGTTCAGCAGCGACGGCGAGCCCATCTATTTCTCCGTCGGCCCCACGGCTCCGGCTGCGCTGCGCTGGATGATCAACACCGTGTTCATGGCCGTTACCTCCATGATCCTGACCTGCATCACCGCCGCCATGGCGGGCTATGCGCTGGCCAAGAAGCGCTTCGTCGGCCGCAAGGTGCTGTTCACCCTCATCGTCTGCGCCATGGCACTGCCCAAGCAGGTCATCCTGATCCCCCTGCTGCGTGAGATGAGCTCCCTGAACCTGTATAACACCATCTGGGCCGTCATCTTCCCCATCGTCGGCTGGCCATTCGGTGTCTTTTTGATGAAACAGTTCAGTGAGGGCATCCCCACCGAAATGCTGGAAGCGGCCCGCATCGACGGTGCGAGCGAAGCAAAGACCTTTATCAGCATCGTTCTGCCGATGGTCAAACCGGGCGTTGGTGCGCTGGCCATCTTCACCTTCATCAACAGCTGGAACGACTACTTCATGCAGTTGATCATGCTGTCCAGCACCAGCAACCTGACCATTTCGCTGGGCATTGCAAAATTGCAGGCAGAGAACAGCACCGACTTCGGCCTGATCATGGCCGGTGCCGCACTGGCTGCTGTGCCCATCATCATCATCTTCCTCATCTTCCAGAAGTACTTCACCAAGGGCATCGCAATGGGTGCGGTTAAGGGCTAAAATCCCGACCGCCGCCTGCGGCGGAAACAGGGAGGGATTTTTGGCGCAGCGGTCTGCAAGACGCGAGGCCCGCTCAAGGGCCGAAGCGGATGCAGGGCACCGCAAGAGGGCACTGCTTCCGCTTCCCGAACAGAGAGCGCACGAGCTTGCTGTTTTGGTTTTCCTCCCCCAACAAACAACGTCTGAACCATGATTCGATAGAGAAGGAGACAAGTATCATGAAAGACATTTCCAAGTATCAGGGTGTCATCCCTGCGTTCTATGCCTGCTATGACAAGGACGGCCACATTTCCGTGGAGGGCGTCAAGGCCCTCACCCGCCACCTGATCGCCAAGGGCGTCAAGGGCGTGTATGTCGGCGGTTCGTCCGGTGAGTGCATCTACCAGCACCCCGATGAGCGCAAGCAGGTCCTGGAGGCCGTGATGAGCGAAGCCAAGGGCAAGATCACCGTGATTGCCCATGTCGGCTGCAACAACACCGCCGACAGCGTCGAGCTGGCAAAGCACGCTGAGAGCGTGGGCGTGGACGCCATTGCTTCCATCCCCCCGATCTACTTCCACCTGCCGGAGTATGCCATCGCCAAGTATTGGAACGCCATGTCCGCTGCTGCTCCCCACACCGATTTCGTCATCTACAACATTCCCCAGCTGGCGGGCACGGCACTGACCATGAGCCTGCTGAAGGAAATGCTGAAGAACCCCAACGTGGTGGCCGTCAAGAACAGCTCCATGCCCACCCAGGACATCCAGATGTTCAAGGATGCCGGCATCGCTGCCCGCGGCGAGGGCAATTTCGTGGTCTTCAACGGCCCGGATGAGCAGTTCGTTTCCGGCCGCGTCATCGGCGCCGACGGCGGCATCGGCGGCACCTATGCTGTCATGCCCGAACTGTATCTGGCCATGAATGAGCACATCAACAAGGGCGAGATCCAGGAAGCTCAGGCTCTCCAGTACGAGGCCGACCGCATCATTTACAAGATGTGCGAGGCACACGGCAACCTGTACGCCGTGCAGAAAGAGATCCTGCGCCGGATGTACGGTCTGGAGCTGGGCGGCGTCCGTGAGCCGATGCCCAGCCTCATCCCCGAAGACGAGCCCATCGTGGCCGAGGCACAGGCCATGATCGAAGCTGCCATTGCGAAACTGTAAATCTGTAAACTGAAAAAGCGCCCCCTCTTCCGTCTCGTTTCTGAGGGGAGAGGGTCGGCGCTCTTTTTGATGGAGGGACCTTATGATCTGCGATACTCTGGAGCACCTGACCCTGTATCAGGGCTTCCACAAGAACCTCGACACGGCCATCACCTTTCTGATGGCCTGCGACCTGAATACCCTGCCGCTGGGCCGCACCGAAGTGGACGGCGACAACGTGTTCATCAACGTGATGGATGCCGAACTCCACCCCAACGAAGGCTCGCATCCGGAATACCACCGCATCTACGCCGATCTGCAGATCGACCTGACCGGCAGCGAGGGCTGGGGCTACGAGACCGCACCCGGCACCGAAGTGAAGCCCTATGCCCCGGACATCGGCTTTCAGGACAGCCCGGACGCCGTGTTCGGTACCCTGGGCGGCGGGCGGTTCGTGCTCTTCTTCCCCGGCGAGCTGCACAAGCCCGGCGTTGCACAGCCCGATTGCCGGAATGTGCGCAAAGCAGTCGTAAAGATCAGAATGGAGGATAAATACCATGGATAAGGAAAAACTGTTTGCTCAGATCAAGGGCGGCCTAATCGTCTCCTGCCAGGCGCTGGAGCACGAGCCGCTGTACACCAAGGAGGGCGGCGTGATGCCCCTGATGGCCAAAGCCGCCGCCATGAGCGGGGCCGTCGGCATCCGCGCCAACACGGTGCGCGACATCACCCAGATCAAGGCCGTCGTGGACCTGCCCGTCATCGGCATCATCAAAAAGGACTACCCCGGCACCCCGATGTACATCACCGTGACCATGAAGGAAGTGGACGAGCTGGTGGCCTGCGGTGTGGACATCCTCGCCGTGCAGGGCACCGGTGCGCTCCGCCCGGACGGCTCCACCTCTGCGGAATTCATCCGCGCCATCAAGGCGAAGTATCCCGACCAGCTGCTGATGGCCGACTGCGACAATTTTGAAAATGCCATGGCCTGCGCCGAAGCCGGTGCTGACTTTGTGGGCACCACGATGCGCGGCTACACCCCGGAGACTCAGGGCATCAACGACATCGACTTCGCGTTCGTCCACAAGCTGGCCGCCGAGTGCCCGGCCAAGATCATCGCCGAGGGGCACATCCACTATCCCGAACAGGCCGTCAAGGCACTGGAAGCCGGTGCGTTCGCCCTCGTGGTCGGCGGTGCCATCACCCGCCCCGCTGAGATCACGGCCCGTTTCACCGGTGCCATCAACGCCATGAACCACTGACGCGGAGACGTTTTTATGAAGACAAAACAGTATCTTGCCATTGATATCGGCGGCACCTCCGTCAAGCTAGGCATCGTGGATGAGACCGGTGCCGTGCTGGCCAAAGCCGAGGAGAGCGTCAGCTTTGACGGCTACGAAACGCCCATCCTGACCACGGTGTGCAAGGCAGCCAAAGCCTTTGTAGAAGCGCAGGGCCTCTCCCCTGCCGCCCTTGTCGGCGTGGGCGTTTCGGCCACCGGCCAGATCGACAGCCGCGCCGGAACGGTCGTCGGCACCTGCGGCAATCTGCCCCACTACATCGGCTCCCCCATCAAAGCGGAACTCGAATCGCTGTTCGGCCTGCCCGTGACCGTAGCGAACGACGCCAACTGCATGTGCCTGGGCGAAGTCTGGGTCGGCGGCGCAAAGGGCTATACCGACGTCATCGGGGTGACGCTGGGCACCGGCGTCGGCGGCGGCATCCTGACCGGGGGCCGCCTGCTGGAAGGTGCCCGTGGTCTGGGCGGCGAGCTGGGCCACTACCGGCTCCACGCGCTCGATGGTGTGCCGTGCACCTGCGGAGCTGCGGGCTGCTGGGAGCGCTACGCCGCCACCACCGCACTCGTCCGTGCTGCGCAGGAGAAAGACCCCGCCTGGACGAATGGCCGCGCGATCTTCGCCGCTGCGCAGGCATGCAACGAGACCGTCCTTGCCCTGCTGGACCACTGGACGGATGAGATCGCCCAGGGCCTTGCCGGCATGGTGCACATCTTCAACCCCCAGCTGATCCTGATCGGCGGCGGCGTGAGCGCCCAGCAGAAGCTGCTCATCGACCCCATTGCGGCCAAGGTGAGAGCATCCGTGATGCCCGCCTTTGCTGAAGGGCTGGAGATCCGCGCCGCCCAGCTGCACAACGACGCCGGAATGGTCGGTGCCATCTACTATTTCCGCCAGAGTCATCCGGAACGATAACTCAAAAAGGAGTGTATTTGCGATGAAAACTCACATTCTCTGCCTGGGCGACTCCAACACCCACGGCTATTGTGCCGACCCGAAGGACAACGCCGACGGCGGCATCCGCTTCAACGAGGACGAGCGCTGGACCTGCCGTTTGCAGACCGCACTGGGCAGCCAGTACCTCGTCACCGAAGAGGGCCTGTCCGGCCGGACGACCGTTTTCGTGGACCCCATCCACGAATCCATGGACGCTCTGAGCGTCGCGTATGCCCTGCTGAAGAGCCATGAGGTCATCGACCTGCTCATCATCATGCTGGGCACGAACGACGTCAAGGAGCGCTTTGGTGCCAACGCCGCCTGCATCGGCGTCGGCATGGAGCGGCTGATCCAGAAGTGCAAGAGCGTGGACTGCTGGGGCGGCAAGGAGCCCAACATCCTCATCGTGGCACCGCCCCGCATCAAGGAGGGCTTCCACGACGAAGTCATGGGCGACGGCTGCGTGGAGAAGTCCCGCGGGGTGGCCGCGCAGTTCCAGATGATCGCCGCGCGCAACCATGTGCATTTCCTCGATGCAGAGGGGTGCGAGTTCAACCAGATCGACTTCATGCACCTGACCCGCCACGGCCACGCACAGCTGGCTGAAAAGCTGGCCGAACTGGTGCCGACGCTCCTTTGAGCGAATAAAACCCTCTCCGCCACGCTGACGCATGCCTGCTCCCCCGAAAGGGGGAGCTTTTTGATGCCGTAACATACAGCACCAAACCCCGCCCTTTGGGCGGGGCGGCATTGCGAAGCAATGACGGAGAGGGGTTTTATGGTTTGTTCAGATGTAATCCGAGATGTACGGGATCTTGTGGAAGAGCACATCGTCCAGACGCTCAACGGCCTCTTCCCTGCCCTCAATGCGCTCCAGCTCATACAGACGTTCTGCCGTCTTATAGCCCAGCAGCAGGGTGGAAAGGGTGCCGATGCCCATTTTGAGATGATGCTCCGGCGGTTCCTGGGTCTGGGTGCATTCGCCGTTTTCGAACTTCACCGTGAAGGTGCGGTCGTTCCATGGGAGGAGCTTGTCCTCGATCTCCAGCGCGATGGTCAGGGTGCCACCGTCCGGGTCGCAGGGATAATCGGCGAGGAAGTCTTCCACGTCGATGATGCGGCCCATGGCATAGGGGCGGATGCTCTCTTTGATGTCGCCATCGTCCATCTCAAAGGCGATGGGTTCGCTGAAATAGGTGCTGCCGTGCACCTCGTCGATCATGGAATCGTGAGCGTGGATGTACTCCCACAGGCCTTTCTGCGCCTCGCGGTTCAGATAGACCATTTCCTTGATGTGCATGATGTCGTTCTTGATGAGGTAGACCATGTAGCCGCAGGGCTTGTCCTTGACGTTGTAATAGACGGCCACATTGGTGTCGTCCTCGTCCCAGCGCCAGTATTCCTCCCACGCGAGGCTGTTGCGGAACAGGCACCCATGGGTGATGGACGCAAAGTGGGAGTGCAGCTCATGGAACTCGGTGTTGTCCCAGGAGACGCGGCGGACGTAGCCGGGCGCTTTGACCTTGGTGGGGATCTGCCGGTCCTTGATGTTGAACGAGATCTTGTTGGAGACGATCTCCCACCCCAGATGATGGTACAGCGGGATGGAATACGGGTAGAGCAGCGCGAAGGATTTGCCCTCCTCGTGCATCTGGGTCAGGCCCTGGATCATCAGCTTTTTCATGATGCCCTGCCCGGTGTACTCCGGGTAGGTGCAGACGCTGGTGACAAAGCCGACATGGTACACCGTATCGTAGATGTTCATCTTCAGCGGGTAGACCGCGAACTGCGAGATGAGGTCTTCGCCATCGAAGCAGCCCAGCACATCGGCGCGCTCCAGCACCGGGAACTTGGACTGCTTGATCTCATCGTCCTTCCAGCCGGTGGCGGTCAGTTCCTCTTCCGTGACCTGAAAGGTATACCGCAGCAGCGCGTTGTACTGGTCCAGATCCTTCGGTTCGAGATAGCGGGTGGTATAATGTTCTGCGGCGTTCATGATAACGCCCCATCATCACGGAGTCAGACGGTTGGGGCCGCGGAACAGGAACTCGGCTTCCTTGATGGGCAGACCGCAGAGCAGCATGGTCAGGCGGTCGATGCCCAGACCGAAGCCGCCGTGCGGCGGGCAGCCATACTGGAAGAACTCCAGATAGAACTTGACATCCTCGGCCAGACCCTTTTCCTCGGCCTGCTTCTTCAGCACCTCATAGCGATGCTCGCGCTGTGCGCCGGTGGTGATCTCGACACCGCGCCAGATCAGGTCGTAGCCCTGAGGCACACCGTTCTCGTCGCGCATGTGGTAGAACGCGCGCTTCTCGGCAGAGTAATCGGTGATGAACAGGAACTCATGGCCATAGTGCTTCTTGACCCACTCGTAGCTCAGGCGCTCGGCCTCGGTGGTCAGGTCGCCCTTCTCGGAATCATCGACGGTGTAGCCGAACTCCTCTTCCAGACCCTTGTACAGGTCGGCCAGCTTGACCACGGGGAACGGCGTCTCCGGGACGATGACCTCCTGACCGAAGGCTTCCTGGATCTGCTCGCCGTATGCTTCCTTGACGGCGGCAAGGCCAGCCTTCAGCAGTTCTTCCTCCATCTTCATGACATCGCGGAAGGAGGTGATGTAGCTGAACTCCAGATCGAAGCCGGAGAACTCGGTGGCGTGCTTGTTGGTGTAGCTCTTCTCGGCACGGAAGACGGGGCCGGTCTCAAAGATGCGCTCGAAGCCGGCCGCCATGGCCATCTGCTTGTAGAACTGGGGGCTCTGTGCCAGGTAGGCGTTGCGGTCAAAGTAATCGACCTTGAACACCTCGGAGCCGCTCTCGCTGGCCGCAGCGATCAGCTTGGGGGTATGGATCTCGATGAAGTTCTGGTCCAGCAGGAACTTGCGCATGGCGTTGACCATGCAGCTCTGGGCCTTGAACATCAGCTGGTTCTCATCGGTGCGCAGATCGACCCAGCGGTAATCAATGCGCTGGTCGATGCTGGAGCGCTCGACGGCCTTCTTCTTCTTGGTCGCGGCGATCTCCTTGCGGACGATGGGCAGTGCGTCCGAAATGCTCTCGATCTCGATGGCGGTGGGGATCATCTCGATGCCGCCCATCTTGACGTAATCGTTCTCCACCACCTTGCCGGTGACGGTGATGACGGAATCCGGGGTCAGCTGGTCGATGGTGTCCACCAGTTCGGGGTGGTCGGCCTTCTCAACAGTGATCTGGAGCTTGCCGGTAATATCTTTCAGCACGATAAAGGCCATGGCTTTGCTGTTGCGCAGGTTCTCGATAAAGCCCTGGACTTTGACCGTATTGCCAATTTCCTTTTGTACCTCGTTGATGTAGGTGCGGTTCATGGAAATCCTCCTTCGTATTCTTGTGTACTTTTTTATTATAGCCTTTTTGTGGGAGAAATCAACCCAAAACCCCCATCTTCGTCCGCAACTTCTCCCCGCTGCGGCCTCTTCGTTCATGCTTTGCGCTGTCCCTTACCCTTTTTTCTTTTCGTGCAGGGTGCCGGTGCCGCCCTCGACGACGCCGTCGTGGTCCAGCACGGCGACGATGGTGCCAAAGAAGCACTTCACATCCATGCCGAAGCTCAGATGCTCCACATAGTAGCCGTCGAGCTTGGCCTTCTCGTCGATCTCCAGCTCATCGCGGCCGTGGATCTGCGCCCAGCCGGTCAGGCCGGGGCGGACATCGTTGGCTCCGTATTTGTCGCGCTCGGCCAGCAGGTCATACTGGTTCCACAGCGCCGGGCGCGGGCCGATGACCGCCATGTCGCCCACGAAGATGTTCCACAGCTGGGGCAGCTCATCGAGGCTCGTTTTGCGCAGAAAATGCCCCACCCGCGTGATATACTGGTCCGGGTCCTTGAGCATGTGGGTGGGCATATCATGCGGGGTATCCATGCGCATGGTGCGGAATTTGAGGATGTTGAAATGCTGTTTGTGGATGCCCACCCGCTTCTGTTTGAACAGGATGGGGCCCGGCGAATCCACCTTGATGGCGATGCAGAGGATGAGCAGCAGCGGCGATAACACGATCATGCCGCAAAGCGACAGGATGACCGCCAGCAGCCGCTTGATGCCGTTACGATACATAGAACTTTCTCTCCCTTATTCGTTGGTGTAGATGGAACGATTCTAGTATACCAAGCTCTCCGACATTTTTCAATTCATCGCGCAAGGTTTTCCGGAACACCCGCATCCGGAGTATGGGCAGCCCGCCGCCGGGCAAACGCCGGTTTTGTTGCATTTTTCAGCCGGTTTTCCCCCTTGTTTCGGGCGGCGTTCTGCCGTATCATACCACTGGAATGACGTCGTGCGTTTTTTATCATAAAGGAGGGTTCCATCATGATCCAGAGATTTTCTTTCGGGCATCCCATCCCCACCGGGAGCGTCGAGCAGGTGCTCCCCCTCTGCGCAGGCAGCGTCCCCTTTCTGACCCCGGCCGCCGAAGGCTGGACGTATCGGATGCGGGAAGACTGCGTCGTCTATGGCCTGGGCGAGATGCCCCGCGGGCTGAACAAGCGCGGCTGGCATTACATCGCCAACAACACCGATGAATCGCACCACACCGAGGACAAGCTTTCGTACTATGGTGCGCACAATTTTCTGCTCATCCGGAACGGGGAGGACTGCTTCGGTCTCTTTGTGGATTTCCCCGGAAAAGTCCATTATGACATCGGCTACACCCGGCACGACACGCTGTGCTTCCACACCGAGGAGCCGGACTACGAGCTGTACGTCCTCTCCGGCGGGGACGAGAACGCGCTCTGCAAAGAGTTCCGTGCCCTCATCGGGCGCAGCTACATCCCGCCGAAGTGGGCGTTCGGTCTGGCGCAGAGCCGCTGGGGCTACAAGACCGAAGAAGATGTGCGGGAGGTCGCCCGCCAATACAAGGCAAACGGCCTGCCGCTGGATATGATCTGCATGGACATCGACTACATGCAGGGCTACGCCGATTTCACCGTCAACCGGGAGCGTTTCCCCGACCTGAAAAAGCTCTCCGATGAGCTGAAGGCGGAGGGCATCCGGCTGGTGCCCATCATCGACGCGGGAATCCGCATCGACGATGCCGACGCGACCTGCAAAGAGGGGCTGGAAAAAGGCTACTTCTGCAAAAAGGCCGACGGCACCCCCTTCGCGGCGGCAGTCTGGCCCGGCAAGGCCTACTTTGCCGATTTCCTGCGGCCAGAGGTGCGGGAATGGTTCGGCGGGCGGTACAAGGTTCTGACCGACCTTGGCATCGAGGGCTTCTGGAACGACATGAACGAACCGTCCCTCTTCTACTCGCCGGACCGGCTCCGGGCCTTTCTGGACTCCATGGCCGCTCTGCGCGAAAAGGACAACATCGAGCAGGAGGATTTTTTCAGCCAGGTCGTGGGCGGCGCGATGGGCCTGATGAACAGCCCCGAAGACTATGCCAGCTTCTACCACGAAGTGAACGGCCAGAAGATCCGTCACGACAGGGTGCACAACCTCTACGGCGGCAGCATGACCCGCGCAGCGGGCGAAGCCTTCGCAAAACAGCACCCGGAAAAGCGGATGCTGCTGTACAGCCGTTCCAGCGTGATCGGTTCGCACCGGTACGGCGGCATCTGGCTGGGCGACAACAACGCCTCCTGGGGGCAGCTGCTGGCCAACATTCAGATGATGCCCAGTGTGCAGATGTGCGGCTTTTTGTATGCCGGTGCCGACCTGTGCGGCTTCAGCTCTGACACCACGCCGGACCTTGCCCTGCGCTGGCTGGAATTCGGCCTCCTGACGCCGCTGATGCGCAACCACTCCGCCATCGGGACCCGGATGCAGGAATACTACTGCTTCCCGGAGATGCTGCCCGCCATCCGCCGGATGCTGCACCTGCGCTACGCCCTGCTGCCCTACCTGTACAGCGAATTCATGAAGGCAGCGCTTGAAAATGGTTCCTACTTCCGCCCGCTGGCCTTTGATTACCCCGCCGACCCCGACGCCCGCGAGGTGCAGGACCAGCTCCTGCTCGGCGAAGGGCTGATGGCCGCGCCCATCTACACCCAAAACACCCATGGCCGGATGGTCTATCTGCCGGAGCCCATGAAGATGCTCCGCCTGCGCAGCGTGGACGACTACGACGAGGAAGTCCTCCCCGCCGGGCACCACTACCTGCGCTGTGCGCTGGATGAGGTGCTGCTCTTCCTCCGGCCCGGCTGCATCGTGCCGGTGGCAGCACCGGCCGACAACACCGCCCAGCTGGACGACACGCAGCTGACCCTGTGGAGTTATCTCCCGGACGGAGGCTCTGCCGCCTACCGGATGTACACCGACGACGGCTTCACCACCGACTATGACGCGCCGGAGCACTGGCGGCTCATCCGGAGCTGAGCCGTCCGCACCGGAAACGCAGCCTTTCGGCTCGATTTTATCCAATTTTTGCTTGTAATTTACGTTTTCAGGGACTATAATAATAAGAAATTGCGCCGCCCTCTCCGGAAGGCGGCGCTTTCTGATGAAAAACAACGATTTTTTGATCTCAGCCTGATGCAAGGAGGAAGCGATTCATGGCACAACTGACCCGGACGGGCGATTTGACCAGCGGCCCGCTGCTGAAAAAGATCATCCTGTTTTCCCTGCCGCTGGCAGCATCCAGCATTTTGCAGCTCCTGTTCAATGCTGCAGACGTGGTGGTCGTCGGACGGTTCGCGGGCAGCACCGCGCTGGCCGCTGTCGGCTCGAACGGTGCGCTCATCAACCTGCTGGTCAACCTGTTCGTAGGGCTTTCGCTGGGCGCGAACGTCGTCGCAGCCCGCTGCTTTGGTGCCAAAGACGAGCGCGGGGTGCAGAACACCGTCCAGACTTCTGTCACGCTGGGGCTCGTCAGCGGTGTGCTGCTGGCCTTTGTCGGCTTTTTCGCGGCACGCGGCCTGCTGGAATTGATGTCCTGCCCGGAAGACGTCATTGACCTTTCGACGCTGTATCTGAAGATCTACTTCATCGGGATGCCAATGACCATGCTGTACAACTTCAACGCCTCGCTGCTGCGCGCCGTGGGCGATACCCGCCGCCCGCTGTACTGTCTGGCCGTGTCCGGCGTCATCAATGTGGTGCTGAACCTCGTTTTCGTCATCCTGTTCCAGATGAGTGTGGCGGGCGTGGCGCTGGCCACCATCATCAGCCAGACGGTCTCTGCCCTCATGGTCACCGTCCTGCTCATGAAAGAAGAAGGCCCCCTTCACCTCGACCTGCGGCATCTGGGCTTCCACAAGGGGGCGCTGGTGCAGATCCTGAAGATCGGCCTGCCTGCCGGTCTGCAGAGCACCGTGTTCAGCCTCTCCAATGTCGTCATCCAGTCGGCAGTCAATTCCTTCGGCTCCACGATCGTGGCGGGCAACTCGGCTGCTGCCAACATTGAGGGCTTCATCTATACCGGCATGAACGCCTTTGCTCAGGCCGCAGTCACCTTCACCAGCCAGAACGTGGGCGCCCGCCGGTATGACAACCTCGACCGCGTCATGCGGAACTGCCTGCTCTGCGCCGTGGTGGTCGGCATCGTGCTGGGCGGCGGTGCCTACCTTGCCGGTGAGGGGCTGCTCCACTTCTATTCCACCGATGAAACGGTCGTTGCCGCCGGTCTGGCCCGGATGAAGGTCATCTGCACCAGCTACTTCCTCTGCGGCATCATGGACACGCTGGCCAGCTGCCTGCGCGGTCGGGGCTACTCCGTCCTGCCCATGATCGTCAGTCTGGTGGGCAGCTGCCTGCTCCGTCTGGTGTGGATCGCCACCATCTTCCAGCTGTTCCGCTCCACGACCACGCTGTACATCAGCTACCCCATCAGCTGGCTCCTGACCGCTTCCGTCCACCTCGCCTGCCTGCTGGTGGTGCGGCACAAAATGAACAACGCAGGGCAGCCGGCAAAGATCGCGGCTTAAACTCAAAAAAGAACAGGGCTGTTGCGTACTCCTTCCGACATCGCTCACGCGATGCCACCTCCCTCTAAGAGGGAGGCTTTTAGGCCCCCTCCCAGAGGGGGCTGGCACGGCGAATGCCGTGACTGGAGGAGTACGCAACAGCCCTGCTTTTTCATATCCTTTTTTCGAGCAGATACCGGTCATAGCCGCCGTACATCTCCCGGCGGGTCGCAATGGTGAAGCCGCAGGCGAGCGCGTTGTTTAGGCTGTACTGATTTTCCGGGCTGACGGTCGCCCCGATGCCCACGATGCCGGGCCGCAGAAGCGGCAGGGCGGCTTCCAGCAGCTTCCGCTGCAAGCCGTTGCCCCGCCAGTCCGGGTGGACGACGGCGCTGTCGGCATTGGCCCAGTGGTCCCACTCGGCCTGCGGGATGCCCAGAAAGGCCGCATAGTTGTGTTCGCTCTGCCCACAGTACCGCAGGATGAAATAGGCCCCCAGCCGCTCTCCATCGAACACGCCCAGGCACAGATCGTGTGCAAGATAGGCTGTGATGTTTTCCTGTGTGTCGGGCACAAACTGCTCTGGGTGCGGCATGGCGGCCCGCACCTCATTTTGCAGCGCGTAAAACGCGGCGGCGTCCGCCGGGCCGCACCGACGCACCGCAACGGGAAGTGCGGCGGGCTGACCGCACACTTTGTTCAGCAGAAGTTCCATTTCCAAGACCCTCCAAAATAAAATCATACTTTCTTCCGGATTCCAGTAGAATTGCCGTTTGAAATCATCTCATCTTATGTTATAATGAATACAAGAAAATTTGTCCAGTAAAACTTTGGGGTTGCCGGGCAGTTTTTCGGAAAGTCCAGGCGGGAGCTTCCCGCCCGTGAACCGGAGGATACAACCTATGAAAGATTCCAGCTCTTCGTCTATCCGCCTGGGCGGGGCAGTCATCAGCGACCGCATTGTGTCGGCCCTGCTGGAGGAACTGCGCACCGGGCGCTACGCCGACGCAGACCGTCTGCCCGCAGAGGTCGATCTGGCTGCACAGCTCAGCGTCAGCCGCACGGTCATCCGCGATGCTCTGAGCGAGATGGAGCGCGCCGGTTACATCGAGCGGGTGCGCGGCATCGGCACCGTGGTCAACCGCACGGTGCTCAACCTGCGCAGCCGGTTGGACCAGAAGCTGGAATACTACCCGCTGATCCGCAGCTTTGGCAGCTACCCCCACGCCGATGGCATCCAGATCTATCCCATCCGCGCCGGGGCCGAGCTGGCCCACGACCTGGCCATTGAACCGGGGGATGAGGTGATCTGCATCAAAAAGCGCATCCTCGCCGACACCACCCCGGTCATCTACTCCATCGATTATCTGCCCCGCGCCCTGTTTGGCAACCGGGACTATACCCGCATCGACCTGAGCGGCGGCGTGTTCGATATCCTGGAGCAGGAGTGCAGCCAGCAGATCTCGTCCAACGTGGCGCACCTGAAGGCCAGCTGCGGCGATGAGTCCATCCGCGCTGCCATGCGGCTGGCACCGGGCGAGGCCATGCTGCTGCTCGACGAGATCTGTTTCAACCGGCTGTGTCATCCGGTCATGCGCTCGCTCAGTTATTACACCAACTTCTTCGATTTTTCCATTCTGCGAAAATTACTTTGACGGAGGTAAAAATCCATGCGCCATCTGATCGACCCCTTGGATCTCAGCCCGGAAGAGATCACTTCCCTGCTGGACCTGGCTGACCGCATCCGCAGCGACCCGGCTGCTTACCAGGACGTCGCGGCCCACAAAAAGCTCGCCACCCTGTTCTACGAGCCGTCCACCCGCACCCGCCTCTCCTTTGAGGCGGCCATGCTGAACCTGGGCGGCCATGTGCTGGGTTTTCCGAGTGAGAACGTTTCCAGTGCCTCCAAGGGCGAAAGCGTTGCCGACACCATCCGTGTGGTCTCCTGCTACGCCGACATCGTGGCCATGCGCCACCCGAAAGAAGGTGCGCCCCTGCGCGCCAGCCGCTACTCCCGCATCCCGGTCATCAACGCGGGCGACGGCGGCCACCAGCACCCCACCCAGACCATGACCGACCTGATGACCATCCGCACCCGGATGGGCCGTCTGGACGATCTGACCATTGGCCTGTGCGGCGATCTGAAGTTCGGCCGCACCGTCCACTCCCTCATCAAGACCATGGCCCGCTGCAAAAACATCCGCTTCGTGCTCATCAGCCCGGAAGAGCTGCGTGTGCCCGACTATATCATCAAGGATGTGCTGGAAGCCAACGGCATCGCCTACCGCGAGACCCGCAGCCTGGAGGACTCCATGCCGGAGCTTGACATCCTCTATATGACCCGTGTGCAGAAGGAACGCTTCTTCAACGAGGAAGACTACGTCCGCCTGAAAAACAGCTACATCCTGACCAGCGACAAGATGGCGCTGGCCAAGGAACACATGGCCGTGCTGCATCCCCTGCCCCGCGTGAATGAGATCGCACTGGACGTGGACGACGACCCCCGCGCCGCTTACTTTGAGCAGGTGCAGAATGGCGTCTACGTCCGCATGGCGCTCATCATGACGCTGCTGGGTCTGGCCGACCCCAAAACCAAGGAGGAACATTGAAATGCTGAATATTGATGAGATTCAGAATGGCATCGTGATCGACCACATCAAGGCAGGCACCGCTATGGGCCTGATGGATCTGCTGGGCATCAAGGGCAACCGCACCGCCAATGTGGCTCTGATCCAGAACGCCCGCTCCCACAAGGCCGAATGCGGCCGCAAAGACATCATCAAGGTGGAGGGCGATGCTTCCTGGCTGAATCTGGACGTCCTGGCTTACCTGGACCCCAACATCAGCGTGACCATCATCCAGGATGGCAAGGCGGTCAAGAAGGAGAAGCCCCAGCCCCCCAAGCGTCTGGTCAACATCGTGCGGTGCAAAAATCCGCGCTGCATCTCCTCCATTGAGGAAGAGTGCGACCAGATCTTTGAGCTGAGCTCCAACGGCAAGTATCGCTGCATCTACTGCGAGCAGGAGCTGCAGGTCAAACCGGAATAATCGGTACAAATCATAACCCCGCGTGGAAACGCGGGGTATGCAGAACGGCCCCATAGGGGCCACAATACCAGCCGCGCCGAAAGGCGCACAAAGAGCGACGTCAACCGCATACTGACGTCGCTCTTAATATTTTTCTGTCTGCTTGATATGGTGCACTTCAAGTGCTTCTCTTCAACGAAGTAGACTACAGATGTTTTTTATTAGTTCAGAAGAAGCTCACCTGGCTGCTCTCCGGCAGGTCGCCGAGGGCCCCCACCTGGCGCAGGCGGTCCAGAATGGCGTTGCTGACGCCGGACGCCTGCTGCAATTCCTCGATGGACAGATACTCCTGCCCCTGGATGGTCGCTTTTTCCAGTGCGTCGGCAGCGGAACCGCCCAGACCCTTCAGCGACGAGAACGGCAGACGGACTTTGCCGTCCTCCACGATGTAGCTGGAACCGCGGCTCTTGCCCAGTTCGATGGGCAGGAACTCATAGCCGCGCACCAGCATCTCGTTGACGAGCTGCAGCGAAACGAGGACGTCTTCGTCCTTGGCGTTTTTCTCTTCCTTCAGGCGGCGCTTGACCTCGTTCATGTGGGCGCGGGCCACTGCGGCACCGCCCACAGCGGCTTCGTAGTCGATGTCGTCACCGCGCACCGTGAAGTAGACCGCATAAAACGCCTGGGGACGATAGATCTTGAACCACATCAGCCGGATGGCCGACATCAGGTAGGCCACCGCATGGGCTTTCGGGAACATATACTTGATCTTCCGGCAGGACTCGATGTACCAGTCCGGGACTTCGTGTTCCCGCATGGCTTCTTCCCAGCCGGGCTTGAAGCCGCCCTTGGCCACCTTGCCCTTACGGACGGCCTCCATGATATCGAAGGCCATCTTCGGTTCCAGCCCCTTGCGGAGCAGGTAGAGCATGATGCTGTCACGGCAGCCGATGACCTCGGCGATGGTGCAGGTGCCGCTGCGAATCAGCTCATCGGCGTTGTTGGTCCAGACGTCCGTGCCATGGGACAGGCCGGAGATCTGGATCAGCTCGGAGAAGTTTTTGGGCCGGGCCTCCACCAGCATTCCGCGCACGAAGTTCGTGCCCATTTCCGGGATGCCAAAGGTGCCGGTCTGGCTGTCGATCTGCTCCGGCGTCACGCCCAGCGCTTCCGGGCTGGTCAGCAGGCTGTACACCTTGGGGTCGTTCATGGGGATGGAGTCGATCGGGATGCCGGTGTACTCCTCAAAATACTTGTAAAAAGTGGGCATATCGTGACCCAGTTCGTCCAGCTTGAGCAGAGTGTCGTGGAGGTATTTGAACTCGAAGTGGGTGGTCAGCAGGCCGCCCGCCACGTCATCGGCCGGGTGCTGGATGGGGCAGAAGTCGTAGATCTCGTAGGTGTCGGGCACGACGACCATGCCGCCGGGGTGCTGGCCGGTGGTGCGCTTGACGCCGGTGCAGCCCAGCGTCAGGCGGTTCTCCTCGGCGTGGTTGACCGTTTTCCCCCGCTCTTCCAGATATTTTTTGACGTAGCCATACGCCGTTTTGTCCTGGATGCCGGACACGGTGCCGGCCTTGAAGACGTTGGCCTTGCCGAACAGCTCCTCGGTGTAGCGGTGGACGTTGGACTGATACTCGCCGGAGAAGTTCAGGTCGATATCCGGCTCCTTGTCGCCGTAAAAGCCCAGGAAGGTCTCGAACGGGATGTCGTGGCCGTCCACGAGCATCCGGGTGCCGCAGTGGGGGCAGTTTTTGTCCGGCAGGTCGAAGCCGTCGTCCACGCTGCCGTCGGTGATGAACTCGCTGTGTCTGCACTTGGGGCAGCGGTAGTGGGGCGGCAGGCTGTTGACCTCCGAGATGCCGGAGAAGTGGGCCACAGCCGACGAGCCGACCGAGCCACGGCTGCCCACCTGATAGCCGCCCGCATTGGAGTAGGCCACCAGCTTGACCGCGATGACGTACAGGACCGCGTAGCCATGGCCGCAGATGGAGTCCAGCTCCTTTTGCAGCCGCTTCTCGACGATCTCCGGCAGCGGGTCGCCGTAATCCCGCTTGGCGTGTTCCCACGTTGCATCGCGCAATTGCTGCTCTGCACCCTCAATGCTGGGCGGGTAGGTGCCGCGCGGGATGGCGCGGACATTGCCGTCAATGGAAGCCGCGATCTTGCGCGGGTTGGTCACGACGATCTCATACGCCTTTTCTTTGGGCAGATAACTGAACTGTTTCAGCATGTCCTCGGTGGTGCGGTAGAACAGCGGCGGCTGGTTGTCGGCATCCTTGAAACCGTTGCCCGCTTGAAGGACCGAGCGGTAGATGGCGTCTTCCGGCTCGGTGAAATGGACGTCGCCGGTGGCGATGACCGGCTTGTGCAGGTCTTCGCCCAGCTGGATGACAGTGCGGTTGAAATCCTTGATGACCTCCTCGCTGTCCACCTTGCCCTCGCGGACCATATAGGCGTTGTTGCCCAGCGGCTGGATCTCCAGCACATCGTAATAGGCCGCGATCTTCTTCAATTCCTCGTAGGAGCGTCCCTCCACGATGGCGCGGTAAAGCTCGCCTGCTTCACAGGCGGAGGTCAGGATGAGGCCGTCGCGGTACTTGTTCAGCAGACTGCGGGGCACACGGGGCTTTTTGAAGAAGTAGTTGACATGGGCCTCGCTGACGATCTTGTACAGATTTTTCAGGCCCATCTGGTTCTTGACCAGAATGATGAGGTGGTAGTATTTCTTCTTCAGCACCTCGCGGTTGCCGCCCAGGCCGGTGTTGATGTCGCTGACGGCTGTGACCTGCTTTTCTTCCAGGTCCTTCAGCATCACGCAGAAAATGCGGCCCAGCGCCCCGGCGTCCTCGCAGGCGCGGTGGGCCTCGTAGGCGGGCAGTTCCAGATGCTTGTTGATGGTGCCCTGTTTGTAGTTGTGCAAGCCGGGGTACATGGCCTGCGCCATGGTCAGGGTGTCGATATAGGTCGGTTCAAACGAGATGCCGCTCCGTTTGGCCGCGATGCGGAGGAAGCGGATGTCGAACGAGTGGGCGTTGTGGGCCACCAGAATGCGCCCGCCTGCAAAATCCAGGAACGCCTGCAATGCCTCGGCCTCACTGGGGGCATCGGCGACCATCTCATTGGTGATGCCGGTCAACTCGGTGATCTTAGGTGTGATGGGCTTGCCGGGTTTGACGAAGGTGTCAAATTCCTCCACGACTTCGCCGTTTTTCACGATGACGCCGCCGATCTCGGTCAGGTACTCCACGTTGGGGTCCAGCCCGGTGGTCTCGGTGTCGAACACGCAGAACTCCCCCGTCAGGGGCGCATCCTGCACACCGTAGACGCAGGGGATCATGTCGTCCACGAAATAGGCCTCGCAGCCGTAGATGAGCTTGAAGTTCGGGTCGCTTTTGTGGATGTCGTCCGCTGCCAACATGGCTTCCGGGTAGCCCTGACAGACGCCGTGGTCGGTGATGGCGATCGCCGGGTGCCCCATCCGATGGGCCAGCCGGACGATGCCGCCGGGGTCGCAGAACGCATCCATGCTGGACAGCTTGGTATGCAGATGCAGCTCCACCCGCTTGACCGGGGCGTGGTCCTCCCGCTTTTTCCGCTCAACGAACAGCACATCGTAGGGATACACGATGTAGTCATGTTCATATTTGTCATACGAGCAGTCGCCGCGGACGATGATGGTGGTGCCCTTGGCGATGGACTCCCACTTCGAGCAGTCCTCCCCTTCCTGCGCGCGGATCTTCAGGTTGATGGAACCGGTGTAGTCGGTGATGGAAACGGTGTAGATCTTGCGGTAATTGCCCTTGACCTCCGTGAAGAAGACGTCGCCCCAGATGATGCACTTGCCGCCCTCGCCGCCCAGCTCCTTGAGGGGCGTGAGGTTCTTGGGGGCAAACATCTTTCCGTGGAAGATGGTGACGGGTTTGTCGGTGAGGTCGAGGCCGTCCACCTTGATGGACGGAGCGGTGTTCTTTTTCTCGAACTTGACCACCGGCGGCGCGATCTTGCGCTCCAGTTTTTCCTCCATCTGGCGCAGTTCGGCTTCACCCACCGCACTGGTCAGGGTGACTTTGGGCTTGACGCCGGTGTGCGCAGCCACCCGCTCGGCCAGCAGGCGCTCAAACTCCATCTCCTGCAAGAATTTGGTG
Source organism: Faecalibacterium prausnitzii (assembly GCF_019967995.1). NCBI lineage: Bacteria > Bacillati > Bacillota > Clostridia > Eubacteriales > Oscillospiraceae > Faecalibacterium > Faecalibacterium prausnitzii. The sequence continues at coordinate 1,742,527 of NZ_CP065377.1, forward strand.
CCGTGGCAGACGCCGATGGCGATGTTCTGCCCGGTGATGCGGATGGTGCACCGGTCCAGAAAGCCGTTGATTGGCACACCATCCCGCTTCATCTCCTCCATCAGCTCCCGCAGGGCCGTTTCGTTCAGTGAGGGATAACCGAAGAGGTTGTGGATGCGCAGTTCGAAGCCCTCATAATCGGGCTGCAGCGAGGCCGTCAGCCGCGCACACAGCCCCTTGTCCAGCGGAGCGGAGCTGCGCAGGGTGAAGATGACCTGCCGCTCCTGCCGCAGCATCTGGGCATGCTCTACGGCAACGCGCCCGAAGCAGGACGCGAAATCCGGGTCCGCCATGAACTGCGGCCACAGCTGGGATACGAGTGGTGTCACAATGGTACTCCTTTGGTCGATGCGTTGACAGCACAAACTGCTGCGCTCTTCTTCAAAAGAGCGCAGCAGCGTATGGTTCAGATTCTCCGTCAGATCTTATAGATTTCATCCATGAACTGGTCGAGGATATTATCCCCGGTCAGCTTCTTGATGGGCTGGCCGTGGATGAACAGAACGGCCTCGCCCTTGCCGCCGGCAATGCCGATATCGGCTTCGCGGGCCTCACCGGGGCCGTTGACCACGCAGCCCATGACGGCCACTTTGATGGATTTCTTGTAACCTTGCAGCCGCTTTTCGACCTCGTTGGCGATCTCGGTGCAGGGGTACTGGGTGCGGCCGCAGGTCGGGCAGGTGATGACCTCCGGGCCGGCCACCGGGAAGCCGACCGCGCGCAGGATGTTGTAGCCCGCTTCCACTTCCTTTTCCGGCTCCGCAGCCAGCGAGACGCGGATGGTGTCGCCGATGCCTTCCAGCAGCATCCCGCCGATGCCCATGCCGGACTTCAGCAGGCCCATCTGGTAGGTGCCCGCCTCGGTGACGCCCACATGGAGCGGGTAATCGGTGACGGCACTCAGCTGGCGGTAGGCCTCCATCATGCGGGGGACGTTGGAGTTCTTGATGGAGATGACGATGTTGTTGAAATCAAACTTTTCCAGCAGGCGGACGTGATACAGCGCACTTTCCACCATGGCTTCGGGCACGGGTGCGCCATACCGGGCCAGGATGTGCTTTTCCAGACTGCCGCCGTTGACGCCGATGCGGATGGGGATATTCTTCTGCTGGCAGGCCTGCACCACGGCCTTGACGCGGTCGTCGTCGCCAATGTTGCCGGGGTTGATGCGGATCTTATCCACGCCCACGTCCGCGCAGGCCAGTGCGGCCTTGTAATCAAAGTGGATATCCGCCACGATGGGGATATTCACCGCATTCTTGACGGCCTCGATGCACTTGGCGTCTGCTGCGCTGGGGCAGGTCACGCGCAGGATCTGACAGCCCGCTGCCTCGCAGCGTTTCGCCTGCGCCACATTGCCCTCGATGTCCTCCACCGGGACGTTCAGCATGGTCTGCACCGCGATGGGATTGTTTCCGCCGATGGTCACATTGCCGATCTTTACTTCTCGTTTCAGCTGCCGCATTGTCGTTTTCCTTTCTTTAGACCGCCCCGGTGATGAGCCGGAGGATATCATTGTATGTTGCGAAGAGCATCAGGCCAAAGAGCAGCGCGAACGCCGCCAGCGTCAGCCCGCTCTGGATCTTTTCCGGCACTGCATGGCCTGTAACGCCCTCGATGAGCAGGAACACCACCTTGCCGCCGTCCAATGCCGGGAAGGGCAGCAGATTGAAGATGCCTAGGTTCACGGTGATGAGCACCAGCAGCTGGAGCAGGTCCTGCCAGCCATAGCTGGCCGCCTGCCCGATGGCCGTCACGATGCCCACCGGGCCGGAGAGGTCGTTGATGCTCTCCCGGCCCCGCAGCAGGTCCATCAGGGAGGTGAAGATGATGCGCCCATAATAGAGCACACTGTTCCATGCTTCTTTTACCACGTTGGCCGGTGTTTTCCGGATGCCGTAGACCGTAAAGCCAAGGCTCATGTGGGTCTCGCCGCTGTCATCCTGCCAGGTGTCGAACCGGACGCAGGGCAGTTCTACCTTTTCGCCGCCGCGCAGAACAGTGAAGCGGGCGGCGTAGTCCTCGGTACGCATCAGCTCATAGAGCATGTCGTTCGCCACAAAGCACCGGCGGCCATTGACGGCCAGCACCTGATCCCCTGCTTCCAGACCCGTCTGGCCGCAGAGGGCACCATCGTCGATGGCGTAGATGACCCGGCTGGTGATGGGTTCGCTCTGTGCCGCAATGAGGATGACCATGACCACGAATCCCAGCAGGAAGTTCATGAACGCACCCGCCGCCATGATGAGGGCCCGCTGCCAGACCGCCGCCTCGTTCAGCGGCTTGCCGACAGGCTGCGCCGGTGCTTCCTCGTTCCCGGCTCCTCCATCTGGGGAGCCGTCTGCGTCAGAACACGAAGGGGGCGTCTGGGGTTCCGCATCGGGACGCTCCCCTTTCTCTGCCTGCTGGCTCTCTGGGCTCTCCTCCCCTTCCAGCGCCACGAATCCGCCCACCGGCAGCGCTCGCAGGCTGTACTGGGTGCCATTCTGCGTCTTTTTGAGCAGAACAGGCCCCATGCCGATGGAAAATTCGTTGACCTGCACCCCGCAGAGCTTGGCGACTGCAAAATGGCCGAACTCATGGATGGCGATCACTGCGCTGAACACGAACACCGCAGCCAAAAGGGTAATGATAAAAGACATAGTTTCTCCAAAAATGATTTCATAAGCCGTTCGCGCTTACAGGTGGCTGCGCACGAAGGCGCGGGCCATTCTGTCGCACTCATACACGTCGGCCAGCGTGTAGTCGCCGCCGAAGCGGTCGCTGTCCACCACAGCCTCCACCAGACGGCCGATGTCCAAAAATCCGATCTTGTCTTCGAGGAAGAGCTTGACGGCTTCTTCGTTGGCACCGTTGGCGGCGCAGGGGCCGAGGCCGCCCTTCTTGATGGCCTTTTTGCAGGCAGCAAGGCAGCGGAAGGTCTCCTCGTCGGCCACATCGAAGGTCAGCAGCTTGAGGGTGGTGAAATCCAGCTCCGGCACCACGCCCGGCACACGGGCCGGGTAGGTCAGTGCGTACTGGATGGGGATGCGCATATCGGGCACACCCAGCTGCGCGATGATGGAGTTGTCGCTGTACTGGACGGCGGAGTGGACGACGCTCTGGCGCTGGACCACGATCTGGATCTTCTCCGGGGGCAGACCGAACAGCCAGACGGCCTCGATCAGCTCCAGACCCTTGTTCATCAGGGTGGCGGAGTCGATGGTGATCTTGGCCCCCATGTTCCAGTTGGGGTGCTTCAGGGCATCGGCCTTGGTCTTGCCGCGCAGCTCCTCGGTCTTCATCCCAAAGAATGGCCCGCCGGAAGCCGTCAGCAGGATCTTGGTCAGGCTCTTGGCGCTCTCCTTATCCTGCAAACACTGGAAGATGGCGGAGTGCTCACTGTCCACAGGCAGCAGCTTGACGCCGTGCTTCGCCACCGCCTGCGTGACCAGATGGCCGCCGGTGACAAGGCTTTCCTTGTTGGCCAGTGCCAGGTCATGGCCGCTCTCGATGGCGGTCAGGCTGGCGCCCAGACCGGCAATGCCGACCACGCTGTTCAGCACCACATCGGGGCCGTCCATCGCGGCCAGCTCCTTGAGGCCCTCCGGGCCGGTCAGCAGCCGGGGCGCCTGGGCGCGGCCTGCCAGTGCAGCGTCCAGCCGGGCCGCTGCGCCGGGGTCCGTCATGCAGACGTACCGGGGGTGGAACTCTTCGATCTGTTCCAGGATCTTCTCCACGTGGCTGTGGGCCGACAGGCCGAACACCTCATAGCCCTGTGCGCGGATAACGTCCAGACTCTGGGTGCCGATGGAGCCGGTAGAGCCCAGCAGAGTGATTTTTTTAGACATCGTGTTTCCTCCTAAATTGAGCAAATCAGCGATAGAACACAGCGATGATGACCATCGTGACGAAGGGTGCGATGAACATAACGCTGTCGAAGCGGTCCAGGATGCCGCCGTGGCCGGGGAAGATGGTGCCGTAGTCCTTGATGCCGCACTGGCGCTTGACCACGCTGGCGAACAGGTCGCCGTAGATGCCCAGCACCGCCGCCACACAGGCCAGCAGCGCAATGACGACATACATCGAGACGCCGATGTTCGAGCGGGTGAAAGCCTCCAGTCGGTCGGCTGCGATGGAGTAGATCACCGTGACGACCACGCCGCAGACCATCGTGCCCAGCACACCGCCGATGGCACCTTCGACCGTCTTCTTGGGGCTGACCACGGGGCAGAGCTTGTGCTTGCCGAAGGCGCGGCCTGCAAAGTAGGCGCAGGTGTCGCCGCCCCAGGCAAAGCAGAGGATCAGCAGGATGAAAAAGATCGCATCATAGCCGTATTCCGCCACAGGCAGCAGTTCCTTCAGCCGGATGAACGAATAGAAGCAGAACATCACGATGCCCGAAAACATCACAAGGCCGCTGGTCTTCGCAAAGCTGATGGTGCCGTTGCGCACCACGAGATAGATGGCGTAGAACAGCACGAGCAGGAACGAAGCCGGCATGACCAGCGCCCGCCAGACGGAATAGCTGGACAGCATGATCAGCAGCGTATACGGCACGTTGACGGCGTACAGCAGCCAGTCCTTCTTTTCGAAGCCGAGGGCCATATAGATCTCGTGGATGGCAATGAGGGTGATGGCAGCGATCACAAGGTTGAAGATCATCGTGTCAAAGGTAAAGAGCACACCGATCAGAACGAGGATGCCCACCACGGCGGTTATGATTCGTGTTTTCATAGAGTGTTTCTCCTTGGTTGTGTTTGCCGGGGACGATTCAGATGCCGCCGAACCGGCGGGAGCGCTTGTTGAACTCCGTGATGGCGGCGTCGAGGTCATCGCGGGTGAAGTCCGGCCACAGAACGTCCATCTCCACCAGCTCCGAATAGGCCGCCTGCCACAGCATAAAGTTGGACAGGCGCTTTTCTCCGCTCGGACGCAGGATGAAATCCGGGTCCTTCTGGCCGGTGGTGTACATGGCATCGGACATCATCTCTTCGGTGATCTCTTCGGGCTTGAGCTCCCCTGCTGCTACTCTGGCCGCCAGCTGCTGCGCAGCGCGGACGATCTCCGGGCGGCCGCCGTAGTTGACGGCAATGTTCAGGGTCATACCGGTCTTGGAGGCAGAGTCGCCTTCCAGCTCATTCATCAGCTTCTGGAGCTTGGGGTCCAGCGCAGCGCGGTCGCCGAGGAACTTGATGCGGATGTTGCGGTCCTTGTAGTTGAAACCCTTGAGCAGGTACTCGCCGAACAGCTTCATGATGGCGCTGACCTCTTCGAGGGGGCGCTTCCAGTTCTCGGTCGAGAAGGCGTAAAAATACACCGACGAAACGCCCAGTTCCTCGCAGTAGTTGGCGATGTCCTGGAAGACGGCTGCGCCCTTTTTGTGGCCTGCGGTGCGGGGCAGGCCGCGCTGCTTGGCCCAGCGGCCATTGCCGTCCATGATGATGCCGATGGAAAGGCCCTCGGCGAATTCTTTGGGATGCTCCATTGTACTTCTCCTATCTGCGGCAAAGATCTCTTGCCTCTGCCGGTCGGCAAAAAGTGCCGCGCACTACGACCAGCACACGGCACTTGGAAAGGTCTCGTTCGCCGCGGCGATCAGACGGACATGATCTCCTTCTGCTTTTCCTCAACGGCTGCGTCGATGATCTTGATATACTTGTCGGTCAGCTTCTGGACATCCTCTTCCATGGTCTTCTGGGTATCTTCGGTCAGCTCGCCAGCCTTCTTCATGGCCTTGGCCTTATCCATGGCCTCGCGGCGGATGTTGCGGGTCGCGACCTTGGCATCCTCGCCCAGCTTGGAGACTTCCTTGGCCAGCTGCTTGCGGCGCTCCTCGGTGGGGGCCGGGAAGTTCAGGCGGATGGTCTGGCCGTCATCAATGGGGGTGATGCCCACATCGCTGGCCAGGATGGCCTTGCTGATGGCGCGCAGCAGGGTGCGGTCCCACGGGGTGATGGTCAGGGTGCGGGCCTCGCTGACGGCCACAGATGCCACCTGCTGGATGGGGGTGGGAGCGCCGTAGTAATCCACGCTCACCTTGTCCAGAACGGCGGGGTTTGCACGGCCTGCGCGAACCGAAGCCAGCTCACGGTTCAGGTGCTCGACGGTGCTCTTCATCTTTTCTTCGAATGCCTTAGTGTTGCTGCTCATTGTCGTTGTCTCCTGTTTGTACTTATTCTGCACAGGCAGCGGGGCCGCCTGTCTCATTCTATTGCTGCGGGGTGCGGGCTATGCTCAGCCCTCGTAGACCAGAGTGCCGACGTTCTCGCCCTGCACGGCCTTTGCAATGTTGTCCGGGTCTGCCAGATCGAACACCAGGATGGGGAGCTTGTTGTCCCGGCAGAGGGTGGCTGCGGTGCCATCCATGACGGCCAGCTGATCTTCCAGCACCTTGGTAAAGGTCAGGGTGTCGTATTTCTTTGCGTCGGGGTACTTGTGGGGGTCCTTATCGTAGACGCCATCCACCATGGTCGCCTTGAACATCACATCGGCGGACACCTCCACGGCGCGCAGTGCGGTGGCCGTATCGGTGGAGAAGAACGGGTTGCCCGTGCCGCCGCCAAAGACGGCGATCTTGCCCTCCTCCATAGCGCGCAGCGCGTCCTTGCGGGTAAAGGCCGGTGCCACCTGCGGCATGGTGATGGAGGTGAACACCTCGGTCGGGACGCCCAGCTGCTCCAGCTTGTCGAAGACGGCCAGCGCGTTCATCACCGTGGCCAGCATCCCGATCTTATCGGCCAGGGTGCGCTCCATCTTGCCACTGGAACGGCCGCGCCAGAAATTGCCGCCGCCCACGACGATGCCGATCTGTACGCCCAGATCGTGCGCCTTTTTCACGCCGCCGCAGATGGCGTCCATGGTCGGCTCATCAAAGCCGGTGCCCTTTTCGCCGCCCAGAGCTTCGCCGCTGATCTTCAGAAGGATACGCTGATATTTCAATGCCATAATCAATACACCACCTATGATATTTGAGCCGCCGGGAAGGACGGCCTTGTTTCTTCTGTCTATTTTACAATAAAATGCCTGCAAAGTAAACAGAAAAAGCAATTTGTCCCGCCAAACGACGCAAAACTAAAATTTATGCTGGACATTTCGGCCAAACCATGCTATACTATCTCTTGCATTCGCGGGCATCGTACATCGGCTAGTATATCAGCCTTCCAAGCTGAGGAGGTGGGTTCGATTCCCATTGCCCGCTCCATCCTTTTCAGACGCTGGTTCGTTCAGAATCGGCGTCTTTCTTTATGCCCTCATACGTCACAAGGCCTGCAGCCAAAAATATCAGTCATTCTTTGGCAACGATGCTGCCCTTCTCAAAAATTTATCGCTTGTTCATCAAATGTCTTTACAAATACGTAGATACGTAGTATACTATTGATGAGGAGGAATTGAGCGATGCGAGATAAAGACCTACTGAAACTCATGCAGAAAAACGGCTGGAAGGTCGTCCGCGTGAACGGCAGCCACCATATTCTCGAAAAAGACGGCAAAATCGAAACGATTCCAATTCACGGCAAAGACGTCCCGAACGGATTGCTGAACGCGATTCTGAAGCGGCACGGCCTGAAATGAAAGGGGACTTTTGTATGACGCTTGTATATCCTGCTATCTTCCACGAAGAGGACGGCTCTTTCTGGGTAGAATTTCCCGACTTGGAGGGCTGCCAATCTTTCGGTGACACCATCGCGGAAACCATGGAGGGCGCGAAAGAGGCTCTCGCCGGATACGCTGCGGTTCTGTTGGAAGAGGGCAAGCCACTGCCCACTCCCACCCCCATCCAGAACATCAAGCCCGAAGAGCATTGCTTCGTTTCGTTAATCGACACGAAGCCTGCCAGCACCAAACGCGCCGTCAAAAAGACATTGAGCATTCCCGCATGGCTGAATGATGCAGCCGAAGCCGCTCACGCTCCTTACTCCGCCATCTTGCAGGAGGGCCTTGAAAAGTATCTGCATCTCGCATAACCTCAGATAAAAAGAAATCATGCAAACACAGAAACCCGGAACCCTTTCTGAGCTATTTCTGCTCTGAAAAGGTTCCGGGTTTTTTGCAATGTTTTTCAGGGCGCTATTTTGCAGCGGCCCCCTGATTTTTATGCACTCAGACAAAGGAGAAATACAGAGCGCCTGCTGCTGCGCCCACGTTGGCGACGCCGAGCAGTGCACCGCCCAGCGAGCTGAAGTAGATCTTGGCCGAGTCGATCATGAGGTTGCCGTTGATGGTGCCCTCTTCTTCGGGGTACTGCTCCGGATACTGCTTCTGCACCTGCGCTGCAACAGCGCCGATGTTCGCAATGTTCACATAGGCCAGCAGACCTGCACCGGTGCCAAGAACCGACGCCAGCACGCTGCTGATCTGGCCTTTCTTGATGGCATTCACAACGTTCACGATGGCAAGCACGCCCATGGTCACGTTCATTGCCGTCGAGATCCAGTTGCCGACCGTTTCTGCGTCGAGTGCGCCGCCGGTCGTATATTCCAATTCCTCTTCGCTGAGGAGTGCGTAGCTGTTGGGATAAGTCATCATTTTTTCTTTACCTCCAAATGATCGTTCGAGAGGGGTCCATTTGTTCCCATTATAGAGGCTGCGGAAAAATCTGTCAAGAGACGAAACTTTTGTCCGAACACACGAAACCGCCGCACTGCGAAGTTTTTACGCTTCGCGTACAGCGGTTTCACGAGGATTTCACGTTTTATCCCCGGTGTTCACTTTTTTTCCGTCTCCGACTTTTGTTGCTCCTGCTCGGCGCGGAGTTTCCGGATGCGCTTTTTCTCGCTTTCGACGCGGGGCCAAGGCCAGGAGAAGCCCTCGTTCTCGCGGCACCATTTGACCAGCGGATAGAACGAGAACGCCAGACCGAACAGATACAGCAGCACGTACAGCACTGCATCCAGCGTGAACAGGGCGTCCAGCGCAGCGATGACCGACATGATGCAGCCCGCCTTCAGGAAGAACAGGCCGTTCTGCCGGCAGTATTCGTCGAAATGTTCCGCTTTAACGGCCCGGCGGCCCTGTTCGCCCCAGACGCGAGGGTTCTTCATGACCGTATAGCCGTAAAAGACCATCATCAGACCGCAGGTCAGTTGAAATCCGAAAAACATAGTGCACCTCGTTCCAGTTTAGTCGTCGTAGCCCTCGAACAACGGCTTCATGAAGGGCAGGAAGTCCAGCGTTGCAAAGTAGTCGCGCGGGGTCTCGGCACGGCGGATGAGACGGTGGGAGCCGTCCTCACAGAGCAGCACTTCGGCGCACCACAGTTTGCCGTTGTAGTTGTAGCCCATGGCCGAACCGTGGGCACCGGTGTCGTGGATATAGACCAGGTCGCCGATGTCGATCTTGGGCAGCATCCGGTCGATGGCGAACTTGTCGTTGTTCTCGCACAGGCCGCCGACCACGTCGTACTTGTGGTCGCAGGGCGCATGTTCCTTGCCCAGCACGGTGATGTGGTGGTAAGCGCCGTACATGGCCGGGCGCATCAGGTTGGCCGCGCAGGCATCCAGACCGATGTACTCCTTGTAGATGTGCTTTTCGTGGATGGCCGTGGCCACCAGCGCGCCGTAGGGGCCGGTGGTGAAGCGGCCCATCTCGGTGAAGATGGCGACATCGCCCATGCCGGCGGGAACCAGGATCTCCTCAAACTTCTTGCGGACGCCCTCGCCGATGGCCATGATGTCGTTCTCGGTCTGGTCGGGGCGGTACGGGATGCCCACGCCGCCGGACAGGTTGATGTAAGCGATGTGCGCACCGGTAGCCTTCTGGACGCGGACCGCCAGCTGGAACAAGATGCCGGCCAGCTCCGGATAGTAGGCGTCGGAGATGGTGTTGGAGGCCAGGAAGGCGTGGATGCCGAAGTTCTTTGCGCCCTTCTGCATCAGCTTCTTGTAGCTCTCGATCATCTGCTCCTCGGTCATGCCGTACTTGGCATCACCGGGCTTGTCCATGACCTGGAAGCCTTCTTCGCTCTCGCCCAGCTGGAACGTTCCGCCCGGATTGTAGCGGCAGAAGATGTTCTCCGGCACACCGGCCACACGGTCGAGGAAGTCCACCATGGTGGCGTCGTCGAGGTTGATGTAGGCACCCAGCTCGTAGGCTTTCTTCATATCCTCCACCGGGGTCTGGTTGGAGGAGAACATGATGTCGCTGCCGGTAAATCCGCAGACTTCGCTGAGCATCAGCTCGGTCAGGGAGGAGCAGTCCACACCGCAGCCTTCTTCCTTCAAAATCTGCAGAATGACCGGGTTGGGCAGCGCCTTGACGGCGAAATACTCGCGGAAGCCCTTGTTCCAGCTGAACGCCTTGTTGATGCGGCGGGCATTCTCGCGGATGCCCTTTTCATCGTAGACATGGAACGGGGTGGGCACGTCCTGGAGGATTTCCTGGGCCTGCGCTTCAGTCAGAAACGGTTTCTTTTCCATAATATACTTCCCTCACATTTTATAGTGTCACCGACACGTCGGTGCGGTATCAGGTCTTGAGGTTGCCGCGGGTGGGCGTGAACGTCGGGATCATCTCGGCCAGCTGCTTCACGACGCCCTCGTCGTTGTGGGCCGCTGCCGCGCTCAGATCCTGCAGCTGCGTGTAGAACCGGGCCAGGTCGATGTCCTTCGGCGGCGCAACGAAGATCTTGTTGTGCTCGGTGCGGCGCATCTTATCCTGCTCCTCGTCCATCATCAGCTCCTCATAGAGCTTCTCGCCGGGGCGCAGGCCCACGACCTTGATTTCCATATTCACGCCCGGCTCGTAGCCGTAGAAGCGGATGAGCTGTTTGGCCAGGTCGATGATCTTGACCGGCTCGCCCATATCCAGAACATAGATGCTGCCGCTCTCGGCCAGGGCACCGGCCTGCAGCACCAGCTGGGCTGCCTCCGGGATGGTCATGAAATAGCGCTCGATGTTGGGGTCCGTCAGGGTGACGGGGCCGCCCTTTTTGATCTGCGCCTCGAACAGCGGGATGACACTGCCGTGGCTGCCCAGCACATTGCCGAAGCGGACTGCCACGCACTTCATGTCGGTGTTGCCCGCAAAGGTCTGGATGAGCATCTCGCAGATGCGCTTGGTGCAGCCCATGACGCTGGTGGGGTTGACGGCCTTGTCCGTGGAGAGCTGGACGAACCGCTCCACGCCGTGCTCGCTGGCGCTGGTGAGCAGATTCTTCGTGCCCAGCACATTGTTCTTGACGGCCTCCGCCGGGCTGACCTCCATCAGCGGCACATGCTTGTGCGCCGCCGCGTGGAAGACCACCGTGGGATGATACGTCTCGAATACCTCGTCCAGACGTTTTTTGTCGCGGATGGAGCCGATGAGCACCGTGACCGGGATGTCCCGGCCATACTTCTGCTGCAGCTCCATCAGCAGCTCGTAGGCGCAGTTCTCGTAGATATCAAAGATGAGCAGTTTGCCGGGCTGAAAGCGCATCACCTGACGGCAGAGCTCGCTGCCGATGGAACCGCCGCCGCCCGTGACGAGGACGGTCTTGCCGGTCAGGTAGCCGGAGATCTGCTCCATGTCCAGCGTGACTTCCTCGCGGGAGAGGAAATCGGCGGTGTTCAGCTCGCGGAACGCATTCTGCTGCGGCGCACCGGTGCCCACCAGCTGCGGGTCGCTCAGGATCTGGACCGCACAGTGGGTGGAGACGCAGAGGTCGATGACATGGTTCAGTCGGCTGCCCTGCAGCGTCGGGATGGCGATGATGATGCTGTGGATGTTGTATCTCTCGCAGACCTGCGGGATCTGCTCCAGTGTGCCCCGCACCGGGACACCGTGGATGGTCTGGCCGAACTTGGCCGGGTCATCGTCCACAGCGGCGACCGGGTGGCCGTAGCTCTCGTTGGATTTGCAGACGTTGATCGCCCACGCACCGGCCTCGCCTGCGCCCACGATCAGCACCGGGCGGTTCGGGTCCTTGGACGGAACGCCGCGCACCCGCTCGCCAATGGGGTGGTTCAGGAACAGCCGCCAGGCAAGGCGGCTCCCGCCCACCAGCAGGAAGATGAGCACCGCCGCCATCGCGTTGGCCGAGTCGAACAACACGCCATGGATGAGGCCATGGTTCACGAAGTAGACCACTGCCGTGGGCACTGCGATCATGCCCGCCAGACGGATGAGGTCGCGCTCGCCCGCGTACTTCCACAAGATGGAGTACAGCCCGCCCACCAGAAAGCTCATCAGATAGAGCGCCGTGATCCAGGGCAGGTTCTCATACAGCAGGGCCCGGTTATGGGGCCACCAGGCTGCTTCCACCGCACCGTCTGCGCGGAGCAACAGCGCAAAATAAAAGCTGAACAGGATCAGCGCCGCATCCAGCACCACCAGAAACGTCCGGCGCAGCCCGACCTGCGGCGTAATTTTTTTGATATTCTTCACAGAAAATCCTCTTTATCTTCGGCGCTCGTTCTGCGCCGGTTCATTTTCCAGGCCAGCGGGAAGAGAGCCTGCTGCACCATGGTATCCATTGTATTATACTCGTTTCGTGCCCCGGTGTCCAGAAGATTTCATCGTCCGGGTCGATTTCATGCCTTTTTCGCCTTCTGCCGGGCCCGGTCCGGGTGGAGCGCGGCCCGCACCTCGGCACCCAGACCCAGCGGCCAGGCGGCGGCCAGCCCCGCCAGCCCCATGCCGCAGCAGCCGATGCACAGCGCCGCCAGCTGCTCCGGCGTCTCCCCGGCCTGCCAGCCGGACAGCATTTCTCGGAAAAATACCCCCGCCCCGGCCGACACGCCCGCCGCCAGCAGCGGTGCCCCCAGCCAGCGCATCAGCGCCGGACGCATCCCGCTGACCCGCAGCAGACGGGCCGTGTTGGCCAGGCAGGTATATACGCTGGACAGCAGGATGACGAACAGGAAACCTTTCATCCCGAACCGGGGCAGCAGCACCATCACCCCCGCGATGCGCAGCACGGCATCCCACAGGCTGTACCGGAACACGGCCTTCTGCTCCCCTACCCCCTTCATCGCACCGTCCACCATGCTTTCCAGATACATCAGCGGCATCGCCGGGCCGAGCACGGTCAGATAGAAGCCAGCCTCGGCCCCGTCCGGCCCGTAGAACAGCCGGGCAGCCGACGCTCCCCACACCCAGAACACCGCCCCTGCCAGCGCGGAGAAGTAGCCCGTGAGCCGGAGCATCCGATCCAGCAGCGCCGAAAGCCGCCCCGTCTCGCCCCGGATATGCGCCTGCGTGATCTCCGGCATCAGCAGGACCGACAGGCTCCCCAGCAGCCCGAACGGAAAGGTCAGCAGGGGCAGGGCCATTCCCTTCAGGTTTCCATACTGGGCCACGGCGGCACTGCGGCCCCCGGCATCCAGCAGATAGACCGTCAGGCAGGCGGGCACCAGCATGTTCTCCGCCGTGTGGAGCGCACTGGCAAGGCAGCGCCCGCCCTCCACGGGCCAGAGGATCTCCCACAGGCGCTTTGCCGGGTCCATGGGGCGTCGGGCCGGGCCCGCACCGAATGCGGACACCGCCTCCCGCCGGTAAAACAGAAGCATCAGGCAGGCCGATACCGTCTCGCTGAGGGCCGTTGCCGCCAGAACAGCCGTGCACTTGCCGCCCACGTCCAGCGCACGGCCCCGCTCCAGCGCGAACCAGATGGCCGAGATGCGGACCGTCTGCTCCACGAGCTGGCTCACCACGTTGGGGCCGACCTGCCGCCGGGCAATGAAAAAGCCGCGCAGCACCGCTGAGACCGCCATCCAGGGCAGGCCGAATGCCGCCGCCCGCAGCGCACCGGCCGCGCGGACATCCCCCAGCCACCACGCAGCGGCCAGCTCCGCCAGACCGAACTGCCCCGCCCACGCAGCGCTGCCCAGCAGCAGCGCCGCCCCCAGCAGGCGGAGCAGCATCCCGCGGGCCTCGGCCCGGCTGCGGCTCAGCTCCTCGGCCATCAGGCGGGTGGCCGCCACCGAGACGCCGGATGTCGCCAGCGTGACGAAGAGCGAATATACCGCCAGCACCAGCTGGTACAGGCCCATCCCCTCGCCGCCCAGCGCATTGGCCAGCCAGATGCGCAGCCCCATCCCGGCCAGCCGGAGCACCACATCCGCCCCTGTGAGCAGGGCCGCGTTCTTCAGGTAGCTCGGACGCATCGCCGCACCTCCCCTTCTTCCTTTTATTATATGGGCACCGCTTTGCAAAATATGAGCCGCCGTGTGGGTTGTTTCTCTTCTGATTTTATGGTATGATAGGAGCCGGTCAAGAGATTTTTCAAAACATCAACGAAGGAGGAAAGGCCGCATCCCACCCGGACCGGCCTTATGAGAGTATGAGCGAAGAATGCACCCATGACTGCTCTACCTGCAGCGCAGCATGTTCTTCCCGCGAGGCTGCCCCGCAGCATGATGCCCCCAACCCCAACAGCAGCGTCAAAAAAGTCATCGGCGTCGTATCCGGCAAGGGCGGCGTCGGCAAGAGCATGACCAGCGCTCTGCTGGCCTGCGCCATGGCCCGCCGCGGCTACCACTGCGGCATCCTGGACGCCGACATCACCGGCCCGTCCATTCCCAAGCTGTTCGGCATCCATGGCCGTGCCATGGCCGACGAGAAGGGCTGCTGGCCCATCCAGAGCCGGATGGGCATCGACGTGATGAGCATCAACCTGCTGGTGGAGAACGAAGAGGACCCCGTCGTCTGGCGCGGCCCCGTCATCGCCGGTGCGGTGAAGCAGTTCTGGACCGATGTGGTCTGGAAGGACGTCGATTTCCTGTTCGTGGACATGCCTCCGGGAACCGGTGATGTGCCCCTGACCGTCTTCCAGAGCCTGCCGGTGGACGGCATCGTCGTCGTGGCAAGCCCGCAGGAGCTGGTCAGCATGATCGTGGCCAAGGCCGTCAACATGGCTGAGATGATGAAGGTGCCCATGCTCGGCATCGTCGAGAACATGAGCTACATCGTCTGCCCCGACTGCGGCAAGCACATCAGTGTGTTCGGCAACAGCCATGTGGACGAGGTCGCGGCAAAGCACCACCTGCCCGTCCTGGCCAAGTGCCCCATCGACCCGCAGCTGGCCGCCCTCTCCGATGCCGGCATGATCGAGACCTACGGCGGCGAGTACCTGGAAGGTGCCGCCGATGCCTGTGAGAAATTGCTGAAGAAGTAAACACGTTGGTTTCTCTGCCTTTTGCGCCGGGCCTTTTCCCCCGCAAAAGGCATTCTTTTTGGGTGCCGGTCTGCCGCAAAACAGAAGCTGCTGCGCCGTTTTCGCAGCGGCCGGATGTTTTTGTGAAGCGGGCTCATCTTTTCTTCTGTTTTTTTGAAAGATTTTCTGCTCCGCCTCTCTTGTAAATCTTTACAGAATGCTTTATAATGACAAAGTGTTCTGCAAGTTGTTTGGCAGAACCGGTGAAAGTATACTGGGAAAAGGAGTATTCGATTATGTTGACGAATGAATACCTGAAGCGTGTTTACGATGGTCTGGCTCAGCGCAATGCCAATGAGCCCGAATTTTTGCAGGCTGTCCGCGAGGTGCTGGAGAGCATCCAGCCCGTCGTGGAGAAGCACCCCGAATATGAGAAGGCAGGTCTGATCGAGCGTCTGGTCGAGCCGGAACGCATCATCAGCTTCCGTGTGCCCTGGGTCGATGACGAAGGCAAGGTCCAGGTCAACCGCGGCTACCGTGTGCAGTTCAACAGCGCCATCGGCCCCTACAAGGGTGGTCTGCGCTTCCATCCCTCTGTCAACCAGGGCATCCTGAAGTTCCTGGGCTTTGAGCAGATCTTCAAGAACAGCCTGACCACCCTGCCCATGGGCGGCGGCAAGGGCGGCTCGGACTTCAACCCCAAGGGCAAGAGCGACATGGAAGTCATGCGCTTCTGCCAGAGCTTCATGACCGAGCTGTACCGCCACATCGGCCAGTTCGTGGACTGCCCCGCCGGTGACATCGGCGTCGGCGGCCGCGAGGTCGGCTACCTGTTCGGCCAGTACAAGCGCCTGACCAACAGCTTCCAGGGCGGCATGATCACCGGCAAGGGTCTGACCTTCGGTGGTTCTCTGGCCCGCACTGAGGCGACCGGCTACGGCCTGTGCTACTTCACCGCCGAGGCCCTGAAGTGCATGCGCAACGACAGCTTTGCCGGTAAGACCGTGGTCATCTCCGGTTCCGGCAATGTCGCCATCTATGCCTGCCAGAAGGCCACCCAGCTGGGCGGCAAGGTCGTCACCATGTCCGACTCCAATGGCTATGTCTACGACCCCAACGGCATCGACCTGGCTTACGTCAAGGACCTGAAGGAAGTCCGCCGCGGCCGCATCAAGGAGTATGCTGAGACTCACGAGGGTGCAACCTACGTGGCTGATTGCAGCAAGGTCTGGACTGTCCCCTGCGACATCGCCCTGCCCTGCGCGACCCAGAACGAGATCAACAAGGAGTCCGCTGAGGCTCTGGTCAAGAACGGCTGCACCGTCGTCTGCGAAGGCGCCAACATGCCCAGCACCCCGGAGGCCATCGAGGTCTATCTGGCAAACGGCGTTCTGTACGGACCCGCAAAGGCTGCCAACGCCGGCGGTGTGGCCACCTCCGGCCTGGAGATGAGCCAGAACTCCGAGCGCCTGAGCTGGACCTTCGAAGAGGTCGATGCAAAGCTGAAGGGCATCATGGAGGGCATCTTCCACGCTTCCTATGACGCTTCCGTTGCCGCTGGTTCCGAGGGCAACCTGATGGTCGGTGCAAACTGCGCCGGTTTCCTGAAGGTCGCTACCGCCATGATGGCACAGGGCATCACCTACTAATTGTTCCAAAGCATTTTCAAGAGCTGCGTTCGCAAGAGCGCGGCTCTTTTTGTATGGATTCGCTGGCCGCATCTCCGGGAGCTTTTCCCGGCGAGTCAACGGGCGTTCCCTGCCCGCCCCGCAAGCGGGGCCCCACCTCGGATACTCGCCGAGAAAACTCCCCTCGTGCGGCCTGTATAAAGCCCCGCCAACCCGTCCATACTGACCACATCAAGCGAAGAGAGGGTTCTGAAATGGACGAACAGATGTTTTGTTTTCAATGCGAGCAGGCGGCGCACTGCACTGCCTGTACCGGTAAGGCCGGTGTCTGCGGCAAAAGCGCGGACACGGCAGCGGCGCAGGACCGCCTGACCGGCGCACTCATCTCCTACGCCAGCCAACTCATCGGCGAGGGGCGGGCCCCCGCCCCGGAACAGGCACTGCTGCTGATGGAAGGGCTGTTCACCACCATCACCAACGTGAACTTCGACCCGCAGACCGTGGACCAGCTGACCGAGAGCGTCCACGCGGCCTGCCCCGGCATCGGGTTCGACTACGACATGGCAAACCTCTGGCACGAGCCGGACGAGGACATCCGCAGTCTGAAATCGTTCGTCCTGTTCAGCCTGCGCGGCATGGCAGCGTACAATTACCATGCGCGGGTGCTGGGCCGCATCGACCCGGAGCTGGACCGCTTCTTCTGCGAAGCATTGCAGGCCGTTGGCAGCGAATGCTCCATCGACACCCTCTGGGCACTGGTGCAGAAGACCGGCAAGGCCAGCTACCGCTGCATGGAGCTGCTGGACGCCGCTAACACCGGGGCCTTCGGCCAGCCGGAGCCGGTGGAGGTGCCGCTCGTCATCGAGAAAGGGCCGTTCATCGTCATTTCCGGCCACGACCTCTACGACATGAAGTGCCTGCTGGAGCAGACAGCGGGCAAAGGCATCCACGTCTACACCCACTCGGAAATGCTTCCCGCCCACGGCTACCCGGAGCTGAAGCAGAAGTACCCGCATCTGAAGGGCAACTTCGGCACAGCCTGGCAGAACCAGCAGCGAGAGTTTGAGGACATCCCGGCCCCGATCCTCTTCACCACCAACTGCATCATGCCCCTGCGGGAGAGCTACGCCGACCGGGTGTTCACCACCTCGGTGGTGTCCTATCCCGGCGTCCCGCACATCGGGCCAGAGCGGGATTTCTCCCCCGTCATTGCCAAAGCACTGGAACTGGGGGGCTACCCGGAAGACACCGCCATGCCCGGCATCAACGGCGGGCGCAGCGTCGTGACCGGCTTTGCGCGGAGCGCTGTGCTCTCCCACGCCAATGAGATCGTTGCGGCCGTGAAAAGCGGGCAGATCCGCCATTTCTTCCTGGTGGGCGGCTGTGACGGCACCCGGCCTTCCCGCCGCTACTACACCGAGTTCGCCAAGCTCACCCCGCCCGACACCGTGATCCTGACGCTGGCCTGCGGCAAATTCCGCCTGAACGACCTGGATCTCGGCACCGTGGCGGGCCTGCCCCGCATCCTCGATGTGGGCCAGTGCAACGACGCATACAGCGCCATTCAGATCGCGCTGGCGCTGGCCGATGCGTTCCAGTGCGGCGTCAACGACCTGCCGCTCTCGCTGGTGCTCTGCTGGTTCGAGCAGAAGGCCGTCTGCATCCTCATCGCACTGCTGGCGCTGGGCATCCAGAACATCCGGCTCGGCCCTACCCTGCCCGCCTTCCTCTCGCCGGGCGTGGTGCGCGTTTTGCAGGAAAAGTACAATCTGATGGCCGTCACGACACCGGAGCAAGACCTGAAAGCGATTTTGGGCGAAGGATGAATCTGTTTCATCTCATCATCAAACCGCACAAGATGCGCTGCGTTTGTGCTTTCACGTTTGGTGCAACTGTCGCTTGAAAAATTTTCAGCGTTCAGTATAATTATAAGTACCGGAACAAAGGCGTTCCAAAGGGGTAGAGTCTGCCCCTTTGGGGCGTCTTTTTTGTTTTTCCGTGTCAGACGCTGCGGAATGTGCCGCAGTGGTGAGGATTTTGATTTTACGACAAGGATGGGAAAGGCAATGGAACATTATACGGAAAACTCCACGCCCCTCGGCCTGTATGACCCCCAGTTTGAGCACGACGCCTGCGGCATCGGCGCAGTGGTGGACATCAAGGGCCGCAAGAGCCACCAGACCGTCAGCGATGCACTGTCCATCGTCGAGCGGCTGGAGCACCGCGCCGGCAAGGACGCTGAGGGCAAGACCGGCGACGGCGTGGGCATCATGCTGCAGATCAGCCACAAGTTCTTCTCCAAAGTCGCGGAAGAGATGAACGTCAGCCTCGGCAACGAGCGTGAATATGGCGTTGGCATGTTCTTCTTCCCGCAGAACGAGCACCTGCGTGCTCAGGCCATGAAGCTGTTCGAGCTCGTCACCCGCAAGGAGGGGCTGGAGTTCCTCGCCTGGCGCGAGGTTCCCGTGAACCCCGACGCCGTGGGCCAGAAAGCCCGCGACTGTATGCCCGCCATCTGGCAGTGCTTCATCAAAAAGCCCGCCAAGGTGAGCAAGGGCATCGACTTTGACCGCAAGCTCTACATCGTCCGCCGCGTGTTCGAGCAGGCTAGCAACGGCACCTATGTGCCCAGCCTGTCCAGCCGCACCATCGTGTACAAAGGCATGTTCCTGGTCCACGATCTGCGCCTGTTCTACCTCGATTTGCAGGACGAGGACTATGAATCCGCCATCGGCATGGTGCACAGCCGTTTCTCCACCAACACGAACCCCAGCTGGATGCGCGCCCACCCGAACCGCTTTATCCTGCACAACGGCGAGATCAACACCATCAAGGGCAACACCGACGCGATGCTGGCCCGTGAGGAGTCCATCGCCAGCCCCATCATGCAGGAGGATATGAACAAGATCCTGCCGATCATCAACACCTCCGGCTCCGACTCCGCCATGCTGGACAACGCGCTGGAGTTCATGGTGATGAACGGCATGGACCTGCCCCTGGCCGTGATGATCACCATCCCGGAGCCGTGGGAGAACAACAAGCACATCAGCCAGAAAAAGCGCGATTTCTACCAGTATTACGCCACCATGCTGGAGCCGTGGGACGGCCCCGCTGCCATCCTCTTCTCGGATGGCGATGTCGTGGGTGCCGTGCTGGACCGCAACGGCCTGCGCCCCAGCCGCTACTACATCACCAAGGACGGCCGGATGATCCTTTCTTCTGAGGTGGGCGTTCTCCCCTGCGACCCCGCCGACATCGAGAAGAAAGACCGCCTGCGCCCCGGCAAGATGCTGCTAGTGGATACCGTCAAAGGCGAGGTCGTCGATGACGAGAAGCTGAAGGAATACTACGCCAGCCGCGAGCCCTACGGCGAGTGGATCGACCGCAATCTGGTCCAGCTCAAGAGCCTGAAGATTCCCAACGTCAAGGTGCCCAGCTACACCGGCGAGGAGCTGACCCGCCTGCAAAAGGTGTTCGGTTACAAGTACGAAGAGGTCAAGGACCTCATCCTCCCCATGGCCCGGCTGGGCGCAGAGCCTTCCGGCGCAATGGGCACCGACACCCCGCTGGCCGTGCTGAGCGACCAGCACCCGCCGCTGTTCAACTACTTCAAGCAGCGGTTCGCACAGGTGACCAACCCGCCCATCGACGCCATCCGCGAGAAAGTCGTCACCTCCACCAGCGTCTACGTGGGTGCCCATGGCAACCTGCTGGAAGACAAGCCCGAAAACTGCAAGGTGCTCAAGGTCCACAACCCCATTCTGACCTCCACCGACCTGCTCAAGATCAAATACATGAACGTGCCGGGCTTCAAGGTCGCGACCGTTTCCATCAACTACTACAAGAACACCAGCCTGGAAAAAGCCATCGACCGTGTCTTCCTGGAAGTGGACCGCGCATATAAGGACGGTGCCAACATTATCATCCTGTCCGACCGGGACATCGACGAATACCATGTCTCCATCCCCAGCCTGCTGGCCGTGTCGGCCGTCTCGCAGTACCTCATCCGCACCAAGAAGAGCACCGCGCTGGCCCTCATTCTGGAAAGCGCCGAGCCGCACGAGGTGCACCACTTTGCCACCCT
Source organism: Faecalibacterium prausnitzii (assembly GCF_019967995.1). Lineage (NCBI taxonomy): Bacteria > Bacillati > Bacillota > Clostridia > Eubacteriales > Oscillospiraceae > Faecalibacterium > Faecalibacterium prausnitzii. The sequence continues at coordinate 1,763,333 of NZ_CP065377.1, forward strand.
GCTGGGCTACGGTGCCTGCGCCGTCAACCCGTATCTGGCCCACGAGACCATCGGCCAGCTCATCGACCAGGGCCTGCTCGACAAGGACTACTACGCCGCCGTGGATGACTACAATAAGGCCATCCTGAGCGGCATCGTGAAGATTGCCTCCAAGATGGGCATCTCCACCATCCAGAGCTACCAGAGCAGCCAGATCTTTGAGGCGGTCGGCATCTCGAAGGACGTCATCGACAAATACTTCACCGGTACGGTCAGCCGTGTGGGCGGCATCGGTCTGGAAGACATTCAGGCCGACGTCGAGGCCCAGCACAACGCGGCCTTCGACCCGCTGGGACTGGACATCAACATGGAGCTTTCCGACGGCGGTGCCCACAAGTTCCGCAGCGGCAAGGAAGAGCATCTGTTCAACCCGCAGACCATCCACCTGTTCCAGAAAGCCTGCTGGACCAACGACTATAAGGCCTTCAAGGACTTCACCCGCACAGTGGACAACATGGGCGAGGAGGGTATGCATCTGCGCAGCCTGCTCGATTTCAACTACGACCCCAACGGCGGCGTGCCCATCGAGGAGGTCGAGCCGGTATCGTCCATCGTCAAGCGGTTCAAGGCCGCGGCCATGAGCTACGGCGCTCTGAGCAGCGAGGCCCACGAGACCATTGCCATCGCGCTGAACCGCCTGGGCGGCCGCAGCAACACCGGCGAGGGCGGCGAGCCCGAAGACCGCTACCACAGCGAGAGCAATTCCAAGATCAAGCAGGTGGCCTCTGCCCGCTTCGGCGTCACGAGCAAATACCTCGTCTCTGCCGAAGAGATCCAGATCAAGCTGGCGCAGGGTGCAAAGCCCGGCGAAGGCGGCAACCTGCCCGGTGCCAAGGTCTATCCCTGGATCGCCAAGACCCGCCACAGCACCACCGGTGTGGGCCTCATCTCTCCCCCGCCCCACCACGACATCTACTCCATCGAGGATCTGGCTGAGCTGATCTATGACCTGAAGAACGCCAACCGTCACGCCAACATCAACGTGAAGCTGGTCAGCGAGGCCGGTGTCGGTACCATTGCCGCCGGTGTTGCCAAAGGCGGCGCACAGGTCATCCTGGTCTCCGGCTACGACGGCGGCACCGGTGCTGCCCCCCGCACCTCCATCAAGAACGCCGGTCTGCCCTGGGAGCTGGGCATCGCCGAGACCCACCAGACCCTGATCCTGAACGGCCTGCGCAGCCGTGTCCGCATCGAGAGCGACTCCAAGCTGCTCTCCGGCCGCGATGTCGCCATCAGCTGTATGCTGGGCGCAGAGGAGTTCGGCTTCGGCACCACCCTGCTGATGTGTGAGGGCTGCGTCATGATGCGCGTCTGCAATCTGGACACCTGCCCCATGGGCATCTGCACCCAGAACCCCGAACTGCGCAAGCACTTCCGGGGCAAACCCGAATACATCATCCACTATCTGACCTTCGTGGCGCAAGAGCTGCGGGAGTACATGGCCAAGCTCGGCGTCCGCACCATCGACGAACTGGTGGGCCGCACCGACCTGCTCCACGTCAAGCCCAGCGCCCCCGGCAGCCGCACGGCCAAGATGAACCTGGACTGCATCCTGCACAACCCGGCCATCGCCAACAGCAACGTGCACTTCGTCCCGGCGGACACCTACGACTTCCATCTCGAAAACACCCTCGACATGAAGGTGCTGATGAAGAAGTTCAAGCTCAGCAGCAAAACGCCCCAGAGCGTCACGCTGGATGTTTCCAACACCGACCGTGCGTTCGGTGCCATCTTCGGCAGCGAGATCACTCGCAAGTACGGCGATTCCCTGCCCGATGACGTCTACACCGCCAACTGCACCGGCGCGGGCGGCCAGAGCTTCGGTGCGTTCATCCCCAGGGGCCTGACCCTGAAGCTGACCGGCGACTGCAACGACTACATGGGCAAGGGCCTGTCCGGCGGCAAGATCATCGTGCGCCCGCCGGAGGGCATCACCTACAAGCCGGAGGAGAACATCATCACCGGCAACGTCGCCCTGTATGGTGCTACCAGCGGCAAGGCCTTCGTCTCCGGCGTGGCCGGTGAGCGCTTCTGCGTCCGCAACTCCGGCGCAACGGCCGTTGTGGAGGGCGTCGGCGACCACGGCTGCGAGTACATGACCGGCGGCACCGTCGTCGTGTTGGGCCAGACCGGCAAGAACTTTGCAGCCGGCATGACCGGTGGCATCGCCTATGTGCTGGATGAGAACTGGGACTTCTACCAGCGGGTGAACAAAGAGACGGTCAGCCTCGAACCCGTGGAACACAAGTACGATGTTGCCACCCTGAAGGAGCTGATCCGCGAGCATGTGGAAGCCACCGGCTCCCCGCGCGGCAAAGAGATCCTGGACAACTTCAGTGAGTATCTGCCCAAGTTCAAGAAAGTCCTCCCCTACGATTACGACCGGATGCTGCGGGTCATTGCTTCCATGGAGGAGCGCGGCCTCGACGGCGAACAGGCACAGATCGAAGCATTCTACGCTGTGCAGAAGAAGAAGTAAGGAGGGGGAACTGTTATGGGCAAGACCACTGGATTTATGGATTATAAGCGCAAGACCAGCTCGGACGTTCCGCCGCTGGAGCGCATCGAAAACTTCAACGAATTTCACATCTGGCTCTCCCGCGAGGAGCAGCAGACCCAGGCGGCACGCTGCATGGACTGCGGCGTCCCCTTCTGTCAGGCCGGCATGATGATCGGCGGCATGGCCTCCGGCTGCCCGCTGAACAACCTCATCCCGGAGTGGAACGACCTGGTGTATCAGGGCAAATGGGAGCTGGCGCTCCATCGTCTGCGCGCCACCAACCGCTTCCCGGAGTTCACGAGCCGGGTCTGCCCCGCCCTGTGCGAGGCCGCCTGCACCTGCGGCGACGTGACCGGCAGCAGCGTCACCGTCCGCGAGAACGAACACGCCATCGTGGAGACCGGCTACGCCAAGGGCTGGCTCCATGCCGCCCCGCCCCCGGCCCGCACCGGCAAGAGCGTGGCCGTCATCGGCAGCGGCCCGTCCGGCCTGTCGGTAGCCGAGTATCTGAACATCCGGGGCCACGCCGTCACCGTATTTGAGCGCGCCGACCGGGTGGGCGGCCTGCTGATGTACGGCATCCCCAACATGAAGCTGGACAAATCTGTCATCGAGCGCCGCATCAGGATCATGCAGGCCGAGGGCGTCGAGTTCCGCACCAACATGGACATCGGCGGGGCGGTGGCCGCAGAAGACGTCCTGAACCGCTACGACGCCGTCGTGCTCTGCTGCGGTGCCAAAAAGGCCCGCGACCTGAACGTCCCCGGCCGGGACGCCAACGGCGTCTATTTCGCGGTCGATTACCTCACCAGCGTGACCAAGAGCCTGCTGGACAGCCAGTTTGCCGACGGCCGGGCCATCCATGCGGCGGGCAAGAATGTGCTGGTCATCGGCGGCGGCGACACCGGCAACGACTGCCAGGGCACGGCCCTGCGGCAGGGCTGCACCGACCTGGTGGCCCTGGAGATGATGCCGCAGCCCCCAAAAGAGCGGGCCGCCTCCAACCCCTGGCCGGAGTGGCCGAAGGTGCTCAAGGTAGACTATGGCCAGACCGAGTGCCTCGCCAAGTTCGGCAAGGACCCCCGCGTCTACCAGACCACCGTGAAGGAGTTTTTGACCGACGATGCCGGCAACCTGACCGGCGCGGTCATCTCCTATCTGAAGCCGGAGCGTGACCCGGAGACTGGCCGCACCACCATGGTGCCCACCGGCGAGGAGTTCACCTACGACTGCCAGCTGGCGTTCATCGCCGCCGGTTTCGTGGGCTGCGAGAACTACGTAGCCGATGCCTTCGGCGTCAGCCTGACGGGCCGCGGCTGTGTGGACACCGACCACTTCCGCACCAATGTGGAAAAGGTCTTCGCCTGCGGCGATATGCGCCGGGGCCAGAGCCTTGTGGTCTGGGGTCTGCGCGAGGGCCGCGACTGCGCCGCCGAGGTAGACCGCTACCTCATGGGTTACACCAACCTGTGACTCCCTGAACCAAGCCATCCTCTTTTCCTATCCTAAACAAGCAGAAGCGGGAGCCTCCCACGAGGCTCCCGCTTCTGCTGTTTGTTTCAGTCCGTATCCTATTGGGTGTCGTCTGCCGGTGTTTCCCCCGAAGAAGCGCTGCTCCCGCTGTCGGAATCCGACGCAGCGGGCGGCTCAGCGGTGATCTCCACACTGGGGTCTGCCGCGATATACACGGTGATGACGCTGCCCACCTCGACCGGGGTGCCTGCGTCCACACTGCACGAGACGACGCAGCCCGCCGCATAGGAGCCATCGTTGACCACCATGAAGCAGCTGGGCGTCAGGCCCCGGCTCTCCAGCTCGCTGACGGCCCCTTCCTGCGTGAACCCGATCACATCGGGCATCTGCACCAGCTGCGGCCCCTTGCTGACCACCAGGCTCACGGTGCCGCCCTTCTCGATGACGTCACCCGCCTCCGGCTCCTGCCGGATGATCTTCCCCTTCTCCACCGTGTCGCTGTATTCCAGCGTCACATAGAAGAGATAGTCGCCCACATAATTGTGATTGTTCCGCACCTGCGCGTCGTAATCCATCCCGACAAAGTTCGGTGCCAGCGTGACAGGTTCTTCCAGCACCGTGCTTTCCGGTGCCGACACCGACGAGGACGCCGCAGGCGGTGTGGCCGTGTGCAGCCCCTGCGAGACCATCCCCCACAGCATCAGCAGGATGAGGATGGCCAGCAGAACGAGGATGGCCGCCAGCAGGTTCCGCAGGCTGAGCATGTGCTGCTTTTGTTCCTCGTCCGGCAGGGTCAGCTGCCGGGGTGCAGGGCGCGGCAGGCTGCGGGTCAGCTCCTCGGTATACTCCCGCGAGGTCAGCGCCTTGAACAGCTGGGGCACGGTCTGGATGCGCTCCACCGGCTTCAACTTCAGGCCCAGCCAGAGCACCTCGGAGAGGTACTCCGGCACCGACGGCTCCAGTGTGCGGGCGCGCGGGTTCGAATCCGACACCAGCCGCTGCGCTGCCGGGACCGGGCTTTGCCCGCAGACCATCCGGTAGACCACCGCAGCCAAACTGTATTCGTCGGTGTAGCGGCCCTCAAACTCGGTGGTCGAATACTGTTCCGGGGCCGAGTAGCCCTCGTACAGCTGCTCGTGCAGGCCGCTGCCCGCTGTGCGCAGGCCAACCGTAGCGTAGCCCGTCAGCCGGGCGCGGCCATTTTCCAGCACCCGGATGTTCTCCGGGCAGACGCCCCGGTGCACCAGACCCACCTGGTGCATCGCCGCCACGCCGTCGAACACCGGCTGCAGCATCGTGCAGACCTGCTCCGGCGACAACCGGCCGGGATGCGTCTCCAGCCAGCGGCCCAGCGGCACCCCGCCGGGATTTTCCATCACGGCATAGACCGTGTTGTTCTCCTCGAACACATCCAGCACGGCTTCCAGTCCGTTGGCGGGCGTGATGCGCTGGATGGAGCGGTACAGGTCCGCAAAATCCATCCGGGTGGTCTTGAACAGCACCTCGCTGCCCAGTTTGGGCCGCAGGGTTGCATCCGTGCCGCGCTCTGCCGCCAGCGTCAGGGGCAGATACTCCTTGATAGTCACCCGGAAGCGCCCATGGTTTTCTGCGCCCCGGTACAGGATACCTTCGCCGTCCACCTGTTCGATCTCGCCGACGGTATACCGCCCGCCCAGCACCGTGCCCACCGGCAGCGTACCCACCGGGTTGCGGCCCTCAAAGCGCCCGCCGCACTGCGGGCAGGCCGCCGCGCGCTCGCTCAACTCGGACAGGCAGTAAGGGCAGATGATGGTCATGGAAAGGCCTCCTTCGGATGTGCTTTTTTGTTATTATAACACATCTTGGCCCGCAGCAAAAGGGCCGTGCGGGCCGAGGACCGTTTTTTCTCTTTTCCGCTGCCCGTCTGTTACAGCAAGCCAGCGTTTCTGCGCGCTCCCGCCATACAGCAAAAGCCGCCTTTCGTGCCAAACAGCACAAAAAGCGGCTTTTTCTCGTCTTATTTCAGAATCAAAGAGCCTTGCGGAAGCTTATTCCGGCAGGTCCTCTTCGTTCTCCAAGCTGTGCCAGACGTTCTGGACATCATCGTTGTCCTCCAGAGCATCGAGCAGCTTGCCCATGAGTTTGAGCTGATCGGGGTCGGTCAGGCGGGTGGTGGTCATGGGGACCATGGCCAGGTCATCGCTCAGGATCTCGTAGCCCTTCTCCTCCATGGCCTTGACCACAGCCGAGTAGTTCTCCGGGTCGGTGGTGATCTCAGCAGCATCCTCGCCTGCATCGAAGTCCTCTGCACCGGCGTCCAGAGCGTCCATCATGGCCTCGTCGGCGTCCTTGTCTTCCAGAGAGATGTCGATAACGCCCTTCTGGCTGAACAGGAAGCCCACGCAGCCCATTGCGCCCAGGTTGCCGCCGTTCTTGTCGAAGTAGTGGCGCAGATCGGCAGCGGTACGGTTGCGGTTGTCGGTCAGGGTCTCGACCATGACGGCAACGCCGCCGGGGCCGTAGCCCTCGTATGTGATGGCTTCGTACTCCGTCTTGTCGCCGCCCTCGGCCTTCTTGATGATGCGCTGAATGTTATCGTTGGGCACGCTCATGCGCTTTGCCTTGGAGATCAGATCCGCCAGCTTGCTGTTGGAAGCCGGGTTGGGGCCGCCGGTACGGACGGCGACGCTGATCTCGCGGCCGATCTTGGTAAAGACCTTTGCCTTGGCGCCGTCGGTCTTCTCCTTCTTGCGCTTGATGTTGTTCCATTTGCTATGTCCAGACATGGGAACCTCCTAAAGTTCTATCGAAATCTCCGCCTGCGGGCAGACGGGCTGTGGTCGCCCGCTTGTGGCAGCACACAAAATCCAACTCTATTATTGTAGCACAATCCCCTACCGCGTTCAAGCCTTATCCGGGGAATTTGCGCCAAAATCCGGCAAAAAAGCAGGGTCTGACGCCTGTTTTACAGCAGCCTCAGCGCCTTGGGATAATGGTTTTTGACCCGCCCGGCCGACACTTTGCCGCCGCCGAGGGGGAACCCGTCCACCGTGACACAGCACCAGCCGTCGGCGGCGGTGGCAGCGGCGATCTCCCGGCCCGACAGGTACTCGACCACACGCGGGTCAGCAAGCGCCAGCTCCTCGCGGTTGGTGCACTGGGCACCGAACGCCGTGAAGAGGTGGTGTTCGGGCACAAAGCGGCCCTTCTGCACACTGCCCACAAAGACGCCTGCGCGCAGGACATGCAGACCCGTCTGCGGGAAGGCTGCTGGCAGCAGCACACCGCCGCCATGGACCACGGCGGGACGGTCTGCGAGGGCCGGAAAATACTGCTGGGCGAACGCGTTCCAGGCCGCGAGGCTCTGGGTGGGCGTCACGCTCTCCCCTGCTGCGGCGCTTTCGCGGCGGCGGCTGCCCTGCACTGCATCCCGGAGGGCGCGGGCGTTCTCCCGGCGGGATGCACGGGCATCGCCGCGCTCCGAGCGGGCAGGCTTGCCCTTACCGGGCTTCTGCTTCCGGTTTTGCTCGGCGGCAGCCGCCAGCCAGAGCTGCTCTTCGGGGGGATAACAGCCCGGTGCGGGCAAAGCACGGGGAGTGCCCGCCTTGACCAGCCGGGCAATGAAATGGCCCTCGCCGCCCTGACAGGGCCAGATGCGGCGCACTTTGCTCACATCCAGCGGCAGACCGCCGGTACGGTTGGCCTCGCCCGCGCTGCCAAAGGTGTAGTCCACGTTGCCAAACACATCCGCCAGCGCAAATTCCGGGTGCCGGGCCAGGAACGCGGCCACCTGCCCTTCATCCTCTTCGGGGGCAAAGGTGCAGGTGGAGTAGATCATCTCCCCGCCCGGCGCGAGGACGGCGGCAGCGTTGTCCAGGATCTGCGCCCCCAGCGTGGCGCACTGCTGCACCAGCGCTTCGCAGTGCTGGGTGACGGCCACCGCCTCCTTGCGGAACATCCCCTCGCCGGAACAGGGCGCATCCACGAGGACACGGTCGAAGAACTCCGGCAGGGCGGCAGCGATGCGGGCGGTGTCCTCGTTGAGGACGACGGCATTCGCCACGCCCATCCGTTCGAGGTTGCTTTTCAGCACCTCTGCGCGGGCGGGCACATACTCATTGCTGACGAGCAGGCCCCAGCCGCCCAGTGCGGCAGCAAGCTGGCTGCTCTTGCCGCCGGGCGCGGCGCACAGGTCCAGGACCCGCATCCCCGGCCGGACGCCCAACAGCGGTGCGGCAGAGGATGCAGACGGCTCCTGCGAGTAAAACACGCCCGCATGGTGGTATGGGTGGCGTCCGGGCTTGAAGGCAGCCTCTTCGACCACGAAGCCCGCCTTGCAGAACGGCGATGGCCGGAGCGGGAAGTCGGCCTTCCCGGCAAACGCCTCCGGCGTCGTGCGCAGAGCCGAGACCGTCACCCCGCGGGCCGCGTTCTCGGTGGGTGCCGCGTACAGCGCCTCGTACCGCCCGCCCAGCAGCGCCCGCTCCCGGCGCTCAAAATATTCCGTAGACATGAACGTTCCTCCCATGTATAAAGCCGCATCGGGCGGCAAGACTAAGGGTGTGAGGGGCAGACCCCCTCGCGAAAGGAGACATGACGATGAACGACCGCACCGAAAACCGTTCCAGCAACCGCACCAACAACTGCAAGAGCCAGAACCGCACTTCCAACCGCACAGAGAACCGCACGGACGACCGCACCGAGAACCGTGCCACCAACGAGCACAAGCACCCCAACCAGTACACCAAGGGTGCCGACGACGAGGGTAAGTAACCAGAACCTCTCCGTCACGCTTCGCGTGCCTGTGCCCATTTCACAGAGAAAAGCCCGCTGCCTTCCCTGCACTGTTTTCCAGTGCGGAAAGCAGCGGGCTTTCGCGTTTTACTTCTGGTTCGGGTCAAAATCGGCCCACAGCTTCTCGAACAGCTCCTCGACGCGCGGCATCTGGCCGGTGAGGTAGAGCCACCCCAGCAGGCACTCAAAGCCGGTGGAGGCCCGGTATTCCTCCGGCGAAGCGTGTTTTGCCACACTGGCCTTGCTGGCGTTGCGGCCCCGCTTGAACACAGCCAGCTCGTCCTCGGTGAAGAGGGGTTCGAGCAGCTGCTCCTCGCGGAACTGGGCCCGCGCCGAGACATACTTGACCTTTTCGGTGTTCAGTTTGCCTGCCGACAGCCGGTGATGCCGTGCCAGACGGGTGCGCACCAGCAGTTCCAGCACACTGTCGCCCACAAAGGCCAGTGCCAGCGGGCTGAGCTCGCGGGGGTCGATGGTTTCCATTTCATTCATTGGAGTCAAACCTCTCAGTCAGCGCTATCAGGCGCTGACAGCTCCCCTGATAGGGGAGCCAAATTGCGGTATGATTAGAAGATATAATCGAACTGATACTCGCCGATGAGGATGGTGTCGTTTTCCTGAACGCCCTTCTCGACGAGGGCATCCAGGATGCCGCTCTCACCCAGCTGGCGCTGGAAGTATTGCAGGCTCTCGTAGTCGTCCACATTGCTGCCCGCCAGGATATACTCCAGCCAGGGGGCGTCGATGCTCCAGACGTGGGCCTCCATCCGCTGGATGGTAAAGGCGCGGTCGTTTGCCTTGGGCTCCGGCTTCTTGTACTCTGCGGTGAAGACCGGGATGGCCGGGATATCCTTCAGGCGGTTGTAGACCAGGCCCGGCAGCTCCCGCACGCCCTGCATGGTGGCGGCAGAGATGGGCACGAAGGTCAGGCCCTTGCCCTCCACGTAGTTCTTGAAGGTCTCGATCTGCTCCTCGGTGGCCAGGTCGCACTTGTTGCCCACCACGATCTGCGGGCGCTCGGCCAGCGCGGGGCTGAACTTTGCCAGCTCCTCGTTGATCTTCTCGAAATCCTCGATGGGGTCGCGGCACTCGCTGCCGGAAACATCCACCACATGCAGCAGCAGACGGCAGCGCTCCACATGGCGCAGGAAGTCATGACCCAGGCCGATGCCCTCGCTGGCACCTTCGATCAGGCCGGGGATGTCGGCGCAGACGAAGCTGGCCCCCTCGCCCACCGATACCACGCCCAACGTGGGCACCAGAGTGGTGAAGTGGTAGTTGGCGATCTTCGGCTTGGCCGCGCTGATGGTGGAGATGAGGGTGGACTTGCCCACATTGGGGAAGCCGATCAGGCCCACATCGGCGATGAGCTTCAGCTCCAGCGTGACCTGGATGTCCTCACCGGGCACACCGGGCTTGGCAAACTTGGGAATCTGGCGGGTCGGCGTGGCAAAATGTGCATTGCCGTAGCCGCCGCGGCCGCCCTTTGCCACGGTGACGGGGGTGTGGTCGGACAGGTCGGCAATGACAAGGCCGCTCTCGGCGTCCTTGATGACCGTGCCCAGCGGCACCTTGATGACGAGGTTCTCGGCGTTTTTGCCGTGGCACAGGCTCGCGCCGCCCTTGCCGCCCTCCGGGGCCACATACTTGCGCTTGTAGCGGAAATCCATCAGGGTGGTCAGGTGGTCGTCCACCACAAAGATGATGTCGCCGCCGCGGCCGCCGTCGCCGCCGTCCGGGCCGCCTGCTGCCACGAATTTTTCGCGGTGAAAGCTCACCGCGCCGTCGCCGCCCTTGCCCGCGTGGAGCCAGATGGTGGCGATGTCGATAAAGTTGGTTTGTGCTGCCATACAGGCCCTCCTTATCAGCCTCTCCGTTTCGCCTCCCCTCATGCGGGCAGGCAGCAATGCAGGGCATTGCCGGAGAGGTCATTGCTTTTACTCAAATCACTCAAAAAAGAGCCGGGCCACAAGGGTCCGGCTCTTCAGGTTGCAGTTTTTCAGGCAGAAGTTACTGCTTCACGCTGCACTTCTTGCCGCTCTTGCCCACGCGCTCAAAGCGGACGGTGCCGTCAACCAGAGCAAACAGGGTATCATCGCTGCCCTTACCAACGTTCTCACCCGGCTGAATGTGGGTGCCACGCTGACGAACAAGGATGTTGCCGGCCAGAACGAACTGACCATCTGCACGCTTTGCGCCCAGACGCTGAGCCGCAGAATCACGGCCGTTCTTGGTGCTGCCTACGCCCTTTTTATGTGCCATTGTAATTTTCCTCCTTAGCCGTTGATCGCAGTGATCTCAACCTTGGTATAGGGCTGACGATGGCCCATGCGGCGAGCACTGTGCTTCTTTGCGCGATAGGTAATGATGTTCAGCTTCTTGCCCTTGCCATTCTTGATGACCTTGGCAGAGACGGAAGCGCCCTCAACAACGGGAGCGCCAACCTTGACCGAACCCTCCTCGCCGACAGCGAGAACCTGATCAAACTTCACTTCGGAGTCAGCTTCAACGTCCAGCTTTTCGATGTAGACGATGTCGCCCTGCTCCACGCGGTACTGCTTACCGCCGGTAACAATGATTGCGTACATTTGTTTCATTCCTTTTCGTTGTACTCGCTGGTCGTAAAGGCAGACCCCTACGGGGCCATTTGCGGCGCCCACACCAAGCGGCTAGAATAGTATAGCAGAAAAGCGAGTCGATTGCAAGAGGTTTTGCGCATTCCCGCAAAGTTTTTTCAGGATGCGGAGGTCAGCTGCTCCTTTACCGTTTTGTTGTAGGCCTCGGTGCGCTCCACGAAGAGGGCGCGCGGGCTGGACGCAGCCAATTCTTCCGGCTCCAGCCGGAAGGCAGGGTCTGCCTTTTTCGCCTTTGCGGCGAGGGCGCGGTTCTCGGTGGTAAGGGCCAGCGGCACCATGAGCGGCTTGCCCTTGTACTTTTTCGTCAGAAGGACCTCGGCGACGATGCCGCCCACAACGGCCACAGCCGCCACCACCTGTGACACCCGCAGGCCGATGGAGGGCACCAGCAGCAGGCTGTCGGTGCGGAGAGCTTCGATCCAGAACCGGCCCGCGCCGTACCAGATGAGGTAGCGCAGGGCGATGTCGCCCGCAAACTTTCGCTTTTTGATGTGCCGCACCAGCAGGAACAGCCCCACGAAGCACCAGATGCTCTCATACAGAAAGGTGGGATGCACCGGCAGATTCGGGTCAATGATCACTCCTTTGGGCGCTGTGACCACGCTGCTGAGCAGATAGTCGTGGGTAGCCTCGCTGTACATGCCCCAGGGCAGGGTGGTGTTGCAGCCAAAGGCTTCCTGATTGAAGAAGTTGCCCCAGCGGCCGCAGCCCTGCCCGATGAGAAAGCCCATCGCGGCCAGGTCGAACATGGGCAGCACCGGCACTTTGCGCCACTTGCAGGCCAGACCGCCGAACAGGAAGCCGCCGATGACGCCGCCGTAGATGGCAAGCCCGCCGTCCCGGATGGCCAGCACCTCCCACAGGGAATCGTAATTGTAGGGTGCCATCGCCACATAGTAGAGCCGGGCGCAGAGGATGCCCATCACGACACCGATGAGGATAACGTCCACCATGGCGTCAGCGTCCACGCCGAACTCCACCCCGTGGCGGAACGCGAACACCAGCGCCAGGCACATGCCCACCGCGATGCAGACACCGTACCAGTAAATGTTGATGCCGCCAATGGAAAAGGCAACACGGTTCAGCGGAAAGCTGAGCCCCAGTGCCGGAAATTCTACCAGATTCGTCAAATGCGTCATGTCAGTCCTCCAGTTCTGCTTCGTCGTCCGTGTCGGGCAGGTCCGCCGTGCCGTCCGGGTCGATGTACATCGCTGCCATCCGGCCCGGCTGCAGGATGGTCTGCAAGGCGGCATCGGCGTCTTCGGCGGTCAGCGCCGCCAGCGTTGCGATCTGCTGGGCGACCGTCTGGCCGGAGAGGGCGAAGTCTGCCATCTGGCTGGCCGAGTCCTCCACATTTTCCAAATTTTCGATCAGCTGGCCGTACTTTTCGTTCTTGCAGAGGGTGAAGACCTCCCGGTCGATGCCCGCACGGCGGACCTGTTCGATCTCATCCAGAAGCAGCTGCTTCACGGTGTCGGGCTCATCGCTCTCGCCGGTGAAGAGGATGCAGCAGCAGCCGTCCACCCGCAGCACTTCCCCTCCGAAGCCGGGATTGGTCAGGCCGGAATCGTACAGCCGGCGGTAGAGCGGCGACATGCCGCCGCAGATGCAGCAGAGGACGAGGTCGTACAGCATCTCGCTGCGCAGGTCATCCGGTGCAAGGGGCGCTTCCTTGAAGCCGAGGCCGAAGCAGGGCTTTGAGACCGGCATCCGGATGCGCTTTTCCGCAGCCGCCAGCGTCATGGGCTCGTCGGCCCAAAGGCGCTGCACCCGCTCTTCGGGGCGGGGGTCCAGCAGGCCGTGGCGCGCACAGGCGGCCAGGACCTGCTCCATTGTGGTATTGCCTGCTGCTGCCAGCACCATATTGCCGGGGGCATAGAATGCCTCGCAGCAGTCGTAGAGCATTCCGGGGGTGATCTCCGCAATGCTCTCGCAGCTGCCCGCGATGTCACTGCGGATGGGGTGGCTGTGGTAAAGGCACTCGCACAGGCCGGTGATGAGCCGCCAGTCGGCGCTGTCATCGTACATCTTGATCTCCTGCCCGATGATGCCCTGCTCCTTGGCGATGGTCTGTTCGGTGAAATAGGGGTGTCCCACCATGCCCAGCAGCACATCCAGACTTTCGTCCAGCTGCTGGGTGGCCGTGAAGAGGTAGCAGGTGCGGTCGAAGCTAGTGAACGCATTGGCGTTGGCACCGGTCTTCGCAAACTTGGCGAAAGCGTCGCCGTCCTGATCCTCGAACATCTTGTGCTCCAGAAAATGCGCCACACCGGCGGGCAGGTGCACTTCCCGCCCGTTCAGGCGGAAATCCCGGTCAATGGAGCCGAAGCGGGTGGCATAGATGACATGGGTGCCGGAATAGCCCGGCATGGGCCGCACGAGGACCGTCAGCCCGGAAGGAAGCACCTTCCACTGGTCTGCCGCCGCTTCCGCGAGGGCTTTGCTCTGCAATTCAGACATGGGCCGGCCCCTCCTCTCTGGTCAGCAGGTAACTCACGGACAGCGTCAGCTGGCGCAGGATGGCGCGGACGTCTTCTCTGGTGACGGCGCGCAGGGCCGCACGGGCCTCGTCCGGGGTCTGCACGGCACCGCCCCGCAGCACCTCCATATAGTACCAGGTCTCGATGCCGCCCAGGCTGTCCTCGATGCCCGCCATCCCGCTCAGCAGGGAGAGGCGGCAGTCTTCCAGTTCCTCTTCGGTGATGGGCCCGGTGCGCAGATCGTCCAGCTCCTTCAGGATGGCCTGCTCGGCGCGGGCGGCGTCGGTGTGTTCCACGCCGCTGTTCACTGCCATGCTGCCCGTAAAGCTCTGGAAGCTGGACGAGCAGTAGTAGCACAGGTGGTCGCGCTCCCGCACGTTGAGGAACAGGCGGCTGGTGACGCTGCCGCCGTAAAGCGCCATGGCCAGCCGGACAGCTGCCATCTGGTCCGGCTGCATCGGCTCGCCCAGCGTGAAGAGCATACAGAGTTTGGCCTGCACGGTGTCGAAGCATTCCGTCTTCCGCACAGTCTCCTGCCGGGGCATCGCCAGATTTTCGCACAGCGGCACCGGGCGGCGGGCCACCGCGGCCAGCTCCCCCAGCAGCGCCTGCGTGACGGCCTGCGTCTCTGCCTCGCCGCAGCCCAGAATGAGCAGTTCGATCTGTGCGGTCTCCAGCATTTCGCGGTAGGCGGCGGTCAGGGTCTCCGGCGTCAGGCCGTCCACCTCTTCCAGATAGCCCTCCTGCCGGATGCCGGCAGGGCTGGCCCCGAAGAACTCCCGGTTGGCCTGCCGCTGGCAGTAGATGCGCTTTTCGTTCACTTCATCTTCCAGCGATTTGCGGAGCATCTGCTTCTCGATGGCCACGGCCTCCGGGTCAAACACGCCGCCCGAAAAGGCGGGGTGAAAGGCCGTGCCCAGCGCCAGTGCGGCGTATTCGCGGGTGAGGTCCTCCCCTTCCAGCGCAAAGCGGTTCTTGATGCCGGTGGCGCTGACGCAGAGGTTGTGGTTCGCGCCCAGCGGGCGGGCGTCCACGGTCAGGTCTGCACCGTACAGGCGGGCCAGCTTTTTGGTCATCTGGGTCATATCGGGGCAGTCCGCATAGCCGCGCTCCATCACCAGCGGGAGCAGCGCGTGGGCGGTGGCCGTCTCACGCTTTGCCGGGAAAGCGAAATGGAGGCTGATGCGGCAGCGGTTGAATTTTGGCGCCGGGTCCCACGAAAGATGGACGCCGGGCGCGATCTCGGTTCGTTTCAATGGTTTCTCCTTTGGATTTATGATTTTGCGCGTTCCAGCGCAAGGAACTCTTCCAGCGCAAGGCCGGACTCCCGGATGGCGCAGGCATTTTCCACGCCCACATACCGCCAGTGCCAGGGGGCGTAGACCATGCCGGTGGCGCTCTGGCGGTCCTCCGGCCAGCGGAGGATGAAGCCGTACTCGGCGGCATAGGCCGTCAGCCACTCATAGGCGCGGGTCTCGGCAAAAGCTGCCGTCTTCTCGGTGCAGTCCGACGAGAGGATATCGGCGCAGTAGCCGGTCCCCTGCTCGCTGGTGCTGGCCGCAGGCTGCAAAGAGGCCGTATGGTCGGCGGCTTCCTCAGCCGAAAGGCGGCTGTTCTCGGCGCTGTAAGCGGTCAGGCGGGTCTCGTAGGCGGCGGTGCGGGCATCCGCATCCTGCCAGCCGGTCACAAGGTTCAGCTCGACTCCGTCCGCCTGCGCGGCCTCGGCCATGCTGCGGTAAGCGGAAGCGGCCTCGGCCTCCAGCTGCTCGCCGGTGGCGTCGTCGGCCACTGCAAGCTCCGGCGCAGGCTCTTCTTCCAGCGCGAGGTTGGCGTTCACCACCACGAGCCGGTCGTCGGCGGCGTCGAACACATAGGAGCTGCTGTCGTAGTTCCGCGCCGTGAAGGGCACCGGCCCCGCGATCAGGGCGTGGGCCTTGGGCAGCAGCCAGAGGATGCCGGTGGCCATCAGCGCCACGGCTCCGCCGCATGCGGCCAGAAAAAGCACCCAGTTCCGCGCCAGCCGCAGACATTTGCGGATCTTCCACTCCCGGTAGGTCATCCGCCTGGCGGGCGATCGTTTCTGCATATCAGTTTACCCCATCTCTTTGGATCATTTTCTATCGCTGCGGTGCAGCCTGTTCAGGATACACCTTATTTATGAACATTTATACTTCCTGCGCCTTCTGGCTGCGGATATCCTGCCCGGCGAACAGGCAGGGCACGAAGGCCGACAGGCGGCTGGAGATCTTTTCGGTATAGAGCTTTTCCAGCAGTGCGCCGTCCGTGATGTTGGTGGTGACGATTGTGGGCAGGTGCGCCCCCAGCCGGTTGTTGAGCAGACTGTACAGGGTGCTCAGGAAAAAGTTGGAATTGAACTCGGTGCCCAGGTCGTCCAGAATGAGCAGGTCGGCCCCGGCTGCGGTCTGCAGCAAGGTCTCCTCCTCGCCGCCGGGGTCTGCACCAAAGTGCAGTGCTTCCAGCTTGGAGAAAAAGTCCGGGCTGGACACGTAAATGACATCGAAGTCCTTTTCCAGCACGATGCCCGCAATGGCAAGGGCCGCATGGGTCTTGCCCAGGCCCGCATTGCCGAACAGCATCAGGCTCTCGCTGCTGCGGTCAAACTCTTCGGCATACGCGCGCAGCTCCGCCAGCAGACCGCCCATGTAGCTGCGGACCGGCTCGCCCAGCTTGTCGTCCATGGTGTTCGGGTAGTAGCGCAGCTCCATGGTATCGAAGCTGGAAATGGACAGGCTGGACAGGCTCTCGATCTCCTCGCGGCGGAGTTTCTGCATGAGCTTATGGACGCAGATGCAAGTGTGCCCCTCGAACGTGCCGGTGTCCTGGCATTTTTTGCAGGTGAAATGCGGTTCCAGCGCATCGGCGGGGCGTCCGCTGGACGCCAGCAGGGCCGTCAGTTCCTGTTTTGCCTTGGCCAGTGCGGCGGCAGCGGCGGTGCGGTCCTTGCCGGAGGCACCGGCCAGCGCACAGCGCACGCCCCGCACCCGCACCTCTTCTTCGGCGTGGCGGAGGGCCGGGACGGCCGCTTCGGCTGCGGCGCGGGCATCCTCGGCGTTGGCGCGCGCGGTCTGACGCCGCAGCGCGACGGCCCGCATCGCCTCCTGATACAGTTCACGTTTGGTACGCATAATTTCTCCTTACTGCGATGCTTCGTCCGGCTGTTTCCGCAGGGAGCGGCGGCGGACAGCGTTTTTGAGGAAGTCGTTTCCGCTGGGCGTCTCGCGGTCCACCCGGAGGTTCCGGCTGGCACCCGCTCCGGCCACCGGCCCGCGCACATCGTGGACGGTACGCAGGCCCTTGGCGTTCCAGGTCTTGAGGATGCTGTTCCAGTACCACAGATCCCTCTTGGCACCGGCCTGCACGGCGGCTTCCTCCACCATGGCATCGTCGTAACCGTAGACCTCGTACCAGCGGGCGATGGCTTTGCGCCCGCCGAGGGTCAGTTCGCTTTCGGCAATGCCCAGCAGACCGCTGACGTACTGCTCCCGCTGGGCACGGAGGGCCAGCAGCTGCAAGTGCGCATCTGCCTGCTCGCCGGACTCCACGCCCTCGGCGCGCCAGACCTTCAACTCGTGGCTCACAGCCCCCATCGTCCGCTTGCCCCTGCTGGCCACATAGGCCACGCAGAGCATGACAGTCTCCGGCGCAAAGCCCTCGACGATATACAGATTGACGAGCTTTTCCATCTCGCTGTGGGTCAGCGGACGGGCAAAACCGGCCTGTGCGCAGTCAATGAGGCTGGAGATCATCGGGTCGGTGCGGGAGGCCGCTGCGATCTCGGCCCAGGTCATGGGGGCCGGGGCGCTGGGTTCCTCGCCCGGTGCGGCGTTCTCCTCGTAGCGTTCCAGCAGGCCCGCACCGGCCCAGAAGGCCAGCGCGCTCTCGGCGCTCATCTTACTGCGGAGCTTGAGGTCTGCGCAGATCTTCTCCGGGTCGGTCACGCCGGTGGCCAGCACATACAGCGCCACCCGGACGTTATACTCCTCCGCGATGCCCAGCTTGGAAAACACCAGCTGCGGCACGGCGATGGCATCGCCCTTCTGCTCTTTCAAACGGTAGATCATTCGGCTTTTTCCTCCTCCGGCGCAGGCGGTGCCCACGGCTCGCAATCCAGGATGGAGGGGGTGTTCTTCCAGCGCTCCGGCTCGGCCTCAAAGGCCTCCTTCATGCACTGCGCGGCAGCGGCGCGGCCCGCGTCGCTCAGCGGGAAGACTTCGCGGCGGCGCAGCGCGGGGTCGGTCTGGTCCAGCGCCCAGGGGTCCGGCCAGATGTCCACCGTGAGGATGGCCTCCTCTTTTTCGGCCCCCTCCCCGCCTTCCGGGTCAGGTACCGTGCGCTTGCCGGGCGTGAGCAGATACCGCATCCCGGCTTCGCTGCCGCTGTATGAATTTTTGCACTTGAAGTAGTGCAGCAATGGGACAAAGATCATGATACAGGTTCTCTCCAAAAACAGATTGTCCTTTTTAGTATAGCATTTTTTGCAGGCAAAGAAAAGCCGCAGAGGTTCAAAAAAGGACCCCGAAAAAATGAATCAAAAAACAGTTGACAAACCCTCTCACCTTTGCTAAACTAATAGAGTAGCTTGCAGGGTTAGCTCATCCGGTAGAGCGACTGCTTCCCAAGCAGTAGGCGGCGGGTTCGAGTCCCGTATCCTGCTCCAAAATAAAGCGGCAGAGTGTCTGAATTTCAGATGCTCTGCCGCTTTTCATTTTTGTTCCCGGTTCAAGCTGTTTTCCGGTGGAAGGTTCCCCGTCAGATGGCACAACGGTGAAGAAACCCCCATGTTTCAATCCACGACCGGCACGTCCAGCCCGAATTCCAGCGGGCGGAAGCGGGGGCAGACATTTTCGGTGATGCAGATGACCGATGCGGCCAGACGGCTGCCGATCTCGCAGGATTCCGCCAGCGTTTTTCCGTAGGTCAGGCCGATGACGGTGCCCGCGAAAAACGCATCGCCCGCGCCGGTGGTGTCGATGACGTCCACCTTCTTGGCCGGAACAATGCCGCAGTCCCCGTCCGCCTGGGCATAGACTGCGCCCTTGTCGCCCATGGTGACCACCATGCAGGGGATGTTTGCGCTCCGGACATTGGCCGCCAGCACCCGGCACATCTCCTCCGGTTCCAGATGGCCGTAATCGTCCGAGAAGAGCAGCCCGGCCTCCTGCTGGTTGCAGACAAAACAGTCGATCTGCTGCAAAAAGTCCCTGCGCTCCATCGCAATGCTCATGTTGGAGACCACCGCGTACACCTTTTTGCCGTACTTTTTGGCGTAGCGCAGCGTCTGCTTGACGGTCTCCTTTTCGAGGTCCAGCTCCAGCGCGATGCTGTCGCAGTCCCGAAAGATCTCGTCTCCCTGCTCTTCCAGCAGCCCGATCAGCGGGGTGGTGTCCGGCCGCTTGGAGATGGCCGCACAGACGTCGCCGTCGTTGTTGAAGATGGCCAGCCAGGTGCCCATGCCATCCGGCACACGCTGGATGAACCGGGTGTTGACCTTGTGGTTGTTCAGCTTCTCAATGACGTCCAGACCCATGCCGGTATCATCCACCAGGCCCACAAAGGTGGGCCGCAGCTCCACGTTGGCGATATCTTCCGCCACATTGCGGCTCACACCGCCGTGCACCTGCTCCACGCGCCCGGCGTTTCGTCCGCCGGGGATGTAAGTCGAGAGCGGATACCCCTTGATGTCCACAAAAACTGCGCCGATGACTACGATTCCCATACGAAAAATTCCTTTCCGGATTTTACATTTTCCTCATTATACACTATCTTCCGGCAGGAATCCATCGTTCTTCGGAAATTGTGCCATTTTCCGCGTCCAACATAAAAACAGGAGGCCCATCCCCCAGGATGGACCTCCCATTTTTATGCTTCGCTCTGGCTCGGATGCGGTGTCGGCGGGGCTTTGGTGAAGAGCACCTTCAGCACCAGCGGTGTTGCCACCGAGGATACCACGATGAGCAGAATGACCGCCGTGAAGTACACAGGGTCCACCACGCCGATGTCCAGGCCCTTCTGGGCCACGATCAGGGCCACCTCGCCGCGGGTCATCATGCCGACGCCCACCTTGAGCGAGTCGGCCCAGCTGAAGCGGCAGACCTTTGCCGCCAGACCGCAGCCGATGATCTTGGTGATGAGGGCCACGATGACGAAGCAGACACTGAAGAGCAGGATCTGCGGCGTCAGACCGCTGATGTCCGTCTTCAGGCCAATGCTCGCGAAAAAGACCGGAGCAAACAGCACATAGTTGCTGATATCCACCCGGCGCTCCACATAGGATGCGTCGTCCATGGAGCAGAACACGATGCCGGCAATGTAGGCACCCGTGATGTCTGCGATGCCGAAGTATGCCTCCGCGATGTAGGCCATGGCAAAGCAGAACGCCATGCTCACGATGGTGATGCGCTGGGTGTGGGGGTTGCGCTTGTCCAGCCACTTCATTGCAAAGTGTGCGACGAGGCCCACACCGATGGCCGTGGCAAAGAAGAGCACCGTATTGAAGAGCACCTTACCCAGACCGGTGCCGGTGCCGGAACCGGCACCCAGCACACAGGTCAGCACCACGATACCGATGACATCATCAATGACCGCCGCGCTCACGATCGTCGTGCCGAGGAAGCTCTTCAGATGGCCCATCTCCTGCAGAGCCGCCACCGTGATGGAAACGCTGGTGGCCGTCATGATGGTGCCAATGAAAAGCGCCTTGTAAAACTCCGTGCTGCCCACGGCTGCAAACCCATAGAAGATGCTATAAAGGAGCGTGCCGCCCGCCAGCGGCACAGCCACGCCCACGCAGGCGATCAGGGTGGCAATGGGGCCGGCTTTGATCAGCTCCTTCAGGTTGGTGCCAAGGCCGGTGGAGAACATCAGCAGCACCACGCCGATCTCCGCAAAGACCGAGATGGTATCACTGATGTGGACCAGATTCAGCACACAGGGGCCGATCAGCAGGCCCGCGATGATCTCGCCCACCACCTGCGGGGCTTTGCACTTGCGGGCCGCCAGCCCGAAGAACTTGGCCGTGAGGATGATGATGGCGAGGTTTCGAAAGACCGAATACATTCAAATGACCTTCCTTTACTCAATTTTGCGTTTTTCACGCCCGGCAGGCCCGACCGCGCGTCCTAGCCCACCATATTTTACATTATAACTTGTCGGCTTGTGAAAATCAAAGCCATCCCGGCGAAAATCCAACTAAAGTTTAGCCGCAGACCCGTTTTATTTTCGTGCAGATTTTTTTGCCGGAATGCTTGACAAAGTACCAAACACTTGCTATAATAAATTGCTGTCTGAACAGACACACCGCACAGTCCTGTGAAACCGCAGGATCGTGTACCTTGGCCTCATAATCTTGAGGCCCTCAAGTCCAAAAGGAGGTGCTACAAAATGGCAAAGTACGAAACCATGCTGATTACCAGCGCCGCTCTCGACGAGGAGGCTACCGCCGCTCTGGTGGGCAAGTTCAAGTCCCTGATCGAGGCTAACGGTACGATCGATTCCATCGACGAGTGGGGCAAGCGCCGTCTGGCCTACCCCATCAACGACGAGGAGGAAGGCGTCTACACCGTGATCAACTTCACCAGCGAGCCCAGCTTCCCCGCTGAGCTGGACCGTGTGTACAAGATCACCGAAGGCGTTATGCGCAGCCTGATCGTTGCCCACGAGGAGTAATCTCTCCGTGATCAAAAAGGAGTCTGTTCTATGTTGAATGTTGTTGCTATCATGGGCCGCCTTGTGGCGGACCCGGAGCTCCGCACCACCCAGAGCGGCACCAATGTGTGCAGTTTCCGGATCGCGTGCGACCGCAATTTTGCCCGCCAGGGCGAGCAGCGCCAGGCTGATTTCATCGACATCGTCGCATGGCGTCAGCAGGCCGAGTTTGTTTCGAAGTATTTCCAGAAGGGCAGTTTGATCGCCATTGAAGGTTCGCTTCAGACCCGCCAGTATCAGGACAAGCAGGGAAACAACCGCACCGCTGTGGAAGTTGTGGCCAACAACATCAACTTTGCAGGCCCCAAGAGCAGCAACCAGGGCGGCGGAGCAAATTATCAGAATTCTGCTCCGTCCTACCAGAACGCAGCCCCTGCCCGCCCGGCTGCTGTGGAGGCAGCTCCCAGCTATTCTGCCGGCAGTGCAGATGACTTCGCCGTCATCGACGACAGCGACGATCTGCCGTTCTGATCCGAAACGGTCTATCCGTTAAAATCTTATAGGAGGTAATAAGCAATGGCTTTTGAAAGAACCGAAGGCTCTCGCCCCGCGCGCCCCATCCGCCGCGGCCGCAAGAAGGTTTGCAGCTTCTGTGTCGATCGTATCGACACCATCGATTACAAGGACGTGCCCCGTCTGCGTAAGTACGTCTCTGAGCGTGCAAAGATCATCCCCCGCCGTGTGACCGGCACTTGCGCTTATCATCAGCGCGCACTGACCGTCGCCATCAAGCGTGCTCGTCACGTTGCTCTGATGCCCTACGTCAGCGACTAATCTTCAGAACTTTATCAACCCAGTTCAAAATAATCAGCAATCAGCAAAGCGTCTTCCCCGATGACAAGGGGAAGACGCTTTTTGTTTGTATAAACTCCCTATAAACTCCCTCAGTCACCTGCGGTGACAGCCCCCTCGGAGATGGGGCCTTTTTCCGCTCAGCGGTTCATCCCGATCCATTGTGTGCACCAACGGAGGACCGCCTCTCCTTCCTGCTCTGCCGTCAGGCCGTCGGTCTGCAAAAAGGTCGTGTCCTCCCGGTTCCGGAACCATTCCCGCTTCAGTGGCAGAAGCTGGTTCCGGTAATGTTCAAAGAATCCCCTTGTGCGCGCGGTATCCCCCTCTTTGCGGGTCCGCAGCGTCTCGTCGGACGCATCCAAAAACAAAATGTGCTCCGGCATACACCCTTGGGCCGCCGCCAGTTCCGGTGCCAATGCCCGCCGGAGCTCCTCCACACCCCAATCCAATCCTTTGCTTTTGGGATAGTGGAGCGTATAGAACACGATCTCCTCTGCGCCGAAATCCATCACGGTGCAGGGGTATTTTTGTGCTTCCTGCCACCGGCGCACCTCATTTTGCAGAAAGAGCCGCTGGATCTCCAGATAATCCGCATAGCAGTTTTTATCCAGCCCCCGGTGTTTCACTTCGGCGATGACCGCCGCGTTGTCCTCAAAGCAGACATGCAGCTGCGAGTCATGCGCTTGCAGATAGCGGGCCGCTGTGGTTTTCCCTACCGCCATGCAGCCCTGCAAGGATAAAATCATTGCTCTTCCCCTCCTTCGCTTCCCAGTATAGCACGAGATGCCTTGGCACACAACACAGTTATCCGGGAATGTGCATCCAGCGGTCAAAAAGTTACAAAGTGGTACGGTTATCCCGGTCTATTCTGACTTGTTTCCGGGAATTTCTGAAACAAATCATGGTTTTGACGTGGTTGCAAATCAAACTGCACAACGCCGAACCGATTCTTTATACACATTTTACGAAATCGCTCCAACATGATTGATTTTTTGAACAAAATGTGCCATACTATAGCCACTGGAAACGTTCCCGACAACGTTCCCGATGGTTTTACAGAAAGTGAGGAGATGCGCCATGACGATCAAGGACATCGCCCGCATCAGCGGCTGTTCCGTCAGCACCATCTCCCGTGTCATCAACGACCGGCCCGATGTACGGCCGGAAACGAAAGAACACGTTCTGAAGGTCATGCGGGAAGCGGGGTTCACCCCCAACACCAACGCGCGGCAGCTGAAGATCCAGCAGTCCCGCAGTCTGGTGTTCATCGTCAAGGGCACACGCAACCTCTTCTTCTCCGACTTTCTCGTGCAATTGCAGCGGGCCGCGACTCTGTATGGATACAACGGCATCGTCTCCTACCTGGACGAGAACGCCAACGAGATCGACGCCGCCGAAAAGATCCTGCGGGAGATCAAGCCCAAGGGCATTATCTTCCTGGGCGGCAGCGTGAGCAACTTCCAGAATGGATTTTCCAACATCACCGTCCCTTCGGTGCTGGCCACCCTCGTTTCCCACGACCTGAGCTTCCCCAATCTGTCGATGGTCGGCGTGGACGACCGGGCGGCTGCCCGCACTGCGGTCGCCCACCTCATTGCACAGGGGCACAGCAAGATCGCTGTGCTGGGCGGCCCGGCCACAAGTTTCCCCAGCCGGATGCGCCGTTTGGGCGCACAGGACGCCATGGAGGATGCGGGCCTCGTCTTCGACAACAAGCTCTACGGCCTGTCGAACTACGATTTCGAGTCCGCATATCACGCCATGAACAGCCTGCTGGCCCGCCGGGCCGAGTTCACCGCCCTGTTCGCGATGAGCGACGTCATCGCCTTTGGTGCCATCCGGGCGCTGGTCAGCGCCGGGCTCCGCGTGCCGGAGGACGTCTCCGTCATCGGCTTCGACGGCATCACGATGTCCCGCTACTGTGTGCCTGTGATGACCACCATCGTCCAGCCCAGCGAGCAGATCGCGCTGCAGAGCATCGAGCTTCTGATCCGGCAGATCGAGCACGGTGCCTCGGCCCGGACCGTGACCCTGCAGCCGGAGCTGCAGCAGGGCGAAAGCGTCTGCCCCTGCCGCCGCCGGTTTGAATCCGTTTAACTCCGCCCATCGGGGCGGTGCGATAGATAAGCAATCAATAAGAAGGAGAACACACTATGAAAAAGATGATCACTCGTCGTAATTTTCTGAAGGCCGCTGGCGTTTCTGCCGCTGCCCTGGGTCTGGCTGCCTGCGGCGGCTCTTCCAGCTCCACCGCTTCCTCCACTGCCAGTTCTACCGCTGCTTCCGCCAGCGCATCCGCTTCCGGTGCAAGCGGCAAAGTCTACTACCTGAACTTCAAGCCGGAGCAGGATCAGGCCTGGCAGGATCTGGCTGCTGCCTACACCAAGGAGACCGGCGTACCTGTCACCGTCGTGACCGCAGCTTCCGGCCAGTATGAGACCACCCTGATGAGCGAGATGGAGAAGAGCGAGGCTCCCACCCTGTTCCAGGTCAACGGCCCCGTCGGTCTGGCCAACTGGAAGGATTACTGCTACGACCTGTCCGGCAGCAAGCTGTACGGCGAACTGACCAGCGACTCCTTCGCACTGAAGGACGGCGACGCCGTCACCAGCATCGCCTACGTCATCGAGACCTACGGCATCATCTACAACAAGGAGCTTCTGACCGCCGCTGGCTACACCCAGGACGACATCAAGGGCTTTGACGACCTGAAGAAGGTCGCAGACGACATCCAGGCCCGCAAGGCTGAGCTGGGCGTCGATGGTGCTTTCACCTCCGCCGGCATGGACGGTTCTTCCGACTGGCGTTTCAAGACCCATCTGGCCAACCTGCCCATCTACTACGAGTACAAGGCAGACGGCATCGGCTCCACCGACGCCATCAAGGGCACCTATCTGGACAACTACAAGCAGATCTGGGACCTGTACATCACCGACTCCACCTGCGACCCGAAGCTGCTGGCTTCCAAGACCGGCAACGACGCTGTGGCTGAGTTCGTGGGCAAGAAGGCTGTCTTCTATCAGAACGGCACTTGGGCTTACAGCGATGTCTCCTCTCTGGGCGACGACAACCTCGGCATGCTGCCCATCTACATCGGCGTGGACGGCGAAGAGAACCAGGGCCTGTGCACCGGTTCCGAGAACTACTGGTGCGTGAACAACACTGCATCCGATGAGGACATCCAGGCAACGCTGGACTTCCTGTACTGGTGCGTCACCTCCGAGACCGGCACTTCTGCTATGGCAGACGACATGGGCTTCGTCATCCCCTTCAAGGCTGCCAAGGATTCCACCAACCCGCTGATCGCCATTGCAAACGACTACGTCGCTGATGGCAAGACCAGTGTGGACTGGTGCTTCTCCACCATGCCTTCCGAGGAGTGGAAGAACGGCGTCGGCAGCGCATTGACTGCTTATGCTGCAGGCACCGGCGACTGGAACGCTGTGGTCACTGCCTTCGTCGATGGCTGGGCCAAGGAGTACAAGCTGGCAAACGGCTAATGCCGCAGAGCGTTTTTAACAGCTGACAAATACGGGAGGCGGGCGAGCGGTTCGCCCGCCTCCTTCTTTTTTGGATTTGGAGGTATATCATGCAAAAGGCCATCAGCAAATATTGGCCGGTGTTCGTGCTGCCTACCCTCATCGCGTTCATCATCGGCTTCATCTGGCCCTTCATCTGGGGCATCTACCTGTCCTTCCAGCGGTTCACCACCGTGTCGAAGACCACCTTTGTGGGCATCCAGAACTACATTTCTGTCTTCCAGGATTCCACCTTCCTCCACGCCTTCGGCTTCACGGCAGCGTTCACGGTGCTGTCCACTGTGCTCATCAACGTCTGCGCGTTCGCCATCGCCCTCGTGCTGACCCGCGGCATCAAGGGCACGAACCTGTTCCGCACGGTCTACTTCATGCCCAACCTGATCGGCGGCATCCTGCTGGGCTACATCTGGCAGATCCTGCTCAACGGTGTGCTGGCCAATCTCCAGAGGCCGCTGCTGGCGCTGGACGCCAAGGCAGGCTTCGTGGGCCTGATCATCCTGATGTGCTGGCAGCAGATCGGCTATATGATGATCATCTATGTGGCCGGCCTGCAGAGTGTGCCCGGTGACCTGATCGAAGCCGCCAAGATCGACGGCGCTTCCGACCACGAGATCCTGTTCAAGATCAAGCTGCCCATGGTCATGCCCAGCATCACCATCTGCACCTTCCTCACCCTGACCAACAGCTTCAAGCTGTTCGACCAGAACGTCGCCCTGACGGCCGGCGAGCCTGCCAACGCCAGTGAGATGCTGGCCCTGAACATCTACAACACCTTCTATGGCCGCTCCGGCGCGCAGTGGAAGGGCATCGGCCAGGCAAAGGCTGTGATCTTCTTCCTCATCGTGGTCGTCATTTCCATGATCCAGCTCCACTTCACTCGTTCCAAGGAGGTACAGCAGTAATGATCAAACGTAAACATATGTGGGACAATGCGCTCACCGTTATAATGACCCTGCTCTGCCTGCTGTGGGTCTACCCCATCGCCCTGATCTTCATCAACAGTCTGAAGAAGGAAGGCACCTTCACCACCTCCACCGTCTTCGCACTGCCCACCAAGGAGACCTTTGTCGGCCTGGAGAACTACACCTACGGCATCTTCAAGATGAACTTCCTCTCCAGCCTGGGCTACAGCCTGCTGATCACCCTGACCAGTGTGGTGCTCATCCTGCTCTGCTGCTCGATGACGGGCTGGTACCTGACCCGCGTGAACAACAAGCTGAGCAAGTTCATGAACCTGCTCATCGTCTTCTCGATGGTCGTCCCCTTCCAGATGGTCATGTTCACCCTGTCCAAGACGGCCGATACCCTCAAGCTGAACACCCCCTGGAACATCTGCATCATCTACCTCGGCTTCGGTGCCGGTCTGGCCGTGTTCATGTTCACCGGCTTCATGAAGAGTGTCCCCATCGAAATCGAAGAGGCTGCCATGATCGACGGCTGCAACCCCATCCAGATCTTCTTCAAGATCGTCTTCCCCATCCTGAAGCCGACTATGATCTCCACCGCCATTCTGGAAACGATGTGGGTCTGGAACGACTACCTGCTGCCCACTCTGGTGCTGGACATCAAGAAGTACCGCACCATCCCCATGGCCATCCAGTATTTCCGCGGCGGTTATGGCCGCGTGGAGCTGGCCCCCATGATGGCCTGCATCATCATCGCCATCATCCCCATCATCCTGCTCTACATCACCTGCCAGAAATACATCATTGAGGGCGTCGTTGCCGGCGCTGTCAAGGGTTAAGAGGAGGGGGTTCACATGCGCGCAAGCGGTATCCTGATGCCCGTGTTCAGCCTGCCTGGTCCCTTCGGCATCGGCACTCTGGGGGCGGAAGCCTTCGCTTTCGTGGATTTTCTGGCCCGCGCCAGACAGACCTATTGGCAGATCCTGCCCATCGGCCCCACCGGCTACGGCGACAGCCCTTACCAGAGCTTTTCCGCCTTTGCCGGGAATCCCTACTTCATCGACTACCGGGTGCTGGCCGAGGACGGCTGGCTCACCCCCGATGAGGTCCCCGCTCCGGTGCCGGTCGGCACCGTGGATTACGGTGCGCTGTACAACGAGCGGCCCGCAATCCTGAAACGGGCCGCAGACCGGCTTCTGGCCGAGCCCAGCAAAGCCTACACTGATTTCTGCGCCGCGCAGGACTTCTGGCTGGACGATTACGCCCTGTTCATGGCCCTGAAAGCCGAGCAGGGGCAGGCCGGTCTGGCCGACTGGCCCGACGCGCTGCGCACCCGTGAGCCTTCGGCTCTGGCTGCTGCCCGTGTGCGGCTGGCCGATGCGGTGGATTACCACAAGGCCGTGCAGTTCTTCTTCTTCACTCAGTGGAGCGCCCTCAAGACCTACGCCAACCAAAAGGGCATCCAGCTGGTGGGCGACATCCCCATCTACGTCAGCCCGGATTCCAGCGACCTCTGGACCCGGCCGGAGCTTTTCCAGACCGATGGGCAGGTCCATCTGACCCAGGTGGCCGGCTGCCCGCCGGATGCTTTTGCGGCCGATGGCCAGCTCTGGGGCAACCCGCTCTACGACTGGCCCCGCCACGAGGCAGAGCACTTTGCCTGGTGGAAGCGCCGGATGAAACACGCCACTTCCATTTATGACGTCGTTCGCATCGACCACTTCCGCGGCTTCGAGAGCTACTACTCCATCCCCGCCGGGAACACCACGGCGGCGGGCGGCAGGTGGGTCAAAGGCCCGGACCGTGCCTTCATCGACGCCATGCACGAAGCGCTGGGCCAGGGCGGCATCATTGCCGAGGACCTGGGCTATCTGACCCCGGAGGTCAAGACCATGCTGACCGCCAGCGGCTACCCCGGCATGAAGATCATGCAGTTCGCGTTCGACAGCCGGGAGCCGGGCAACTACCTGCCTTACACCTACACCCGGAACAGCGTCGTCTACACCGGCACCCACGACAATGTGACCACCGAAGGCTGGCGGGCGACTGCCAGCCCGGAGGATGTCCACTACGCCTGCCGGTATCTGCGCTGCACCCCCAAAGACCTGACCGAAGCCATGATCGCGGCCTGTCTTTCCTGCGTGTCGGACATGGCCATCATCCCGATGGCAGACTGGCTCCACCTCGGTGCCGAAGCCCGCATCAACACCCCCAGCACCCAGGGCTCCAACTGGCAGTGGCGTCTGACCACGCCCCTGACGAGCCTGCTGGCGGAGCACATCGCCGATCTGACGGTCCTGTATGACCGGGCCCCGGCGGCAGAATAAGCGTTTTTCTCCTTCTGATAGCTTCCCCATCCCGAACGGCGAGCCGTGCGGTGCCCTGCATTGTGGCACTGCATTCGGCCCGCCGTTCCTTTTTGGCACAAATTTCACACAACATTTTTTCACCAGGGCTCTGGGATGCGCGTCTTTGTTTTTCTGCTTCCCTGCGTTTGTTTTTTGAGTTTTGCTTTGAAACCGTTCACAAAACCTCCACAGCTTTCAAACCTTCGCTCTCTTGTTGTTTTTGGTGGAATATGCTATAATCCACTTAGTTTATGATCCGCTTTCCGGCGGTTCTGATGTACGAAAGGAGTTTTCCCGCCATGGAATATACCAGTTCGACTTCGCTGCATTTTCCGGCAGCCTATGCTCCCATCTCCGAGGATGAAATGATCTACATCGAGGGCGGTGCCGATGTCATCTCGCCGCAGCAGTTTACATACAACCTCGTCACCAACCTCATCCGCCTGATGGGTCAGGCTGCCTTCACCAGTGCCGTCACCGGCCTCATCAACATGCGCAACGACGGCCTGACCGTCGGCGGTTCCATCAAGCACTACTGGAGCCACCGGACCCCCGTTGGCAAGGCTGCCACGGTGTTCTTCACCGGTTTTGCAGGCTATGCGGCCTACATTTATGCCGTCCAGCTCGTCAACAATGCGCTGAACATCTACACCGACGTGAAGGACAACTACTACAACGATGGTTCTTCCACCGGCACCACCACGACCGACCCCACCGCAGCCTCCACGGCCGCGCTGACGGCGGCCTGAGCCTTTGCCTGACCACCCGACTCTGACACAGAAAGGAGCTTTTCTATGAAAGAATTGCAGATGCCCGCTTCCTATGGACGCATCCCGGAAGCAGAGCAGTTTCAGATTGTTGGCGGCGGTGAGCTGGCCGATGCGTGGAATGACTTCACGGACCGGCTCCGTCTGGACGATCTCTTTTTCAGCGGCGGTGTGCTCTCGCTGTCCTTCTCGTTCGTGCCAATGCTGCTGTTCCATGTGTTCCGCTCGGCCTACAACTTCGCAGAGAACACCTACAACAACCTCGTCAACTGGTTCGGCTTCCACGACGACACCTTGTCGGCGCTGCAAAGCTACACCGACGATATGCGTCAGAAGCGCCAGGAGCGCGGGGTCTGAGCTCTCTCAGCCGCCTTCGGCGTCAGTTCACCCGTGCTGAACGTGTCCGTTTTCTATTCCAAAAAGCAAAGTGCTCCGCTGTTTTTGGTAGCAGAGCACTTTCTTTTTTTGCACATTTCAGATGACGCGGACTGCTCCCTGCTCCCGCAGGCGGAGGATGTAGCAGCTGCCTTTGCCGAAGACGCCCTCCATGGCGTCGTGGTAAGTCTGCACCAGCCGCTGCGGCACAAAGGCCTGGATGGTGCCTGCAAAGCCGCCGCCCTGCATCCGCCAGGCTCCGCCGCTGTGTTCCAGCAGCGTCTGACTCAGCGCCAGCGCCACCGAAAGCCCCTGATGCCGCACATCCGTGGAACAGTAGACGTTCTGGCACAGGGTGTACGAGGCATGGCCGCTGGCCGCAATGGCCTTCAGAAAGACCGGGAAGTCCCCGGCCCGCAGCGCATCCCGCTGGACCAGCGCGCGGGCGTTCTCCTCAAAGTAGTGGACGGCCCGCAGCACGGCACGGTCGCCGCAGGCAGTGCGCAGGCGGGGCAGCGCCGCCCAGAAGTCGGCCTCCCGCACCTGCCCCAGAACCCTGCCCCCCAACTGCGACGCCACCGCTTCCATCTCGTTCCGGATGGCGGCGAACTCGCCGGTCAACTCGCTGTGGCTGCCGCGCGTGTCGGTAACGCAAAGGCTTATCCCCTCCGGCAGCAGCCCGGCGGCGTGGATCTTCTCGATGTCTGGCTGGGCCGGGTCGGCAAAGTCCGCAAAGATGACGCCGCCCACCGCGCTGGTCAGCTGGTCCAGCAGGCCGCTCGGCTTGCCGAAGTAGGTGTTCTCCGCATACTGGCAGATCCTCGCCAGTTCCGGCGTCGGCAGGCCACAACCGTACTCGCCGTTCAGGATGACGGCCATCCCCATCTCGAACGCCGCCGAGCTGGACAGGCCCGACCCCCGCAGCACATCGCTGGCGGTGTAGGCGTCAAAGCCATTCACAGCCCTGCCCCTGGCCCGGAAGCCCTCCGCGATGCCCCGGATGAGGCTGGCCGAATGGGTGCTCTCACCGTCCTGCGGCTCTGCCTCGCTCAGGTCGATGACGTCCAGCTTGTTGAACCCGCGGGATTTCACCCGGATGAAGCCGTCGTCACTGGGGGACGCCACGGCGATCAGGTCCAGCATCACAGCTGCCGCCAGACCATAGCCGTGCTGGTGGTCGGTGTGGTTGCCGCCCAGCTCGGCCCGCCCCGGTGCCGAGTAGATGTGCACCTGCCGGCCCGGCCCGAAGTATCGTTCGAACTGTTCCAACGCATCCGCGTAGCGCTGCCGCTGCCGCGCCAACACCGCCGGGTCTGCCCCATACAGTGCGGCAAGTGCGGCGTCGCGCCCGCCTGCCAGGATCTCCCGTCTGAGCTGCATACTGGTCGCCATGGCTGTTCCTCCCCAAAGAAAACCCGCAGTCTGTTTGTAAAAGATAACTCTATTGTAATCGAAGCGTCCCCATTTTGCAATTTGATTTTGCAAAAAAACAAATTTTGGCGCGAAAGTCAAAGATTCGGATGTACTTTTGTTGAATTTGCAGGTTCAATTATGATATACTGGTGTTATGAATGCAGCGGATGGGAGGAGAGCCACATGGCAGACGTTTACAAACAGTCCTTCAAGCAGAATTATACCAACAACATCGAATTGTCCATCTTTAACTGCGGCCTGGAGCGGTGTGCTCCGGGCCAGACCTGGGGTCCCGGCATCCGGGACCATTACCTCATCCACCTGGTCGTTTCCGGCAAGGGAACCTTTGAGGTGGGCGGCCATACGTTTGAGGTGGTCCCCGGCGACCTCTTTTTTGCCCGGCCCAGCCAGCTCATCCGCTACACAGCCGATGAGCAGCAGCCGTGGGAGTACAGCTGGGTAGGCTTCAATGGGGCCTGTGCCCACAAACTGGCCGCACAGCTGCCCTTTACAGACGAGCGACCCGTCCACCACACCAGCGACCCCGAAGGGATGCGGACGGCCCTGACCAACATCTACTCCTCCCGCGGGCTTCAGCCCCAGGATGAGGCCGCCATGGTGGGCTACCTCTATCTCTTCATCTCCTCTCTGATGAAGGAGACCAGCGAGTCGAAGCCCCACAGCACCTCGTCTTCGAGCCAGTATGTGCTGAACGCCATCAAGTACATCCAGTTCAACTACTCGCACGATATCTCCATCGACGATGTGGCCAAGAGCGTGGGAGTCTCCCGCAGCCACCTGTACCGGGTGTTCATGCTGAATGTGGGCAAAAGCCCCATCGACTATCTGACCGAATACCGCATCAACGAAGCCTGCAAGCTGCTGCGCGCGGGCAACCTGTCCATTGCCGAGGTCGCCATCTCCGTCGGCTTCTTTGACCAGTTCTATTTCTCGCGGGTGTTCAAGCGCGCCAAAGGCGTGCCGCCCAGCAAGTATCTGGCGTCCCAGACCGACGCCCCCGAAGCCTCGGAATAACCCCACCACAAAAGGAGAATCCCCATGCCCTTACAGAAAAATCAGGTGCTGACCCTGACCATTGAGCGGCTTTCCAACGACGGAAGCGGCGTGGCACACTCGCCGGACAGCGAGGCCGTGTTCGTGCCCGGCACCGCCCCCGGCGATGAAGCCGACATCCGCATCGTCAAGGACTGCGGCCGCTATGCCTTCGGCATTCTGGACACCCTGCGCACCCCCTCGCCGGACCGCATCCCCGTGGACTGCGCCGTGGCAGGCCCCTGCGGCGGCTGCAGCCTGCGGCACCTGGATTACGCCGCCGAGCTTCGGGCCAAGCAGGAAAACGTCGTCGATGCGTTCCGCCGCATCGGCGGGCTGGATGTGCCGGTGCTGGACGCCCTCCCCTCCCCCGAAGTGGACCGCTACCGCAACAAGGTCCAGTTCCCGGTCGGGCGTGACAAGAACGGCGCCCCCTGCATCGGCTTCTACGCCGGTCGCACCCACCGCATCGTCCCCTGCCCCGACTGCAAGCTGCAGCCCGGCATCCTGAACGACATCGGCAACGCATTGTGCAACTTTTTCGGTGCACACGGCATCCAGCCCTACGATGAGGCTTCCGGCAAGGGCCTGGTGCGGCACATCTTCCTGCGCCGGGGTGCGCACAGCGGCCAGATCATGGTCTGCATCGTCTGCACCCGCGCAAAGCTCCCCCACAGCGCCGAACTCGTCGAGCAGCTGACCGCACAGTTCCCGGACATTGCCACCGTCCTCGTGAACGTCAACCCCAGGAACACCAACGTCATTCTGGGCACAGAGACCCACACCCTCTGCGGTCCCGGCTTCATCGAGGACACCCTCTGCGGCGTTCCGGTGCGGCTTGGCCCCCTGTCGTTCTATCAGGTCAACACCCTCGCCGCCGAGCAGCTCTACGGCATCGCCGCCGAATACGCTCAGCTCCAGCCGGACGACCTTCTGCTGGACCTCTACTGCGGCATGGGTACCATCGGCCTTTCGATGGTGGACCGCTGCCGCTCGCTCATCGGCGTGGAGATCGTCCCCGAAGCCATCGACAGCGCCAAGGCCAACGCGGCCCGCATGGGCGAATCCGTCGCCGCCAGAAGCCGCTTCTTCTGCGCCGACGCGGGCAAAGCCGCATCTCAGCTCGCCGCCGAGGGCCTCCACCCCGACGTCATCGTCCTCGACCCGCCCCGCAAAGGCTGTGACGAGGCCACCCTTTCCGCCGTCGTCGCCATGTCCCCCCGCCGGGTCGTCTACGTCAGCTGCAACCCCTCCACCGCCGCAAGAGACGCCAAGTGGCTGGAAACACAAGGCTACCGCACCGAGAAGGTCCAGCCGGTGGATCTGTTTCCGAGGACGAAGCATTGCGAGGTTGTGAGTTGTTATACCAAAACGATGTAACAAACGCAACCCTCAAGCCACGTCGAAGCGATAGTTTCGCTACAAAGAGAAATCTAGTGGAAATCATCCGTTTTACGTTGTTTTCTCGTCATGTTGTGTTCGATTGCGAGGGCGATAAATTCCGTAATAAGCGTATTGAGGACTATATCACCGTTTCAGTAGCCATTGATATGGAGTGTGGGACACAAAAAAATGAATGTTCAGAATGGAAAGGATATCGTGAGAACGGTGTCCTTTCCTCATAGGCTTTGCCGCAGATTTTGAAAAAAGTCTGCGGCTTTTTTCATGCCCAAATTCAGAAAGGAGGCGACGCCATGTACTTTACTTCCGGCCAAGACCGGGCCTTTGAACGGCTGATGCAGGAAAAGCCCAGTTTCGATCACTACGACGGCGGCGGGGCGAACGCGCCGGAGGATTGCGGCAGTTACCGCTTCTATCGCCCGGATTGGAAATATCAATACTGCGTGTATGCAGAGTGTCTCTATCAGCCGGGCAAGCTGACCGCCCTTGCTGCGGTCAAATTCACAGTGAAAGGAGCTGACGATGATATGGCAGTATTCCGCGTGGAGAAGAACAAAGGCTATACGGTGATGTCAACCACCACCTGCGGAACAAAGCCCTGTCCCTGAAAGCCAAGGGCCTGCTGTCACAAATGCTGTCCTTGCCGGAGGATTGGGACTACACCCTATCCCCCTTAGCAATATCAATAATAACTGGTAAAATTATATCATATTTTAAGTGAAGTCGAAACCAGTGTGTTTAATAAAACGAAAAGCGCCGGGCGCGGGGGCTACATGGCCTCTGCGTCCGGCGCTCTTTTTTCTTATGCCTGCCCCATCGGGAAGTGTGGCAGTTCTTCCAGCAGCTTCAAAATAAGGTGCTGCCTCATATCTTCGTCAACAGTCGGCTCGTCGATCATAGGGGTGTAGTGTTCGATCACCTTTTCTTTGGCCCACTTCTCACCGGCGACGGCGGCCCTGATGGTATCAGTGTCCAGTAACATTTCCTGTTCACCCATCGTGTCAACTCCTGTCGTTTTTTGTCTTATTCCAGCATACCACAGAACCGGCAGGAAAACCAGCGCCGGAAACATTTTCCTACGCATTTCAAAGCCCGTTCCGACAGGGATTTGATAAATCATTCTGCCACCCCACCGACCAACGCCGAAAAGCCTTGATTTCTGTGGGCTTTTTGCCCCCTAAATGCGTAGATGGTTAACCTTGTTATGGGCAAACAAATAATTTCTCACGAAGGAAAAATATCTTCCAAATTATATATCATTCGAGAAATATCATCTATTTTCAATAACAACCATTCTTCTGTTTGACCAATACTCGAAACTGCTGAAGTTAGGGTAGCTGTAATCAGGTTGCCTTCTTTTAACTTTAGATTTTTTATCATTTCACATTGTGGCAATGTTAAATCAACCACAACTGGATAAAGATTATTTAGATCAATCAATGTCATCTCGTGGAAATACTCTGAAATGTCTATTTCGTTAATATAGTAAACTGATACAAAAATCATTTTTTCCACATTGGGACTAATTTGCAGATTGATGTCTTTTGTTTGGTGCAAAACATTTCTATGTTTGTAAAGATATTCTCTTAAATTCGATTTTTTTGCCTTAACAAAATCCGCAATAAGATCTTCCTCGCTTCTATCATCCACTTTAATTGCTAACGGATGTAAGCAAGCTTTGTACTGGACAATCATATCAAAGGCGTGTTGCTCTAACTCGTTTTCGTCTAACTGCTTAAAGGAAATATTGTAGTGCATGCAATCGTTTCGCAATTTTCGAACAGTATGTAGTGCATCTTTTATGTCGCTTGTAATTACTCCGTCTTGATACAACTTGTCTATTCGCTTTTCTTGAGTTTTTACATCTGCAAGTTTATGTTTTGCTACTAAATATCTACAGTATTCTTCGCAAGCAATTCCAACAACTGCAATTGTTCCTGTATAAAAACCAAAACTATATAGTTGCTCTGCTTCTTTCAGAAGATCCAAAAATTTTTCTTCCTGAGGGAGAAATCCAATGTCGCTTAACTTATACCAGCGTTCTACAATCTCCTCTGCGTTTTGAGCGATTTTCTCTTGAACAATACTAATCAAGGCCTTCTTATCTCTGTCTATGTACGCCTGCCGATCAATATCTGGAATGTCAGGATATTCATTTTTGATAAAATCAATATACATCATAGCACCTCTCAATTTGCCAAAAACAATAGGATTATTTTTATTATCGCAATTTTCAAAAATAGTGCCAATCAAAACGGCATCTTTGCGATATGCAGTTTGCGGATGTTGCTTGTGCATTATAGCAATTTTCAATAATACAGCAGCGAGTACTTTAACTTTTGAGAAAAAGTGGTATAACAGAAACAAAGAAGGTGAGTGCTATGCTGCACAACGAAGCTCGAAAGTTGATTCTGGAAGGATACGATAAGGGTATCAGCGTAAAGGAACTGGCAAAGTGCTTTTCTGTAAACACCTGTTCGATCTATCGTTTGCTGAAGCGTCGGAACGAAACAGGCAGCTACGAAACTCAAACGAATCTCCGTGGAAAGAAGCCTAAATTGTCAGATGTAGATCATCAGCACATCCTTTCGCTTCTGGAGAAACAGCCGGATATCACTTGTCTGGAGATCATTGAAACGTTGAATTTTCCCGTCAGCATTGATACTGTCTGGCGTTTTCTTCAGAAAGCAGGATATCGCCGTAAGAAGAAATCTCTTCATGCCAGTGAACAGGAGCGTCCCCGATGTGGCACAGAAGAGAAAGAACTGGAACGGCCTTATGTCTGGATTCAAGGTAAGTGACCTTGTATTTCTGGATGAAAGTGGTTGCAATACAGATATGACAAGGCGGTATGCCTATTCACTTGGAGGAAGCAGAGCTGTCGATTCTGCACCACTTTCCAAGCCCAAGAACACAACTATTCTGTCATCCATCCAGTTGGATGGGACACTACACTATACGACTTTCTCAGGTGGAACGACTGTGGAGAGGTTTAAGCGGTATCTGGAAACTGATTTGCTTCCCCATCTGAACGGCAATTCTGTCCTCGTGATGGATAATATGAAATCGCACCATGCAAAGGCAGTGCGTCCCACGCGGCGCACTGCCTTTTTGCTGCTACGGTTACAAAAAGCTCCAAACCGCTTCACCTGACGAAATCCTCCCGCATGGGGGTGAAGATATCCAGCAGGATGCCCGCTTCGGTGCAGACACAGCCATGCTCGACACCGTCTTCTTTCAAGATGGTGTCCCCGGCGTGGACCGTTCTGGTCACACCGTCCACCGTGAACGCGAACGCTCCCGACACTACATAAGTGATCTGGGTGTGCGGGTGGTGGTGCAGCGCTCCCACTGCACCCTTTTCAAACGTGTTTTCTACACACATCAGGCCATCGGTATAGGCCAGCACCCGGCGGGTGACCCCCGTGCCTGCGGGCTGGGGCAGAGCGTCCGCATGAAAGACCCAGCGCTGTTTCTTTTCCGGCAGATCCATATCAGATTCCTTCTTTCTTGTTTCTGGCAAAGCCATTTTTTCCATTATAAAAGACCGGAGCCTCTTTGACAAGGGCTCCGGCCTGATCTCAAACAAAAAAGTCCCATCCGAAGCTCTCATCGCTGCTGCCTCTCTGCTCCGACATCCCGTTCCCACACAACGATGCCGGAAGAAGCAACATTTGGAAGAGTCTCTATGAACAGCAATCCCCCGATCACCGTCAAGAGCTTCGTCAGGACTTTTACCAGACAAGGCCGCCTGCACCGCCACACGCTCTGCGGTGCCGTATGAACCCGTTCCGCGCTTCCGGATCGCTCCGGCCGCAATGCGCCGTTCTTGGCTCTCTGCCTTATTCTTGCCCAGATTATAGCAAATATTCACCCAAATTTCACGCAAAATGTCATATTCTGCGGGGGAGGATGTCATATTCTGTGCACCGGCACCGAACAGGTGAACCGGAACCATTTGTCCCGGCAGCTGATGGCGTACTCTCCCTGATACTTGCGGAGCACATCCGTCACATTCCACAGGCCAATGCCGTGGCCCGGCTCCTTTTTGGTGCTGCGTGGGAGCTGACCGTCCGGCAGGTCCAGATCCTCCCGGACCCGGTTGCGAACGGACAGCAGCAGTTCCTCCTCCGTTTTCCGCATCCGGAAATAGACTTCCGGCGGGTCGGCCTGGGCGGCAGCGTCGATGGCGTTGTTGAGCAGGTTGGAGACGACCATCACAAGGTCGGTCTTTTCGAGCGGGATCGCCCGCAGGTCGGGCAAGTCAAAGTAGAGCATGACCCCCTTGCGGGTGGCCTCCTCGTATTTCTTGCTCAGCAGCGCATCCAGCAGCGGATTGTGCGTGTTCATGATAGTGGTATGGGCCGCGATGATCTTTGTGACCGTGGCAAGGTACGCTTTGGCTTCCTCGTATTCGCCCTGTTGCAGCAAAAGCGTCAGCGCCTCGATGTGGTTGGTGAACTCGTGGGTCAGGCGGCGCTGGGTGGTGTAGGAGTCCATCAGCGCTTCAGCCCGCTCCCGCTCCAGCGCCGTCTGCACATGAAGCTCCTGCTGCCGGGCCATCTGCTGATTGAACATCTGGACGATGTACATGTGGAGGAGCACCGCCACCGTCAGGCCCAGCGTCAGCAGCACCATGAGGGAATCGGCGGGTTCGTCCTTCGCCGAAAGCATCAGGACTACGTTCAGCACCACGACGATGCCGGGGAAAAAGGACATGACCAGCGCCTGCGGGGATTCGAGCGCCCGCTCATCCTTCCACTGGTGCGAGAAATAGGCCACCACCACGCCCACGATGAGGTTCGTGAGCGTCATGGTCACAAGACATCCGGGCCGCTGCCAGGCCACCTGAAGCGACGTTCCGGTCACCCAGGAGACCACATAGCGGACCGTGTTTTCGGAGAGCAGGCACATGGTGCCGTTGATGAGGGCGGCGGTCAGCTTCTGGGGCAGCGTCCCGCCGAACAGCAGGGTGGACAGCAGAACATAGCCCACATTGTACCAGACGGTCTCCAGCGTGAAAAAGCCGATCTGGAAGATCAGACTGAACGCCAGCATCCCGACCACCAGAACAACGCTCCAGAACCCGACATGCTTCACCCGCCCTTTGCCGAGGTAAGCGCGATCCACCAGCAGGAAAGCGGCCCACTGCGACACGCAGACCATGTGCCCGCTGAAGAACCAGGATATCTCATTCATCGCCAAACTGCCCCTTCCATTCCAGATAGGTCTCCCGGATGGCCGCATAGCCGTTCCGGCTGACGCTCAGTTCCACCCCGTTGCGCATCGTGACCTTGTACCCGCTGATCTGGCGGATGTAGCGCATGTTGACCACATCGCTCCGCCCCACCCGCAGAAAGCCGTTCTCGAACAGCACCTGCGGCAGATCGGTCAGCTTGCCGTAATAGGAGCAGA
Organism: Faecalibacterium prausnitzii; assembly: GCF_019967995.1. Taxonomy (NCBI): domain Bacteria; kingdom Bacillati; phylum Bacillota; class Clostridia; order Eubacteriales; family Oscillospiraceae; genus Faecalibacterium; species Faecalibacterium prausnitzii. Next base: position 1,802,967 of record NZ_CP065377.1, read on the forward strand.
GCGGCTGATGCGGCACATCCCCATAGACATTGACCTTGCGCAGGTCGCTTTCCAGGCAGTAGATGCTGTCGTAGGGCAGCTCGATGCTGGTGCGGTTCTGCCGGATGGTCAGCACCTTGCGGCTGCGGGCGATCTTTTCGTGGAAGAGCGCCTCCAGGCAGCTGGGCAGCATCCGTTCCAGATCCCGTTTGAGAATGTACCGGAACGCCTGGACCGTGTAGCCCTCCGGGGCAAATTCCAGATAGGCCGAGATGTAGATCAGGCAGATCTCCGGGCTGCGCTCCCGCAGCTGACGCCCCAGCGAGATGCCGTTCATGGTATCCAGATCCACATCCAGCAGCGCCACCTGATACAGTTCCAGATCCGGCACGGCCAGTGCTTCTTCGCCGCTGGTGCAGACCACGATCTCCGCCGGGATCTCCAGACAGGCCCAGACCAGCTGCTCCACCCGTGCGGCAAACCGCGCGTCGTCATCACAGATCAACATGTGCATGGTCGGTGTCCCCTTCTTTTGAAAAAAGCGGGCTCCCCGATGCGAAGAGTCCGCCCTTTCGAATGTGCATTACGCAAAGAATTTGTCGTAGAGGCCGAAGGCAAAGATGAACAGAACGATCAGCGGCAGACCATAGGTCAGATAGCCGCGCATCCAGTCCTGCATCTTGGGACCTTCGCCGGTGTTGACTTCCTGTTTGTAGTTCTTCCAGCCCCAGCCGCAGCGAGAAACGCAGAACAGCAGATAGACCAGCGAGCCCAGCGGCAGGAACAGGTTGCTGACGAGGAAATCCTCAAAATCCAGCACCGCACCGCCGAAGACTGCAAAGCCGTCCCAGCTCCACACATTGTACCCCAGCACACAGGGCATGGACAGCGCCGCGATGAGGAACAGGTTCACAAGGCTGGATTTTTTGCGGGAGCAGCCGGTCAGCTCCATGCCGCAGCAGATGATGTTCTCGAAGACGGCCAGCACGGTGGAAAGCGCCGCAAAGGCCATGAACAGGAAAAACAGGCTGCCCCACAGCCGGCCCATCGCCATGTTGGCGAAGATGTTGGGCAGGGTGATGAAGATCAGGCTGGGGCCGGCAGTTTGGTCCACACCGTAGGTGAAGCAGGCCGGGAAGATGATAAGGCCAGCCGTGATGGCCACGAAGGTATCCAGCGCCACGATGCGGATGGACTCGCCCAGCAGAGCATGTTCCTTGCCGATGTAGCTGCCGAAGATGGACATGGCACCGATGCCAAGGCTCAGGGTGAAGAAAGCCTGATTCATGGCACCCACCAGCGTATTGACCGCGCCGACCTCTTTCATGCGGGCAAAGTCCGGCACGAGATAGAAGCGCAGGCCCTCCTTAGCGCCGGGCATGAACAGGCTGTTGACGGCCAGAATGACCATGATGACGAGCAGAGCGATCATCATGACCTTGGTCACCCGCTCCAGACCATTCTGCAGGCCCTTGGCACAGACCAGGATGCCGAACGCCACCACGAAGATCATCCAGAACGCCATGATGCCGGGGCTTGCCAGCATCTCGCTGAAGGCATTTGATACCTGGTCTGCATTCAGACCGGCCAGCTTTCCGGTGGCAGTCATGTAAAAATAGTGCAGCATCCAGCCTGCAACGGTGGTGTAGAACATCATCAGCAGATAACAGCCGATGAGGGTGAAATAGCCGTGGATGTGCCACTTCTGGCCCGGCTTTTCCAGCGCCTGATAGGCGCGCACCGGGCTTTTGCGGCTGGCGCGGCCCACTGCAAACTCCATGGTCATAATGGGCAGGCCCAGAATGATGAGGAACAGCAGATAGAACAGCACGAAGGCACCGCCGCCGCCCTGCCCCGCCATATAGGGGAATTTCCAGACATTGCCGATGCCGATGGCACAGCCCGCCGAGAGCAGGATGAAGCCCAGCCGCGATTTTAGGGTCTCACGTTCCATGATAAAATGTTCTCCTCTGTAATCCATTTGCCCCGGTCTGCCTTTTGCAGCTTGCAGCCGGGCACAACAGAATTATTATATCACAGTTTTCCCCCATTGGGGAGGAGTCGCATGACGTTTCAGAAGAGAAAAAGATTCATTTTTAACCGTTCTAAAAGGAGCGGAATTTGATAGCATTCAAAACGTCAGCCGCATCTGATACCATGTCACGCCGCCGTGCACAGACCCGGAAACGCCCTCGCTGACAAAACCGAATCGGGCGTAATAATGCACCAGTTTGTCCTTGCAGGTGAGCACAAGGCCCTTTCTTCCCTGCTGTTTTGCCGCCGCAATGGCCGTTTCCAGCAATTGCCCAGCCAGGCCGCGCCGCCGGTATTCCGGCAGCGTGTTGACCCCAAAGATCATCTGCCATGCACCGTTTTCGTTGTGGAGCGAGGCATCTGCGTACATTGCATCGGTCAGGTCTGCCGCGTCCGTGACCATGCCGTCCACAAAGGCTGCGAGTGTTTCGTCCTCCCACAGGAGCCAGAAATGATTTCCATAATACCGCAGCCGCTCGGCAAATTCTGCACGGGTCGCTGCCTCTGCCGCCGGGAAGCACTCTGCCTCCACCGCTGCAATGGCGTCGAGATCCTGCTCGACTGCGGTTCGAATCGTTTGTGCCATGTTTTTTCTCTCCCTTTCTCATGCTGTGCCGTCCGAGCCGTTTCCGGTCGGGCTTGCGGCGGCGATTGGCCATCCGCAGTCCGCGCTGAATGGCGGGACGTCGCAGCGGAACACACTATGACTGCTAAAATCATAGCATACGCCGCGCAACTTATCAAGGCCCGCTGGATGCACAAGCCCCCGCCAACACCTGCTGGCGGGGGCTTGTGATTGATTTTTGTGAAACGTTATTCGAGCTCGATCGTGGCGGGCGGCTTACCGGTGCAATCGTAGAACACGCGATTGACATGTTTGACCTCATTCACGATGCGGCTGGTGACAGTGCCCAGAACATCCCAAGGCATGTTATAGCTTTCGGCAGTCATGAAGTCGGTGGTAGTGACAGCGCGCAGAGCCACAGCGTAGTCATACGTGCGCTCGTCACCCATAACACCGACGCTACGCATGTTGGTCAGAGCTGCGTAATACTGGTTGATCTCCTTGTCCAGACCAGCCTTCGCGATCTCCTCACGCCAGATGGCGTCTGCGTCCTGCACGATGGCGACCTTTTCGGGGGTCACTTCGCCGATGATGCGGATGCCCAGACCGGGGCCGGGGAACGGCTGACGGCTGACCAGATACTCCGGCAGGCCCAGCTCACGGCCGACCTGACGGACCTCGTCCTTGAACAGGTTGCGCAGAGGCTCGACCAGTTCCTTGAAGTCCACCGTGTCGGGCAGGCCGCCGACATTGTGGTGGCTCTTGATAACGGTGGACTCGCCGCCCAGACCGCTCTCGACAACATCGGGATAGATGGTGCCCTGTGCCAGGAAATCTACCTTGCCGATCTTCTTGGCCTCTTCCTCGAAGACGCGGATGAACTCCTCGCCGATGATCTTGCGCTTGCGTTCCGGCTCGGTGACGCCTGCCAGCTTGCCAAAGTAACGCTCACGGGCATCCACGCAGACGAAGTTGATATCAAAGTTGGGGTTGCCGGGGCCGAAGACGGCGCAGACCTCTTCCTTTTCGTTTTTGCGGAGCAGGCCGTGATCCACGAAAACGCAGGTCAGCTGCTTGCCGACCGCCTTGGCCAGCATAGCCGCCAGGACCGAGGAATCCACGCCGCCGGACAGGGCGCACAGCACCTTGCCGTCGCCGATCTCTTCCCGCAGGGCCTTGACGTTGTTCTCCACGAAAGAGTCCATCTTCCAGTCGCCCGTACAGCCGCAGACGTTGTACACGAAGTTGTGCAGCATCTTCTTGCCCTCGGCGGTGTGCAGGACTTCCGGATGGAACTGGACGGCATACAGGCCCTTCTCTGCATTTTCCGCAGCGGCCACCGGGCAGTTCACCGTGTGCGCCGTGATCCGGAAATCGGGTGCTGCCTGCTCAATGTAGTCGTTGTGGCTCATCCAGCAGATGGTGGAGGGCTGAACATCCGCAAACATCTTGCTGGAATTGTCCACGAAGACCTCCGTTTTGCCGTATTCACGCTCCGGTGCACGGCAGACATGACCGCCCAACAGGTGCATCATCAGCTGGCTGCCGTAGCAGATGCCCAGGATGGGCACACCCCAGTTGAAGATCTCCGGGTCGATCGTCGGGGAATCCTCCAGATAGACGCTGTTGGGGCCGCCGGTGAAGATGATGCCCTTCGGGTTCTTGGCCTTGATCAGTGCCAGATCCGTCTTGTAGGAATAGATTTCACAGTAGACATTGTTCTCGCGGACGCGGCGGGCAATCAGCTGGTTATACTGGCCGCCGAAATCCAGAACGATCACGGTTTCGTGCTGCATGATATTCTCCTCCCTGTTGCAGGTGTGCTTTTATAGATAAGAACAGTATAGCACATTTCACAACCAAAATCGACATCTTTTGTGGATTTGACCGGATTTATTTTTTTCGAATTGGGTGCCGCAGGACTGTCTTGCACTTTTCCGGAACCGTGCGGCGAGGGTCGGAGAGATAGATCTCATGGTGGCGTCGGGCTGCAAAGTCAACCTCATATCCCTGCACCTCCGCAAAGGCGTCCATCTGGCGCAGTGTTTCCGGCTCACTGTCGTATGAACCAAGGTGCAGACACTGAACACAAAGCCCCTCGTCATAATGGAAGAATTGCGCCTTCGAGAAATCCTTCCGTTTTTTGGCGGTCGCTTCCTGCACAGCCCAGTCAAACTCAGCTTTCGTCACGAACTCCGGCAGGCGGATCATCGACGTCCACTCGAATGTCTCCTTATGGGCATAATCGACCCCATCAACGTCTGCCTGATGCCACAGGCCCTCCAGCGGCGGAACGACATATTCGAAGTAACCGTCGATCTTGTGACTCCCCTTATAGCTCATCTTGATGGTAAAAGCAATGCCGTACAGCAGCTCCATCGCTGCCTGGTATTCACCATCCGGCTCATTGGGGTCGCCTTTTCCCTGCACCGCCACAAAATTCATGGGCGGGATGGTCACAAGGGATGGTTTCTTCGGCGGCAGATAAAATTCCTTGTACTCTTTCTTATAGTCAAAGGCCATCGTTTACACCCTCCGGAGATTTATTCTGTTTCAAGTGTATCACAACAACCAAAATTTGTAAAGTCGATTTTTATCAAAACGAAAAAGCCCTTCTGTGACAGGCGAAGAAGGGCTGGTATAAACAAAAAAGAGCGTTCCCACTCTCCGGAATGGGAACGCTCTTTGTAAGTTTAACCTTATGCCTTAGAACAAGCGCGAAGGGTCAAAATCACTCAATGATCTTGCCGACAACGCCGGAACCAACGGTACGGCCACCCTCACGGATAGCGAAACGCAGGCCCTCTTCCATAGCAACGGGGGTCAGCAGCTCAACGTGCATCATGACGTTATCGCCAGGCATGCACATCTCGGTGCCTTCCGGCAGGGTGATGATGCCGGTCACGTCGGTGGTACGGAAGTAGAACTGAGGACGATAGTTGGAGAAGAACGGGGTGTGACGGCCGCCTTCGTCCTTGGTCAGAACGTAGACCTGAGACTCGAAGACCTTGTGGGGGTGAACAGAACCCGGCTTTGCCAGGACCTGGCCACGCTCGATCTGAGTACGATCAACACCACGCAGCAGAGCGCCGATGTTATCGCCAGCCTCAGCGAAGTCCAGAGACTTACGGAACATTTCCAGACCGGTGATGGTGGTGTTCAGGCGATCGGGCTTGATGCCGACGATCTCCATAGCGTCGCCAACCTTGGCAACACCACGCTCGACACGGCCGGTAGCAACGGTACCACGGCCAGAAATGGTCATGACATCCTCGATGGGCATCAGGAAGGGCTTGTCCTCCTCACGATCCGGGTTGGGGATGTAGGTGTCAACAGCGTCCATCAGCTCCTTGATGCACTCGTAAGCAGGATCAGAAGGATCGTTGGGAGCCTCCAGAGCCTTCAGAGCAGAACCACGGATGATCGGGGTATCGTCACCGGGGAAGTCATACTCGCTCAGCAGCTCGCGGATCTCCATCTCGACCAGATCCAGCAGCTCTTCGTCGTCGACCATATCGCACTTGTTCATGAAAACAACGATATAGGGCACGCCGACCTGACGAGCCAGCAGGATGTGCTCACGGGTCTGGGGCATGGGACCATCGGTAGCAGCAACGACCAGGATAGCGCCGTCCATCTGAGCAGCACCAGTGATCATGTTCTTGACGTAGTCAGCATGGCCCGGGCAGTCAACGTGAGCATAGTGACGAGCGTCGGTCTGATACTCAACGTGAGCGGAGTTGATCGTGATACCACGAGCACGCTCTTCGGGAGCCTTATCGATGTTGGCATAGTCCATGAACTCTGCATCACCCTTCAGTGCCAGGTACTTGGTGATCGCAGCGGTCAGAGTGGTCTTGCCGTGGTCAACGTGACCGATGGTGCCGATGTTAACATGCGGCTTGGAACGGTCAAATTTTGCCTTTTCAGCCATTGGAATATCCTCCCTTTATAATCGGATTGAATTTGGTTACAACAGTCCTGCAAAAACAGAATTGCATTGCAAAACTATTCTACTAGATTCAGCCTGTAAAATCAAGTGTTTTTACAGGAAATTTTGCCGGAGCTACACTACCCCGGCAAAATTCGTTTTTCAATTCAGGCAATCAAGCCTTGGTGCGGCCAGCAATGATCTGGTCGGCAATGTTCTTGGGCACCGGCTCGTAGTGAGACGGCTCCATGACATACTGGCCACGGCCCTGGGTCTTGGAACGCAGGTCGGTGGCGTAGCCGAACATCTGAGCCAGAGGAACGAAAGCGTTGACACGCTGCGTACCTGCCATTGCTTCCATGCCCTGGATCTGGCCACGGCGAGCATTCAGGTCGCCAATGACATCGCCCAGATACTCATCGGGAACGATGACAGCAACCTTCATGATGGGCTCGGTGATGATGGGGTCAGCCTTGCGCATAGCGTCCTTGAAAGCCATAGAACCTGCGATGGAGAAGGCCATTTCAGAGGAGTCGACCTCATGATAAGAACCATCCCACAGGGTGACCTTGACGTCAACGACAGGATAACCAGCCAGAACGCCAGCCTTCATAGCACCCTGGATACCGTTGTCGATAGCCGGGATGTATTCCTTCGGGATCGCGCCGCCAACGATGGCGTTGACGAACTCGTAACCCTTGCCGGGCTCGTTGGGCTCGATCTTGATCTTGACGTGACCATACTGGCCCTTACCACCGGACTGACGAGCGTACTTGGTCTCCTGGTTGGCCTCCTTGCGGATGGTCTCACGGTAAGCGACCTGAGGTGCGCCGACGTTTGCCTCGACCTTGAACTCACGCAGCAGACGGTCGACGATAATCTCCAGATGGAGCTCGCCCATGCCTGCGATGATGGTCTGGCCAGTCTCTTCGTCCGTGTAGGTCTTGAAGGTGGGGTCCTCTTCGGCCAGCTTTGCCAGCGCAATGCCCATCTTCTCATTGCCGGCCTTGGTCTTCGGCTCAATGGCAACGCGGATAACGGGCTCAGGGAACTTCATGGACTCCAGAATGATGGGATGATTCTCATCACACAGAGTATCACCAGTGGTGGTGTTCTTCAGACCGACAACGGCAGCGATATCACCTGCATAGCAGCAGTCGATATCTTTGCGGTGGTTGGAGTGCATCTGCAGGATGCGGCCCATGCGCTCCTTGCTGTCCTTCACGGAGTTGTAGACAGTGGTGCCTGCCTCAACCTTACCGGAGTAAACACGGAAGTATGCCAGCTTACCGACGAACGGGTCGGTAGCGATCTTGAAGGCCAGAGCAGCAAACGGAGCGTCATCAGAAGAAGGACGAGTCTCCTGCTCTTCGGTCTCAGGATTCACACCCTTGATGTCCTCGACATCGGTAGGAGCGGGCATGTAGTCCACGATCGCGTCCAGCAGCTTCTGAACGCCGCGGTTCTTGTAGGAAGAACCACAGACCACGGGCACCAGAGTGTTGGCGATGGTCTCCTTGCGGATCGCAGCCTTCAGCTCTTCACGCGTGATCTCCTCACCCTCCAGATACTTCTCCATCAGGACTTCGTCGTTCTCAGCAACAGCCTCGACCAGGATGTTGCGATACTCCTCAGCCTGTTCGACCATATCTTCGGGGATGGGCTCGGTACGCATATCATTGCCCATGTCGTCGTAGTAGACCTCAGCGTTCATATCGACCAGGTCAACGATACCACGGAAGGTATCCTCCTGACCGATAGGCAGCTGGATGGCCACGCCGTTGGCGTGCAGACGATCATGCAGCATCTTGATGCAGCGGAAGAAGTCAGCACCCATGGTGTCCATCTTGTTGACGTACACCATACGGGGGACTTTGTACTCATCAGCCTGACGCCAGACGGTCTCAGACTGAGGCTCGACACCGCCCTTAGCAGCCAGAACGGTCACAGAACCGTCCAGAACGCGCAGGGAACGCTGGACCTCAACGGTGAAGTCCACGTGGCCCGGAGTGTCGATGATGTTGATGCGGTGACGGTTCTTCTTGAACGCGACCGGATCCTTCTGGGTCTCGGAGTGAGACCAGTAGCAGGTGGTAGCAGCAGAAGTGATGGTGATACCACGCTCCTGCTCCTGAACCATCCAGTCCATGGTGGCGCCGCCATCGTGGACCTCACCGATCTTGTGGTTGATACCGGTGTAGTACAGGATACGCTCGGTAGTGGTCGTCTTGCCGGCATCGATATGGGCCATAATGCCGATATTTCTCGTCATCTGAAGAGAAACTTCTCTGGGAGTAGCCATGAAATTAACCTCCTACAGAACAGATCAATAACGGAAATGAGCGAAAGCCTTGTTGGCCTCAGCCATCTTGTGGGTGTCCTCGCGCTTCTTCACGGCGTTGCCAGTGTTGTTGGCAGCATCCATGATCTCGGCAGCCAGACGCTGGGCCATGGTCTTCTCACCACGGCTGCGGCTGTAAGCGGTCAACCAACGCAGGCCCAGGGTCTCGCGGCGGGCAGGGCTGACTTCCAGAGGAACCTGGTAGTTGGCACCACCGACGCGGCGGGTCTTGCACTCGAGGCTGGGCATGATGTTCTCCATCGCCTTCTCGAAAGTTTCCAGAGGATCGTTGCCGGTCTTCTCCTGAATCATGGAGAAAGCCTCGTAAACGATCTTCTGAGCGACGCCCTTCTTGCCATCCAGCATCACGCTGTTGACCAGACGGGTGACCATCTTGGAATTGTAAATAGGATCAGCTAAGACATCGCGCTTAGCAATGTTACCTCTTCTAGGCATCTTTCTTCCCTCCTTCACAGAATGATATCATCGGTACTCGAAAGTAATAAAACTCCCGTTGTGTCACAAAGAGCTGACCTTACATAAACCGTTACCCTCCGCAGTTGCGGACTTGTTATTTATATAATGGAAAGCCGTTTATGGCGGTTCGTTCCTTAATTACTTCTTCGCAGCACCGGCCTTAGGACGCTTCGCGCCGTACTTGGAGCGGGCCTGGTTACGGCCTGCCACACCCTGAGTATCCAGGGTACCACGGATGATGTGGTAACGCACACCGGGCAGGTCCTTAACACGGCCGCCACGGATCAGCACGACGGAGTGCTCCTGCAGGTTATGGCCGATACCGGGAATGTAAGAGGTGACCTCAATACCATTCGTGAGGCGGACACGAGCAACCTTACGCAGAGCAGAGTTAGGCTTCTTCGGGGTCATGGTACGAACAGCGGTGCAGACACCACGCTTCTGGGGGCTGTTCAGATCAGAATACTGTTTCTTCTGAGAATTGTAGCTCTTCAGCAGTGCGGGAGCGGTGCTCTTGGTAGCCAGGACCTGACGGCCTTTGCGTACAAGCTGGTTAAAAGTAGGCATTTTGTTTCTCCTTTCTTAATGATGAACATCGGACAGCTTCCGACTTTTTTGCCGCACTTCCCCTTCAGGGACGCGCAACAGTTATATAATACTCGTTTTGATTTGGAATGTCAACAGTTTTTCCAGAAAAATTTGCAATTATTCTCTTCTCTTTCCGTTTTGCCACAATGCCCGGCTTTTTCTGCAATCCCGTCCCCTGCCCGGCCTGCCGATGGCCGGAGCTGAACAGACAAACGACGCAAAAAGCCGCCCTGCGGGGCGATTTCCCACAGGGCGGCAATTGCAGTGCTTGAATTTCAGTTCCGGGCGCTTACTGCTGGCTTGCAGCAGCCATCTCAGCAGCGACAGCCTCGTCGCGCTCTGCCTCACGGCGCTTCAGATCCTCGCGGACCTCCGGGAGACCGGTACCGGCCGGGATCAGCTTACCGATGATGACGTTCTCCTTCAGACCGGCCAGCGGGTCGACCTTGCCCTTGATGGCAGCTTCGGTCAGGACACGGGTGGTCTCCTGGAAGGAAGCGGCGGACAGGAAGGACTCATTGGCCAGAGCAGCCTTGGTGATGCCGAGCAGCACCTGCTGATACTCGACCAGCTTGATGCCCTCTTCGCCTGCATCGATGCGCTTCTGGAGCTCGGCGTTGATGTTCTCCACTTCGAGGCGGTTGGCCAATGCGCCGCCGATCAGGTCGGAGGAACCGGAGTCGGTCACGCGGACCTTGCGGCACATCTGACGGACGATGACTTCGATATGCTTATCGTTGATCTCAACGCCCTGCAGACGGTAGACCTTCTGGACCTCGCTGATGAGGTAGTTCTGGACGTCCTCCAGACCCTTGATGGCCAGAATATCCTGCGGATACAGAACACCTTCGCGGGTGATGATGTCGCCCTTCTCCACACGGTCGCCGGGCATGACACGTGCATGCTGGGTGAACGGGATGGAGTAGCTCTTGACGACCTCTGCGCCCGTCTCATCGTGGCCGGTGACCTTGATGACGACGTTCTTCTTGGTGTCGTCCTGCGAGACGACGCCGGAGATCTCGCTCATGATGGCCATGCTCTTGGGGCGGCGGCTCTCGAACAGCTCCTCAACACGGGGAAGACCCTGGGTAATATCTTCTGCCGATGCGATACCGCCGGTATGGAAGGTACGCATGGTCAGCTGGGTGCCGGGCTCGCCGATGGACTCTGCTGCGATGACGCCGATGGACTCGCCCAGCTGGACGGGCTCACCGTTGGCCATATCGCTGCCGTAGCAGTGTGCGCAGACGCCCACCTTGGCGCGGCAGGTCAGCAGGCTGCGGATCTTCAGCTTGGTGATGCCGGCTGCCTCGATGTCGTTGGCATCGTACAGATCGATCATCTTGCCTTCGGGCACGATGACGTCGCCGGTGACGGGGTTGACCACGTCGCCCACGGCATAACGACCGATGATACGCTCACGGAAGCTCTCAATCTTCTCCTTGCCCTCGTGGATCTCAGAGACCCACAGGCCATCGCTGGTGCCGCAGTCGATCTCGCGGACGATGACCTCCTGAGAGACATCGACCATTCGACGGGTCAGGTAGCCGGAGTCCGCCGTACGCAGAGCGGTATCGGCCAGACCCTTACGAGCACCACGGGCAGAAACGAAATATTCCAGAATGTTCAGACCTTCACGGTAGTTGGCACGAATGGGCATCTCGATGGTCTTACCGGCGGTGTTTGCCAGCAGGCCGCGCATGCCAGCCAGCTGCTTGATCTGGTTCATAGAACCACGCGCACCGGAATCTGCCATCATGAAGATCTCGTTGTCCTTGGGCAGGTTTGCTGCCAGCGCCTTGGAGACCTTATCGGTCGTTGCCTGCCAGATGTTGATGGTCTGGGTGTAGCGCTCGTTCTCAGAGATCAGGCCGCGGTTGAACAGCTTGTTGACCTGGGAGACCTGCTTGTCTGCATCGGCGATCAGCTCGTCCTTCTGGGGCGGGATGACGGCGTCGCAGACTGCGACGGAGATGGCAGACAGCGTAGAGTACTTGTAGCCCTGTGCCTTGATGGCATCCAGCATCTTGGCGCAGGTGCGGGTGCCGTTGCGGGTCATGCAGCGGGAGATGATGTCGGGCAGGGTCTTCTTGGTCACGCGGAAGCTGACCTCGTACTCCAGCCAGTGCTCCGGATCGGTACGGTCGATATAACCGAGGTTCTGGGGCACCGGGGTGTTGAAGATGATGCGGCCGACGGTCGCATCGACCAGACCGGTGTGCTCGACACCGTCGATGGTCATGGTGCGACGGACCTTGATGGGAGCGTGCAGGGTGACGACATGCTCAGCGTATGCCATCAGGGCCTCGTTCTCATCGCGGAAGATCTTGCCTGCACCCTCTTCGTTCTCGCGAACGGTGGTCAGGTAGTAGCTGCCCAGGATCATATCCTGCGTCGGGACGGTAACAGGAGCGCCGTCCGAAGGCTTCAGCAGGTTGCCGGAAGCCAGCATCAGCATCTTGGCCTCACGGCAGGCATCCTCGCCCAGGGGCAGATGGACTGCCATCTGGTCGCCGTCGAAGTCGGCGTTGAATGCGGTACATGCCAGCGGGTGCAGCTTGATGGCACGGCCCTCGACCAGCACCGGGTTGAAGGCCTGGATGCCCAGACGGTGCAGGGTCGGTGCACGGTTCAGCAGGACCGGGTGGCCCTTGATGACGGTCTCCAGGCTGTCCCAGACTTCGGGCTTGGCGCGCTCGACCATCTTGCGGGCGGATTTGATGTTGTTGGCAACACCCTTCTCCACCAGATCCTTCATCACGAAGGGCTTGAACAGCTCCAGAGCCATCTCCTTGGGCAGACCGCACTGGTCCATCTTCAGCTCAGGGCCGACGACGATGACCGAACGGCCGGAGTAGTCGACACGCTTGCCCAGCAGGTTCTGGCGGAAGCGGCCCTGCTTGCCCTTCAGCAGATCGGAAAGGCTCTTCAGGGCGCGGTTGTTGGGGCCGGTGACCGGACGGCCGCGGCGGCCGTTGTCGATCAGGCTGTCCACTGCTTCCTGCAGCATCCGCTTCTCGTTGCGCACGATGATGTCCGGCGCACCCAGCTCCAACAGGCGGCGCAGACGGTTGTTGCGGTTGATGACGCGGCGGTACAGATCGTTCAGGTCAGACGTCGCGAAGCGGCCGCCGTCCAGCTGGACCATGGGGCGCAGGTCCGGGGGCAGAACGGGCAGAACGTCCATGACCATCCACTCCGGGCGGTTGCCGGAGATGCGGAAGGCCTCGACGACCTCCAGACGCTTCAGGATGCGGACCTTCTTCTGGCCGGAGGACTTCTCGACCTCAGCGGTCAGCTCAGCGCTCAGCTGATCCAGGTCGATCTCCTTCAGGAGCTCCTGGATGGCCTCGGCACCCATGGATGCCTCAAACTCGTCGCCGTAGCGCTCGCGCATCTCGCGGTACTCTTTCTCGGTCAGCAGCTGCTTCTTTTCCAGCGGGGTCAGACCGGGATCGGTGACGATATAGCTTGCAAAGTAGAGGACCTTCTCCAGCAGGCGGGGGCTGATGTCCAGCATCAGGCCGATGCGGCTGGGGATGCCCTTGAAGTACCAGATGTGGCTGACAGGGGCTGCCAGCTCGATGTGGCCCATGCGCTCACGGCGGACCTTTGCCTTGGTGACCTCGACGCCGCAGCGGTCGCAGATCTTGCCCTTATAGCGGATGCGCTTGTACTTGCCGCAGTGGCACTCCCAGTCCTTGGTGGGTCCAAAGATGCGCTCACAGTACAGGCCGTCGCGCTCCGGCTTCAGGGTGCGGTAGTTGATGGTCTCAGGCTTTTTGACCTCACCGTAGCTCCAGTTGCGGATCTGCTCCGGAGAGGCAAGGCCGATCTTAATGGAATCGAAAACGTTGTTTTCCATGAAACGAACCCTTTCTTAATCTCTCGTTGTTTCGATGATGGCAGGCGATCCAAATCCGCTGCTCTCCCCCGCCCTTGCGGCGGCAGCACGCGCACCGCTGCGGGGGCGGCAGCTTGTCCGGGATTTAGTCGTCCAAATTCACTTCGTCGGAGGAGGACTCTGCGGGGGCAGAATTGTCATCGTCCAGCACGGAGGGATCATCGAAACCTGCGTCGGCGTCCTTGATGGTGTAATCGTTCAGCAGCTCGTTCTCGTTCGTCACGGTCTCGGAACCTGCAACGTCACGCATATCGAAGCCGGTCTCTTCGTCGTCGAAGTTCTGGCGCATATCGATCTCGTTGCCATCCTTGTCCTGGACCACGACGTCCATACCCAGGGACTGCAGCTCCTTCAGCATAACGCGGAAGGACTCCGGAATGCCCGGCTGCGGGATGGGCTCGCCCTTGACGATGGCCTCGTAGGTCTTGACACGGCCCTCGACGTCGTCCGACTTCACGGTCAGGATCTCCTGCAGAGTGTAGGCGGCGCCGTATGCTTCCAGTGCCCAGACCTCCATCTCGCCGAAGCGCTGGCCGCCGAACTGGGCCTTGCCGCCCAGAGGCTGCTGGGTGACCAGAGAGTACGGGCCGGTGGAACGGGCATGGATCTTATCATCGACCAGGTGATGCAGCTTCAGGTAGTACATATAACCGACGGTAACGCGGTTGTCGAACTTCTCACCGGTGCGGCCGTCGTAAACGGTGGTCTTGCCATCGCGGTCAAGCTCGATCTTGGAGAAGTCGATGATATGGCCCTTCTCGCCCATGATCTTGGGGAGCTTGGTGGGATAAGCCGGGGCGTTCTCGCCGTGCCACAGCTCACGCGCGGTATCGAAGGTATCGCCGATGTCGTTCTCACGAGCGGAGTCGAAGACGGGGGTCATGACCTTGATGCCGCATGCCTTGGCAGCGTAGCCCAGGTTGACTTCCAGCACCTGACCGATGTTCATACGAGAAGGAACGCCCAGGGGGTTCAGCACGATGTCCAGCGGGGTGCCATCGGGCAGGTAGGGCATATCCTCCTGCGGCAGGATGCGGGAAACGACACCCTTGTTGCCGTGACGGCCTGCCATCTTATCGCCGACGCTGATCTTGCGCTTCTGTGCGATGTAGCAGCGGACGACCTCGCGGACGCCGGGCTGCAGCTCATCGCTGTTCTCCGGGGTGAAGACCTTGACGTCCACGATGATGCCGTACTCGCCGTGGGGCACACGGAGAGAGGTATCACGGACTTCGCGGGCCTTTTCGCCGAAGATGGCGCGGAGCAGGCGCTCCTCAGCGGTCAGCTCGGTCTCGCCCTTCGGGGTGACCTTGCCGACCAGGATGTCGCCGCTCTTGACCTCGGCACCCACGCGGATGATGCCGCGCTCGTCCAGATCCTTCAGGGCATCCTCCGAAACGTTGGGGATGTCGCGGGTGATCTCTTCGGGTCCCAGCTTGGTATCGCGGGACTCGGTCTCATATTCCTCGATGTGGATGGAGGTGTAAACGTCCTCACGGACGATCTTCTCGTTCAGCAGGACGGCGTCCTCGTAGTTGTAGCCCTCCCAGGTCATGAAGCCGATCAGAGCATTCTTGCCCAGAGAGATCTCGCCGTTGCGCATTGCGGGGCCGTCGGCCAGGACCTGGCCTGCCTTGACGGACTCGCCCACCTCGACGATGGGGCGCTGGTTGATGCAGGTGCCTGCGTTGGAGCGGGCGAACTTGATCAGCGAGTAGTTGTCCAGGGTGCCCTGCTCATTGCGGACGACCACATGGTCTGCGTCCATCTTTTCGACGACGCCGTCGTTCTTTGCCAGAACGGCGGTGCCGGAGTCGGTGGCGGCCTTGTACTCCATGCCGGTGGCCACGATGGGCTGCTGGGTGACCATCAGAGGCACAGCCTGGCGCTGCATGTTGGAACCCATCAGCGCACGGTTGCAGTCATCGTTCTCCAGGAAGGGGATGCAGGCGGTCGCGACAGAAACCATCATACGGGGCGAGACGTCCATGTAATCGACCTTCTCGGCGTCGATTTCCAGAATGTCGTCGCGGCGGCGGGCAGAAACGCGGGGACGGATGAAGTGCTTGCCCTCGTCCAGCGGCTCGTTGGCCTGGGCGACGACGTATTCGTCCTCGACGTCAGCGGTCATATACTCGACCTCGTCGGTAACGACCTGATCGATCAGACGGCCGTTCTCGTCGTAGGTCTTCTTGACCTTGCGGTACGGAGCCTCGACAAAGCCGTACTCGTTGATCTTGGCATAGGATGCCAGATAGGAGATCAGACCGATGTTCGGGCCTTCGGGCGTCTCGATGGGGCACATACGGCCATAGTGGCTGTAGTGAACGTCACGGACTTCGAAGCCTGCGCGGTCACGGCTCAGACCGCCGGGGCCCAGAGCAGATAGACGGCGCTTGTGGGTCAGTTCCGCCAGAGGGTTGTTCTGGTCCATGAACTGAGACAGCGGCGAAGAACCGAAGAACTCCTTGATAGCGGCGACGACCGGGCGGATGTTGATGAGGGCCTGCGGCGTGATGACGCTCTGGTCCTGGCTCTGCAGGGTCATGCGCTCACGGATGACGCGCTCCATGCGGGAGAAGCCGATGCGGAACTGGTTCTGCAGCAGCTCACCGACGCTGCGGATGCGGCGGTTGCCCAGGTGGTCGATGTCATCGGTGGTGCCCACGCCGTGGCCCAGACCGTTCAGGTAGTTGATGGAGGACAGGATGTCCTTCACAGTGACGGTGCGGCCGATCAGCTGGTCGTGGTTGCGGCGGAGCATTTCCTTCTGCTCCTCCACATCGGAGGTGGTGTCGAGGATCTTCTTGATCTCATCAAAGGAGCAGCGCTCGTTGATGCCGCACTCCTTGACGTCAAAGGAGAAGAAGCCCTGTGCATCCACACAGCCGTTGGTGATGACCTTGACCTTCTTGCCCTCGATGAGCAGGACGACGGTATCGACACCGGCGTTGTCGGCCTTCTCGGCCAGCTCGCGGCTGATCTTGCCGTTGGCCTCCACGATGACCTCACCGGTCAGCGGGGCAACGATGTTCTCTGCGGCCACAAAGCCGGTAATGCGGCGGGCCAGAGAGAGCTTCTTGTTCATCTTATAGCGGCCGAAGCGGGACAGATCGTAACGGCGCGGGTCGAAGAACAGCATGTTGATCTGGCTGGTAGCGGACTCCACCGTGGGAGGCTCGCCGGGGCGCAGCTTGCGGTAGACCTCCAGCAGGCCCTCTTCCTGGTTCTTGGTGGTATCCTTCTCCAGAGTAGCGAGGATGCGCTCATCGTCGCCGAAGAAGTTCAGGATATCCTCGTTGGTGGACAGACCCAGTGCACGGCACAGCACGGTGACGGGCAGCTTGCGGTTCTTATCGATACGAACGTAGAAGACGTTCGCTGCATCGGTCTCGTACTCCAGCCATGCACCGCGGTTGGGGTTCATGGTGGCGCTGTACAGATCGTTGCCGACCTTATCTTTGGCATCTCCGTAGAATACGCCGGGAGAACGGACCAGCTGGCTGACGATCGCACGTTCTGCGCCGTTGATGACGAAGGTGCCGGCGTCGGTCATCAGGGGGAAGTCTCCCATGAAGATCTCCTGATCCTTGACCTCGCCGGTCTCCTTGTTCAGCAGACGGGCCGTCACGCGCAGGGGGGCAGCGTAGGTCACGTCGCGCTCCTTGCACTCCTTGATGCTGTACTTCGGCTCCTTATCCAGCCGGAAGTCCACGAAGCTCAGTGCCAGATTGCCGGTGTAGTCCTCAATGGTGCCGATGTCGTGGAAGACCTCTTTCAGGCCCTCGTCCAGGAACCACTGGTAAGAGTTCTTCTGGACCTCGATCAGGTTCGGCATACTGATGACTTCGTCGATGTGGGAGAAGCTCATGCGCTCGGTTTTGCCGAGCTTGACGGGCTTGACTTTCATCATAAAATCAACCACTCCTTACTTTTATACTCTACGGATGTTGCGTTCTACGGGTCAAATTTGAGCAGACGCACATAAATCGACCCGTATCCTCAGAGGAAGTTCGGCGTTTTTCACAAACTTTTCGTGTCTGCCCCTTGGGCCGACCGAACCGAAGCTCCCTTTTTGGCGCACTAGGCCATTATGTGATACTAATGCAGTATACACCGGGAAAGCCCTGTTGTCAAGCCATTTTTCCCATTTCGGGCCGATTTTTTTGTCAAGCCCACGCTTTTGTGGTACACCCGGTTCCGTGTCCACTTTGTGCGTTTTGGGTATTGCTTTTTGAGTTTTGCACGTTCTCACCAAAAACACCCTTGTGCATTTTGTACAGGTTTGCTCTTGTGTTTTGGGCAAAGGAAAAGCACCCCGGTCAACCGGAGTGCTTCGCGCTTATTTTCATAGTTCCAATCGGACCAGCAAACCCTCCTGAAGAGATTCAACATAAAATGCTTTTGCTGTCTCTCCAAATTCAGCCGTTTCTTCGGCGCTGTATGGATGGAACACCATCCCCTTCCATTTTCCCTCCGTGAACTGATAGTCGCCTTCTTCGGTCACCGTATGCGGTTCCTTTTGATACTCTTCATCCAGCCCATCAAGGGTCAACAGGATGATCCCGCCGGGTTTCGTGATACGGCACAATTCCCGGACCGCCTGTTTTGCTTCTTCCTTTGGGATGTGGTCCAGCACATCTCTGCAAACAACAGCATCAAACTCGTTGTCAGGATATCCCGTTTTCAGCACGCTGGCCGCTCTCAGCTCTGCGGTCAGCCCGCTTTTTTCTAAAAGGTCCTCCGCAATTTCGACCGCCCTGCCGGAAACATCAAAGCCCTTTACCGTGAACCCCTGCTGAGCCAATCTCCGCACATACGCGCCGCATCCACAGCCAGCATCACAAACGGTCTGCGCCTTTCTGCTCTTCAGCGTTTCTAGGATAGGGTCCGCCTGTTCTTTCCGCTCCGCATACTCCATTAAACGCTTTTCGTCGATTCTCTGCCAAGAACTTTCCCAAAAGTCTGTGTGCATATTTGTTTCCCCTTCTACCAAAAGAGGCATCGGTTTTTCTCCGATGCCTTTTTTGTTTATAACGTGATCTTCAGTTCTTCCATCAATTTCTGGCGATAGGCCCGGTCCTCTGTCGCGCGGCGGATGTCCTCCATCCGTCCGCATTCCAGAAGTTTCTTGACAAGGAGTGCAAACAGCTCTTCTCCCTGCTGGGTCCCGCGCTGCATTCCAATTTCGATTCCTTTATCGACTCCTCGATTCTCAACACGCTCCAGAACTTCACACATATTCTGCGGACCTCCTTCCTGTTGGTCATTGCATACATCTTCAAAACGATGGTCGCCCGTCATCGCACTCAGCAGCTGCAATGTCTCCTGCACATGCTTCATGGTCTGCGCACTGGGCGTATAATCATCTTTTTCGCGTTTCTGCACAAAGTAATCTACCACAATGCGGAAATCACTTTGAAACAATTCGACCTGTTCCTGGGTGAGATAAGCGATTTCAAACAGATTGATTTTATAGTCGTTGACAAACGGCCGGAATTTTTCCGGGATATTCACACGTTCCAGAAGCGATATCGGCTGATTCCAATGCTTTTTATATCCAAAGTACAATACCAGCGTCACAACGGGATAGCGTGCACCTGTTTCTTTTTCCAAAAGCTGTGCTCTGTACTCCGCGCCATCATAGCCGATCACACGAAGCGGCATATCCGGGTCAACGCCTGTCTGATTTTCTACGCCGATGCAGGCCAATCGTATCTGCTCTTTTTTCCAGCGTTTGGCTACATCCCGCTCGATTTCATGAACTTTTCCATCTGCCTTATAGTATGACCGCGGTGCCTGTTCTTCCAGTTCCTCCGGTTTCAGCACTTCTTCACCGTGAAACAGCAGCACATTCACAATATCCGAAAAAACGTCATTGTATGCTTCCAGAATTTTTTCTGTTGTATCTTTCTCTGCCATTTTTTCACCTGGCCTTTTTATGCGATGGATTCCGTTCCTGCATTTTTATTTTATCATGAAATCGCAATTTCTTCAATAGTACAGCTGCACCCAGTTTCCCGGAATATAGCTGTTTCCTTCTTATTCCAGATAATCCCGCAGCCGTTTGGCCCGGCTGGGATGGCGGAGTTTGCGGAGGGCTTTTGCCTCGATCTGGCGGATGCGCTCCCGCGTGACGTTGAACTCCTTCCCCAGCTCTTCCAGAGTGCGGGGCCGGCCGTCGTCGAGGCCGAAGCGGAGCGTGATCACCCGCTCTTCGCGGGGCGTCAGACTCTTGAGCACACTCATCAGCTCCCGGCGGAGCAGCTGGCGGCCCGCTTCATCCACCGGGATCCCGGCTTCTTCGTCCTGAATGAAATCTTCGAGGTGGGCGTCTTCTTCCTCGCCCACCGGCGTTTCCAGGCTGACCGGCTCCTGCGCCAGCTGCAGCAGTTCCCGCACCCGGTCCGGCTCCATCTCCAGCCGGACGGCGATCTCCTCCGCCGTGGGCTCGCGGCCATTCTTCCGCAGCAGCTCCCCTGCCGTCTTCCGGACCCGGTTGATGTGCTCCACCAGATGCACCGGGATGCGGATGGTCCGCCCCTGGTCGGCAATGGCACGGGTGATGGACTGCCGGATCCACCATGTCGCGTAGGTGGAGAACTTGAAGCCCCTGTCCGGCTCAAACTTTTCCGCTGCCTTCATCAGGCCGAGGTTGCCCTCCTGGATGAGGTCGAGGAAGGGCAGCCCCCTGCCCGCGTAGCGCTTGGCCACCGAGACCACCAGCCGCAGATTCGCCTCGCTGAGACGTCGGCGGGCGTCCGCATCCCCTGCTCTGGCAGCACGGGCCAGCGTCTGTTCCTCTTCTGCCGAGAGGAGCGGCACCTGCCCGATCTCCTTCAGATAGGCTTTCACCGGGTCGTCCAGCGCCACGCCCTCGGCGGAAAGCTCATGTTCCAGTCGGCCGATCTGGGCTTCGTCCAGCAGCGGGAGGTCGGCGTCCTCTTCTTCCACCCGGATGCCGCGGGCCTCCAGCGCCTCATACAGCGCGTCCAGCCCGGCAACGTCGTACTCCTGCTCTTCCATGGCGCGGCTGACCTGCTCCGGCGTCAAAAGGTGGTGCCGGGCACGGCTCGCCAAAATCTTTGCAAGTTCTTCCGTCTGCGACAATTTCCGCATGATTCCTTCTCCTTCCAGCTCCAGCCGGGAGGAAAGGGAGCGCTCAGTCTTCTGCAGGGAGAGTTCCCTGTTTCTTTTCTCGCATCGACTGGAGATACTGCTCTAAGTCTTCATTGGACATCTGGGCCGCCTTCTTCGCGATCGGGGTGCCGCGGGCGATGCGTTCCAGATAAAAGTTGATATCCTCGGTGGTACAGTTGACATCGCTGTATTGTGCCGCAAGGCGGCTCAGTTCATTCAGGGCCTCTTCGCTCTGCACAAAGCCGCGCAGGGTGGAAAGGCTGACCTCGATGCCCTGCGCCTGACAGTCCAGCATGGCCTGGTACAGCTCCTTCTGCTGGGGCAGGAGGAACTTTTCTGCCGGCAGTGCGGCCCGCACCCTGGGGATGTAGCTTGGCTCCCGCAGCAGTGCCGCCAGCAGCCGCTGCTCTGCCGAGGCCACACCCAGCGCCTGCGAGCCGCCTGCGCTGTAAGGAACATTGATCTGATCCATCTCACCGGAGTGCAGGCGGGAGCGGTTCTCCTCCCGTCGTCGCTTGCTGCCCGCTTTTTTGACGGCGGTGCCCAGCTGGGTCAGGATGGCGGTCTTGGAGATGTTCGTCTCCTCGGCCAGCCGCCCGGCGTAGACCTCCTGTTCGGTGGGGTTGGAGCGCTCGGCCAGCAGATCCACGGCATCGCGGATGTATTCGAGCCGCTGGGCGTCCTGGGTCAGGTCGTATTGATCCCGCAGGCGCTTGAGCCGGAAATCCAGCGCGTTGCCCACGCCGTCCAGCAGGGCGCGGAAGCGGTCGGCACCATAGCGCTTGATGTACTCGTCCGGGTCCTTTGCGCCGGGGATCTGAAGCACCCCCACCCGCACCGTGCTGTTCCGGAACAGTTCCAGCGAGCGGAGGGTGGCTTTCTGGCCCGCCTCGTCGGAGTCGTAGCTCAGGATGACCTCATCGGCGTACTCGCTGATGAGCCGCACCTGCTCCGGCGTCAGGGCCGTGCCGCAGGCGCAGACGGCGGTGTCGATGCCCGCCTGCTGCATACTGATGACATCCATATAGCCCTCGCAGAGGACGAACCGGCGGGAGGCACTCTTTTTGGCGATCTGCAGCGCGAACACCGTCTCGGATTTGTGGTAGACCAGCGTTTCGGGGCTGTTGACATATTTGGGCTTGGAGTCGTCCAGCACACGCCCGCCAAACGCGATGATGTTGCCGCGCAGGTCGAAGATGGGGGTCATGACCCGCTTCCAGAACAAACAGTAGATGCGCCCGGAAGCGCTGCGCTTGAACAGGCCGCTGGCGTCCAGCTCCTGCTGGTTGTAGCCCTTATCCCGCAGGAACTGATAGAGGGCCTGCCCATCGTTGGGGGCATAGCCGAGGCCGAACCGCACGATGGTCTTGTCGTCCAGCCCGCGGCGGCGCCAGTAGGCGCGGGCCTGCCGGGCCTCCTCGACCGTCGAATTCAGGCAGGCGTGGAAGAAGCGGGCCGCTTCGCGGTTTATCGAGAGGATGCGGCTGCGCATCCGCCCGGTCTTGTCGTCCTCCTGCGGTTCCGGCATCCCGGCGCGGGCCGCCAGCATCTTGACGGCCTCGCCGTAGTCGATGCTGTTGATCTTTTTGGCGAAGCTGATGGCATCGCCGCCCGCCCCGCAGCCAAAGCAGTAAAAGCTCTGGGTGTCCGGGTAGACGTAGAACGAGGGGGTCTTCTCGCTGTGGAACGGACACAGGCCGCCATAGAGGCGGCCCTTCCGTTTCAGCTGCACATAGCTGCCCACCAGATCGACGATGTCGGTGCGGCGGTTCAGCTCTTCAATGTACTCGTGTGGGATCATGGCTCTTTTTTCCTGCTTCCTTTTATAACACGTGCCACTTGCGGGGCACGAACACATCCTCAAAGGTCCGGATGGCGAACTCGTCGCTCATGCCGCTGATGTAATCGGTCACGGCGCGGTCACGGCCCTCCTGATAGGCCAGCTGCAAATAGAAGTTGGACATCTGGTCGATGTGGGTCAGGTAGTATTCGTACAGTTCCGTGAGGACCTTTTCCACTTTCTGCTCTTCGCGCTTGGCGGTGCGGTCATTGTAGACATTGGCATACATGAAATCCTTCAGCGCAAGGAAGGCTTCCTCTTCCTCCGCGCCCATGGCCACATCGCCGTCGCTGTGGGCGAGGATGCTCTGGATCATGGTCGTGATGCGCCGGGATTTCGTTTCGCCCAGCACGGCGGTGCATTCTCTGGGCAGGATCGCCGGGTCCAGCACCCCGGCACGGACGGCATCCTCGATGTCGTGGTTGACGAACGCGATCTGGTCCGCCATCCGGACGATGCGGCCCTCCGGGGTCGCCGCCCAGGTGCCTTTGGTGTGGGTGATGATGCCGTTCCGCACTTCCCAGGTCAGGTTGAGGCCCCGGCCGTTCTGTTCCAGCTTGTCCACTACCCGCAGGCTCTGGCGGTAATGCTTGAAGCCATCCGGACAGAGCTTGTCCAGTGCGCTCTCCCCTGCGTGGCCAAAGGGCGTGTGGCCCAGGTCATGCGCCAGGCTGATGGCCTCGGTCAGGTCTTCGTTCAGGCGCAGGGCGCGGGCGATGGTGCGGGCGATCTGCGCCACCTCCAGCGTGTGGGTCAGCCGGGTGCGGTAGAGGTCGCCCTCCGGCGAGAGGAAGACCTGCGTTTTCTGCTTGAGGCGGCGGAACGCCTTGCAGTGGATCACGCGGTCTCGGTCGCGCTGGAACACCGGGCGGATGGGGTCCTGCGGCTCCGGTCGGGCCCGGCCCCGGCTTGCATCGCTGAAGGTCGCCCAGGGGGCAAAGGTCAGCCGCTCGATCTCTTCGGTACGCTGGCGTACATCCATCCGGTATCCCTCACTTTCATGCTGGTTCCTGCCCCCTTCCCAGCGCAGCTGCGCCCGCAGCTATTGTAGCAGAATTGCTCTGTCGAAGGGGGAATCTTCCTGTCCTGTCCAAAATTATCCTATAAAAATCTCTTGGTGCTGCTGCTCCCAGAGCGCAGCGGCCCTGCAGCCCTGCATCCGACTGCCAATGGCTCCCACTTCGGGGGAGCGGACGAGCGAATGCGAGCCGGAGAGGGGCATCAGAACGGCGCGTAGAACGGCTGCGAGACGCTCACCTCGGCCCCGCCCCGCGTCAGCTCCCGCAGCTGTTCCAGCAGCGGCGGCTCGGTGCCCTCCGGCATCTGCCAGCGCAGGGTCACGCGGTCGGTGAACTGCGGGTCGGCGAGTTTGGCCCCGGCGGCGTGGATGAGCAACGCGGCCCGCTCGTAGAGTGCGTAGTCCACCGTCACCTCCAGCTCCACCACGCTGCGCACCGTGACGACCTCGGCGTTTTCCAGTGCGCGGGCGGTCGCGGTGGTGTAGGCGCGGACGAGGCCGCCCGTGCCCAGCAGCACCCCGCCAAAGTACCGGGTCACGACCACGATGAGGTCGGTCAGGCCGCTGTGCTGCAACACTTCCAGCGCCGGGGTCCCGGCGGTCTTGGCAGGCTCGCCGTCGTCGGAGTAGCGCTCCCGGTTGCTCTCCCGCAGGCGGTAGGCGTAAACGTTGTGCCGCGCGGTGCGGTTGGCCGCGCGCACCTGCTCCAGAAAGGCCACGGCCTTTTCCTCGCTGTCTGCAAACGCGAGCTGCGCAATGAAGCGGCTTTTCTTCTCCTCATATTCGCCGATGGCTGTGCCCCGGATGGTGCGGTAATCCTCCACGCTGACTCCTCCTGTTTGTGGTGTTCCTTGCAAAACAGTATACCATAAATCCGGGCAAAGAAAAAGCCCGACACAAGCATTGCTCGTGTCGGGCCTTCCCCGGATTTATTTGAAGCACGGAGATGTCATTTTGAAAGCGCTCTCGCTCAGACGAAGAGCTGCACCCACTGGTTGCCCCAGCCGAGGTTCTCGCCCTCGCCGGTTTCCTGCATCGGGCATTCCTCTTTTGCGTGACCCCATGAAATGAAAAAGGTGTCGATTTGTCAAGACAAACTCGGCAAATCGACACCTGTTGTTCAGATGAAGGTCGCTCAAAAGACGGGTACACATCGTGCCCGATTTGAGAAGCAACTGGCTGCCATTTTACAGGCCCTATAGCTTTGCGTCACAGCCTTTCGACTGCTTTGCCGAGAATATTCAATTCAGTAGATCTTGCATCGCAGTCCAGCCGCCGTTCGCGCGGCTCCCTGACTACTTTTTTATTCTATCATGTTTGTCTTCATTCGTCAAGATTCTGCGGTCGGTTTTTTCCGTTTTTGCAGATCTTTTTCATGCCTCCCGGCTGCTGCTGTTTTGTTCCGGCCCGTTTTCTGCCGCCTAGCCCTTTCTGCCCAAAAAACATCCGGCTCGACGTTGCTTGCGTGAAGGATCGCAAAAAGGGAATTTCTGGAAATTTTACGTGTTTCACGCAGGAAATGCACCCATTCACGCAGAAAAGTCTTGCGTTTACCCCCCCCCCCGTGCTATATTTAGCTTAGCAGGCAACCTCTGTTTTCTGGTTCCTCAATCCATGTTGTGGTACGAGTTGGAAGGGACGGCGGCGCACCGCCCTGTCCGGTTCCAATATATTATAGAATATATGTAATAGGAGGTATTCTCAATGGTCTCTTATCGCAGACTCGCCATGCGCGTCCTGGGGCATGTTCCGGTGCTTTTCGGCAAGAAAAAGGCATCTCCCCCTCCCCGCGTTGCCGCACAACGGATCACAGCCCTCGCTCTCGCCTGTGCCATGATGACCGGCATGACCCTTCCTGCTTTTGCCGCTACGTATGATATTGTCAGCGGCTCCATTGATATCCATGCTACGGAAGGCGGCAATCTCATCAGCCAGTGGAACTGGAATGATGAGAACCAAAAGGAATACGTCAGCGACAGCAGCGGATACATCAAAGATCGTCTGGACAACGACATTACCATCACCGGCACAAGCACGGGGAACACGGTCACCATCGACGCAGACAAAGACCAGACGGCCAATGTCACCTTGGATAATGTGGAGATCAACGCCAGCTCGACAGGCCAGGCCGCTGTGGATGTGACCGGCAGCGGCAATACCAACATCGAATTGAACGGTGACAACACATTGACCGGCGGCAACTGGTATGCCGGTCTGCAACACAACAAAGAGACTGATGCCGAGGGAAATGAAACCAGCGGAAAACTGACCATCACAGATACCGACAACGATGGAAAATTAACTGCCACGGGCGATTTCGGCGGTGCGGGCATTGGCGGCGGAAATATGAAAGACGCCGGTAAAATCGAGATTACTGGTGGCAGCATTACCGCGACGGGCGGCCTCGATGGCGCTGGTATCGGCGGTGGCGGTTCTGGCGGTGATGCCGACATTACCATTTCCGGCGGAACAATCAATGCCATTGGCGGAACGGACCCGTCGGAGCGGCCGGATGCTATTGGCGGAGCAGGCATCGGCGGCGGTGGTTCTGGCGGTAATGCAACTGTGACCATTACTGGCGGCGCTGTTATTGAAAAAGCGAGCGGCGGCGGCGGATGTGCCGGCATCGGCGGCGGTTACTCCAGTAAAAGCGATGTGACAATTTCCGGCAATGCAACGATTGAAACTGTTACTGGCGGCGTACAGTCTGCCGGTATTGGCGGCGGTGGTTGGAAGAGTACCGGCACTGTAACCATCAAAGATAACGCAACGATCAAAAATGCGCAGGGCGGCGATGGCGGCGCAGGCATCGGCGGCGGTGTCTATGGCAGCACGACGGTGTTGATTGAAGGAACCCCCACCATTGAGAACACGACCGGCGGCAACAATGGTGCTGGCATCGGCGGCGGCGCTCTTGGCCTTGGCGATGTGACCATCAAAGGCAACGCAGAGATCAAGAATGCAACGGGCGGCGACGAAGGTGCCGGTATCGGCGGCGGCGCGGGCAGCCTTGGCGATGTGGACATTGAAGGAAAGGTCACCATCCAGAATGCACAGGGCGGTATTGGTGCAGCCGGCATCGGCGGCGGCGCAGAATCCGAACCGGACGATGACGGAACCGGAAATAAAACTGGAAATAAGATTTCCATCAAGGGCACCGAGGCCGGTTCCCCCAACATCACCGCAAAAGGCGGCAAGGCTTCGGATGATGGACTTTCCGGCGGCGCGGCCATCGGCAGCGGCAGCGTTTATGAGAACGACCCGCAAGATCCGGAAGAAAAAGCCCCTGCCGCTATCACCATTGAAGGCAAAGTGACCATTGATGCCACCGCAGGCGGAAAACTTGCCGATAACGATGCAATTGCCATTGGCGATGCACTGACCGGAGAACGGAAGTTTGCCGGTTTGCCAGTAGGCGCTGTCATCACACGGAGGGATTCGGACGGCAAGGATCTCACCCAAGAGGGTGACCAGCCCACTGAACCGGAAAAGCCGGAGAAACCTGACCCGGAGAATCCCAACCCCAACCCGGAGAAACCTAACCCCGACCCGGAGAAACCTAACCCCGACCCGGAGAATCCTAATCCCAACCCGGAGAATCCTAATCCCAACCCGGAGAATCCTAACCCCAATCCGGAGAATCCTAACCCCAATCCGGAGAATCCTAACCCCAATCCGGAGAATCCTAACCCCAATCCGGAGAATCCTAACCCCAATCCGGAGAATCCTAACCCCAATCCGGAGAATCCTAACCCCAATCCGGAGAATCCTAACCCCAATCCGGAGAATCCTAACCCCAATCCGGAGAATCCTAACCCCAATCCGGAGAATCCTAACCCCAACCCGGAGAATCCTAACCCCAACCCGGAGCAGCCCAATCCTAACCCGGAACAGCCCTCTGAGCCGTCGGGTGCGGTCTCGACTTCCGCTCCGGCTGAAGAGCTGACCGCCTCGGATGCAGAGTATCTCGTTACGGTAGAGGGGCTTTCCGTCACCAATGCACTGGGAAAGCAGATCACGCACAGCTGCACACAGAATGCCCAAGGCAAAGTCCTTACCATTCGCGTCAACAGCATTGTGGCCACCGCACATCTCACCATGGAGACGCTCCGGACGCTCAAAGCGCAGGGGGTAGAAACCATCCGTTTCTGCACCCTGCTGTACCGTCCGACTTCGGTCTCCATCGACGCACTTCTGAATCTTGGGGTCGATGAAGCCGATATCCTCTGGACGCACAACGGGCTCCAGGCCCGCCTGACGGTCGGCGGCACCGATTCCAGCAGCCTTTTGCAATAAGACCCTCTGAACCATAACAGCCGGGAGGCTTCCGTTTCGGAACGCCTCCCGGCTGTTTGATTATGCGCGCTTTGTCTTCCGATTTTTTCCTCTTCCAGATCTCAACAGAATTTTGTGCGGTATTCGCGGGGGGTGCAGTGCTTGATCTCCCGGAACGTTTTAATAAAGTAGCTGCCGTCCGAGAAGCCGCATTCCAGACCGATCTCGCCGGTCTTCAGCCGGGTGGAGCGCAGCAGCTCGGCGGCCTTTTCCACCCGGAACTGCTTGACGTACTGGATGGGCGTGATGCCCAGCAGCTGCCGGAAGCTGCGCAGGCAGGCGCTCTCGCTCAGGGCCACGCAGGCCGCGATCTTCTCCACCGTCAGCTCCTCGGCGTAGTGCTCCTCCACGTAGCGGAGCATCCGCTTCATCCGCTCCGAGGCGATCTGCTCCTGCTCCGAGACCTTGGTCTTGCCGCCCACGCACTGGGTGCTCAGCAGCCGCAGCGCCGCCGAGAGATGATACCGCACCCGGTTCTCATAGTCGAACGGCTCGTCCGCCACCTCTTTCCAGGCGTCCCGCAGGAAGATGAGTACCTGTTTCTGCCAGGGCACCGCCTCGTCCAGCAGAAAAAACGCCGGGGCACCGGGCTGCAGCAGGGGCCGGATGAGCTTTTGCCAGAAGATGGTGTCCATGCCGCCCACCAGCCGGGGCTGAAAGACGCCGGAGTGGAGCAGGGCGGTGCCCTCCGCCTGCTCCACCGAGTGCAGCGCCCCCGAATTGAGGAAGATGCCCTGCCCGGTCTGCAGCGTCAGGCGGGTCTTGTTCACATCCACATGGAGGGGGCCCTGTATGGTGAGAATGTATTCAAATTCCTCATGCCAGTGCCACGCCACCGAGTAGCTGGCCAGGTCTTCGGCGTAGCAGGCGATGGGAAACAGCGCACTGCCGTGCTGCACCAGCTCGCGCCCTTCGGCGTCGGCCACGATGTCCGGTTCGCAGTGGACGCCGCCCTCATGGACGATTGTTGCGCAGCTCGTTTGATATGCCATATTGACCAGTTCCTTTCCGCAAATCTTTGAACATTTTTTATCAATGCCGGTTTTGTTGTACAAAATTTCAGATTTTCTCCTACCACAGCCGCTGGTTTCGTGGTATTATTTCATCAGAGGCCGCAAGTCCAGTATAACACCGAAACGGGAGGAACACAACCCATGGCACAGCTTCTTCTGCCGGTCATCTACCTGGCGTTCATCAGCCTCGGCCTGCCGGATTCGCTTCTCGGCTCCGCCTGGCCGAACCTCTACCCCGCTTTCGGGGTGCCGGTGTCCTACGCAGGCATCGTCTCGATGATCATCTCCTGTGGGACCATCGTTTCCAGCCTGTGCAGCGACCGGCTGACCCGTGCGCTGGGCACCGGCAAGGTCACGGCCCTCAGTGTGGCGATGACGGCGGCGGCGCTGTTCGGCTTCTCCGTGTCGAGCGCGTTCTGGATGCTCTGCCTCTGGGCCATCCCCTACGGGCTGGGTGCCGGAAGCGTGGACGCCGCCCTGAACAACTACGTCGCCCTCCACTACGAGAGCCGCCACATGAGCTGGCTGCACTGCATGTGGGGCGTGGGCACCATCATCAGCCCGGTGCTGATGAGCCTGGCCCTGACCGGCGGGCAGGGCTGGAACGGTGGCTACCGCATCGTAGCCCTCATCCAGGTCGGCATCACAGCCGTTCTGGTGCTGAGCCTGCCGCTCTGGAAAGGCAGCCCGGCCGCCGCAAGCGCGGACGGCACCCCGGCCAGGCCGCTGACGCTGCCCCAGATCCTGGCCATCCCCGGTGCGCGGGAAGTGATGCTCTGCTTCTTCTGCTACTGCGGCCTCGAAACGACAGCGGGCCTCTGGGCCAGCAGCTACCTCACGCTGAGCAAGGGCGTCCCGGCCGACACGGCCGCTGCCTTTGCGGGCCTGTTCTATCTGGGCATCACGGTGGGGCGCGGCTTCTGCGGCTTCGTCACCCTGCGGTTCAACGACACCCAGATGATCCGCCTGGGGCAGACCGTTCTGGCCGTGGGTGTGGCCGCCCTGCTTCTGCCGGGGCCGCAGGCGCTCTCGCTGGCCGGCCTCGTTCTCGTGGGGCTGGGCTGTGCGCCCATCTACCCCAGCATCATCCACTCCACGCCGGACCACTTCGGCGCGGACCGGTCGCAGGCTGTGATCGGCGTCCAGATG
This sequence comes from Faecalibacterium prausnitzii, assembly GCF_019967995.1. NCBI lineage: Bacteria > Bacillati > Bacillota > Clostridia > Eubacteriales > Oscillospiraceae > Faecalibacterium > Faecalibacterium prausnitzii. The sequence goes on from NZ_CP065377.1 coordinate 1,833,281, forward strand.
GCAAGCGCCTATGTCGGCAATCTGGTCATGCCGCCGCTGTTCGGCCTGCTGGCAAACAACGTTGCCCCTGCCCTCTTCCCCGTGTATCTGCTGGCGCTGCTGATCCTGATGATCGTCATGCACGAGCAGCTCACCCGGAAGACGGCGTGCAAATAAACAACTTTCTGACAGGAGGTATTTTTATGCTTCGTATCGAATATTTTGATAAAGACCGTTTCATGCGTCAGGTTTCCGCCAGCCGCGGCAGTGTGCTGCTGCATCTGGACAACGGCAAGACCTGTGACCTGAAAGAGGATGCCGCCGCATCCTCCATCCTCCGGATGATGGACGCCCCCAGAAAGGGCTTTGACATCACCGTGACCGACCCCGCCGACGTGACCGGCTTCCTGCGCTACATGCTGGAGGCAGGCCGGATGGATCGTGTGGCCGGCTGATCGCTCGCCATTCTCCGTTATTCGCATATTACAGCAAACGCAGAGCGCCCGCTCCGGGGTCAGAAGCCGGAGCGGGCGCTCTGCGTTTTTGTACGGTGTTACAGGATGCAGCGGCTGATGGCGCGAGCCACATTCAGCAGCTCGTCCTGCCCGATGAACCCGAACTTTGCCTCGTGTTCATCCGCGAAGCAGACCGTCAGCTCAGAGGTCTGGAGCGGGTCGCCGAAGCCTGCGGTCTGGACGCCGAAGTGCAGCACCTTGCGGTACGGCAGGACGAAGATCTCCTGCCGGGTGCCGGTGACCCCCTGCATATCCACCAGAAAGATACGGTGCGAGGTAAAGACTGCCTGGTCGCGCACGGTCTTGTACGCGCCCACGATGGTCTCGCCGTCCAGCAAAAGCGCCTGCACATTCTTGCAGATCTCCTTCTCCTTGATGCGAACGAGGTTCTGCATGGGCTTGTCCCGAAATTCCATAGTTCTATCCCCTTTCAGCGTGGTCGCTGGCTCCATTGTAGCACCCCCGGCGGGCTTTGACAAGCGGCACGGAACTCCATTCTACTTGTGAGCGAAAAAACTTTGAGCGTCCAGCAGGAGCTACTCGACATGCCAAGGGCTCTCCCTTCGGGAGAGGTGGCATTGCGAAGCAAGGACGGAGAGGGTCAGTAGTTCAGACCGAACCCGCTGCGGTAATAGTTGCCGTCGGCGTCGCAGTAAGCGTAGCTGCCGCCGCGCACCCCGGCGAGGATGGCCGGGTCGATGTACGGGTCCTTATCGTAGCCGGGCACATCGTTGGGCGAAGCGCAGATCTCACGCACCACACCGTCGATCTCCTGCTCGGTGATGGCGATGACGGCGGGGTCGGACACCATGGTCAGGCTCAGCTTGCCGGTGGGGGCAAAGTCGCCGCTGATGACGTCCACCTGTGCGTTCAGGGCGTTGTTCAGCGCCACCGTGCTGACGGTGTACTGGATGGTCAGCGCGTCGCAGTAGGGTTCCAGCTTGTCCAGCAGCCAGGGGTTGTTCACCACGCAGGTGCCCACGACCTTGCCGCCGCGCGCGTGGATGGCATCGGCCAGCTCCCGGATCTTCTCGACGTCCTTCAGGGTGGTCACCGTGACCTGCTTGCCGGTCTTCTTCTGGCTCTTGTTGGTCTCGCGCTCGTCAGTGACGATCTCACCCATCTCAATGACGGGCATGGCGAACTGGTAGAACACCACGCCGTTGCTGATGGGCCACACGTGGAGGTACAGCACATCGGCCTCCTCCGGGGTGGCGACGACGGTGTAGCCCTTCTTCTCGAAGGCTTCCGCCAGTGTCTTGCGCAGCGCCTCGTCGGCATCGGCAGAGCCCAGACCGGCACCCATGGCCTGTGCCATTTTGGCAAAGCCGGAGTCCACGCCCTTGAAGGTGACGATGCAGACCTTCTTCTCTTTGGCCAGCGGCAGAACACCGCCGTGGTTCTTGACCAGAACGACGGCCTTCTGGTTGGCTTCGTAGGCCTTCTTCCTGGCACCATCGAAGTTGTCCTGCCGGGCCTGGTCGGCCTGATCGGGGTCCTGATAGGGGTTGTCCACACGCTTGGTGCGGAACAGGCTCAGCAGACGGTTGTAGCTAGCGCGGTCGAGGTCGGCCTTGGGCAGCAGACCGTCCTCCACCGCCTTGATGATGTTCTCCGGGTCGGTGTTGCCGCCGATGACATCGGTACCGGCGGAAATGGCCTTGGCGTAGCGCTGGGGCACCGTCAAGTCCTCCACGCCGTAGATCTGCACGCTGGTGATGCCGGAGTCGGAGTTGATGTAGCCGTCAAAGCCCATCTTGTTGCGGGCCAGGTCAGTGAGCAGCTCCTTGCTGTATGCGCTGGGCACCGCCTCGGTGCTGGTCACCTCGCCCCGGTAGGTCTGGGGCACGGCGCGGCCATCAGCGGCGATGCGGGAGTAGTCCGGCATGATGGAAGATGCCTTGTGGTCGAAGGCCCGCTGGAACGGGGGCAGATGGTACTTTTCCATCGAGCCGGGGGTGCGGTAGATGCGCCACTGACCGATGGGCACATGCGGCTCGAAGCCGTTCTCGGAGGGGGCATCGCCGGGGAAGTGCTTGACCGTCAGGACGACCGAACCCTCGTTCAGGCCGTCGTCGCCGTTCTGGTAGCCCTTGATGAGGGCTTCGGTGATGTCGCTGGTCACATCGGTGCGCTCGCCGTAGGTGCCGTTGGTGCGGGGCCAGCGGGGGTCGGTGGCCACGTCCACCTGCGGGCCGTACATGATGTGCAGGCCCTCGGCCTTCATCATCTTCCGGTCCGTGTCGGCCATTTCATAGACGAAATCTGCGTTGCCGTCTCCCAGCACCGCTGCACCGATGCCCAGAGAGTCCGGGTAGCCGATGTTGATGGGGTTGGTGTGCAGAGAGTACGGAATCGCCACGCCGCCCTTGCAGGCTTCGTATTCCAGCATCTGGGTGCCCGCATTGTGGTACAGGGCCACCATTCCTGCCTCGCAGCGCATATCGCCGCGGTAAACGCCCGCCGTGATGTGCTTGTCCAGCACATCGGCGTCATCAATGCTCATGGTCATGCCGGGCAGCGGACCGGGGATGGGCTTTTCGTCCGGGTCGTGGTGCTTGTAGATCTTGCCAAACTCCGGCTTGCCGTCGGCACCGGCAGCCTCGGCGCGGGTGGGGGCCACCGGGGTGTTGAACAGGGTGTTCAGCACAAGGCCAGCCTGCTGGTCCAGGCGCAGATGGGCCACCATATCCTTTGCGCGCTCTTCGGGGCTGAGCCGCCAGTCCTTATAAGGGGCCAGCTCGCCGCTGTTGTCCATATCCTTGAAGTACAGGCCGTCCCTGACGATGACGCCGCAGGTGGTCACACCGATGTCGGGGCCGTTTTCGTTGTGGAAGACCACCGGCTCCAGGTAACGATCGGTGATGCTCTCCCCCGCTTCCAGAGCATAGGGTGCCGGAATGACGCCGTCGCGGGCGTCGGCCCACTGGGCAGCGCTGGTGTATCGAATCTCCATCTTGTTTCTCCTTTTTCGTGCGCGGGAATGCGCAGCTGATATATCACTTGTTGTTTTTTATTATACCCCACAGCCCGATTGTTCGCAAGCGAACAACCCGTGCTTTTCTGAATTTCAGCATTGCTCACAAGGAACGCTCCCGGAATCTATGCAATTCCCCGAACCAGCGCAGCGCGTTCCCGCGCTCGGTCCGCTCCGCCGGGCACAAAAAGAGACCGCTGGCCCCGTCGATAACGGAAGGAGCACAGCGGTCTCTCTCGGTTCAGGGCATTACCAGATCATCTGGATGCGGCCTGCGCCGTAGGGATCTTCGTAGTTGAGCAGATAGCCGGGGTAATCGGCCAGCGGGCTGTTGGCACTGGAAAGGTGCGGCAGACCGTTTGCATCCACGCCGCCGAACATGGCTGCGTAGCTGGACATGACGAGGTAATCCTCCGAGACATAGTCCTTGATCAGCTCTGCGCCGTCGAACATGGCGAAGCCGTCGCCCAGGTTGCGCAGGGTGTAGTTCATACCGGCCAGCGCATAGGTGGCGTTCGGGTCCAGAGGCTTGTATGTGCCGGTGGTCTTGTCGTAGATCTCCACATTCGAAACACGCGGGGTCGTAGCACTGCCGACCCAGACATTCTTGTCGTCGGTCTGGACGGTGTTGGGGACCATGGCGTGGATCTCATACTTGGCACCGGCGACCTGCAGGAAACCGCCGTTCTCCTTGCCCTCGGCACCGGCGAAGCGGGCACCAAATTCGAGGGCATCCAGGATCTGCTGGCCGGTGACGGACATCAGGCAGGCCACATTGCCGAAGGGGCTGACGGTCTTGCAGGTCTTGAAGCTCCAGGGGCCTGCGTCCACATTTGCACGGATGCCGCCGCCGTTCATGATGGCGATGTCGCAGTGGAGGTCTTCGATCTCATTGAAGTAGGCATAGATGCCGTCGGCCACGAAATCGCCCAGGTTGGTCTCGCCGGAGCGGATGCGGCGCTTGCCGGTGGCGGGGTCGGTGATGTAGAACTTGGAATCGCCCACGGCGATCTCCTCGCCCAGCATGTCGTCCACTGCGCTCACCCACTCGCTGGTGGCAGCGGCCACAGCGGCGTCTGCGCCATCGTAGCTGGGCAGCAGCTCGGTGGTGATGGAGCCATCGGCACCGATGGTCATCTTGCCGACATTCTTGAAGTAGGAGCCGGTCTGGGTCAGGGTGACGGCCTTGCCGGAAGCATCGGCCACCTGCTTATTCTCCATCACGGTGTGCGAATGGCCGTCGATGAAGGCATCGAAACCGGTGGTGTGTGCGATGACCTCTTCGCTGGTCCAGGGGGCGGACGAGGGGTCTACGCCCAGATGGCCCAGACCAATGATAGTTGTTGCACCCAGCAGCTTTGCCTTGTCGATGGCCTTCTGAACGGCCTTGTACAGCTTCTGGCCATCGTCGCCGCCGAGGATGTCATAGATATACTTGGTCTGGCTGGCGTTCATGAAGTAGGCCGGGGTGGACTTGGTAAAGGTCTCCGGGGTGGTAACGCCCACAAATGCGATGCGCGCGCCGCCGATGGTGAAGATCTTGATGCTGGGCAGCACCTTCAGGCCGGTGCGCAGATCCACCCAGTTGCAGGAAACATAGGGGAAAGCGGCTTCCTTCATGGCTGCCTTTGCGCGGGCCATGCCGTAGTCGAACTCATGGTTGCCGGGGGTGGCCAGGTCGTAACCGGCCTCGCTCATCAGCTTGATGATGGTCTCGCCGTCATCCATGGAGCCATAGGCCGTGCCCTGGATGTGGTCGCCGGCGTCCACCAGCAGGACGTTCTGGCCAGCGTCCACATAGCTCTGCTTCAGTGCAGCGATACCGGCATAGGTCAGTTCGGGGGATTTCTTGTCGATGTAGGTGTGCACATCGTTGGTGTAGAGGATGGTAACAGCCGACTTTTCGCCCAGGAAGCAATTGGTCTCTTCGGCCGATGCGGCGGGTGCGCCGAGGGAGACTGCGGTCAGTGCAGTGGCAGCTCCGGCAGCCTTGAGGAAGCTGCGGCGGGAAATGAACTGTTTCACAGGAAATGACCTCCTTCAATTTACGGTACTCTCTTTTTTGCGGCCTCTCTGCCGCCGCCCGCACAAAAGCTCCCCAACGGGGAGCCGTGGTGTGCAGCGCAGCCGCAGCGAGGTCTGCATTTCTGGATTAAGCATATCACAGAATGCCGCTCCGGGCAAGAGAAAACTGTAAAATCCGCGCAAATCCTTTTCACAAAAGTCGTACTATTTTGGAAATTTTCCGTAAAATCATACGAAAAAGGGCCGGGCCCTGCATCCTGTCTCAGGGTGCAGAGCCCGGCCGCATTCAGGGGGGGAGGTCCAAACTGGATCGGAGGAGACGTTTGAGAAAACGCCTTAAATGGCGTTGTACTCCTTGAGGAACTTTTCAAGGTCGGTGCCCTCGATCTTCTTGAGCACTTCCTTGAGGGCCACCCTCTGGATGAAGGGCAGGTCCATATCGGTCAGTTTCTTGCCGTCGCGGAGCTTGACGGTGGCGTCGATCAGGCAGCGGACATCATAGGTGCTGCCCCAGACCTCCGGCACACCGCGGTCGATGTCCAGCAGGGTGTAAACAGCCTCCATACCGGTGCGCATCGAATACTCGGTGGTGAAGATGGTGTCGCGGCCGGTCTCGGCAAACTGGCCCAGGAAGGCGAAGTTGACGGCACCCTTCGGCACGATGTCGGGGCGGTCGCCGAAGGCACGCGGCATGAAGAAGGCGTCGATATACGGCATCATGACCGGCACGGTGTTGGCGCTGTGGTCGGCCAGCTCGGCGATGTCCTCAGTGGGAACGCCCAGATGGTACAGCCACTCCATGCAGATCTCACGGCCGGTGCAGTCGCGCATGGGCTTCTTCACATAGTCGCCGGGCTTGTCGCTGAACAGGCCGTAGACCCAGACGCAGAGCTGGTTCTTGGGCTGGTCACGGAACTGCTGCTGGCGGTTCAGCGTCCAGCTGAGCAGCCAGCTGGAATCCTTGACCGTGACGATGCCGCCGGTGACGGTGTGGCCGGTAAAGGGGTCGCGCTTGCAGATCCTCTTGATATACTGCGGGATCTTGTCGTCCAGAGTGGTGATGGTGGCACTCTCCCAGTTGGACAGTTCCGGCTGCGAGCAGAACTTCTCCGGATGGCCGAAGGAGGGGTCCTGTGCGGCGATCTTCTTCCACAGATCCCAGCCGTTGCCCGGCTTGATGGTGGGGTCGAAACCGGCTGCCTTGTCCTGTGCGCCGATGGTGCAGCTCTCGACGCAGCCGCCGTTGGTGATGAAGAGCAGGTCGTTCTCGGTCAGCGGCAGCACCTTTTCCTCGCCCTTGTGCTCCACAGTGATGGAACTGGCCTGCTTTTTGCCGCCCTCGATCTGGAAGCGGACGTCGGTGACCTTGGTCTCATACCGGAACTCCACGCCGTGGTCCTTCAGGTAGGTGACCATGGGCAGGATGATGGACTCATACTGGTTGTAGCGGGTAAAGCGCAGGGCGGTGAAGTCGGGCAGACCGCCGATGTGGTGGATATAGCGCTTGAGGTAGAGCTTCATCTCCAGTGCGCTGTGCCAGTTCTCGAACGCGAACATGGTGCGCCAGTACATCCAGAAGTTGGAGCGGAAGACCTCGTCGTCGAAGATGTCGGTGATCTTCTTGTCCTGCAGCTGCTCGTCCGGGGTGAAGAAGAGCTTCATGATCTCCATCGCGCCCCGGTCGGAGATGCCGAACTTGCCGTCGGTGTGGGCATCCTGGCCGCGCTTTTCGGTGGCACGGCAGAGGGACTTGTTGGGGTCTTCCTTGTTCAGCCAGTAATACTCATCCAGAACGCTGGCCCCCTCCGTCTCCAGAGACGGGATGGAGCGCAGCAGATCCCACATGACTTCGAAGTGGTTGTCCATCTCGCGGCCGCCGCGCATCACATAGCCGATGTCGTACTTGTAGCCATCGCAGGCACCGCCGGGCAGCGGGTCCTTCTCGATCACATGGATGTGGTCGCCCTGCATCTGGCCGTCGCGGACCAGATAGCAGGCAGCGGTCAGTGCCGCCAGACCCGAACCGATGATATAGGCCGATTTATTGTCAACGCCTTCCGGCTTTTTGGGGTGTGCAAACGCTTCGTAGTTGCCACTGGAATAATACATAACGCAGACCTCCTGAAGTTTTGGTTCTTTCCGGGCGGCTTCCGCTCGCCCTTTCGTTGTGCTTAGTATATCCCATTCCCTGTGACAGAACAACATACAAAAGATGACCAGTGTATAAACTTTATGCAAAACCCAACCTTTGTCGGAAATATGGCGAAAGTGTGAAGCGCAAAAAAGCTCCCGCCTTCCTGTGACAGAAGACGGGAGCGGATGAAATCCGTTCGGGTTACTGTTTTGCCTCCGGGGCGACCTCAAAATCGATCTTGCCGAGGTTGACGTCGGCACGGACGATGGTGATCATCATGCTGTCGCCCAGATTCCAGTTCTTGCCGGAGACCGGGTCGGACAGACGGATGCCCTCGGTGAGCATGGTACCGGTGGGGGTCAGGCTGGAAGCGGGCACGAAGCCCTCCACGCCGTTCTCCAGTTCGATGAACAGGCCGCGCTGGGTCACGCCGGAGATGATGCCCTCGTAGCACTCGCCCAGATGGCGGCGGGCATACTCGGCCTTGTAGCAGTCCTCGGCCTTGCGCTCGATCTGCACCGCGATGACCTCGCGCTCGCTGGACTGCTTGGAGGCCTGGATCGCAAAATCGGTGTAGCGGATGGCCATGGTCTCCTTGTCGGTGCCGCTGAGCAGATCGGTCATGATGCGGTGGATGGCCAGGTCCGGGTAGCGGCGGATGGGGCTGGTGAAGTGGGCATAGTCCTTCAGCACCAGACCATAGTGGCCCTTGGGCTTTTCTTCGTAGCAGGCCTTGGACATGCAGCGGAGCATGCCGGTGTTGACGATCTGTTCAAATGCCGTGCCGCGCACCCCTTCCAGAATGGCGCTCAGCTCCTTGGGCGTGGGCACCTCCTTGGCAAAGTGGTCGTTGATGCCGCAGGCCTGCAGCAGTGCATGCAGGCGCTCCAGCTTTTCGCCGTTGGGTTCCTCGTGGACACGGTAGACGAAGGGGATCTGCTTGACGCGGGCAAAGTGGGCCGCGCACTGGTTGGCCAGCAGCATAAACTCCTCGATCATGGCCTCGCTCTCGCCGGAGGTGCGCTTCTTGACGTCGATGCAGTGGCCGTCCTCGTCGAGGATGAGCTTCACTTCCCCGCTTTCGAAGTCGATGCAGCCGCGCTCGGTGCGCAGGCGGGCACGGTGGGCGTACAGTTCCTTCATGGCGGGCAGCTGGTCGGCCACCTCGGCGTACTTGGCCTGGATCTCGGCATCGGCCGTTCCGGCCAGCAGGGCATTGATCTCTGTGTAGACGCCCTTGACCCGGCTGCAGATGACCGACTTCACGAAGCGGTAGTCGGTCAGGTTGCCGTCCTTGTCCAGCCGCATCAGGCAGGAGAAGGCCAGGCGCAGCTCCTTCTCGTTCAGGGAGCAGATGCCGTTGGACAGACTCTTGGGCAGCATGGGCACGACCTGGTCGGCATAATAGACGGAGGTGGCGCGGTTGAACGCCTCTTCGTTCAGCTCAGAACCGGGCTTGACGTAGTTGGAGACGTCCGCAATGTGGACGCCCAGCTCAAAGCCGCCCTCCGGCGTGCGGGTCAGGCTGATGGCATCGTCGATGTCCTTGGTCTCGGCACTGTCGATGGTGAAGATGGGCAGAGCGCGCAGGTCCATGCGGCCCTTGCAGTCCTCTTCCGAAACGGTCATGCCCTCAAACTTCTTGGCTTCCTCGCGGACTTTATCCGGGAAGCGGGTGTGGATATCGCGGGCGTAGAGCAGCGCCTTGGCGCAGCGCTTGGCTTCATCCGAGCTGCCGAACCGCATGGCCACGCCGACGCGGTGGTCTTCCTGGCGGCTGCCGCGCATCAGGATCTCGACCGCCACCTTGTCGCCGTCTTTAGCGCCGCCTTCGCAGTCCCGCATCAGCTGCATGGAGATGGCCGGGCAGTCGTCCGGCACGAACTTCAGACGACCCTCGATCCGGCGGGCCGTGCCCACCAGGTCGTTCTTCTCGGTGAGCACCGCGAGGATGGCGCCCTCGTCGCTGCCCTCCACACGGGGATGCTCGAACTTCTCGACGAGGACCTCGTCGCCGGGCATCGCGCCGCGGGTGAAGCGGCCAGGGATGAAGATATCGCTGGTCTCATCTTCCAGCATGACAAAGGCAAAGTTCTTGCCCAGTTTGACTACTTTGCACAGCAGGGCCTTCTCGGCGCGGCCGGAGCGCACGGTGAAGAACACGCCCGAACGCTGGCAGACCACGGCCTCATGCACCAGAGCATCCAGCGCTTCCATCACCTTGCGGTCTGCCCCGCGGTCGCCGCCGAAGCGGGCCTTCAGGTCCTTGACAGTGCAGGGCTGGTTCTGGATGGCATGCTCGATCTTATCGCGTAATGACATAGATTTTACTCCTTAACAACATTCTCAAAATTCTCCAGCGGAATCCTGAGTTTCCCACCTTCTGCCGGAGGCATCCGCACCCGGCAGTGTTTGCCCATCGGGCTTTTCTCATCCGATGCAGGCCCACCCGGCCTGTCAGAGGCTCCCCTCAGAAGAAGAGCTGTCCGCAGCGCAGACAGAGAAATTTCAGACAGAAAAACAGCCCCGCCTTACACGGGGCTGTGCGCGGGTCCTCAAGCCAGACGGCTGGCGAACACACAGGCCAGGACGGCCACCACGAAGAAGACGACACCGGCGATGCGGGTCACCTTGGCCAGCATCTGGTCGGCAGGGGTCAGCCGTGCGTTGTTTGCGCCGTATGCGCCGCCGTTGATCGCACCGGACAGGCCCTGACCGTGGGTGTGCTGCATCAGGGTAAGGACGATGATGACGACCGAGGCAGCAAGCAGGATGGCGCCGCCGACGATTTCAATAGCAGACATGGATGGAACGCTCCTTTTATTGTAAATTTGATTGAGACTGCATACAAATACAAGAATATGATAGCATACAACCGCGCAAATTGCAAGATGGACTCTGCCTCATCGGGCCAAATTTTCCAGCATTTCGGCCAGAGCGGCAAAGACTGCGGCGCTGGAATGGGCAGGTTCTGTCTGGGCGTCCTGCAGGACCACGATGGTATACCGGGGCTGTTCCGCCGGAAAAACGCCCGCAAACCAGCTGTTTTTCAGCTCTTCTCCCGCCCGGAACTGGCCGGTTTGGGCCGTCCCGGTCTTCCCGGCGGCGGTGGTCTCCGGCAGGGCCGCCTCACGGCCGGTTCCGTTTGCCACCACGCCCGCCAGCAGACCGCGCAGTGTTTGCGCCGTCTGTTCCGAGATGACCGGCTCCGCCCTCCGGTGGGCCAGCGTTTCCAGCGGCTCCCCGGTCGCCTCGTCCAGCGTGTTCCGCAAAAAGAGCGGCATCCGCCAGGTGCCAGTGACCAGCGCGTTCAGCATCCCGGCCACCTGCACCGGCGTTGCCAGCAGCTCCCCCTGCCCGAAGCAGAAATTTGCATAGGCCCCGGACGAGGTCAGGGCTTCCGCCGTTGGCAGGATGCCCGCCGCCGTGCGGAAGCGGTCCGTCAGTTCCGCGGCCTGCCCAAAGCCCACCCGCTCAGCCAGCGCACGGACCCGCTCGGCCCCCAGCGCCTGCCCCAGCCGGATAAAATATCCGTTGCAGCTCTTTTCCAGTGCAGCGGCAAGGTCTACCTCCCCATGCGGGATGCCGCCCGCACAGCGGAACACCTGCCCGTCCACCTCGCACCAGCCGGGGCATGTGTAGACCAGACCGGTCTCCCCTGCTTCCAGCGCGGCGGCGGCCAGCACCGGCTTGAACACCGACCCCACCGCGTAGCTCTGGAAGGCCCGGTTCAGCATCGGGCTGTCCGCCGCATTCAGGCTGGCAGCCGGGTCTGCCGGGTCGTACCCCGGCACACTGACGCAGGCGCGGACTTCGGCGTTTGCGGCATCCAGCACCACGATGCAGCCGGTGGTCATCATCCGGCCCGCAACGGCTTCCGCCGCCCGCTGGACCGGCCGGGAAAGGGTCAGCTGGACGCCTACGGCCCCGCTGTCGGCGTGGGTCTGTTCCGGCTCGCTCCGCAGACGCCCCTGCGCATTGACAAGGCAGGTCAGGGTGTCGCCCTCCCCGGTGCCGGAAAGTGCCGCATCAAACGCTGCTTCCAGCCCGGCGGCTCCCCTGCCGTCGCCGTCCACATACCCGATGAGCTGCACAGCCAGCGGCGCGGCCGCATAGCGCACGGCCACCGGCCAGCAGGAAATGCCAAGCGGCGAAACATCGCGGTCCACCGTGAGCAGGAATGGAGAGACTGCGTTTCGTTTCTGGTACAGCAGCGCCTGCCCAGCCGCATCGGTACAGGAAAAGAGCCGGGTATAGTTTCCCCCGCCGGGCACACAGAGCGCTGTCCACTTTGTGCCAAAGCCCGTCAGAAGATGGCCCTCGCAGTCATAAAAATTGCCCCGCCGTGCCGGAAGCGCCAGCGTCACCACGCTCTGCGCCGCCGCGCGGGCTGCATAGTCCGCGTGGGAGCACAGCCAGTACAATCGGCAGACCACCGCCGCAAAACACCCCACCAGCAGCGCATACAGCGCCAGCACCCGCCGTCCGGACATGAAAACGCCCCCTTTGGCCTTTTGAAACAGTGTGGGCCAGTCAGGGGGCGTTGATGCGGTCATTCGCAGATCTTTTTCACGAGCTCTGCCGCGCGGGCAGCGTCCTCGGCGGTAGCCGTTTCCGCATAGCGGGCGCGGAGGTAAATTTCGCGCAGTTCGGCCTCGGCAGCGTAGTCCATGCCGGAGGCACGGCCCGTGATGTCCAGGCTGGTATCTCCGCGCAGGATGGTCAGGCCGTGGGCCTCGCAGTAGTCGAGATAGGCCCGGTATTCCCGCCGGACACGGGCGTTCGGGCTAAGGAAGAGCCCCGGCCACCGACGGCGGGTGCGCAGGGAGGTCCGGCGTTTCGTCATCGGGGCAGCACCGGTCGGTTCCGCCGCGCGGCCCCGGCGCAGGATGTGCCGCACCGCTAAAATCAGCAGCACCGCCGCAAAGAGCACCGCCACTCCGGCCAGCACCCGTGGGCCGTCCATCAGCAGGCCGCTCTCCTCGCCGATGGCGTCCCGGACATCGCCCGCTCTGGATTCATACAAATCGCCCATTGCAACCTGCCGGTTTGCGAACAAGGCCAGCACCCACGCAATGGCATACCACAGCTTTTGGAACACCACGACGATGCCGTAGGCCACCACATTGTTCAGCACCAGTTGCAACACCGGCACCAGCAGCTTGAAATACACCGCTGCGGCCAGAGCTTTCACCCCGTTCATCACAGCGCTGCGGCTGAGCAGAAAGGCCGCGCCGCTCAGCGCCGCCAGAAGCCCGCCGGATATCAGCAGGTAGGATGGCGCACTATACACCTCCGGGTCCTGCCGGGTCGTCCGAGTAAACCAGACCAGCGCAAGCGCCGCCGTGATCGCCATGGGCAAGGCTGTGGTCAGCACCGCGTCTGCGTTCCACAGCAGCATCGCCGCACCGAACAGCGGCCAGATGCGCAGCAGCCAGCGGAACCGCTCCCCCTGCTGCACTGCAGAAAGGCCGAACTCTTCCCGCACCGCCAGCAGCGTCACATAGCACACCGCCGGGAGATAGACGAGCTGATCCGCCCGTGCAGACAGAAACGGCAGCGCCGCCGCACTGGCCAGCGCCAGCACGGTGCGCAGGGAGGGATTTCCCCGGAAACAGGCCGCCGCTGCAAAACAGACAGCGGGCCAGAGAAGCACCCAAATTGTGGGATGCCCGCCGAAGCCTGCCGCAAAAAAGCCTGCAAAGGCGTAGTAGAACGCGAGGTCGCCCAGGATGCGGAGTCCATGCAGTGCTATCATACCGGTCCCTCCTCTCCGCGTTGTTGCACACATTCCGGCGTGAGGACCAACAACCGGACCCCTGGCATCGGGTTCAGGCAGGCGCGGGCCTCTGCTTCCGGCTCTGTGGTCAGGAAGATGCAGCTCGTCTGCTCCTGCGCGTGATAATACCGGGCGCAGAACTCCCGGCAGGGCTGGGCGGTCTGTCCGGTGGCGCGGCCCAGCATTTCCAGCATGCGGCGGAAATGTTCTGGTCCGTACCCCTGCGGCACTTCCAGCGGCTTTTTCCACTCGTCGCCCGCCGTCACGGTCGCGTTCATCAGCAGGTCGAACGTTGCATTCAGCGCAAAGCGGTAGGACACCGCCTTTTCTTCCAGCATCCGGCAGACCGTCCGGGCCATGGAGTAACACCGCTCCACCCGCTCCGGCTGGGTATAGCGCGACGAATCCGCATGGACCAGCACCACGACCCGTGGTTCGGTCGTGTAATCAAACCTTTTCACCATCAAGCCCCGCCCACGGACGCTCTGCTTCCAGGAGATGGCCCGCATCGGGTCGCCGCTGGTGTACTCGCGATAGCCTGCCGTCAGGATGGGGTCTTCGTAGAGGTAGCGGTTCACCGAAATGCCGCCCAGAAAGCCGCCCATCAGGCCGTCCAGTTCCGGCAGGTCGCATTCCCTGGGTGGAACGACGAGCTCATGGAAGCCCCGCTCTGTGCGGGATTGCGTCTTCAGGCCCAGCAGGTCGCCGCCGATCAGCTGTAGCGGCTCCAATACATAGCGGCCCCGCTGCCCGACGCGGACCGCGACTTTGAACGACGCCTCCTGCTGCGGACGCAGCCAGGCCGTGCACCGCACAGTGTGCCCCTGCCCGGCGCAGTCTCTGGTCAGGTGGTCCATGCTGCACGGGGTGAGCTCCCGCCCCAGATGGAGCCGCAGGGCTGCAAATGACTTCCAGTGGGGGCCGCTGTTCCGTACGGTCAACCGCAGGTTCACCGGCTGGTCTGCCTCGGCAAGGAAGTCCTCCGTTTCCAGCACCCCCTGCAAATCGTCCAGACTGTGGACACAAGACTCCTGTTCCAGCCAGAAGAGTAGCCCCGCCAGCACCAGCGCAAATACGACCGCCGCCATCAGTGGTTCTCCAGCGGAACTTCAACATCGGATAGCAGCTTCCGCAGCCGCTGGGTTGCAGCTTCCGCGTTCATGCTGCCGCCCAGGACCACACGATGGCAGAGCACCGCCGGGGCCAGCCCCTTGACGTCCTCCGGAGCAACGTAGTCCCGGCCCTGCAGAGCCGCGTAGGCCTGCGCCGCCTGATACAGCGCCAGCGCACCACGGGTGGACACCCCGCTCACGAAACCGCCCTGCATGCGGGTGGCCTCCACGATGTCCATCAGGTAGTTCTTCACATCGTCGGAGACCTTCACCTCACGGTAAGCCGTGCGGACATAGGCCGTTTCCTCCGGCGTGACCACCGGGTTCAACTGGCTGAGCACCGCCTGCGCCGACGGGCGGGACAGCACTTCCATCTCCTGCTCCCGGTTCATGTACCCCAGTGACAACCGCATGAAAAAGCGGTCCATCTGGGCATCCGGCAGAGGGAAAGTGCCAAAGGATTCCAGCGGGTTCTGGGTCGCCAGCACCATGAACGGCTCAGCCAGGCGGCTCGTCACGCCGTCCACCGTGATCTGCTTTTCCTCCATGGCTTCCAGCAAGGCCGACTGGGTGCGTGGCGTGGCGCGGTTGATCTCGTCCGTCAGCACAAAGTTGGTGAAGAGCGGGCCGGGCCGGAACTCGAACTCGCCGGTCTTCTGGTTGTAGAAGTTGATGCCCGTCAGGTCCGACGGGAGCAGGTCGGGCGTGAACTGTACCCGCCGGAAATCCCCGCCCACAGTCCGGGCAAAAGCGCGCAGAAGCATGGTCTTGCCGGTGCCGGGCTTGTCTTCCAGCAGGACATGGCCTCCGCACAAGAAGCTGACGAGGACTTTTTCAATGATGTCGTCCTTGCCCACGATGACCCTGGCACAGTTGGTGACGACCTTATCCCGATAGGCGGTAAAAGCTGTTCGTTCCATAACGATACCCCTCTTTATTTTGATGAAACAGGTCTATTATATCACATTTTGCATCAGAGGAGCAGTGATTTGAAAAAAAGGAGGCGGAGCCTCCCACATGGGAAACTCCGCCTCCTGCGGGGTATGAATCTGATTGCGCGCGAAGCGGCTTAGTACATGCCGCCCTTCCAAACCACGTTTTTGGAGCCGGGTCACGCATATCCGGAAACGTAGACTTTTGTAGAATTATCAAGGCTACAAGCCGATTTTTCCAGATTCTCAGTTTTTGCATGATTCACGCATTTCTACGCAAATCTACGCCACTTACCGGGTGATTGGCGTAAGTTTTGGCGTAAGCTATTCCGCTTCACACGTCGGAAATCACAGGTTGCCGGCGATCTGTTCAAAGGCTCTTTCAACCGATTCAAAGCTGCTGTGCGTGTAGACATCCAGCGTCACACTGGCATTGGAGTGCCCCATCAGGTATTGCAGGCTTTTTACATCCAGCCCGGCCTGCTGAACATTGGTGCAGAAGGTGTGTCGCAGCACATGGGGCGTGATTTTCGGTACAGGTTTGCCGTATGCAGTTTCAAACTTGCCCTGCACGCCACGCATATAGTTTTCCAAGTGCATTGCCACCTTCGGCATTCCGGACTTGTCCAGAAAGAGAAATCCGCTGCAGCCATCCACCAGCGCTTCTACCTTTGTGGACGCTCTGGTTCTTACTACACGCAACAGCGCTGCACAAACGGTATCCGTCATGGGAACATTGCGGATGCCGCTTTTGGTTTTCGGCGGTGTGACAAAGTAGGGCTTTTCAGCCGTCCGGCAAAGTTGCCGCCGCACATGGATACAATGCCGCTCAAAGTCGATATCTGCTCGTGTTAGACCGTACAACTCGCTCACCCGCAAGCCGGTTCCCAAAAGAATGACGATATCATCATAATAGTTGCCGCCGTAGTCCTGAACGAATTGCAGATATTTCTCCTGCTGCTCTCTGGTCAGGGCATCGCGCACATAAGCGTCCTTCGGCACAACATCCGACAGCTTGAACTTGAATGGATTCTTGCGGATGATGTCATCCTCCACCGCCATCTCAAACGCCGGTCTGACAACGCTTTGCAGGATTCCAATGGTGTTTTGCTTGAAACCGCTGTCATGCAGAAACACGAACCAGCCTTTCGCATCGGACAATTTTACCGTTTTGATGGCTTTTTGCCCGAAAGGGTCAGCATGAATCCGTTTGACCGCTGTGTTGTACGACCGAAGTGAATTGGGTTTCAACCCACGTTTCAGATTCATATAACGGTCAACCAGATCAGCCACCGTCATTTCTCCGGCGGCGTAGTCGATGCCGTCTGCCAGATCGCGCCACAGTTCTTCCTCTTTTTTCCGCAGCTCTGTCAGGGATTTAGCGTAAATACAACGCCGTTTCTTGTGGATATCGGTATAACGATAGTCGTAGGTGCCATTTGCTCTCTGGCTTTCGCCATCCTTCAAAACACGGCCCTTGCTATCCTTGCGCTTTTCAGGCATTTAGAAGCTCCTTTCTGTGAAAAGCGCATCTATAAGGTCAGTGTCAGTATAACACATCAACCATGCGATTTCCACCCGCAGCGAATGAGAAAAGGACGGTTTCACATTTGCAGCCTTTGGCAACCTCTCAAATAGAATATGCTTGCTCGACAAAGCAATCGAACAGGCGACGTTTGATCAGACGCTTGTTTCCCACCCAGAGGACGAATTTGCATTTATCTTCATTCGTGATTTCACGCAGCTTGTTGATGCCAATGCCGGAGTAAGCCGCAGCTTCTTCCAGCGTCAGATTGCTCTTTTCCCAAATAGGGACGTCTTTCATAGGCAGACCTCCAATTCCTTGTAACCGAACGCCTGTAACCGGGCAGGAAAACTCTCTTTTTCTGTACGCAGGACATTCGGTGGACTTTATACTTTTTCTTATCTTTTTAAGGTTACATGGTTACAGAAAGCGGAAAACGCAGCAATCATGCGGCTTTTGCGCTGTAACTGAGGTGTAACCGAATCTGTAACCAGACGTGTAACCGGTGTCGTCAGAAGGGAAAGCCCAGTTGCTGGGCTTCCGCATCCGTCATTTCGGAGAAATCTTCAGCCCCGGTTTCGGGGCTGGTTACGCGCTCCCAGCCTTTCTGAACACCGTACTTCGGGTAACGCTTGGCGGTCTTGTGCGCCTGCCAGCCTTGGATATCGCCGCGCGAAATGCCGGTGTTCATGATCTCGCAGATAGCACGAGTCTCCCACTCTGCCGGGATATTGGTGTTGCCCAGTGCTTCCGCATAGAGCTGCTTGGAACACACCCGTTCACCCGTGTAGTCCTCCAAAAAGGCATAGATCATGCCCGCCTGTGCATCTTCCTGCATGAAGTCCTGCTGATGGGCTTGCAGGGTTTCCTGCATGGCAGGGCTGAACGCCAGCTTGTAGTTGCCGCTGTTGTAGATGGTCATAGCTTCCGCCCAGAGCTGGTCGATATAGGTGCGAGATTCCTCCTCATTGTCCAGAATGTGGACTTTGGCCTGTTCTGCATCTACCGGAACAGGGATGAAGCGGCGGTTGCCTGTGCGGTCACGGGGCAAAAAATCCTGCCGGTTGGTCGTACCAGCAAAGACGCACTGGCGCAGACGGTCGGCAGGATGGGTCTCGTAGGGAATTTTATAGGTTTCCTTCTGCTTGCTGAGAAAGCTCTTGATTTCCTCGATGCTCTTGGCGTTGGCGGTGGCGATCATCTCTGACATTTCGATGATCCAGTGCCCTTGCAGCTTGCGGTACACATTGTCATCGTCCAGCCGCCGCAGGTCATCCGAGAACCATTCGTCCTTGACTGCCAGCAGCCGGAAGAAAGTGGACTTTCCCACACCTTGACCTCCCACCAAACAGAGCATGGTCTCAAATTTACATCCCGGCTGGAACACCCGCTTGATGGCTCCCAGCAGGAAGATCTTCATGGCTTCGCAAGTGTACTCGTCCTCCGCAGCACCGAGAAAGTGGTGCAGGACGTGGGGGATCCGTTCCGTGCCGTCCCATTGCAGGCCGTTCAGGTAATCCCGGATGGGGTGATAGCGGTTCTCGTTGGCAACAATGCGGATGGCAGATTCGATTTTCTTTTCACTGGAAATGCCGTATTTCTCCATCCTCCGCAGGATATACTTCATGTCGGTGTCGTTCAGCGTCTTGCCGGAACGGGGCCAGCCCACAGGCTTTACAATGTCGATGCGCTCGCTCAACAGGTTCAGCCGGATGGCATCGGCAAGCACATGGTCGTTCTGCAGAATCGTGATGCAGTTCTGGATCGTCCGCTGGATTTCGCCGTTGGAGTGCTTGGTTAGCATTTCCTTCACATCTCCAACGGTTCGGGGAGTGCGTTCTTCGTTGACTTCTTTGCTCAATAAACATCACCTCGTGTTTCTGACTTTTCGGCGGTAGGCGTGACAGATGGCTTCCGCTGTGCCTGTTCTGCCTGCAAGCGGTTCAGCAGCTGCAGAACGGAATCCCGTGCTTTCTCCTTGACCTGCTCCTTGCCCTTTTGCCGGACATCCGGCTTCAGGAGCTTCTCCTGCAAGCGGGCAGCGGTGGTCTGCATGGTCTTGAGGAACTTGTCCAGCACGGTATCCAGATGTTTTGCGGTGTACTCCCTCGTGGCCTTGGGAGCCTTACGCTCCGGGGACAGCACCCACTTCTTCGTGTCCTCGATCATCCGCATATCTTCCTTGCGGGTCTCGGTGCGCACCACCTCCGTCACTACCTCCACCGCCTTATCATAGGCTGCTGCCGAAACATCATCCAGAAGGGTCTCCATATCCGAAACTTTCAGGGTCAGCTCGTCCAGCCTGTCCTGCTGGGCGGCAAGCTGCTCCTTTTGCTTGGCAAGGATAAAATCCTGCTTTTCCAGATACTTGCGGTTGCCGTACTCCGCTTCTTCCTCCAGATCCAGCCCATGCCGCTTGGCAATCTCGAACAGCATCTTCCGGCAGGCGGCATCAAAGGCGATTTTGCGGTTGTTGCGGCGGCCGAGGGGTTTGCCCGGGTCAGGCAGTTCAAAACCCAACGCTTCCAGCGCCTTTTCCTGCTGGGGAGCTACCTCGCCGTACTTGTTCTCGCAGTCGAACACATGGCGTTCGTGGATGTGGGGCGTGCTTTCGTCCAGATGCAACGCCCAGTCCAGCACATGAACGTGGTTGCCAAACTTTGCCTTGAATTCCTCGATGAACTCCGTGACGATGTTCAGCAAATCCTCTGCGGAAGCGTGTTCATCCAGCGTTCCAAGCTGGTAGATAGTTTCTTCCGGGCAGGTCTTGCGGCTGGACAGCAGGTCAGGAATGGAGCGGTTACGTTCAGTGTGCCGGATTTTGGCGTTGCGCTCGTTCTGACCTTCGATGAAGGTTGTGTACCGGATCTCGTAAAACTGCCGTTCCACATCCGAGAAGGTTGCTGCCAGATCATTCGGGTCTTGTGGGTCGAGAGCCGAACGGAAGCCATGGAAGCAGTCCCAGTAGATGTTGCCCTTGGCTCGTTCCGGGTCAATGTGCTCGCTGTTGGAAAGGTTGAAACTGCGGTCATTGTGCTTGGGGTTATAGGTGCCGTGGGTTCCGGCTCGTCCGTTGTGTCGTGTTAATTTCAGATAGACATCCCTCCGTTTCAACAGCTTGGTGGGGAGAACGCAGCAGCGAAGCTGCTGGATCTGCCGCCTTTTTGCGCCAGATAATACCCAGTAGGATATGACGCACAGCATCATATCACTGGGGCAAAGAGCTGCGCTCTCTGCACTCTTGCTCCGGGCAAGCTGTTCAGAAAAACAGCTCGTCCGGCTCAATGTAACGAGAGCCGGAAATTGTTCCGGCTCCCCCATCGCAGATAGGCTTACAGTCCATCTGCGTCAATATGATATAGGTCTCCCATATTCGCCCTCGGCACCCTAGGAGTGGGGAATCGTCCGGCGGCGGGCTTGCACCGCACCATTGGCATTTCAGCCACCCCGCCTTCGTTATGGCCGGGCTGCGAATTACAGAAGTACCTTTTGTGAAGTACCGGACGATTGAACTATTCTGTTTTCAAGGAGCAGATTTTTATAGAAAATCCTCGGAATTTAGGGCTTCCGAAAAATTATCCCTCTACTTGGTAGGCTTTGATAACGGCTAAATAATAGCCAGAAAAAGAAATTCGTTGAAAAGTTCTTGGAAAATATAGTCGAATCAACCGTTGAGTTAAAATATCGTCAGTTTATCGAGCAGCCAACTGAGGTAGACAATTTGCAACGGTGAGCGTGTCCAAAGTCGAAGCACTCTTGAAAAAAGATACTCTCACTTGGTAGCCGACGAGAAAGGCCATTTGGCACCCATTGACGATTCTTTGTAATAAAGTTGTTATAAGTACCTACCTCGAAAAAGTCCCCTCAATAGGTAGCCGGCGAGAAAGGCCAAAAAGTAACCATTTCAACAAATTTCCATAAAAGTTGCGCGAATAGCACAAAAAGGCAGCCATCTGCACCCATGCAGACAGCCGCCTTTGGTTTTATGCTGTATTCTATTTTCTCAATCTCTGAAGATCTTATCCAGTTCCCTTTCCATGGTGTCCGCCTTGGCAAATTCCAGCGTATCCGCCTGACGGATATGGTGGGCGGTGATGCCGTTACCCTTTGCAAAGCCCAGAATGTAGCTGATGGCAATGCGGTAGATGATCTCGGTCGGGGCAAGCCCATAGACCTGCTTGGCAAAGATATGTTCCAGCCGGGCGTTATCGTCCGGGAAGGCTTGCCGCATCTTCTCGCTGCGGTAAAGGTGCTTGACGATTTCCGTAATGTACAGACCGGACTTCATGTAGGGGTCCAGAAAGGTCTTGCCGGGGTCATCGAAGCAGCCGGGGTTTTCCTGCTCCAGCAGGTCTACCATCTTTTTCACCACCCACTTTGGGGTGAAGATCTGGTTGGTTTTCTGGGGCGGGATGTAATCGAAGATATCCTCGGTGCGGCTCTCGTCAAAGTAATCTGCCAGCTTGACCTTCAGGTTCAAGAACTCCTTCACCGAATCGTCAAACACTACCGGGTCGAACAGGTGGCCTGCAAAGTGCTCCTCCTGTCCGGTGGCTTGGTTGATGTACGGTCCACCGTCCCGCAAAAAGCGGAACTGTTCCAACGTGATGCTGGTGACCTCCTGAAAGACCTTGTCCGGGATGATTTGGTCAAAGTTCGCCAGTGTCACGTTCTCGTCGCCATACGCCATAAGGAAGGACGGGATGGTGCGGGAGAAGCCCCGCAGATGGTCACGGACGGTGTCCTCGTAGCCCTTTTTCTCCTGCTCCTTCTGGTTGGTCTCCACGGTGCGCACGATGGTCTGCTGCATCTCCTGCGCCGTCTGCTGAATGGTGGTTTGCAACGTCTCCATCAGGGCGGCGGTGCTCTGCTGCTGTTTTGCGTCAAATTCCCGGTTCACCTGCTGACGCTGCTGGGCGGTGGTGCAGCTCTGTAACTGCTGGGTGCGCTTTTCTTCCAACTGGCTCTGGTCGATGCGGTAGTTGTCCACCACCTTGTTCACCGCCACGTCCATCTTGGCTTTGGCGGTACTCTCAAACCGCTTCTGGTCGGACAGCTTCAGGTCCCGACCATACTCCTGCTTTGCCTGCTCCACCATGGGGGTGATGATCTCCTTGGTGATGCTCTTTTTCAGGGGTTCCAGATGCTCTTCTTTGGCAGGAGCCGGGGCATCGGTCAGGTCTTGCAGGGCGGTGTCCAGCGCCGGGGTGCTTTCGTAGATCTTCTCCCCGAACACATCCGCTGCCTTGCCGATGACGTAGCCCTCATCCAAGTCTACCTCGCCCTTGTCGTTCAGGGAGAGGTCTGCGCCGGTGTCCGGGGTGATCTGGATGGGCTTTGCCTTGGCTTCGCTGATGGGCTGGAAGTTTTGCAGAATGTCCAGCACCTCCTGCGGGGCACTGAACACGTTGGAAATGTTCTGGAACAGGAAGTTGCTCTGGAAACCCATCCGCACCACTTCTTTAGACTTGATCTTCCGGGGGATGCTGAGGACTTTTTCTGCATCCAGCGGGATCATCTCCCCTTCCTCGTCCTCACCAATGACTGGGAAGAAGTTGAGCAGATTCTGAATGTGCGCCTTGCGCTCCCCGGTGCCGCCCTTGCCGCTAGCGGTGTCCTGTGAAAGGTCGTTGGCGAACTGCTCGTAGATCAGCAGAGTGCGGGCAGGGTCAAAATCGAACACATAGGCGTTCTCTTTGCGGCGGAAGGTGCCGTTTTCGTGGAAAAGGCAGGGGTTCTGGGCACGGAACGCTGCCTGCATATACAGCGCCGGGCTTTTCAGGTTGGAGAGCATCAGCACCGCCGACCACTCCGGGATGGTGACACCGGTGGTCAGCTGCCCCACCGACAGGGTAATGGTCTTTTCATGGTGGGCGATGGCGGCTTTTACCCGGTCAAAGCTCTTCTGGTTCTCGTCCGTGTCGTCCAGCTTGCCGTCACCGGCGGCAAGGATTACCTCATAGTCCCGGAACACCGGGTGCGCCTGCAGCTTTTTTGCCAGCGCTCTGGCACTGTCCACCCGGTTCAGCAGCCAGAAAGTGTGCTTCAGTTCGGCACGCAGTTCCGGGGTGGAAAACGGAAACTTGTTCTGGGTGGTCATAGCATCCAGAAAGCGGTCCACCTCGGCGTCGTGCTCAAAGCTGCCGCTGGGCTTCACCTTGAAGAATTCGTTCAGGTCAAAGGCAAATTCCTGCGTTTCGCCGTCGATCTCCACGCCCTGCTGAATTTCGTCCCGGATGATCTCGGACATCTGGTAGGTGTAGAGGTTGAGCATAGGGAGGTTTGCGTAGGGGTTCTGCTGCCCCGGTGCGCCCTGCCAGTTCCGCTTGGCGGCCTGCTCGTCGGCGTAGGTCCAGTTGAAGATGGCATCCCCGGCAAACTTATCGTTTGCCAGTGCCTTGAAGGGCGTGCCGGACAGGTGCAGCGTGAACTTGCGGCGGATGTGGTCAAAGGCAAGGTCGGTCTTGTAGGTGTCCACGCCCTCGTGGGCTTCATCGATGACCAGCACATCCCAGTTCAGCTCGGTCAGGTGTTGCAGCTTGTCGTACTCGCCGCCGAAATACTTCGAGCCTTTCATGTCCTGCAGGCTGACGAACTCAATGCGCTTATACAGTTCCTCGCCCTGTGCGGCGGCATCCAGATAGCCCTGCTCGTCCAGCACATGGGGCTGCCCGGCAAGGGCATCCACATGGCTGACAAACAGATAGCCGGACTCCCTGCCCAGAAAGCGCACATAGTCGCTGTACCAGCTATTGGCGATAGCAGGGCGGTTGGTGACGATGAGCACCGTCTGTGCATCGACCTGCTTGCAGAAATCGTAGACGGAAAGGGTCTTGCCAAAGCGGGGCTTGGCGTTCCAGAGGTATTCCCCGCCGGGGTGGCTCTGGTAATAGGTCTTGGTGTCGTGGACAGCCCTTGCCTGTTCTTCCCGCAGGGTGTAGGCGATGGCAGCATCCAGCTGCACCCGGCCCCGGTTCATGCGGAAATCCTGAAAATACCGCCGGGACTGCTGCCCATCCAGATGGAACCACTCGTTTTTGCGGTCGTTCTCCACGTTCAGCTTGCGGAGGTAGGCGTGGAAATCGTGGTCGGTGAACACCTCACCGCTGCCGTCATCGTAGACAGCATTGCCCCGCCACTCCTCATGGAACAGCACATCGGCGGTGTGGGTCTGCTGTTTCAGGCGTTTGTCCACTGACTGCTCGGTGTAGCCGATCTTCGTCCAGCCGTTGTGCCGGGCAATTTCCGGGGTGGTATAGGCGTAGATCATGGGCACTACCTGCCGGGCAGTGCGCAGGGTTATGCCAGCCATTATGCCATCTCCTTTATAATGCTTTGTATGAATGCCACTTCATCAGAAGTTAGTTTATACTTTGAAAACAGTTCTTCATCTGTCCACGCTCTTGAAAAATCCTGAACAGGAACAAAACCAAACATACCTTTGCTGATATGCTGTGTCATCGCCAAAATCGAAATCAAAAAACGCACAAATCGTGTTTTTAGGTATCTCATATAGTTATCTGCTTCAGCTTCTGTGTCAAATGCTCCTGCAACGAGATACGTTTCTGAACAAACTACTTTCGGCGGCTGCTTTTCCATTGTCGAGAGAATGCGGTATTGTCCGTTCTTATCGGGCTGTCCTGCGTGTTCTGCCGTCAAATATGAAATAATGATTTTATAGCGGTCTATATTTTCTATACCCGTAGAAATCAAACTTCTTTTATATGGGCCTATCCCACCATTAAATCTCAGTTGAATATCTCCTGCTTTGAGCGGTTTCACATTTGTAGCAAGACCAAACGGCTTTCGGCTGGAAACTATCGTATCAAGCGTCTGCTCTCCTTTCAGACGCACCTTCTTAACTATCTCGGCAGCGATTGGATAACGAATAAATGTCGAAAACTCATTCAAATCACGGTATTCGGATGTCTTAACCCCATCTCGGTAATTTATGTAGTAGCATTTTCCCTCATGTGACTTAGCCCACACAAAATAGCATACACCACCAGCAACATCCACATTCGGAAAAACATCCAGCGAGTTAGGATAGTCAACGAGTACCGCCATTCGTTTGTCGTTTAACATCTGCTCTCGAAATTTATCCAACCCTTTACCACCAGAATACCATTTTGCTGGAATGATAAAAGACATTGCCGTTGGATTCAATGTCTTTGTTTCCTCAATGAATTTGTTATATACCGGCGTTGCGCTTGCGCCTGAACCTCCATCAACTTCCTGATACGGCGGGTTTCCGATGACATAATCAAACTTCATGCTGGTACTCCCTTCCTGAATGGTTTCAAAGTTCTGGGCGGTTCCATGGCTGCCCTTGCGCCAGTTTTTCACTTTGCAGGATACCGTGGGCGGCTGCGGCTCTGCCGCCCCGAACATGGAAAAGAGATCAAGCTGTTCTGTCTCCGGCTGGGGCTTGCCGCCGGGCACAGACAGGTGCAAGCCGTCCATTTGCCACAGGTTCCAGCTGATGATGGTGGCGATAGGCTGTAACTCTTCTTTTGTGGGCTTGCGCTGCCAGCGGGCTTGCAGATGCTCTGCATAGGTCAGCAGCAGGTTGACCCGTGCCAACAAAAGATTATCTCCCTGATACTCATAGCCGTAGGTAGACTGCACCGCATGGGTGGCATATTTGCGCCACTCGTCCTCTGTGGCGGCGTTCTCGCTTACCACCCGCAGCTTGCGGTCCAGAATGCCAATGCGCCGGGCTACCGGGATCATCTCGCCAGTGGCGGCATCGTACCGGGATGCCAGAAAGGGGGCTTCGCCGCAGGTCACCTCCAAGCGGCGGCTCTGCACATACTGCACCCATGCCGGGGTCCTGCCCCCGCAAACCGGGAACTGCACCGGCGTTTCCACCGTCTGCCAGCCTTGGGGCAGCTCCACCGTGAACTGCCCGGCGCTCTCCTCTGCCCCCAGCCCACGGAACCAGTCAGCATCCAGCGCGTTATTCATCTTGTTGCAGACCCATGCGGGGCTGAACACCTCGCCTTTTTTGCGGGTGCGTTGCTGCTGGGTGTCGGTCTGCTTCATCATCCGGGGCAGCACCACCTCATAGTGGGTCAGCCTGAGCTGCTGTGCGGTGATCTGGGATCTATCCGTCACCGGCTCGTACATCACGGTTTGCAGCTCCTCCGGCGGGTCGGTTGCCCAGATGATGTTTTTACCGGTAGATTTATCTTTTAGTAGCGTATCCAGCACCGCCTGCACTTCCGGTGCGTGAAAGTCGATCAGTTGTTCCAACGGGGTATTCCTCGCTTTGCCTTAGCGTTGCGGCGGAAGTGATAATGTTCTTAGCACTTTCGGCCTATACTAACAAGTATCTTATCACTTTTACAGCCAATTCACAAGAATTTCGGCGTTTTTTGCCAAAAGTAATAAGATTCTCTATACTTGAAAGCAAAGAAGGGTGGTGCGCTAGATGATTGGTGAGCGGCTGGCAGAATTACGAAAGCTGAATGGTGAAAAGCAACAAGTGTTAGCAAAAGCTCTTAGTGTTTCGGTTTCTACTGTCCGCAGTTGGGAGCACGACAAAAGTTCTCCTGACCACTCAACACTGGTTGCAATTTGCAGACGCTATCATACTTCTTCTGATTTTCTGTTAGGTTTGTCCGATTACGATCCCTCCGACAAAGCCCGCATCCAGCGCCAGCGCCTGACCGAAGAAGAACAGAACGAGATGCACCGCTACGAAGAATATTTGCTCTGGAAACGCAAAAAATAAGCCGCCCAGCGAGACCGTAAGGTCGCTGGGCGGCTGTTTTATCATACAAAAGTTCTAATTAAATACCTTTTAGAACTTTTCTTATTTTTCCCATATTATTTTTCAAATCATGTCGAATTTCTTCATCTTGTCCATACTCTTCTTCAGCATGCTCAATATAGGTAAAATAATTTCCTCGTTTGCTCTTTGCACCATGTTCAGAATAAAGCGTATACAGACCAGAAAGATTGATATGATTTCCTTTTCTGGTATACCCTCCTGTTTTTGCAATATTTTTTGCCTTTCTGTGCATCCGGTAATAGTATTTGGCCGTCGTTTTAGAACGGATAAACACTTTCGTTCCATTAAACGAAAATCCCAAAAAATTGATAAATTTTTTACTATCGTCTGCACCTTTGTCTATCGCTTTTCCAATATTCTCAACCTTCTCTTCCTTATAATGAAAATATTGGGTTTTGCTCGGCTCCAATTTTAATCTAGGAGCACTTGCAATAAATGCTCTCACTTCAGAGAAGACATTCAGCGCATTATTGTTAGGTTCATCCGGCACTATCACAATAAAATCATCACTATACCGCATATAAAATCCGTGATATTGTTCAACTAGATCATGGATTTGCTTATCAACTTCCAGCATATAGAGGTTCGCCAACATTCCACTAATAGGTGATCCTTGTGGTATCCCGTAATGGTTCATATTTGGCTGTATGTGAGAACGATTGTTTTTATATTGTTCCGCTGTTAATACTCTTGATTGTTTATTGAGTGCGCGATGACCTGCTTTGTTGTCTTTCAGTTTATTTATAGCCAACAAGTCCGTCAGTTCCCATTGACTAAATGACGTGATATTCTTAAACACATTATAATGATCCTTTGGTAATCTTTCGCATTCCAATAACGAGCACCATTGCTTCTTCAAGTAAGCATGGTCTAAGTTATCAAAGAAATGCGTAAAATCGCCAATCATCACATAGCAGTTTTCTGTCTTACGGATAAAATCGTAGGCCGCTTTGGAAAATTGAATATTGCTCTTTCCTAAATTTGTTCGATAGGCAACCGCAACATTAGAAATCCCATCACAAGTCGTTCGCTCGTTATATTTCTCATTCAAAATGTGACTGTAATACTGATAAATGCACCGATCAATATGTGCTGCATAGCAAATATCACGTTTTTTAGGAACTACTCCTTTTCCTCTTTTAAACTTGCTCATATCCATCTCATAATGGATAAATGGATAAAATCCATGCGCTGCAACTGCTTTTGGATTTGAAGCATAATCTTTCATGCGACCGATATCTGTTCGCACATCAAAATGTGCATAATATCGCTTGCTTCTTTGAATTATCTTCTTATCACTTAACCAAGCATCCATTGCTTTAATACCCCTAAAATGCAATATCCATCGGCACGAGGAATAGCGTCTCTAAGCCGATGGATATACGTTTGACGTGGTTACCCCTATTACCATAAAGGATTTTCAGAGTTCCCAGCTATTCTGTTAGCGCAATCATCAATTATGGTATAATTGACTGGGAGGCGATTGTCGTGATTTCATCAATCAGTCTGATTCTAGCATTTGCTACATCAGCATCAACAACCGTGTCAACTGTGCTGCTAAATATTCTCGAGAATATTCTAGCAGGAGAGTTGACAACAATCTCCTTCCCCCATACCTTTCGTATGGGGCACTTTAATTATAGCACTTTTTACCAAGTAATCAATACTGTTCATAATAAATTAACCCGCCATCGTGCATAGTCCGACTTATTATAACATTTTGCCGATATACTTCCGCAGTCCATCTTCCGTCCGAATATTATACTTCTCATCCACCTTTTTGAAGTAGTCCTTCATCGCATCCAGCGAAATCTCCGCATGAGAAGTTTCGTCTGGCAGAAAGCCCTTCCGGGCATCCAGCCAAGGCGTTTCTTTGTGGGTGATGCTTTCCAGAACCTTTCCACTGTACATACCAAAGGTATCCAGCACCCGGTCTACCACCTCTTTGGCCTCCGGGGTGAGCGGCAGCGCACTCTCCTTCAACGGAACAAAGGGGGCATCAAACAGCGGTTTGTCGTAAATCGCTGCATAGTTGCCCTGAATATAATACAGCAACAATAAAGCCGCTGACAGTCTGCTGCTCGCAGAATCCATCAGTGGGTTTCATGAGTCTTCAAATCCCCTAGACACAAAAAATCGGCACCCGCTTTTCAGCGAGTGCCGATTTTGTTACCCTATAGTGCGCTTTGATTTTTGGCGTAAGTGGCGTAAGTTTGGCGTAAATCCGCTTTTGCGCGCTCCAAAAATCAAGGATTCATGCGGTTTTTAGGCAGTTATTAGTACATGCCGCCCATACCGCCCATGTCACCGCCGGCAGCTGCGGGAGCAGCCGGAGGTTCGGGCAGGTCAGCGACCAGGCTCTCGGTGGTCAGCACCATCTCGGCGACGGATGCTGCGTTCTCCAGAGCGGAGCGGGTGACCTTGGTCGGGTCGACGATGCCAGCAGCGATCATGTCGTCCACGAAGACCTCGTTCTGTGCATCGAAGCCGTAGTTGGGCTTGTTGGCAGAGACGATCTTGTCGATGATGACGCTGCCTTCCAGACCGGCGTTCTTTGCGATCTGGCGCAGAGGTGCTTCCAGAGCCTTCAGGACGATCTTTGCACCGGTGCGCTCGTCGCCTTCCAGCGTCTCGCACAGCGCACGGACAGCGGGGATGGCGTTGATGGGAGCGGTGCCGCCGCCGGCAACGACGCCTTCCTGAACGGCTGCCTTGGTCGCGTTCAGAGCGTCCTCGATGCGGAGCTTCTTGTCCTTCATCTCGACCTCGGTCGCAGCGCCGACCTTGATGACGGCCACGCCGCCGGCCAGCTTTGCCAGACGCTCCTGCAGCTTCTCGCGGTCAAAGTCGCTGGTCGCAGCCTCGATCTGGTTGCGGATCTGTGCGATACGGGCTGCGATGGCGTCCTTATCGCCTGCACCGCCAACGATGGTGGTGTTCTCCTTGGTGACCTTGACCTGGCGGGCATGGCCCAGCATCTGGACGGTTGCGTCCTTCAGCTCATAGCCCAGATCAGCGGACACAACGGTGCCGCCGGTCAGGGTCGCGATATCCTGCAGCATCTCCTTGCGGCGGTCGCCGAAGCCGGGGGCCTTGACGGCGCAGACGTTCAGGGTGCCGCGCAGGCGGTTGACGATCAGGGTGGACAGAGCCTCGCCCTCGATGTCCTCAGCCACGATCAGCAGCTTCATGCCGTTCTGCATGACCTGCTCCAGCAGGGGGACCAGATCCTGAATGACGCTGATCTTCTTATCGGTGATGAGGATGGCGGCGTTGTCCAGGTCGGCGACCATCTTGTCGGTATCGGTGACCATATACGGGGTCAGGTAGCCGCGGTCGAACTGCATGCCTTCGACGATCTCGTTGTAGGTCTCAGCGGTGGTCTTGTTCTCCTCGATGGTGATGACGCCGTCGGAAGTGACCTTTTCCATGGCCTCTGCGATCAGGCGGCCGATCTCCGGGTCGCCTGCGGAAATGGTGCCGACACGTGCGATATCGTTGGCATCCTTGACCTTCTGGCTGTGGGCCTTGATGGTCTCAACGGCGGTGTTGACTGCCTTGCTCATGCCGCGGCGGATGTCCATCGGGTTTGCACCGGCGGTGACGTTCTTCATACCCTCGGTGACCATTGCCTGTGCCAGAACGGTTGCGGTGGTGGTGCCGTCGCCTGCTGCATCGTTGGTCTTGGTTGCGACCTCACGCACCAGCTGTGCGCCCATGTTCTCGAACTCGTCCTTCAGCTCGATCTCCTTGGCGATGGTCACGCCGTCGTTGGTGATGACGGGGGCGCCGAACTTCTTGCTCAGCACCACGTTGCGGCCCTTGGGGCCCAGGGTGATCTTTACCGTATTTGCCAGCGTGTCAATGCCAGCGCACAGTGCCTTGCGGGCGTCCTCGCCCTGCTTGATCTGTTTAGCCATAATCCAATCGCTCCTTCAAAAGCTCAATTTCTTACAGTAGAGGGGGAAACTCAGTCTTCCACAACGGCCAGGATATCGCCCTGACGGACGATGGTGCACTCCTCGCCATCCACCTTCACTTCGGTGCCGGAATACTTGCTGGTGAGGACCTTGTCGCCGACCTTCACGGTCATCTTGACTTCCTTGCCGTCCACGACGCCGCCGGGGCCGACTGCGATGACCTCGCACACCTGGGGCTTTTCTTTTGCGCTGCCGGTCAGGATGAGGCCGCCCTTGGTGGTCTCCTCGACCTCAACAGTCTTGATAACAACACGGTCTGCAAGAGGAATGATCTTCATAGTTCTTGCCCTCCTATTATAAAAATAAAATGAAAACATCGTTGTGCCCGGAGGCTCTGGTTTATCGCCTTCCGGTTGTTTAGCACTCCTTTTCTCTGAGTGCTAAGTGTATTGTACTCATCTTGCCCGCAAAAATCAAGAGGTTTCGGAACTTTTTTTGTTAAATATTTATGACGATTTCAAAATCCCTCCGCACCACGTAAAAATCCCTGTGCGGGAGTCCATTCCGCACAGGGATCTCTGCAGTCATTCTGTCACATCGGCCGGTGTGCTGCGCGCTGCACAGAACCGCTCATAGGCAGGCTTCGGCAGCAGGATGCGGCCTGCCAGCGGCTGAAGCGAGGCCGTCACTTCGCCGCAGGGGGCGCACTCGCCGTCCGCCGTGGCCACGATGGGCCCGCGCCCGTCTGCCGGGCGGAGCGACACACGCTTTGCGCGGCGGTAGATGAAATACGGTTTTGCCGCCTCAGTCAGCTGACCATTCACGAAGTG
Source organism: Faecalibacterium prausnitzii (assembly GCF_019967995.1). NCBI lineage: Bacteria > Bacillati > Bacillota > Clostridia > Eubacteriales > Oscillospiraceae > Faecalibacterium > Faecalibacterium prausnitzii. The sequence goes on from NZ_CP065377.1 coordinate 1,864,805, forward strand.
GCGTCCGTTTTTGTACATGCTCAGCAGCTTGGCAATGGTCAGCCGCCCGACCTTGCGGACGATGAAGACATCCAGCCAGCCGTCGTCAGGCACTGCCTCCGGCCCGGCCAGGAAGCCGCCGCCATACGCCTTGCCATTGCAGATGGCGCACATCAGGCAGTCCACGGTCAGGGTTTCCTCGTCGATGGCGAAGGTCAGCGTCCGGCCGATGCGGCCGCACAGCTGCTCCACGATGGAGAGCAGATATGCCGCCTCTCCGCCGCACAGCGGGATGCGCCGGAACTTCGGGATACCATAGGCCACCTGAGCATCCAGGCCCGCCGCACAGATGGTGGCGGACAGACCCAGGTTCGTCTGGAGCAGGTCGATGGTCACTTCCCCGCCTGCCAACTGCGCGTCCAGGTCCGCAAACTCTTCCTTTGTGCCGTAGGTGCGCAGAAAGTCGTTGCCGCTGCCGTAGGGCAGGCATCCGACCGCCGCACCGGGGATGCCCTGCACCCCGGTCATCGCCTCCATAAAGGTGCCGTCGCCTCCGGCGGTATAGATGCGGAGGGGCACGCCCTCCGCTGCGGCCTGCTGTGCCGCTGCGCAGGCCAGTTCCCGCGCGTGCCCGGCGTATTCGGTGACGTGGATTGTGACCTCTTCCGGGGCAAGGCCCGCCCGCCGGGCAGCGGCTTCGATCTGCGGAATGAGCTGGGCCGTACAGTCCTGCTTGCCCGCAGCGGGGTTCAGTAAAAATAAGGTGCGCATGGCGTCCTCCTATAATTTCGATTACCTCTATGATAACAGAAATCGCAGGAGTTTCAAGGGGTCTTTCGGCAGAGCAGCGGGTCGTCAGCCGGTGGTCTGCCCCACGGCTGCTGTTTCCGTTTGCAGCAGCGTCACCTGCCCATCGGCTGTGCAGTCGGCCGTCCAGTGCTGGCCGGTGTGGGCGGCACCGGCGGCGATCTGGTCGGCCAGGGCCTGTTCGACGGCGCGGTCCACCTGCCGCCGCAGTTCGCGCGCCCCATAGGGCGAACGCGCCCGCGCCGCCAACGCCGGGCCCACGCGGGACGTATGGCTCAGCTGATACCCGCTGTGGGCCGCCCGCTCTTCCAGCTGGCCCAGCAGCTTTTCGGCGATGGCACACAGGCTGTCCTCGGCCAGCGGGCGGAAGACGATCAGCTCATCCAGCCGCCCGACCAGCTCCGGCCGGAACCACTTTTTCGCCTCTTCAATGGCCTGTGCCGACTGCTTTTCGAACACGGCCTCGCTGCCCGCCGCAAAGCCCAGCGGCGCGTTCTGCCCCGCCAGAAAGCGCGCGCCCAGATTGGACGTCAGCAGCACGATGGTGTTGCGGAAATCCGCCTTGCGGCCCATGGCATCGGTGAGCTGGCCGTCCTCCAGAATTTGCAGCAGGATGTTCTGGATGTCCGGGTGCGCCTTTTCGATCTCGTCAAACAGCACGACGCTGTAAGGACGGCGGCGGACGGCCTCGGTCAGCTGCCCGCCCTCATCGTGGCCGAGATAGCCCGGCGGCGCACCCAGCAGCCGGGCCGTGGTGTGCTGCTCCTGATATTCCGACATATCGAACTTGAGCAGGGCTTTTTCACTGCCGAACCAGCTGCGGGCCAGCGCTTTGGCAAGGGCCGTCTTCCCCACACCGGTCGGCCCCAGGAAGAGCAGTGCCCCGATGGGCCGCCCCGGCTCCCCCAGCCCGGTGCGGCTGCGCCGGATGGCACCGGCCACCGCCGCCACCGCTTTCTGCTGGCCGACGATCTCCGCGTTGAGGCGCTCTTCCAGCCGGTCGAGCCGCTCCCGCTCCTTCTCCCCCACCCGCTCGGCGGGGACGCCGCTGGCCTGCGCCACCACGCGGGCGATCTCCTCCCGCGTCAGTTCCGGGTCCCGGATGCCCTCCCGCTCGGCGCGGATGCGGGCGGCCGCACAGGCCTCGTCCACCAGGTCGATGGCCTTATCGGGCAGGCACCGCCCCGGCAGATACCGCACCGAAAGCTCCACGGCTTCCTGCAGGGTCTCCAGCGGCAGGCGCACATTGTGGTAGCGCTCGTAGCGGGGGGCCAGCCCTTCGAGGATGGCCACTGCCTGCTCCGGCGCAGGCTCTTCGATCTGCACCCGGCCAAAGCGGCGTTCCAGCGCGGCATCCTTCTGGATGTGGGTGCGGAACTCCTGATTCGTGGTCGCACCGATGAGCTGCAGCTCCCCACGGGCCAGCACCGGTTTGAGGATGCTGGCCGCGTCAATGGCACCTTCCGCCGCACCGGCCCCGACAATGGTGTGGAACTCGTCCACGAACAGGATGGCCGTGCCGTCCCGCACCAGTTCTTCCAGCAGGTTCTTGAAGCGCTCTTCAAAGTCGCCGCGGTATTTTGTGCCCGCCACAAGGCTGGCCATATCCAGCGCCAGCAGGCGGCGGCCCTGCAGCATCCGGGGCACCTCGCGGGCTGCAATGCGCTGGGCCAGCCCTTCGGCCAGCGCTGTTTTGCCCACGCCCGGCTCCCCCACCAGACAGGGGTTGTTCTTCTGGCGGCGGCACAGGATCTCCACCATCCGGTCCAGTTCCTTTTCCCGGCAGAACACCGGGTCCAGCTCGCCATCGGCGGCGCGGCGGGTCAGGTCGCGGCAGTATTTGTCACTGGCGCGGCTCCCGCGCGGCATGGCCGAGGCGCGGGGCTGGCTGGGCAGGATGAACTGCCCCGAAAGCTGGCGGCACTCCCGCACGGCATCCGTCAGCTGGACGCCCATTGATGCCAGCAGCACCCCGGCGGCGCAGTCGGTATCCTCCAGCATAGCGCAGAGCAGGTGTTCCGGCTCGGCGCGGGGCTGGTGGGCATTCTGCGCCCCGATGAGGGCATAATCCATGGCCCGGCGGAGGTCCGGTGCCAGCGCACGGCGGTCCAGATGCTGCACCGGGCCGGGGCGGTCCTCGGCCAGCTGCCGCCGGACGGCCAGCTCGGTGATGTTCTTTCCGGCCAGGAACCGCCCTGCCGCGCCCCGGTCTGTCTGGAGCATGGCGAGGAGAAGGTGGCCGGTATCTGCCTTTTTGCAGCCAAAGCCGCCCGCCAACTCCACTGCCTCGTCCAGCAGCAGCCCCGCCTCCCGCGAAAAGCCCTTGTATCTGCCCATGCCGAATGCTTCCCAAATGCTCATTTGCCTGCTCCCTGTCGTTTGATATGACTCAGCAGAAGTATAGCCCCATCGGGCCGGAAAAAATCAGCAAAAAAGGCCGAACCGCACAAAACATGCAGTTCGGCCTTGGGAACACGGCAGGTTACAGCTCTGCCAGTGCCTTTTTCAGGTTCTTTGCGATCTGGTCGGGGCAGCTGGTGGGGCGGGGGCCGCAGGTGGTGCCCTCCATCCGCTCGATGGCGTCCTCTGCCTTCATGCCCTTCAGCAGGCGGCTGATGCCCTTCAGGTTGCCGTTGCAGCCACCGACGACCTCGATGGACTCGATGGTGTGGTCGTCGTTCAGGACGATCTTGGTCAGCTTGGAACAAGTGCCCACATTGGGGAACTCGAACGATTTGCTCATATCGGAAACATCCTCTCTTTTTACATTTGGGTGTTTTTATTATACTATTCTTTCCGCTTCTGCGCAAGCGCTTCGATCCGGGCGATCTGGTCGTCCGGGGTCGTGCAGGTGCCGACCGGGTGGGGGTGCTTGTGGTTCGAGCCGTGAAAATCCGTACCGCCGGTGCGGATCAGGCCGTACTGCGCACACAGGGCAATGCACTCGGCGCGGTCTTCCGGGCTGTTGCGGGGGTGGTCCACCTCGATGCCGTCCACCATCCCCTCTTTGACCAGCTCCCGCAGCAGCGGCATGCTCTTGTAGACGGTCGGGTGGGCAAACACCACGACGGCTCCCGCCGCTTTGGCCGTGGCCAGCACCTCCTGCACCGGCGGATACTCCGGCGAGTGCAGCACGATGCCGCGCGGCTCCCAGCCGAACAGCCGGTGGTACTCCTCGCCGTAGATGCCCTCGGCCAGACCCAGCTCACACAGCGCCTGCATGATGCCGCTCTTGAACAGCACCCCGCTGTCCTTTGCATATTCCAGCGCCTGCTCGGTGCGGAACTGCGGGTAGATCTGCTCGATCTCCCGCGCACTTTGCAGGCAGCACTCGTTCCGGCGCTGGCGCATGATGTCGCAGTGGCGGATGAGCTCCGGGCTTTCCGGGTCGGGCCAGAAGGTCAGCAGGTGCACCCGGTGGTGCCGCTCGTAGTCGTAACCGGTCAGCTCGGTGGCCGGGATGAGCCGGACGCCGTCCTGGGTGGGGTGTTCGTAACAGTACCGGACGCTCAGGAGCGTGTCGTGGTCGGAGATGGCCATCGTGTCCAGTCCCACCCGCGCTGCCATCTTGGGCAGGCGGTGGATGGGGACGGAGCCGTCCGAACAGGTGGAATGATTGTGAAGATCGCCGGGCATTGTGTTTCCTCCCATGAAAGCCCAAAAAGCACCCGTCCCAAAAGGGCGAATGCTTTTTCGGCATCGTATCAATGCTTAGTGCTTATAGAAATTGATGAGGCAGCCGTCGGCCAGGATCTGGCGTTCGTCCGCAGTCAGCGGAGCCATATACAGGGTGAACGGCTTGACGGCCCCGCCCAGCACATAGGCGGGGATGCTCTGCAAGTCGCCCTTGAGGGCTTCGCGGATGTTGGGGATGAGGATGTAGTCCCCCAGCCCGAACGGGGTGGCCCCAGCCAGCTGGAAGGGCAGCATGCCCCAGTTGATGAGGTTGGAGCGGTAGCGCTTGGTGGCATATTCCACCGCAATGTTCGCCCCGGCCCCCAGCACACGCTGGCAGGACGCCGCCTGCTCACGGGCCGAACCGTCGCCGGGCTTGACGGCGAAGATGGTGGACGAGAGCTGCACATCCTCCCAGGTCAGCTGCTCACAGCCGGGCACGGTGCGGATCTGTTCCAGCAGGGCCGCATCCCCCTGCCCGGCGCGGCGGGCGGCTTCTTCGGCCTGCACGGCCTTGGCGCGGCCCACATAGGCGGGGTCCTTGCGGCTGAGGGTGAACTCCGCCAGACCCAGCGGGTTCGAGCGGTAGGACGACGTCTCGCCGGAGGGGATGAGCTCATCGGTGGTGGTCACCGGGTCGGTGATATAGGAAGCCACCTTGAGCAGCAGGTTCTCGCCCAGCGGGGCGATTTCCGGCCAGTCCTTGATATTGGGGCCGAACTTGAGCAGCGCGTCGTAATCGCCGTGGCCGAAGCCCTGATAGACTCTGGTCTCGTAGCTGGACGGGTCGTAGTGGTACTCCGGCACGGTAGGGTCGTAGTCGATCTCAGTGGCCGGTGTCAGGATGCCGCCGTTGACCGTAGTGGCCGCGATGCTGCGGGCATCCATCAGCGCCACCCCGGCCAGCTGCCCGCTGCCGGGCTTGGAGCCCTCGCGGCTGGGGAAGTTGCGGGTGGTATGGCGGATGGACAGTGCCCCGTTGGCGGGCACGTCACCGGCACCGAAGCAGGGGCCGCAGAACGCGGTGCGGATGGTGGCACCACTGGCCATCAGGTCGGTCAGGACGCCGGTGCGGGTCAGCTCCATCATGATGGGCTGGCTGCCGGGGTAAACGCTGAGCGCATAGTCGCCGCAGCCGCCGGTGTGGCCCTTGAGGATGGAAGCTGCCTCATAGATGCTGTCGAACAGGCCGCCTGCGCAGCCCGCGATGACGCCCTGATCCACCCGCAGTTTCCCATTCTCGATCTTGCTGCACAGGTCCAGTTTCACGTCCCTGCGGCCCACGAGCTTCTGGACATTTTCCTCGCAGTCATGCAGGATGTCGTGCAGGTTGGCGTTCAGTTCCTCGATGGTGAACGCATTGGACGGGTGCATGGGCAGTGCGATCATCGGGCGGATCTTCGACAGGTCCACCTGCACCACACCGTCATAGTACGCAAGGTCTGCGGGCTTGAGGGGCTTGTAGTCCCCTGCCCGGCCATGGGCTGCGAGAAAGTTCCGGGTCTTTTCATCGGTCTCCCAGATGGAGGACAGGCAGGTGGTCTCGGTGGTCATGGCGTCGATGGCGTTGCGGGTATCCTGCCGCAGCGAAGCGATGCCGGGGCCGACAAATTCCATCACCTTGTTCTTGACGTAGCCGCTCTTGAACAGCTCGCCCACCAGTGCAATGGCCACATCGTGGGGGCCGCAGCCCGCAGGCAGCGCACCCGTCAGATAGATGGCGACCACGCCGGGGCGGGCCACATCGTAAGTGCGGCCCAGCAGCTGCTTTGCCAGCTCACCGCCGCCCTCACCGATGGCCATAGTGCCCAGCGCACCATAGCGGGTGTGGGAGTCCGAACCCAGGATCATCTTGCCGCAGCCCGCGAACCGCTCGCGCATGTACTGGTGGATGACCGCCAGATGGGGCGGCACGAAGATGCCGCCGTACTTTTTGGCTGCGGACAGGCCGAACCGATGGTCGTCCTCGTTGATGGTGCCGCCCACGGCGCACAGGCTGTTGTGGCAGTTGGTGAGCACATACGGGATGGGGAACTTTTCCAGGCCCGATGCGCGGGCCGTCTGGATGATGCCCACAAAGGTGATGTCATGGCTGGCCATGGCGTCGAACTTGATCTTCAGGTTCTGGTCATCGCCGCTGGTGTTGTGTGCCGTCAGGATGCCGTAGGCCATGGTGCCCTTGGGGGCATCCGCCACAGCGGCGGCATCAAAGCCCTGCGCAGCCAGTGCCGCCGGGGCGTCTGCATCTGCGTTGACCCATGCGCCGCGCACATAGTACGCGCCGCCCGTGCTGCATTTGATGGATTCCAACATTTTCCTTCGCCTCTCTCTATCAGACCGGGGCTTTTCCCGCCTTTCCCTGCGGACGCCCTGGAGCCGGAGCCCTTACACCGCGGCCCCGCGCTTCCGGTGCTTCTTAGTCGAACAGCATATCGTGGATGGCGCTGACGGCCTTGTCGGCGTCGTTGCGGTCGATGATGCAGGAGATCTTGATCTCGCTGGTGGAGATCATCTTGATGTTGATGTTGTTGTTCGACAGTGCCTCGAACATCTTGGAGGCAACGCCGCTGTGGCTCTGCATACCGGCGCCCACGATGGAGACCTTGGCGCAGGTCTCGTCACAGGTGACATCCTGGAACTTGCCGCTTTCCTTCAGCACACGCAGTGCGGTGTCTGCCTCGCCCTCGGAACAGGTGAAGGAGATATCCTTCTTGCCGTCGCGGCCGGTGGACTGCAGGATGATATCCACGTTGATGTTCTTCTGGGCCAGCAGGCCGAAGATCTTGAAGCTCGTGCCCGGCTCATCGGGAACATTCAGAATCGTAATAACAGCAACGTCGGTGTCCTTTGCGACGCCCTTGATCAGCATACCTTCCATTTTTGTAACCTCCTTGACGACCGTACCCGGAATCGGGTTCAGGCTGGAAAGCACTTCCAGCTCCACGTTATACTTTTTGGCCAGCTCCACGCTGCGGTTGTTGAGCACCTGTGCGCCGAGGGAGGCCAGCTCCAGCATCTCGTCGAAGGTGATCTCCTTCAGCCTGCGGGTGTTGCGCACCTTGCGCGGATCGGCGGTGTAAACGCCCTCCACGTCGGTGAAGATCTGGCAGCGGTCTGCATGAAGCGCCGCCGCGATGGCAACGGCGCTGGTGTCGGAACCGCCGCGGCCCAGGGTGGTGATGTCATCCAGCTTGTTCAGGCCCTGGAAGCCTGCCACAACGACCACGCGGTTGCGCTCCAGCTCGGAGGAGATGCGTTCGGTCTCCAGCCGGGTGATGCGGGCCTTGGTGTAGGCACGGTCGGTGCGGAAGCCTGCCTGCCAGCCGGTCAGGCTGGTGGCGTGGCAGCCCAGCTCGTTCAGGGCCATGGCCAGCAGCGAGATGCTGATCTCCTCACCCGCTGCCAGCAGCATATCCATCTCACGTGCGGAGGGATTGTGGGTGATCTCCGCTGCTTTTGCAATCAGGTCGTCGGTGGTATCGCCCTGGGCGGACACCACGACCACCACGTCATTGCCTGCGTTGTGGGTATTGGCCACGATGCGGGCCACGTTGAAAATACGGTCCCGGTCCTTCACGGAAGAACCGCCGAACTTCTGTACGATCAACGCCATAGTTTGTCACTCTCCTCTTCTTCTGCCCTGCTTTTCTGCGCAGGGCGTACGCCTAATATCATTCCACGGTTGCGCCGGTATTATCTGCATCCAGGCGCAGCAGCGTAAATGCTTCACATCCGTCCAGCCCTTCCAGCTGTTCGAGGCCTGTTTCCAGGCCCTTGTAAAATTCCTCTGCGTCGGTGCGCTCGGCCACCGCCATCACGGTGGAACCGGCACCGGACACATACACGGCCTTTGCCCCGCACTGCTTTGCCAGCGCGAAGGCTTCCTTCGAGCCGGGCATCAGCGGCATCCGGTAGGGCTGGTGCAGCTTATCCTCCGTCGCAATGGCCAGCAGCTCGTGGCGGCCCTCACAGAAGGCCGCCGGCACCAGCGCCGCGCGCGACAGGTTGTAGACCGCATCCTTGTGGGAGACCTGCTTCGGCAGGGCTGCGCGGGCGGCCTCGGTCAGGAGCTTGTAGTCCGGCACGATGGCCGCGAAGCAGAGGCTCTGGTCCACATCCCGCTTGACGGAGTAGACCACACCGTCCTCGTAGACGCTGCTGGTCAGGCCGCCGAGCAGGGCCGGTGCCACATTGTCCGGGTGGCCCTCGATGCTGGTGGCCAGGGTCAGCAGCTCCTGGGTGTTCAGGATATCACCCAGCATTCGGTTGGCACCCAGCAGGCCCGCAATGATGCAGGCCGACGAGGAACCCAGACCGCGTGCCATGGGGATGGGGTTGGTCTGCACGATCCGGAGCGGCGGGATCTTCTTTCCCACTTTGTCGAACAGGCCCTTGGCCGAGCGGTAGACCAGGTTGGACTCGTTGCGGGGGATGCGGGTCCCGTCCGCTGCCGAGATGTCCAGCTTCTCGCTCTCTTCAAAGGTCACGGTATTGTACAGGGTCACCGCCAGGCCCAGGGCATCGAAACCGGAGCCGACGTTGGCGCTGGTGGCCGGGACAGAGACTTTGATCTTCATGATGGCTGCACCTTCCCTTTTATGCTTCCTCCGGCAGACGCTTGAGCAGCAGCTTCACGCTGCCGCCCACGGCCTCCACCTTCCGGGCTGCTTCGGCCAGCGCTCTGGCGTCGGCCTTCTCGACGAAGTACGAGCAGCCGTCGAACCGCTCCTCCACGACTTTTCCGGTGCCGTAGATGGCCTCCACCACAGCCGGTGCAATGCCTGCCACACGCACATAATATGCGGCGGGCGCGGGGTCGGTGAGCATCCCCTCCACCGGCTCAGCAGGCTGCCAGAACAGGCTGTCGTGGACCTTGGAGCCTTCCTTGATGGCATCCACCACATCGGCCACCACGGCGCTGGCGGTGGGCAGCTTGCCCGCGCCCTTGCCGTAGAAGATGACGTCGCCCAGCATATCGCCCTTGACCAGAACGGCATTGAAGACGTCGTCCACACCGGCCAGCTGGTTCGACCGGGGCACCAGGCAGGGCTCCACGCCTGCGGCCACACTGCCGTCGCCGCCCTGCTTCATCCAGGCGATGAGCTTGATGACGCAGCCCAGTTTCTCCGCCGCCGCCACATCGGCGATGGTGATCTCGCGGATGCCGCGGGTGGGGATGTTCTGGGGGTAGATCTGGTGGCCGCAGACCAGCGAGGACAGGATGGCGATCTTGCGGCAGGCATCGCGGCCGTCCACATCGTCGCCGGGGTCTTTGGTCTCGGCATAGCCAAGCTCCTGTGCGATCTTCAGCGCCTCGTCAAAGCCCAGGTTCTCGTGGATCATCTTGGTCAGCATGAAGTTGGTGGTGTCGTTGACGATGCCCTCCACCTCGGTGATGACGTTGGCCGCGAGGCACTGGTGCATCGGGGTGATGATGGGGGTGCCGCCGCCGACCGAGGCCTCGAACAGGAACGCGCAATCGTGCGCCTTGGCCAGACCCAGCAGCTCGGCACCGTAGGTGGCCACCATCTCCTTGTTGGAGGTGCAGACGCTGCGGCCGCTCTCCAGGCAGGCTTTCACATACGGGTATGCAAACCGGGTGCCGCCGATGGTCTCGACCACCACCTTGATCTCCGGGTCTTCCAGAATGGTGTCGAAGTTCTTGATGAAGAGATCCGCGGCCGGGTGACCGGAGAAATCCTTGGGGTCGAGGATGTACTTCACCTCAACGGGCTCCCCTGCCCGGCGGGAAACGCCTGCTGCATTGCGGCACAGCACTTCGTACACGCCGCTGCCAACCGTGCCAAAACCTAAGATCGCGATCTTTGCCATGGTAACCCCTCGTTCCTATCTCTTAGTTGTTTACAGATTGTATCCACAGTGCACACCGACGACCATCCGCTGCCGGGAGAGCTTTTCGGTCAGTTCTTCCGGGGTCATCTGCATCGTGTCGGTGCGGATGGTGACCGCCACCAGCGCAGCGCCATTTTCCGGCGTGGACTGGTTGATGGTCACGATGCTGGCACCTGCAGCACTGATGCCGGCCAGCAGACTTTGCAGCGCACCGGTCTCGTCCCGCAGGGTGGCCATCACGGTGATGACCTCACGGCCGTTCTCGGAGTCAAAAATGCAGTCTTTGTATTTATAGAAAGCACTGCGCGACAGGTCTACGCTGCGGGTCGCAGCCGAAATGCTGCGCGCCTCCCCGCTGGCCAGAAGCTCCTTGGCCTTGACGACCTTCAGGAAAACTTCCGGCAGGACCTGTGCATCCACCAGATAAAAGCGGCGTTCCAACTTGTTCACCTCACAAACACAAGTGTTCTTGCAGAAAATATAATAACATCCGGCCCCCTGCATTGCAAGAGGCCGGATGCGTTTTTGTCAGATTGTCCAGTTTTGATGCGTGAAGTGGCGCATCGCCTTGCCGGAATGGCACCCATCCCATGGGAAAAAGTATGAGTTTTGCGCTCAGTCGGTGTCGAGACCGGAAGTGTCCGCCGGGATGGTGGTCTGGTCGGCTGCGGGCTGAGCCGCCTGCGTCACGCCCGAAGAGTGGGAGTAATTGCAGGTATCGGGCAGGTCGTCCGCACGGTAATAACCAGTAGCGCGGCTGGGGCAGTTGGGGCCTGCCAGCAGGCCGCTCTGGGTGCAGTAGGCGCGCTCCACCACGCCGTCTGCCGCCGGGAACGCCTTATAGGGCAGGTCCTTCTGGACCTCTTCCATATAGGCCTTCCACGCCATGACGCAGGTGCGGGTCTTGGCCTGATTCTTGCTCAGGGTGTTGGTCATGTCATACGGCGCATCGTAGCCCCACCACACAGCGGTGACGTAATACGGTGTGCCGCCCACGAACCACAGATCCTTTTCGTCGCTGGCCGTACCGGTCTTGCCGAAGGACTCCATGCCGTTGGAGTTGGGGTAGCGGCCGCTGGCCGTACCAACGTTGGAGTACAGGACGTTCTTCAGCAGGCGGTTCATGACATAGGCCGTCTGCGGGGTCAGGGCCTGATAGCTGGTGGAGTTGTTTTCCAGATAGATGTTGCCGTCACGGTCCAGCACACGGGTGTACAGATGCGGGGTGGTGTACTGGCCGTCGTAGAAGATCTGGAAGGCTGCGGCCAGCGCCGTGGGCGTGACGCCGTGGGTCTGGCTGCCCATGACCATCTGGGCAAGGCCGACGTCGCTGGAGGGGTCCAGCGTGTCCAGCTGCAAGGTATTATAGACGAAGTTGAAAATGTTGCTTGCGCCCACCAGGTCGCCCACACGGATGGCGATGGTGTTCAGCGAGCGGGCCAGACCGTTCCACAGCGGCAGGTCGGAGTTGTCGCCGTAGTTGCCGCCATAGTTGCGGGGCCAGCTGCGCCATGCGTTGGGGTAGGCCTTCAGCTGGGTGTCGGACATGCCCATCAGGCCGTTCTTGCGGCAGTAATCCTCATCGCGGATGACCATATCCTGCTTGAGGTAGAGGGGCGAGTTGTTCAGCATGGTGGACCAGTTGACAAGGCCGTACTCGATGCCCAGAGCGTAGGCGCCGATGGGCTTGATGGTCGAACCGGTCTGCCGGGTGACGCTGTAAGCACGGTTCAGGGAGAGGCTCTTGGTCTTCTTGCCCAGACCGCCCACCATGGCCAGCACATTGCCGTCATAGTCCAGGGTGACCATGGCCGCCTGGGTGCGGACATTGCGGTAATAATAGACCGTGCCGTCGTCGCCGGTGCGGGTCTTGGGGGTGCCGTCCTCGTTCATCACCTGCACGTCGTCGTCCGAGATGGAGGTGACTTCTTCCTCATGCCAGCCTGCCGGGAAATAGGCATCGTCGGTGTTGAGCATGAGGTTTTCCATGGCGGTCTGCATCTTGGGGTTGACCGTGGCTTCGATGGTGTAGCCGCCGGTGTAGAGCATGTTCTGGGCCGTGGCTTCGTCCACGCCCTCCTTCTCCATGATGTCGCCGACCACCTCGTTGAACAGGGCATCGGTGAAGTAGCTGGTCACGGAGGAGGTGTTCTTCTTGCTGGTATCCTCCGCCAGCACCAGCGGCTGGGCAGCGGCGTTCCGGTAGTCATCCTCCGAGATCACGCCCTGCTGCCACATATTATACAGGATGAAATTGCGGCGGTGGATCAGATTTTCGGGGTTCGTATAAGGGTTGTAATTGGTGGGGTTCTTGGTGATGGACGCAATGGCCGCGCACTCCCACAGGGTGAGCTGGCTGACGTCCTTGTTGAAGTATTCGTTTGCCGCCGTCTGGACGCCCTGGATCGTACCGGTGAAGCTGATGGTGTTCAGGTAGGCTTCCAGAATGGTCTCCTTGGAGTAGGTGCGGCTCAGGCAGAGGGCGCGGTAGATCTCGCGCACCTTGCGCAGGGCACCCCCGATGCCGCTGGCACTCTTGTCCGAGGTCAGGTTCTTGATGAGCTGCTGTTCCAGCGTAGACGCGCCCTGCTTGGAGCTGTAGATCGGCAGCACATACTCGTTGATCATGGCGCCGATGGTGCGCTTGAAGTTGACGCCCGGCTCATTGTAGAAATCTTTGTCCTCGGTGCAGATGAACGCATACTGTAAGTTGGTGGGGATCTGCTCCAGGTCTGCCCAGACACGGTGGCTGTTGGAGGAACGCAGGGTGGCGTACTCCACCTGCGCCCCGGTGTCGGGGTCGGTGGCCACCACCGTGCTGGACTGGCTCAGCTCGATGTTGTCCAGATCCAGCAGGTCGCCGTCGTTGGCCGTGGCCTGCACCGCGTAATAGACCATACCCACCATCAGCAGGCTGCCCGCCATGATGCCCAGACAGATCAGCATCGCGAGGGTGCGGCCCAGGAACCGCAGCAGGGGGTGCCTGCTCTTCTCCTTCGGCTCCTTGGGGGGCTTCCCGCTGGGAGCCGGGTCCCGGCGGCTGTTGTTTACATTGACTTGACGTCCCACGGAAGGCTGGGGTTCTCTCTTCGCCCCGCTCTGGTGGATCTTTCTTGGTTCGATAAGGATCGCCTCCTGACCGGCCACTGGGCCGATGATTCGCTGGTAATACGACAAGCTGCCCCGCCCGGTCCGACCGGCAAAAGGGCAGAATTTTCTCCGGATAGGGGTAGTATAGCACATTTTGCCCTGCAAAGTACAGCATTCTGCTGTGAAAATTCTGTTCTTCTGTCTGGAAAACTTTCTTTTTGCGCATACTACCGTTTGAAACTTTCCCTGCAAAGGAGTGATTTCCCTGTGCGCAAGCTCGTTCTCTGCCTGTTTTATGCGCTCTGCGCCTTTGCCATCGCGTTCAGCCTGTTCTGGATGGCCCTCCCCCGGCTGACGCTGCCCTCCCCTGCCCCGCAGGACGAAACGCCGGACTCGGTGCCGCTGAGTCTGGCGGCGCAGGCCCTGCCGGAGCGGACGGCCCTCTACTACCTCTGCGACGAGGGCGGGATGCTGACGGTCTATGCCTGCGGGGCCGACGGGGAACCTGCCGACCGGTTGGAGGAGACCGGCATCTACGTCAACCTTCTGCCCGAAAACGACGCCCTCCGCATCAAGCAGGGCCTTGCGGTCTACAGCGAGACCGAGCTGCGGACCGTGCTGGAGGACCTGGGAGAATGACAGAGACCCTCCCGCCGGGGAGGGTCTCTGTTGTCATCGGTGCATTACGCTTCCATGGCTTCCAGCGGCACAAGGTAGTCCTTGCAGCACTGTTCGTAATGGAGCGAGTATTCCTTGGTGGGGTTGTGGTGCATCAGGCTCTTCAGGGTGTGGGAGTCGTAGTCGTCGCCCTGGTTCATGCCGATCAGACGGGCCGCGATGTTGGAGCAGTGGTCGGAAATGCGCTCCACATTGTTCAGCACATCCAGGAAGACGACGCCGGTGTCGATGGAGCAGATGCCGTTCTTCAGGCGCTTGATGTGCTGGTCGCGCAGCTTTTCGACCATGATGTCGATGACCTCTTCCAGCGGCTCCACCTGGCGGGCCAATGCGACGTCATTGTTCTCAAAGGCGTCGTTCGTCAGGTCCAGTACGCGCTCCATCGCGCCGGTGAGGAGCTTGAGCTCCTCCTTTGCGTGGTCGCTGAAGGACGCTTCCTTCTCATAAAGCTCCTCGGATTTTTCCATGATGTTGACGGCATAGTCGCCGATGCGCTCGTACTCGGTGACGAAGTTCAGCAGCTCGGTCACGGCATGGCTCTCGTCGTCGCCCAGCTCCTGGTCGGTCATCTTGATGAGGTAGTTGGAGATCTCGACCTCCATCCGGTCGATGAGGTTCTCCCGGACGTTCACCGCGCTCACGACATCTTCGTCCATCTTGAGCAGCAGCGGAGCCGACAGGTTCACGTTGCGGGCAGCACGGCGGGACATCTTGACCACCGCGTTCTTGGCCTGCTGCAGGGCAACGGCCGGGCTCTTGAACAGGCGCTCGTCCAGCACAGGCATACTGAGCTCCTGCGCTTCCTCGGCGCTGTCGGGCACGGTGAGGACAGCCAGCTTCGACAGCACACTGCTGAACGGCAGGAAGAGGAGCATCGCCGCCACGCTGGACATGGTGTGGATGTTTGCGATGGAGCTCTTGTTCATCACATCGCCCCAGACAGGGATGCCGATGGTGTAGCGCACCGCATAGATAGCCGCCATCAGCACCACGCTGCCGATGATATTAAAATAAAGGTGGATCAGCGCGGTGCGCTTGCCATCCTTGGAGGAGCCGCCGATGGTCAGCAGCGGGGTGAATGCCGTGCCGATGTGGGCACCCAGGATGATGGGGATGGCCGAACCGAAGGTGACAAGGCCGGTGCTGGACAGTGCCTGCAAAATACCGACCGATGCCGAGGACGACTGGATGATGACCGTGACCACCACGCCCACGAGAACGCCGAGGATGGGGTTGGTCATGCTGACGAACAGGTCTTGGAACGCCGCGCTCTCCCGCAGGGGCGAAACGCCGGTATCCATCAGGTTCATGCCGGTGAACAGGATGCCGAAGCCCAGCATGATCTGGCCGATGTTCTTTTTCTTGGCGTTGCGCAGGAACACATAAAAAATGCAGCCAATAAACGCGACCACCGGTGCGAAGGTCTTGGGCTGCATCAGGGTCAGCCACAGGCTGTCGCCGGAGATATCCGCCATGCGGATGAGCTGGCCGGTGACAGTCGTACCAATATTCGCACCCATGATCACGCCTACCGACTGCGTGAGGGTCATGATCCCGGAGTTGACAAGGCCGACACAGATGACGACCGTGCCCGCCGACGACTGGATGACGCCGGTGATAAGGGTGCCGAAAATGACGCCCTTGATGGTGGAAGAGGTCAGCTTTTGCAATACGCCCTGCATCTTGCCGCCCGCCAGCTTCTCCAGGCCGGCGCCCATGATCGACATGCCGTACAGGAACAGCGCAATACCGCCCAACAGAGAGGTGATGTGTGTGATATCCATCTCGATACTCCTAAAAATGTTCTTCCTTTTTCTTTTGAACAGACAAAGGACGGCCGCCGGGCTCTTTCTGCCTGAACGCCGTCCTTTTTATTATAGCATCGAGCGGCCTGTTTCAACAAGCCTTATTTTACATGTTTTTTGCGTTTTTGATACATTTTTGCGCGGTTCGCCGGGTTTTGGCACAGTTCTTTTCGCAGATTTTACATGGATTTTACAAACGATTCAGTTTGCCGCAGCTGACGCCATTTCCCGCCGCCGGGCCGGTTTTGCGGCGGGCTGCTCAGCGCGGGCCTTATCGTAGCAATACCGGATGATGGCCTGCCGCCGGACGATGCCGATGAACATGCCCCGGTCGTCCACCACCGGCACAAAGTTCTGGTTCATGGCCGCTTCGATGAGCTGGTCCATGCTGGTGCTCACGGTCACGGCTTTGTAATCCCGCTTGTGGGCAAAGCTGGAAATGGGCACGTCCTCGGCGGCTTCCAGGTCCAGGCCATGATATTTTTTCAGCCCCCAGAGGATATCCCCCTCGGTCAGGGTGCCCACATATTCGCCTTTGCGGTTGAGCACCGGAATGGATGCGTAGCGGTTGTTCTCCCATTTTTCCAAGGTCTGCCGCAGGGTGAAGTCATCGTAGACATACATCAGGTCCTGCTTGGGGGAAAGGAAAAACAAAATGTTCATCATCAGCTCTCCTATCGAAAAACAAATTCTGCCGTTGTGGGCGCAGCGCCCCATCTCTCTGATTTGATTTTAGCACTTTTTCACAGCGAGTTAAAGGGAATAATCATACTTTTTAGATTTTATTCACAGTCATTTTTCGCTCTTTTTCAAAACATGCGGAAAAGCCATGCACTCTGGCGCATTTTGTGCTATACTAAGCAGAAAGGAACTGCCCACCGGGCCCTCTGGCACTGCGGCCCTGTTCTCAGGATACCCACTGCGGCGCTCGAAATCGGGTGCAATGGGGCATGTCCGGCACAGGAGTTGCAATTTTCCGCTGTACACCGGGCCGGTAAAGAGGTATAATAAGCGTGTAAGATTCCTTTCCCGGTTCGCCGGGCCAAACCAAATAATCTGATAAAAGGAGCAGAGCGACTATGATCACTTCCCGTTTCCCGCTGGGAGATGTCAGCTTCTCCGCCGAGTATTTTTCGACGCTCGTGGGCGAAGCAACCAAACAATGCTACGGTGTGGCCGCAATGACCCCCCGCGATCTGACCGACAAGGTGCGGAGCATGGTGCACGGCGCTGATTTTTCTGCAAAGGGCGTCCGCGTCACCCAGGAAGAGGGCCGTCTCGTGATCGAGCTGCACATCGCCGTCAGCTATGGGCTCAACATTTCGACCGCTGCGCGCAGCATCTCGCACCGCGTCAAGGACGAGGTGGAACAGGCCACCGGCCTCAAGGTCGCCCGCGTGATCGTCTCCGTGGACGACGTGATCGCCTGATCGGACAAGAGAATAAGGAGAAAAATCAAATGATTTCTGGTAAGATCCTGCGCGACGCGATTATTTCCGGCGCAAACAACATCAACAACCAGCGCTCCCGCGTGGACGAGCTGAATGTCTTCCCCGTCCCGGACGGCGACACCGGCACCAACATGGGCATGACCGTGGGCGCAGCCGTCCGTGAGCTGGAAGCTCTGGACGACAGCTGCACCGTCGGCGAGGCCGCCAAGACCGCTGCCTCCGCCATGCTGCGCGGTGCGCGCGGCAACTCCGGCGTCATCACCAGCCTGCTGTTCCGCGGCTTCTCCAAGGCGCTGGAAGGCAAGAAGGAAGCCGGTGCAGACGACCTCGTTGAGGCTCTGAAGAAGGGCGTCGAGGGCGCTTACAAGGCTGTCATGAAGCCCACCGAGGGCACCATCCTGACCGTTGCCCGCGTGGCCTCCGAAGAAGCAGCTGCCTGCGGTGCCAGCGAAGTCCCCGCTCTGTGGGACGTGGTGCTCGCCGCCGGTCAGAAGGCACTGGAGGACACCCCCAACCTGCTGCCCGTCCTGAAGAAGGCCGGCGTCGTGGATGCCGGCGGCCAGGGCATCATGGTCATCTTCGAGGGCATGGGCAAGGTCTTCCACGGTGAGCCCATCGTCGCAGGCGGCGAGGCTGTCCCCAACAAGGCCAAGCTCTCCACCGAGAACGCCGGCCGCGGCGTCTTCACCGATGACCTGATGAAGGTCGAGGACATCAAGAACGGCTACTGCACCCAGTTCCTCATCAACAAGAACGAGGGTGCCAGCGCTGCCAAGATGCGCGCTTTCGCAGAGTCCAACGGCGACAGCGTCGTCTGCATCGAGGACGATGACGTCATCAACCTGCACGTCCATACCGCCGACCCCGGCAAGATCCTGAGCGAGGCCATCAAGTATGGCTACCTGACCAACTTCAAGATCGAGAACATGCACGAGCAGTTCCTGGCCCGCCAGAAGCAGGGCAAGAGCCTGGAAAAGCAGGCTTCTGCTGAGAAGAAGCCCGACCCGACCTCCGAGTTCATCTACGCTGCTGTGGATCCCAGCCGTGATTACGGCTTTGTGGCAGTTGCTGCGGGCGAGGGCCTGAAGGCCGTCTTCACCGACTTGGCTGCCGACGCTGTCGTCTCCGGCGGTCAGACCATGAACCCCGCCACCGAGGACATCCTCGCCGCCATCCAGAGCGTCCCGGCCAAGACCGTCTTCGTTCTGCCCAACAACAAGAACATCATCATGGCTGCCGAGCAGGCCCAGAAGCTGGCCGACCGTCAGGTCGTCGTTCTGCCCACCCGCACCGTGCCCATGGGCATCACGGCACTGCTGAACTTTGACCCCTCTGCCAATGTTGAGACCAACACCATCAACATGATGGCTGCGGCCGACAAGGTCTCCACCGGCCTCATCACCTACGCCGCCCGCGACAGCGAGTTCGACGGCAAGCGCATCCGGAAGGGCGAGATCATGGCTCTGGAGAACGGCAAGATCGTGGCCACCTCCAATGACCTGACCAAGGCCACCTACCGCCTGGCCCGCAGCATGTGCAAGAAGGACTCCAGCTTCGTCACCATCATCTCCGGCTGCGATGTCTCCGACGAGGATGCCGAAAAGGTCACCGAGATCGTCAAGGCAAAGTGCCCCAACCACGTTGAGGTCAGCCACATCCGCGGCGGTCAGCCCGTTTATTATTATATGATCAGCGTGGAGTAATTTTCACTCCTGCGCTTGTAAGACACAGAACAAGCCCCCTGCATCCATCCCGGATGCAGGGGGCTTTGCGGTTCTTGGAACCTCTATTTCACGTACATCGCATCATTTTTCGCAAGGAGGTAAACGCAGTATTGATTCATACTGATTCCCTCCCGCTGCGAATGCTCGGCAAGCGAGCGATGCAGACTGCGCGGAAGCCGCAGTTTGAACTGCCCGGAATATTCCTCCAGGCTATCCGGCTCATGGATCTCGATTCCCTCTTCCAGCGCTGCTTCCAGCCATGTTTTTTTTGCGTCCTGTGCATTCGCGATCGCGCGTTCGACCGTTTCGCCGCAGGTAATGCAGCCCGGCAAGTCCGGATAAGAGACCACAAATCCACCCTCATCCGGGTCCTCCACCAACTCCATTCGGTAAGGCATCTTCAAATACTCATTCAGCGTCTTCATCGTTCTTCGCCTCACTCTCCACGATCTGCCGTACCATTTCCACGTAAACTTTCTTGATAGGTTCATGTTTTGGGATCGTAATGGGCATACAGCCTGCCTTCCGGAAGGTGTAGTGGCTGCTCCCGCTTCTGGGGGCTGTCATCTCGTAGCCATAGCATTCCAGCACTTTTCGCAGTTCGTCGAACCGCAGGTCCTTCGATAAGGCACAGATGCGCGCAAGCAGCTTATCCCATTTTGACATTCCGAATCCCCCTGTTCCCATTATATATGGTGTCACATATGGTGTCAAGCATTTTTAGAAGAAGCTCACCTGGCTGCTCTCCGGCAGGTCGCCGAGGGCACGACGACCATACCGCCGGGGTGCTGGGCGGGTAGGTGCCGCGTGGGGTGGATACGCCTTTTCTTTGGGCAGATTGCTGAACTGTTTCAGCATGTCCTCGGTGGTGCGGTAGATGGCGTCGTTCGGTTCAGCCCTTTTCCATTGTTCTTTTTCGGCGGCTCTTACAGCCACTGTTTCAGCACGTCGTTCAGCTTATTCAGGTCCAGCGGTTTGGCGATATGTTCGTTCATGCCGGTGTTCTTGGCCAGCTGCACGTCCTCGGCGAAGGCGTTCGCCGTCATGGCGATGATGGGCACTTTGCCCCGGCTGCCGGGAAGGGAGCGGATCGCCGCCGTTGCTTCGTAGCCGTTCATGACCGGCATCTGGATGTCCATCAGGACGAGTCTGTACCAGTTTTCCGGGGCCGCCGCGACCTTTTCGACGGCGATCTTTCCGTTTTCGGCCGTTTCGACCGTCACGCCTGTCATGCCCAGGATCTCGGTCGCGATCTCGCGGTTCAGGTCGTTGTCTTCCACCAGCAGGAGCCGCTTGCCCGTGTAGTCCGTTTTTGCAAAGTCTTCCAGATAATTCCGGGCGTCTTTCTCTTTCTTGCCGGAGGTGAACTGCCGCAGGGTCGCCGTCAGGCGGGAGCGGAACAGCGGTTTTGCCATAAACGCATCCACGCCCGCCGCTCTGGCTTCTTCCTCGATCTCGCTGAACTCGAAGGAGGTCAGGATGATGATCGTGACGTCTTGCCCGACGCATTCCCGAATCCTTCTGGCCGTTTCGATGCCGTCCATCTCCGGCATCTTCCAGTCCAGGATCACCGCAAAATAGTCACTGTTGGTCTCATGACGCGCATAGCAGCGCTCCACAGCTTCCTTTCCGGTCAGGACCCATTCGCCTGCGATGCCGATCTCCCGCAGGGTCTCGACGGTGCTTTCGCAGCTGGTCTTGTCGTCGTCCACGACCAGAACCGGCAGATCGAACAGCTCTTTTTCCTGCTCTTTCTCGTCTTTCTGCAATTTCAGATAGACCGTGACCGTGATCTTCGTGCCCTTGTTGGGGGCGCTTTCGACCTGAATGTCGCCATTCATCAGGTTGACGATGTTCCGGGTGATGGCCATGCCCAGACCGGTGCCCTGCACCTTGGTCGTCCGGTGATCGTCCGCCCGGCTGAACGGCTCGAACATGACCTTCTGAAATTCCGGCGTCATGCCGATGCCGTTGTCCGCGATGGAAAATTCATAGCAGCCCAGCTCCGAGAAACCATTCGGTTTTTCCTTGATCGTGAAGGTGATGTTTCCTCCATCCGGGGTGTACTTGATGGCGTTGCTCATCAGGTTCACAAAGACCTGCTGGATGCGCAGGCTGTCGCCGCAGACGGCCTCGTGCTCGATGTGCTCCACGTGGACTTCGAGCTGATGGTGGTGCTCGTCGATCGCCGGATTTGTGAGGGTGAGCAGGTTATCGACCAGCTCCGGCAGGCTGAAATCCTCCTCGGCAAGGCTCATCCGCCCGCTCTCGATCCGGGCCATGTCCAGCACTTCGTTGATCAGGCCCAGCAGATGGCGGCTCGACTTGGTGATCTTGCCAAGGCATTCGACGACTTTGTCCTGATTTTCGATGTTGGCCCCCGCAATGGCCGTCAGGCCCACGATGGCGTTCATCGGCGTCCGGATGTCGTGGGACATATTGGAGAGGAAATCCGTCTTGGCGCGGCTTGCGTTCTCGGCCGCGCGGTACGCTTCCTTCAGCGCCTTGTGGGATTCGATCTCGGCCTTTTTCTCCTGCGACACATCCATCGACGCCAGCAGAACTTTGACCAGCTTCGTGCCGTCCCATTCCAGCGGGATGAAAGACGCGATCTTATACGTGTTTTCGTCCAGTGCGCAGTATTCAAATTTGTAGATGTCGTTCTCGCCCTGCAAATTCCTGCGGATATTTTCCGGCGAGATGAGCGCATCCAATGCGTCCAGCGATTCCAGTGTCTTATACTTTGCAACTACCTGCTCCACAAAACCATGGTAGGTTCCGGTCGGCGCATAGATCCTTTCACCTTGCAGGTTATAGAACTGATAACGGTCATTTTCCAGATCGCAGACGACGAAGCGGTCCAGCAGGCGCACCATGCTCTGGATCAGCAGCTCCATGGATGCGTTGGCCGAGGCCATCTGCATCCGCCGCGCCGTCTCGGCTTTGCTCTCTGTGATGTCCCGCAAAAAGATCATCGCATAGTTCGAGTCCCCGATCTCGCCGCGCATGACCACGTTGCGGACCCACCGCTTTTCGCCGTTCAGGAAGATGCGGCATTCCTGGCACAGCTCGGTCTCAAGCCCCTTCAATTTTTCGGTGATGTAGGCGCGGTCGTAGAACTCCGTGACCTTCTGTTTGTCCTGTTCGACCACATAGTTGTCCACAAAGAATTTGACCAGCTCGTCCCATGTCTGGCTCTGCTCAAAGGCCGTCATCAGGGAGTCCTCCACCTTGAAGGTATCGAAGGTGTTCTGTTCCAGATCCACATAATATTCGCAGAGGTTCGCGCTGGTGAAGGCGCGGTGGAACGCTTCCGCCCGCTGCGCCTGCATCCGGCTTTGCTTTTCTTCCTCAATGTTCCAGATGATGCCGGCGATGCGGCTGGCCGTGCCATCCAGACGGCGGATCACTTCCGCCGAGACCCGGAACCACTGGTATTGGCCGTTTTTCAGCCTCAGCCGGTACTCCACGCTGAACTTTGTGGTGTTGGTCTTGTCGGCCGCCGTTTCAAAAAGCAGCGTCATCACCCGGTCTTTGTCCTCCGGGTGCAGAAGCTCCGACCACGCATCCAGCTGGTTCGGGAAATCCAGAGCGTCATGATACCCCAGGATCTGCCGGAAGGCATGGCTCCAGTTCGCACGGACGATCCTGCCCTTTTCATCGCATTCAAAGTTCCACGGTGCCGAGTGGATGGACTCGTTGACCAGCGCAAGGTCTTCATACGCCCAATTCACCTGCACCGACAGCACCCAG
Organism: Faecalibacterium prausnitzii; assembly: GCF_019967995.1. Classification (NCBI taxonomy): domain Bacteria; kingdom Bacillati; phylum Bacillota; class Clostridia; order Eubacteriales; family Oscillospiraceae; genus Faecalibacterium; species Faecalibacterium prausnitzii. The sequence goes on from NZ_CP065377.1 coordinate 1,887,620, forward strand.
AGCGGCCTGCCGTCCGCGTCCACGGCATCTTCCTTATAAAGACGCACGTAGGCCGGTGTTCCATCGGCTGTGAGGATCTGGCCCTCCCCTGCGCCCCGGATCTGACGAAAGCGCTCCGGTTCGAGGAAGCTGACGTTTTCCCCATAAAACAGGTTCTTCAGCGAACCCTTCGTCTGCTCCATCAGGGACGCATAGCTGTGGTTCAGGTTATGCAGCAGCAGTTCGCTGACCGACAGGATCGGCAGACCCGCATCATAGTACCCGGTCACGGTCCCGATGCCGCCATTCTGATGGATCGTGTTCTGCATCGCCTGAAGCACGTTCTCTCCCAATTTTTCCGTATCGGATGTATAGATCTCATCCGTAAGTCGGTTGTTGAACTTCATTTTTATCCTCGCATATATTTGAATCTGCCGTACGTTCCAGCCTCGCCAGAGGGCATACAATAACAATTATAGTATACCGCTGTCCCGTCACCCGTTCAAGCTATTTTTTCAATCGGGTAAACATTCTTCCGGTGCCCCGCGCTCCCCCATTTTTCGGGCAGATTGCAACAAAAGTCCGGCAACTTCCGCAAAGGGCTCCATTTTTCATCGCTTTCTCCCAAAAACACGTTCAGATTCCTTGCAATGCCGTTGTCGGGGTGGTAGAATGGTCTTATATCTCGATCGTGCTGCGCCTTTTTTCCGGCTCTCGAACGGCTTTTTGCCAGAGTGCCGGGCAAGCCGCACGCAGGGGGCGGCATCATTCCCGTGGGGTGGGCTGTATCATCATACAAGAGGTCCGGGTCAGCCCGCTGCACTGCGGCGGCTGGCAGCGGGCCGTGAGGAAGAGGAACATAAAGAATGAAGAAGAACACACTGCGCAGCCTGTTTGCCCTGCTGACCGCCCTGGTGATGGCAGTCTGTCTGCTGACCGGCTGCGGCGCAGCGGACACCGAGCCGGTGGAAGCACAGGAAGACGCCGAGACCATTCAGGTGTATCTGTGGACTGCCGCCCTGTACGACACCTACGCCCCCTACATCCAGGCCCAGCTGCCGGACGTGAACATTGAGTTCATCGTCGGCAACAACGATCTGGATTTTTACAAATTTTTGCAGCAGAACGGCGGTCTGCCGGATATCATCACCTGCTGCCGCTTCTCACTGCACGATGCAGCGCCCCTGAAGGACAGCCTGATGGATCTTTCCACCACCAACGAGGCGGGTGCCGTCTACAACACCTACCTCAACAGCTTCAAAAATGAGGACGGCAGCGTGAACTGGCTGCCGGTGTGCGCCGACGCCCACGGCTTCGTGGTCAACCGCAGCCTGTTTGCGCAGTACGACATCCCGCTGCCCACCGATTACGCGAGCTTCGTTTCGGCCTGTCAGGCATTTGAGAAGGTGGGTATCCGCGGCTTTACCGCCGATTACGCCTACGATTACACCTGCATGGAAACGCTGCAGGGGCTTTCTGCTGCCGAGCTGACCACGGTGGACGGGCGCAAGTGGCGCACCGCTTACAGCGACCCCGCCAACACCACGCGGGTCGGGCTGGACGATGCCATCTGGCCGGGTGCCTTCGAGCGGATGGCACAGTTCATCCAGGATACCCACCTTACGGCAGACGACCTTGCGCAGACTTACGATGACGTGATGGACCTGTTCCGGAACAGGGAGGTCGCCATGTACTTTGGCAGCTCTGCCGGCGTGAAGATGTTCCAGGATGAGGGCATCGACACCACCTTCCTACCCTTCTTCAGCCAGAACGGCGAACAGTGGATCATGACCACTCCCTATTTCCAGGTGGCGCTGAACCGTGACCTGGAGCAGGACACGGCCCGCCGCGAAAAAGCCATGAAGGTGCTGGACGTCATGCTCTCCGAGGAGGCACAGAACCGGATCGTCTCGGAAGGGCAGGACATTCTGAGCTACAGCCAGGACGTCCCCCTGCGCCTGACCGATACCATGAAGAACGTCCGCTCTGTGGTGGAAGAGAACCACCTGTACATCCGCATCGCCTCCAACGATTTCTTTGCCATCTCCCAGGATGTGGTCTCTAAAATGATCGCGGGCGAGTATACGGCAAAACAGGCGTATCAGGCGTTCAATGCCCAGCTTCTTGCGGACGAGGAGCCTGCTGCGGACGAGGTCGTGCTGACCTCTGAGAAACGCTATTCCAACGTGTTCCACGCAAACGGCGGCATCGCCTCCTTCTCCGTCATGGCAAACACCCTGCGCGGCGTTTACGGCACCGATGTGCTGCTTGCCACTGCAAACAGCTTTACCGGCAGCGTGCTGCAGGCTGACTATACCGAAAAGATGGCGGCTTCCATGATCATGCCCAACGGTCTGATGTCCCGCCAGCGCACCATGACCGGCGCAGAGCTGAAGGAGACCGTCCGTGCCTTTGTGGAAGGCTGCGAGGGCGGCTTTGTGCCCTTCAACCGTGGTTCTCTGCCGGTGGTCAGCGGCATTGCCGTGGAGGTAAAAGAGGCAGGCGGCAGCTATACCCTGACCGGCATCACCCGGAACGGCCAGCCGCTGCGGGATGACGACACCGTGACCGTGACCTGCCTGGCCACGGCCAGCCAGATGGCAGCGCTGCTTGCGGACGAATGCGGCACGTCTGCGGGCGAAGATACATGGGTAAAATATACATGGCGCGAGGCTCTCTCCGGCGGCGGCGTGGTGCTTGCAGAGCCGGAACACTACATGACACTGAGGTGAACAGAATGCCAGACGAAAAGCACGAACCCAACCGAAACGGCCATTTCCGGCAAAAATTGCTCTCTGCTGCTGCCATCCTTCTTCTGGTCTTGCTGGCAGCCAGATTCAGCATTCAGTATCTCTCGTTCGTGTCGCAGACCATCTATCAGGAAAGCACCTCGCATCTGGAAGAAGTGCTGCACAAATCCAACAATATGCTGAAAGAGATGGTGCGCAAGAACGTGAGCTATCTGCACCTGTACAACTGCTTTCTGGAAAGCACCTCGGACGCGGACGCCATTCAGGCGTATATCGAGAAAGCGCAGCAGGACATCGGATTTGTCGGCTTCTACTTTCTTTCCTATGACGGAAACTACATGACCGTGAACGGGGAAACAGGCTACCTTGGCTTGCAGACCAATCTGGACGAAAGGCTCGCCGATGGCGAGGATATCGTGATGAACACAGCACTGCCCGGCAAGGCACAGATGCTTGTGTTCATCTGCCCCGAAACACAGGGCAGCTACCGGGGCTTTGCCTACGATGCCGTTGCCATCTCTTATTATAATGATGCGGTGCTGAAGCTGCTGGACAGCTCTGCGTTTCAGGGCAACGCCAGCAACTATGTGATCTACTCGGATGGACGGGTCGTCATCGACAATTCCGTAAACCGCAAGAAAACGATCTACAACTTCATTGCGATGCTGCGCGACTATTCCGACCTTTCCGAGGAGGAGATCCTTACGCTTTCGGATGATTTTGCGCAGGGCCGCAGCGGAAACCGGAAGGTAACGCTGGGCGACACCCGTTATTATCTGGTCTACGAGGGCACGGCGGTGCAGAGCTGGACGATGCTGGGGCTTGTGCCGGTCAACATCGTCAATGCCAATCTGGACAAGCTGTGGTTCCGCACGGCGCAGATCGTAACGGGCATCGCCGCCGGTCTTGCCGCCGCCATCATCCTGCTCATCCTGCGCCGGAACCGCACCACCCTGCACCAGAAAAATACCGAGATCCTGTACCGTGACGAGCTGTTCCAGAAGCTCTCGCTGAACGTGGACGACGTGTTCCTGATGCTGGACGCAGAGACCTCCAAGGTGGATTACGTCAGCCCGAACATCGAGCGCCTGCTGGGCATCCCGTGGAAAGAAGTCCGCCAGGATGTCCATGTTCTGGCAGAGCTGTACCCGAAAGACTCCCCGTCGCACGGCAAAAACTTCCTGGAAGGGCTTCGCAGCGGGGAACAGCGCGAATGGGACTTCGAGTACGAACATCTGGAGACCAAGGAGCGCCGCTGGTTCCATAACATCGCCATGGGCAGCGAGGTAGAGGGCCGAACGAAGTACATCCTGGTGCTGTCAGACCGCACCGCCGACAAACAGGCGAATCAGGCCCTCTCGGAGGCCGTTGCGGCCGCCGAGACCGCCAACCGTGCCAAGAGCACCTTCCTTTCCAATATGTCCCATGATATCCGCACCCCCATGAATGCCATCATCGGCTTCACCACACTGGCGGTCAGCAACATCGACGACAAGGAGCGGGTGAAGGATTACCTCACCAAGACCCTCGCTTCCAGCAACCACCTGCTCTCCCTCATCAACGATGTGCTGGATATGAGCCGCATCGAAAGCGGAAAGATCCATCTGGAAGAGACCGAGGTCAACCTCTCGGATGTGCTGCACGACCTGAAGACCATCGTCAGCGGGCAGATCCACGCAAAGCAGCTGGATCTGTATATGGACGCCATGGATGTGACCGACGAGGACGTCTACTGTGACAAGACCCGGCTGAACCAGGTGCTGCTGAACCTGCTGTCCAACGCCATCAAGTTCACCCCGGCGGGCGGCATGGTCTCGGTGCGGGTGCGGCAGCTTGCGGGCCCGATGCACGGCTGCGGGCAGTATGAGTTCCGCATCAAGGACAACGGCATCGGCATGAGCCCGGAGTTTGCCCAAAAGATCTTTGAACCCTTTGAGCGGGAGCGCACCTCCACGGTCAGCAAGATCCAGGGCACCGGCCTTGGCATGGCCATCACCAAAAACATCGTGGATATGATGGGCGGCACCATTGAGGTGCAGACAGAGCAGGGCAAGGGCACCGAGTTCATCATCCGTGTGCCGCTGCGCGCACAGGCGGAACACCGCCCGGTGGAAAAGATCACCGAGCTGGAAGGCCTGAAGGCGCTGGTGGTGGACGACGATTTCAACACCTGCGACAGCGTGACCAAGATGCTGGTCAAGGTGGGGATGCGCTCGGAGTGGACCCTCTCCGGCAAGGAGGCCGTGCTGCGCGCACGGCAGTCCATTGAGATGAGCGATGCCTACCATGCCTATATCATCGACTGGCGTCTGCCGGATATGAACGGCATCGAAGTCACCCGCCAGATCCGCAGCCTGAACGACGACACCCCCATCATCATCCTGACCGCCTACGACTGGTCTGACATCGAGGTGGAGGCAAAGGCCGCCGGTGTGACGGCGTTCTGCTCCAAGCCCATGTTCCTCTCCGACCTGCGCGAGACCCTGATGAGCGCCCTCGGCCAGAAACGAACGGATGCCGCGCAGGAGCTTCTGCCCGAAAAACAGGAAAACTTCAAGGGCCGCACCATCCTGCTGGTGGAGGACAACGAGCTGAACCGCGAGATCGCGCTGGAAATTCTGCGCGAGTACGGCTTCCAGGTCGATACGGCCGAAAACGGCGCGGTGGCGGTGGAAAAAGTCCGCACCAGCGCACCGGGCCGCTACGATCTGGTGCTGATGGATGTGCAGATGCCGGTCATGGACGGCTACACCGCCACCCGGCAGATCCGCGCTTTGGAGGACCCGGCGCTGGCCGGGATCCCCATCCTCGCCATGACGGCCAACGCCTTTGACGAAGACCGCCGCAACGCGCTGGCAAGCGGCATGAACGGCTTTTTGTCCAAGCCGATCATCGTCGGCGACCTGGTGCAGGAGCTGCGCAAGATCTTATAAGATGCGCACTCCCCTTTTCCGCCGTCTTGACAAGCCCGGCGCATCTGGTACAATACAACAAAGGCTCTGCGGCGGCCCCTTTACATCTTGCGGCCGTACATTCCGGGAAAGGAACTTCATCATGGATTCGAACACCAAACGCTCTCTGCTCGTCACCGTTGTGGGGGTAACACTTTTTGTTGCACTGCTGCGGTTTTCGGATGTGCTCGCCTTTGCGGCACGTCTTGTGGATCTGGCGCTGCCCATACTGGCGGGCGGCATCCTGGCACTTTTCATCAACGTGCCCATGACCGGGCTGGAAAAGCGGCTGAAGCAGCTGTTCCGCAAGGCCGGAAAGCAGCCGCCGGACAAGACCCTTCGTCTCCTCAGCTTTTTCATCACGCTGGTCGGCATCGTGCTGGTGCTGGTGCTTGCGCTGACCCTGCTGGTGCCGGAACTGGTCAAATCGTTCCACAGCCTTTATCTGCAGATCGAGTCGAACATCCCCCGCTGGACCGCCTACCTCAGCGCACAGGACGCCGACATGGGCTGGCTGATGCACTGGCTGGAGGGCATCAACTGGGAGCAGCTGCTCCACAAAGCCGCCGACAGCATCGACAAGGTGCTGGTCAATGCGGTAGGTGCCGTATCCGCCACGGTGAACGTCATCGTGACGGCCTCCTTCGCCCTCATCATCTCCGTCTATCTGTCGCTTGGGACGGAGAGCCTTGGCCGACAGGCCCATACGCTGGTGTGCGCGTATCTGAAGCCCCGCCACGCCGCCGGGCTGCTCCGGTTCTGCCGGCTGTTCCGGCAGTCCTTCGCCAATTTCCTGACCGGCCAGTGCAGCGAGGCGGTGATCCTCGGCGTTCTCATGGCCTTTGCCTTCTCCGTTTTCCAGCTCCCCTACGGCAGTCTGGTGGGGATGCTGACCGCCATCTGTGCCATCATCCCCTATGTGGGTGCCCTCATCTCCTGCGTGGTCAGCGTGGTCCTTGTGCTGCTGGTGGACCCGATGCTGGCGGTGCGCTGCCTCATCGTTTACCTCGCGGTGCAGTTCATCGAGAACCAGTTCATCTACCCCCGTGTCGTGGGCAAATCCGTCGGGCTTTCGCCGCTCTACACCCTGATCGCCGCCATGATCGGCGGCAACCTCTTCGGCATCCTCGGCATCATCTTCTTCATCCCGCTGACGGCGGTGGTCATCGAGCTTGTGAAAGAGGACGCCTGCCGACGCCTGCAAGCCAACGGGAACCAATCATGACCCCCAGCCCCCCGGAATGCGCCCGCCGCGCTCCGGGGGCGTTTTTGTCGGCCCGGCTCTGTTTGCCGGGTTTCTTTTTTCTTGCCTTTTCCCCCGGTGTGTGCTATACTTTTCCTCGAACTGAATAGAAAACAGCAGGTGCGTTCCGCCTATGCCTCCGGGCAGCGGCAGGAACGTTAAAAGGGAAGCGGGTGCAGATCCCGCACGATCTCGTCACTGTGATAAGGGAGTCTACTGTCCGGGTGCTTTGGGCACCGGCCACTGAACCGTCCGGTCTGGGAAGGCGGCAGCAGGCGTCGAACTTTCAGTCAGGAAACCTGCCCGCTGTTGGTACGGGGGCATCTGCCCCAGATCACGAGGAATTGGTTGTACCAAAAAGCCCGAACCACTGTAAGGGGTCTTTTTGTTTTGCCGTCCCGCAAGCAAAAAGGCCCTTTTTTCGTTGTTCGGGTCCTCTTTCCTGTGCCTTTCTGTTCAGCGCCGCAATGTTTCAAACAGGAAAGGAAGCTCACACATGAGAAAACGCACCCTCCACAAGACGGCGGCCGCCCTGACCGCCCTGGCACTCTGCGCCGGTGTTCTGACCGGCTGCGGCGGGGCCGCAAGTTCCACCGCTGCCTCCAGCACGGCAGGCTCTGCCGCTGCCAGCAGCGAAGTTTCAAGCGAGGAGGCCGATGAATTGGCCGCACAGAATGTCGCAGACCTGATCGACGCCATCTACGTGCAGGAGCGCACCGATGACACGGACGCCCAGTGCGCTGCCGCCAAGGCTGCCTGGGACGCCCTGACCGACGCCCAGAAGGAGCTGGTGGAAGGCGAAGAGGCCGACCCCGACTACTTTGGCCGCGACACCGGCGATGCCTCCCAGGATGACCCCCGCAACGCGGACGACATCGGCGAGAACGAGCTGCTGGTCGTCAGCTTCGGCACCTCCTTCAACGCCAGCCGCGCCGCCGACATCAAGGGCATCGAGGATGCTCTGCAGGCGGCCTATCCGGACTGGTCTGTCCGCCGCGCCTTCACCGCTCAGATCATCATCAACCATGTCCAGGCCCGCGACGGTGAGAAGATCGACAACATGCAGCAGGCCATGGACCGCGCTGTGGCCAACGGCGTGAAGAATCTGGTCGTCCAGCCCACCCACCTGATGCACGGTGCCGAGTACGACGAGATGATGGAGATGATCGACAGCTACCGCGACAAGTTCGAGTCCGTCGCGGTGGCCGAGCCCCTGCTGGGTGAGGTCGGCGCAGACGCCGCCGTCATCAACTCCGACAAGGAAGCCGTCGCCAAAGCCATCACCGCTGCTGCCGTGAAGGATGCCGGTTTCGACAGCCTGGATGCCGCCGCTGCCGAGAAGACCGCATTCGTCTTCATGGGCCACGGCACCTCGCACACCGCAAAGATCAGCTACAGCCAGATGCAGACCACCATGCAGACCCTCGGCTATGACAATGTCTTCATCGGCACTGTCGAGGGCGAGCCGGAGGAGACCGCCTGCGAGAACGTCATCGAGGCCGTCAAGGCTGCCGGTTACACCAAGGTCGTTCTGCGCCCGCTGATGGTCGTTGCCGGTGACCATGCCAACAACGATATGGCCGGTGCGGATGATGACTCCTGGCTGAGCCAGTTCAAGGCTTCCGGTGCATTCGAGGAAGTGGACACCCAGATCGCCGGTCTGGGCGAGATCTCCGACATCCAGCAGCTCTACATCGCACACACCAAGGCTGCGATCGAGTCCCTGAACGGCTGATATCGTGTGCCCCAATGCCCGAAGGGAGTGATCTTTTCGGGCATTTTTTATGGAGGATGCCCCCGCATGAGGAGGCACCCTCCCCCCATGGGCAGTTCTCTGCCCGCTCAAATCTGATCGCGAGGTATTTTGATCTATGCACTGCAAACAATTTCTTTCCCTGTCCGTCGCTTCCCTGCTGCTGGCTGCTGCCCTGACCGGCTGCGGGGCGGCCTCTTCCACTGCAAGCTCTGCCGCAGGCTCGGAGGCCGCTTCGTCCGTGGCCTCCTCTGCCGCTGCATCCGAGACCGCTGCCGCCGCTCTGCCGGACGGCGTCTATACCGCGGATTTCGACACCGACAGCGGCATGTTCCACGCGAACGAAGCCTGCGACGGCAAGGGCACTCTGACGGTCGAAAACGGCAAGATGACCTTCCACGTCAGCCTCGCTTCCAAGAAGATCGTCAACCTGTATGTCGGCATGGCCGCAGACGCCGACGCCAACAAAGCCGACTGGCTGCTGCCCACCACCGACACCGTCACCTACTCCGACGGCACCTCCGAAGAGGTCTACGGCTACGATATCCCCGTCGCCGCCGTGGACGAGGACTTCCAGCTGGCTCTTCTGGGCACCAAAGGCAAGTGGTACGACCACACCGTCAGCATCCGCAATGCGGAGCCCAAGGCGGAAGCAGCTGCTGAGACGCCCGCCGACGGCGAATACAACGTCCAGGTCGTGCTGGAAGGCGGTTCCGGCCGCGCCACGGTGGACAGCCCCGCCGCGCTGACCGTGGCCGACGGCAAGATGACCGCTACCATCGTCTGGAGCAGCCCCAACTACGACTACATGATCGTGGACGGCGAGAAGTATCTGCCCACCAACACCGAGGGCAACTCCACCTTCGTGATCCCCGTTGCCGCGCTGGGCACGCCTCTCTCCGTCACGGCCGACACCGTGGCCATGAGCACCCCCCACGAGATCGAATACACCCTGACGTTCACGCTGGCGTAACGGCTCCCCCCTTTGTGGGGTAGCTGCCGCCCGCGTGCCTTCGAAGGTGCAAGGCTGATACCATGAAACTGACCAGACAACAATTCTTAAAAGCGCTCCCCGCCTCTGCGCTTCTGCTGGCGGGCTGTGCGGCAAAGCAGACGGCCCCGGCCAACACGGAAGCGCTGGTGTTCGACCACGCCTATCCGCTGGACTACGCCCGGCAGTTCACCGCCGACTGCTACGAAGGCGGTTCTACCCTGCTGACCCTGACCGGGTCTGGGGAACAGTTCCTCGTCCTGCCGGAAGACGCCGCCGAGGTGGACGGCCTGCCCGCCGGGGTCACGGCCCTGCGCCAGCCGGTGCAGAATATCTATCTCGTCTCCACCTCGGTGATGGACCTGTTCCTCCATCTGGACGCGCTGGACTGCATCACCCTCTCCGGCACCCAGGCCGCCGGCTGGCATCTCGACGAAGCCAGCGCCGCCATGGAGGCCGGGCGCATCGCCTACGCGGGCAAGTACAGCGCCCCGGACTATGAGCAGATTCTCGCTTCCAACTGCGGCCTTGCCATTGAGAACACAATGATCCTCCACACACCGGAGGTCAAGGAGCAGCTGGAACGGTTCGGCATCCCGGTGGTGGTGGAGCGCTCCAGCTACGAGAGCAGCCCGCTGGCCCGGATGGAGTGGATCAAGTTCTGGGGCATCCTGCTGGGCCGGGAGACCCTCGCCGAGCAGGTGTTCCAAAAGCAGGTGGAGCGCATCCAGCCGCTTCTGGAACAGGCCCCCACCGGCAAGACCTGTGCGTTCTTCTCCATCACGGCCAACAACCTCGCCAACGTCCGCAAGGGCGGCGACTATGTGGCCCAGATGATCGGGATGGCCGGGGCCGATTATGTGTTCTCCGACCTGACCGACAGCGGCAATAACCTTTCCACCATGAACCTCCCGCTGGAGGATTTCTACGCCGGGGCAAAAGACGCCGATGTTCTCATCTACAACAGCACCATTGAAGGCATGGTCGCCACCATCGACGAGCTGGTGGCAAAATGTGCCCTGCTGGCCGACTTCCGGGCCGTGCAGAGCGGGAACGTCTGGTGCACCACCCAGAGCTTTTTTCAGCAGAGCATGGAGCTGGCCGATTTTGTGATCGACCTGCACCGCGTTCTGATTGAGGACGCCCCCGACGGCCTGCAATTTCTGACACCGGTGACCTAACTTTTCCAGAAAGGACCCGCATGACTACCAAAAAACGCCTCCTCTTCTCCTATGGCATCCTGGCCGTTCTGCTGGCGGTGCTCTTTGCCGCCAACCTCTTCTGGGGCAGCGTGGCACTGACGCCGGAGGCCGTGTTTTCGGCCCTGCTGGGCCGCGGGCAGGACGCGCTCTCGGTGCGCATCATCACCCAGCTGCGTCTGCCCCGCGCCGTGATGGTCGTGTTGCTGGGCGCAGCGCTCTCGGCGGCGGGCTATCTGTTGCAGACCTTTTTCGCCAACCCCATCGCCGGGCCCTTCGTCATGGGCATTTCCAGCGGGGCCAAGCTGGCGGTAGCGCTGGTCATGGTGGTGTTCCTGAACCAGGGGCTGCTCACAAGCTCCCTCACCCTCATCCTGGCCGCGTTCGCGGGGGCCATGGCCGCCATGGCCTTTGTGCTGGCGGTCTCCCGCCGGGTGCAGCGGATGAGCATCCTGGTCATCTGCGGCGTCATGATCGGCTACATCTGCTCGGCCATCACTGAATTTGTGGTGGCCTTTGCGCAGGACTCGAACATCGTCAACCTCCACAACTGGTCGCAGGGCAGCTTTTCCGGCATGACCTGGGGCAATGTCCGGGCGGCGGCGCTCGTAGTCCTGCCCGCGCTGGCGGCGGCGTTCTGCCTGTCGAAACCCATGTCCGCCTACCAGATGGGCGAGGCCTACGCCCAGAGCGTCGGCGTCAACGTCAAGCGGTTCTCCCGCACACTGGTGCTGCTCTCCAGCCTGCTGGCCGCCTGCGTCACGGCTTTTGCCGGGCCGATCTCCTTTGTGGGCATCGCGGTGCCGCACCTCGTCAAGCAGTTGCTGGGCAGCGCCCGGCCGCTGTTCGTCCTGCCGGGCTGCTGCCTGGGCGGGGCGGCGTTCTGCCTGCTGTGCGACCTCATCGCCCGCAGCCTGTTCGCCCCCACCGAGCTTTCCATCAGCGCCGTGACGGCGGTGTTCGGCGCACCGGTGGTCATCTGGCTGCTCATCCGCCGGAATCAGGAGGGTGCACGATGAACGAATTTTCCTGCGAGGCACAGGACCTCGCCGTCGGCTACGGCAAAGCGCCGCTGGCCGAGCATATCGCGCTGGGCGTCCGGCCGGGGCAGATCCTGACCCTCATCGGGCCGAACGGTGCGGGAAAATCCACCCTGCTCAAAACACTGGCGGGCCAGCTGGCCCCCATGGGCGGCGCGGTGCTGCTGGACGGACAGGATCTGACCGCCTACACCGGCAGCGCCCGCGCACAGCGGCTCGCCCTCATGCTCCCCCACACCCGCCGCACCGAGCTGACCACCTGCTTCGAGTTTGCCGCAGCCGGGCGCATCCCCTACACCGGGCGGCTGGGCCTCCTCTCCGAGGCCGACCGGCAGGCCGTGCGCGACGCGCTGGCTCTGGTGGGGGCTTCCGCTCTCGCGGAGCGGGACTTCAACTGCATCAGTGACGGCCAGCGCCAGCGCATCCTGCTGGCCCGCGCCATCTGCCAGCAGCCGGAGGTCATCCTGTTGGACGAGCCCACGTCTTTTCTGGACATCAAGGGCAAGATCGAGCTGCTGAGCATCCTGCAAACACTGGCCCACACGCAGCACCTTGCCGTCCTCGTCAGCCTGCACGAGCTGGACATGGCGCAGAAGATTGCGGACGCCGTGGTCTGCGTCTCCCCGCAGGGTGTCTCCGGCGTTCTGACGCCCCAGGAGGCTTTTGCGCCGGAGAACCTCCAGACCCTCTACCGCCTGAGCCGGGAGCAGTACGAAACGCTGTTCGGCCCCCCGAAGCCTGCGAAGCCAAGATTCGAGCACTACGTCCGCAGCGGGCAGAAACTGCTGCGCTGCGGCTACACCACCGGCACCTGTGCGGCGCTGGGCGCGGCGGGCGCGGCCCGGCTGCTGCTGACCGGCAAGGCCCCGGAGACGGTGGCGCTGCGCACACCGAAGGGCATCGTCGTGGAGGTAGCCCCGCTGTTCTGCCGCCGCGCCGGGCCGGAGGCCGAATGCGCCATTGAAAAGGACGGCGGCGACGATGTGGATGTGACCACCGGCCTGCCCATCGTCGCTGCGGTGGAGCTGATGCCCGGCACCACGGAAGTCCGCATCGCGGGCGGGCCGGGCGTAGGCCGGGTGACCCGGCCGGGGCTGGACCAGCCCGTAGGCGAAGCCGCCATCAACCACGTCCCCCGCCGGATGATCGCCGAAGCCCTGCAGCGGGAGGCCGAAACGGCCTGCTACACCGGCGGCTTCGCCGTGACCCTCTCCATTCCGGGCGGCGAAGAGGTGGCCCGGCGCACCTTCAACCCCCACATCGGGGTCGCGGGCGGGCTGTCCATCCTCGGCACCAGCGGCATCGTGGAGCCCATGAGCCAGCAGGCCATTCTGGACACCATCCAGCTGGAGATGAACCAGGCGGCGCTGCGCGTCCAAACCGAAGCCGGGCCACGGCGGCTCATCCTGGCTCCCGGCAACTATGGGCTGGACTACCTTGGCACGGCCTATCCGGCGTTCGCTTCCATCCCGGTCGTCAAGACCTCCAATTTCATCGGCGATACGCTGGATATGGCCGCTTCTGCCGGGTTTGAGGACGTGCTGCTCGTGGGCCATGTGGGCAAGCTCTGCAAGCTGGCGGGCGGCATCATGAACACCCACTCCCACACGGCGGACTGCCGCACCGAGCTGTTCTGCACCCATGCCGCCCTCTGCGGGGCCAGCCGGGAGACCTGCCGCGCCCTGTTCGAAGCCGCCACCACCGATGCCTGCCTCGACCTTCTGGAGGCGGCAGGCCTCCGCGCCCCGGTGCTGGAAAGCCTGCTGGCGGCGGTGCAGCTCCATCTGGACCGCCGCGCCGCCGGGGCGTTCCGGGTGGGTGCCATCCTCTTTTCGAACCAGCACGGCCCGCTGGGCCAGACTGAAACGGCGGCACAGATCCTGAACGACTGGAAGGAGCGATAATATGGTACATTTTGTTGGTGCCGGGCCAGGCGCACCGGACCTCATCACCCAGCGCGGCGCGGCTCTGTTGCAGGGGGCCGACTGCATCATTTATGCGGGCAGCCTTGTCAACCCGGCCCTGCTGGGGCTGGCAAAGCCGGGCTGCGCCATCTACAACAGCGCCGAGATGACGCTGGAGCAGGTGCTCGGCGTGCTGCGGCAGATGGAAGCCGCCGGCAAGACCACCGTGCGGCTCCACACCGGCGACCCCTGCCTGTTCGGAGCCATCCGGGAGCAGATGGATGCGCTGGATGCCGACGGGATCGCTTACGATGACACGCCCGGCGTTTCCAGCTTCTGCGGCGCGGCGGCCGCACTGAACGCTGAGTACACCCTGCCCACCGTCAGCCAGACGGTCATTATCACCCGGATGGAGGGCCGCACCCCGGTGCCCGAACGGGAAACGCTGGCCCGCCTTGCTTCCCACGGGGCTACGATGGTCATCTTCCTCTCCATCGGTCTCGTTGACAAGGTGCAGGAGGCTCTGCTGCAAGGGGCCTACACCCCCGGAACGCCTGCCGCTGTGGTCTACAAAGCCACCTGGCCAGAAGAAAAGATCGTGCGGTGCAGCGTGGGAACGCTGGCCGAAAGCGTCCATGCAGCGGGCATCACCAAGACCGCGCTCATCGTGGTGGGCGACTTCCTCGGCACCCGGTATGAGCGCAGCCGACTCTACGACCCCGCTTTCACGACGGAGTTCCGCAAAGGAGCCGACGCATGAGCCGCGCCTATGCCGCCTTTACCGAGACCGGGCTGGCGCTGGCAGAAACACTGGCGCGCGCGCTGCCCGGCCCTGTGACCCGCTGCGGGCACGGCGGGCCTTTGCTGGCAGAGTGGACCGCCGCCGCGTTTGCCCAAAACGAGGCCCTGATCTTTGTGGGGGCCGTGGGCATCGCGGTGCGGGCCATCGCGCCGTTTTGCCGCAGCAAGGCCAGCGACCCGGCGGTCGTGGTCGTGGATGAATGCGGACACTTTGCGGTGCCGCTGTTGTCCGGCCATCTGGGCGGTGCCAATGATCTGGCGCGGGCCATCGCCGCCCTCTGCGGGGCCGTCCCGGTCATCACCACGGCCACCGATGCCCACGGCCTCTTTGCCGTGGACGAGTGGGCAAGGCATCACAACTGCCGGGTGCTGGAACCCGAACGCATCAAGACCGTCAGCGGGAAACTGCTGGCCGGGGAGCCGGTCTTATTCTGGTCGGAGTTTCCCATCGCAGGCCCGGCCCCGGCCGGGGTGAATGCAGCACCAACGCCGGAAGCTGCCGACTTTGCCCTGACCCTCTCCCCTGCCGGGAATGCCTTGCATCTGACCCCGCGCATCGGGGTGCTGGGCATCGGGTGCCGGCGCGGGACGACGGCAGAGCAGCTGGAAGCCGCTTTTTCCGCCTTCTGTGCCGCCCACACGCTGGCCCCGCAGTGCATCGCAGCCGCCGCCAGCATCGACCTGAAGCAGAACGAGGCCGGGCTTCTTGCGTTCTGCGCGGCGCACCGGTGGGGCCTCTCGTTCTTCTCTGCCGAAGCGCTGCAGACCGCCCCCGGCAGCTTTACCCCTTCTGCCTTTGTCCGGAACGTCACCGGTGTGGACAATGTCTGCGAGCGGGCAGCCGTTCTGGCGTCCGGCGGGAGCATCCGCATCCCCAAACAGGCGGGCGGCGGCGTGACCTTTGCGCTGGCCCTTTCCCCCTTTGCCCCAGATTGGAGGGTTCTTTCATGATGAACACCGTTTTTGTGGTCGGGCTTGGCCCCGGCGGCCCGCAGTTTCTGACCGCACAGGCGCAGAGCGCCTTAACGCAAGCCGAGGTGCTGTGCGGCTATACGGTCTATCTGGACCTTGTGCGCCCCTATTTCCCGGAAAAAGAATATTACTCCACCGGCATGACCCAGGAGATCGACCGCTGCCGCTGGGCGCTGGAAACGGCCCGGCGCGGCAAAGTCGTCGCGCTGGTCTGCTCCGGCGACGCCGGGGTCTACGGCATGGCCAGCCCCCTGCTGGAGCTGGCTGAGCAGTTCCCGGAGGTCGCCGTGGAGGTGGTGCCCGGCCTGACGGCGGCTCTCAGCGGCGGGGCCGTGCTGGGTGCCCCGCTGGCCCACGATTTCTGCGTCATCTCCCTGTCGGACCGGCTGACCCCCTGGGCCGTCATCGAGCGGCGGCTGGCGGCAGCAGCGATGGGCGATTTCTGCGTCGCACTGTACAACCCCTCCTCCAAGGGCAGGCCGGACTATCTGGCCAGAGCCGTCCGCATCCTGCTGGACCACGGCAAACCACCGCAGACCGTCTGCGGGCTGGTGCGGAACATCGGGCGGGAGGGGCAGACCCACCGCATCCTGATCCTAGCGGAACTGGAAACCGCCCCGGTGGATATGTTCACCACCGTCTTCATCGGCAACACCGCCACCCGGCAGCTGGGCGGAAAGATGGTCACACCGAGGGGGTATCGCGCATGAAGATCGTCGTGTTCAGCGGCACCACCGAGGGCCGTCTGTTCTCCCGCCAGCTGGCCGCGCAGGGGGCCGAAGTCCTCGTCAGCGTGGCAACCCCGCTGGGAGCCGAAGAGCAGGGCCGTTTGCAGGGTGTCACCGTCCACTGCGGGCGGCTGACGCCGGAGGAAATGACCACCCTGCTGCAGGGGGCCGCCCTCTGCGTGGACGCCACCCATCCCTATGCGGTGGACGCCACCAAAAACATCCGGTCTGCGTGTAAAACCGCCTGCATCGAATACCACCGCCTGCTCCGGGCCGAAAGCCCGCTCCCGGCGGGGAGCATGGTCTTTCCGTCGGCCGCACACGCGGCAGAGTTTCTTGCAAACACCTGCGGCAATCTCCTGCTGGCCACCGGGGCCAAGGAGCTCGCGGCCTTTTCCGGCATCGAGCCTGCCCGCCTGTTTCCCCGTGTGCTGCCCACCCCGGAGGGCATCGCAGCCTGCGAGACCGCGCACATCCCCCACAAAAACATCATCGCGATGCAGGGTCCCTTCTCCTATGCGCTGAATCGGGCCCTGCTGGAGCAGTTCCACATCCGCTTCCTCGTCACAAAGGACGGCGGTGCAGCGGGCGGCTTTGCCGAGAAGGCACAGGCCGCAGAAGACACCGGCGCACAGCTCATCGTCCTCCGCCGCCCCGCAGAGCAGGGCGAAACGGCGGAGCAGATCCTGACCCGCTGCAAGGAGGTGCTGGCATGGTCACACTGATTGGAATGGGAGCCGGACTGCCCGGCTCCCTGACCGCCGAAGGGCTTGCGGCTCTGCAACAGGCCGACCTCATTTTAGGCGCCCGGCGGCTGCTGGAGCACCTGCCGGACGGCTGCACCGAACACCGGAAGGCGCTGTACAAACCGGAGGAGATCCTGACCTGCCTTGCGGAGCATCCGGAGGGAGACACAGCCCTGCTTTACAGCGGCGACACCGGATTTTATTCCGGGGCTTCCGGGCTGCTGCCCATGCTGCGGGCCTGCGGCATCTCCTGCCGCGTCCTGCCCGGCATCTCCAGCGTCCAGCTACTCGCGGCGGCGGTCGGCCGCCCCTGGCAGGACTGGAAACTCGTCTCCGCCCACGGCTGTGCCTGCGACCCGGTGGCCGAGTGCCTGACGGCGGATGGCCGACCGGTCTTCTTCCTGACCGGCGGCTCCGAGACCCCTGCCACCCTCTGCCGCACTCTGACCGCCGCCGGGCTGGGGCAGGCCCATGCGCTGGTCGGCGAACAGCTCGGCTCACCGGAGGAGAAGATCTTCTTCGGCACCGCGCAGGAAGTTTCGCAAAAAAGCACGGCATCCCTGAGCGTTCTGCTCATCGAACATCTGCCCCAGCCGCCCCGGCGCTGTGCCGGGTTCCCGGACGAAGCCTTTCTCCGGGGAGATGTCCCCATGACGAAGCAGGAAGTCCGCGCTGCCGCGCTGGCAAAGCTGGCCGTCCGCCCCACGGACACGCTGTGGGATGTGGGGGCCGGTACCGGCAGTGTCAGTGTGGAACTGGCCCTTGCCGCCCCCCGCGGGCGGGTCTATGCCGTGGAATGCGACCCGGAGGCCTGCGCTCTGATCCGGAAGAACCGGGAGCGTTTCGCAGCCTGGAATCTGACCCTCATCGAGGGGAAAGCCCCCCAGGCGCTGGAAGCTCTGCCCGCCCCGGACGCCGTCTTCCTCGGCGGCACCAAGGGCAGCATGGAGGCCGTGGTGGACGCTGTGCTGGCCAAAAACCCGCAGGCCCGCCTCTGCATCTCCGCCATCGCGCTGGAAACGCTGAGCGCCGCCGTTGCGGCCCTGACGGCGCGGGGTCTCACCGCCGAAGTCACCCAGATCGCTGTCAGCCGCACAAAACCGGCGGGCCGGCTGCATCTGCTGATGGCCAACAACCCCATCTTCCTCATCACAGGTGAACGCAAATGATGCAATTTCTCGTCGCAGCGCCCTGTTCCGGCAGCGGCAAGACCACCCTGACCTGTGCGCTGCTGGCCGCGCTCAAGCGGCGCGGGGCCGACCCCTGCGCGTTCAAGAGCGGGCCGGACTACATCGACCCCATGTTCCACCGGGCCGTGCTGGGGGTCGAGAGCCACAACCTCGACCTCTTTTTCTCCGCACCGGATACCGTGCGCGCCCTTTATGCACAGGGTGCCGCCGGGCACGGGGCGGCGGTGTGCGAGGGGGCCATGGGCTTTTACGATGGCCTGGGCGGCGTGACCGACACGGCCAGCGCCTGGCATCTGGCCGACACGCTGGGCCTGCCGGTGCTGCTGGTCGTCCCGGCCAAAGGGGCCAGTTTGACCCTGGCCGCGCAGATCAACGGGCTGAAAACGTTCCGCACCCCCAGCCGCATCGTCGGCGTTCTGCTCAACGACTGCACCTCTGCTTTGTACAAGATGCTCAAACCGATGCTGGAACGCGAGACCGGTCTGCCGGTGCTGGGGCATCTGCCCCGCCTGCCGGAGGCGTCCATCGAGAGCCGCCATCTGGGGCTGAAGACCGCCGGGGAGATCGCCGGGCTTCAGCAAAAGATCGCCCTTCTTGCGGATGCGCTGGTGCTGGACTGGGTGCAGTTCCAGGCCCTGACCGACCGGCCTGCACCGCTGGCTCAGCCTGCCGCCCGCGCCCCGGCGCGCACCCGCATCGCCGTTGCGCAGGACGAAGCCTTTTGCTTTGCCTACGCCGAAACGCTGGAGGCCCTGACCGCCGCCGGGGCCGAGCTTGTCCCATTCAGCCCCCTGCACGATGCGGCCCTTCCGCCGGAGCTTGGCGGGCTGTATCTGCCGGGCGGCTACCCGGAACTGTACGCAGAGCCGCTGAGCGAGAACCGCTCGATGCGGGCTTCTGTGCAGCAGGCCGTGGAGCACGGTCTGCCCACCGTGGCCGAGTGCGGCGGCTTCCTCTATCTGGGGCAGACGCTCGAAGACGCCGACGGCACCGTCTGGCCCATGGCGGGCGTCCTGCCGGGCAGCGGCTTCCCGGTCGGGCGGCTGGTGCGGTTCGGGTACGCGGAGCTGACCGCCCGCGCCGACAGCCTGCTGTTCCGCGCCGGAGAGTCCTTCCCCGCCCACGAGTTCCACCACTGGGACTCGACCGCGAACGGCACAGCGTTGACCGCTGCAAAAGCCAACGGCCGCAGCTGGGCCTGCAGCTTTGCCAATGAACATCTCTATGCGGGTTTTCCGCATCTGTACTGGGCAGGCACCCCCCTGCCCCGGCGGTTCGTGGAAGCCGCCGTACTCGATCACCAGAAGGAGCAGACCCCATGACCGAACCGGAACTGAAACAGCTTCTCACCGCCATCACCCCGCCCAGCGAGACCGCCCGCGCGGCCGCACACGCCCACTGGGCCAGCCTGGCCAAGCCGCTGGGCGGGCTGGGCGCACTGGAGACCCTGCTGGAAGATGCCGCCGCCCTGACCGGCACGGCGCAGCTTGCCTTTGACCGCCGGGCCGTCCTTGTGCTCTGCGCGGACAACGGTGTCGTGGCCCAGGGCGTGAGCCAGACCGACCAGAGCGTGACCCGCGCCGTAGCCGAAAACCTTGCGGCGCGGCGGACGAGCGTCTGCCAGATGGCAAAAACGGCCCGCTGCGAGGTCGTGCCGGTGGACATGGGCATGGCAGGCGCCCCGGTGCCGGGCATCATCCCCCGCCGCATCGCCGCCGGAACGGCAGACTTCACCCAAGGCCCCGCCATGACCCGCGCCCAGGCTGTGGAGGCCATCGCGGCGGGCATCGAACTGGTGCGGGCGCAGAAGGCACAGGGGTGCCAGCTGCTCGCCACCGGCGAGATGGGCATCGGCAACACCACCACGTCCAGCGCTGTGGCAGCGGTCCTGCTCGGCCAGCCTATTGAAGTTATGACCGGGCGGGGCGCGGGCCTTTCCGACGCCGGGCTGGCCCGCAAGCTGGACGCCATCCGGCGCGGCATCGCCCGCAACCAGCCCGATGCTGCCGACCCGCTGGACGTGCTGTCCAAACTGGGCGGCTTTGACATCGCCGGGCTGTGCGGGGTCTTCCTTGGCGGCGCACTGGAAGACCTGCCCATCCTGATGGATGGTTTCATCAGCGGGGTGGCGGCCCTGTGCGCGGTGCGGCTCTGCCCCGCCGCCGCCAAGGCCGTGTTCGCCAGCCACTGTTCCACCGAGCCTGCGGCCCGGCTGGTGCTGGAAGCGCTGGGCAAGGCCCCGCTCCTGACGGCGGGGCTCCACCTCGGCGAGGGCACCGGGGCTGTGGCCGCGCTTCCGCTGTGGGATCTGGCACTGGCGGTCTACGACCACTGCTATTCCTTCACGGAGGGCGGCATCCCGCCGTATACCCCCCAATGCTGACGCTGGTGATCGGCGGCGCAGCCAGCGGAAAAAGCGCGTACGCCGAACGCCTTGTGCTGCAGACCGCGCTCCCGCGCTATTACCTTGCCACGATGCAGGTATGGGACGCCGAGTGCGCCGCACGGGTGGAAAAGCACCGCCGGATGCGGGCGGAAAAGCAGTTCGAGACATTGGAGTGCCCCCTGCATCTGGGCGTGGTGCGC
Organism: Faecalibacterium prausnitzii; assembly: GCF_019967995.1. NCBI lineage: Bacteria > Bacillati > Bacillota > Clostridia > Eubacteriales > Oscillospiraceae > Faecalibacterium > Faecalibacterium prausnitzii. The sequence continues at coordinate 1,908,453 of NZ_CP065377.1, forward strand.
CTGCCCGCGCGGGGCACCGCCCTGCTGGAAGACCTTGGCAACCTGACCGCCAACGAACTTTACGACCCCGCCGGGGCGGGCGAAGCCGCCGCTTCGGCCATTCTGGACGGTCTGGACAAATTGGCCGCGCAATGTGAACACCTCGTCGTCGTTTCGAACGAAGTGTTCAGCGGCGGGGCAAACTACATGGGCGACACCGACCGGTATCTGAAGGCTCTGGCGCAGGTCAACAACGCCCTTGCGGCCCGCGCCGATGCAGTGGTGCGGGTGGTGTGCGGCATCCCGGTCTATCATAAAGGAGGCCCGTCATGATCGTTTTGCAGACCATTGCCGTGGCATTTGCCATGTTTTCAGCCATCCCGGTGCCGCAGTTCGACTGGAACGAAAAGAACATGCGCTACGCGATGTGCGCGTTCCCGCTCATCGGCGCGGTATGCGGAGCCCTGTGGTGCTTATGCGGGGCACTGCCGCTCCCGGCACTCGTCCGAGCGGGCGGGTTCTGCCTCATCCCCGTCTGGGTCACAGGCGGCATCCATCTGGACGGCTACGCCGACACCTGCGACGCCCTTTCCAGCTACGGCGGCAGGGAAAAGAAATTGGAGATTCTGAAAGACCCCCACTGCGGGGCCTTTGCCGTCATCCGGCTGTGCAGTTATTTTCTGGCTTATTTCGCGCTGTGCACGGCCGTGCAGTTCACGCCGCGCATCGGCCTCTGCTGGACGCTGGCACTGGTGCTGGAGCGGGCGCTTTCGGGCCTTGCCATCGCCTCCTTCCCGCTGGCCAGGAACACCGGCCTTGCCCACACGTTCGCTTCGGTCGCAGACCGCAAGGCCGTCCGCAGCGTGCTGCTGGTTCTGGCGGGCCTGCTCAGCGCTGCGCTGGTGCTGCTGGGCGGCGGGGCGCTCGTTCTTGCGGCGCTTCTTGTTTTCTGGCGCTATCGTGTTGTTTCCGACCGGCAGTTCGGCGGCATCACCGGCGATCTGGCCGGATGGTTCCTGCAAAAAGCGGAGCTTTGGATGCTGGCGGCACTGGCCGCCTGCCAATGGGGAGGGCTGTTATGATCTTCATCACCGGGCCGCTGTACAGCGGCAAGCGCACCTTTGCGCAGAACTTCCCCGGCACCCGCATCACCGATGTGCAGGAGCTGGCCGCAGCGGCGGAGGATCTGGAAAGCCTTGCAGACCGCCTCGCCGCGTATGACCTCGTCCTCGCCACCGAGGTAGGCGGCGGTGTCGTGCCCATGGACGCAGCCGAACGCGCCGCGCGGGAAGCCGCCGGGCGGCTGGCCTGCCTGCTGGCCGCGCGGGCCGACTGTGTGGTCCAGATGTTCTGCGGCCTGCCCACCGTCCTGAAAGGAGAACTTCCCCCATGCTGATCTATCTTCTGCGCCACGGCCTGACCGCCTACAATGCCGAAAAGCGCTATCAGGGCCAGCGGGACATCCCGCTCTCGCCCGAAGGGCGGGCCCAGCTCCGCCAGGCCGACCTCCGGCCCCGGACGGTCTACATCACCCCGCTCTGCCGCACCCGCCAGACCGCCGAGGTGCTCTTCCCGGACGCCGACCTCGTGGAGGTGCGCGATTTGCAGGAGATGTGCTTTGGCAGCTTTGAGGGGCGGAATTTCATCGAGATGGAGCACGACCCGGATTACCTCGCCTGGGTGAACGCCAACTGCGAAAGCCCCTGCCCCGACGGTGAGACGAAGGCGGTCTTCTCCGAGCGGGTCTGCAAGGCGTTCTCCGCACTGGTGGACCAGGCCCTTGCCGACGGCGAGGAGACCCTCGTCATTCTGGCCCACGGCGGCACCCAGATGGCCGCTATGGAGCGCTATGCGCTGCCCCATGCAGATTACTACCACTGGTGCGCCCCGAATGCGGGCGGCTATCTGCTGGATGCCCGCGACTGGGCCGAACAGCGGGTGCTCCACCTCGCGCGCACCGTGCAATACACAAAGGAGGCGGCAGAATGATCGGAGCAGCCGTTTTGGGTGGGTTCGTGCTGGATCTTCTCTTTGGCGACCCCGCGTGGCTCCCCCACCCCGTGGTGTACATGGGCAGGGCCATCTCGGCGCTGGAACGGCGGCTGCGGGCCCGCCTGCCCCGGACGCCGCAGGGTGAACTGCTGGGCGGTGCCATTCTGGCGTTCTGCCTGCCGGTGGGCACCTTCCTGCTGACGAGCCTCGTCTGCCTGGGGGCCGCAGCGCTCAGCTCCTGGCTGGGGCTGGCCGTGCAGATGTTCTGGTGCGGGCAGGCGCTGGCCGCAAAGGGGCTGGCGCAGGAGAGCACCCGCGTCTACCGGGAGCTTATCAAGCCGGACCTGCCCGCCGCCCGCCGGGCCGTGAGCCGCATCGTGGGGCGGGACACCCAGAATTTGACGCTGGAGGGCGTGACCAAAGCCGCCGTGGAGACCGTAGCCGAAAACGCCAGCGACGGCGTCATCGCGCCGCTGCTCTATATGCTGCTGGGCGGTGCCCCGCTGGCCCTGACCTACAAGGCCATCAACACGATGGACAGCATGCTCGGCTACAAAAACGAGACGTATCTTTATTTCGGCCGCGCCGCCGCCAAACTGGACGATGCGGCGAACTATCTGCCCAGCCGGATCGCCGGGCTGCTCTGGGCCGCTGCGGCGGCGCTTACCGGGAACAGCGCTTCGGGCGCGTGGAAGATCTGGCGGCGGGACCGCCGGAACCATGCCAGCCCCAACAGCGCCCAGACCGAAAGCGCCTGCGCCGGGGCTTTGGGCGTCCAGCTGGCGGGGCCCGCCTGCTACTTTGGCGAATATTATGACAAACCCACCATCGGCGACCCTCTGCGGCCCATTGAGCCGGAGGACATCCGCCGCGCCAACCGGATGATGTATGCCGAAAGCCTGCTGGCACTGGCCATCGGGCTGGCAATCCGGCTGGCGGTCTGTAGATTCATGTAAGGAGACGACCCATGGAACAATTGGTACACGGCGGCGACTGGGCCGGATACCGGGCACAGTTCGGGCGGGATGCGCTGGACTTTTCGGCCAACGTGAGCCCGCTGGGGCTGCCGGAGGGGGTGGCAAAGGCCATCACGGCGGCACTCCCCACCGCAGACCGCTACCCGGACCCGCTCTGCCGGGAACTGCGGGCAAAGCTCGCCCTGCACGAGGGTGTGCCCGCAGACCACATCCTCTGCGGCAACGGCGCGGCCGACCTCATCTTCCGGCTGGTGTGGGCCAGAAAGCCCCGCCGGGCGCTGGTCACCGCCCCCACGTTCGCCGAATATGCAGCCGCACTCGAAACCGTCGGCTGCACGGTGGAGCGCTTCATCTTGCAGGCGGCAGACGATTTTGCGGTGCCGGAAGCGTTCCTCTCCGCCATCGACGACCGGGTGGACCTCGTCTTCCTCTGCCAGCCCAACAACCCCACCGGCCAGCTCACCCCGCCGGACTTCGTGGCCCGCATCCTGCAGCGCTGCACCGCCTGCGGGGCGCTGCTCGTGCTGGACGAATGTTTCCTCGATTTTCTGCCCGACCATGCGCAGCTGACCGCAAAGCCGCTGCTGGGCAGCGGCGATCTTCTGATCCTGAAAGCCTTCACCAAACTGTATGGCATGGCAGGCGTCCGGCTGGGGTACGCTCTGAGCGCGGACACGGCCCTGCTGGACGCCATGCAGCACACCGGCCAGCCCTGGGCTGTTTCCAGCCTGGCGCAGGCGGCGGGGCTGGCCGCACTGGACGAGACCGCCTACGTGGAGCAGGTCCGCGCCCTCATCGCGGCGCAGCGGTCCCTGCTGGCCTCCGGCCTGCGGGCTCTGGGGCTGCGGGTGTTGGATGGGCGCGCCAATTATCTGTTGTTCCAAGGCCCCGAAACGCTGGGCGAGACCCTGCGGCAGAAGGGCGTCGTTCTGCGCAGCTGCGCAAATTATCCGGGCCTTGACGGCAGCTGGTACCGCACCGCCGTGCGCACGGCGGCGGAAAACGAGCAGCTGCTCCAGACCCTTTCGGAGGTGTTTTCATGAGCAAAGCCCGGTGCATCATGGTCCAGGGCACGATGAGCGGCGCGGGCAAAAGCCTGCTGTGCGCGGCCCTCTGCCGCATTTTTGCGCAGGACGGCTACCGCGTGGCCCCCTTCAAGAGCCAGAACATGGCGCTGAACAGCTTCGTCACCCGCGACGGGCTTGAAATGGGCCGGGCGCAGGTGGTGCAGGCCCAGGCAGCCGGCATCGAGCCGGATGTCCGGATGAACCCCATCCTCCTCAAGCCCAGCAGCGATGTGGGCAGTCAGGTCATCGTGAACGGCGAGGTGCGGGGCCAGATGCCCGCCGCCGTCTACTTCAAGATGAAAAAATCCCTCATTCCGGACATTCTCGCCGCCTACAATAGCCTGGCCGAGGATGTGGACATCATCGTCATCGAGGGGGCCGGTAGCCCCGCCGAGATCAACCTGAAGGCCGACGACATCGTGAACATGGGCCTCGCCCGGCTTGTGGACGCACCAGTGCTTCTGGCGGGCGACATCGACCGGGGCGGCGTTTTTGCCCAGCTGTACGGCACCGTAGCGCTGCTGGAGCCGGACGAACGTGCCCGCATCAAAGGGCTCATCATCAACAAATTCCGGGGCGACGTCGAGATCCTGCGCCCCGGCCTTGCCATGCTGGAAGAGAAGACTCATCTGCCGGTGCTGGGCGTCGTGCCCTACCTGAAGGTGGACATCGAGGACGAGGATTCGCTCTCCGAACGGCTGGATGCCGACAAAGCGGTCAAGCCGCTGGACCTCGCCATCGTCCGGCTGCCCCACATCTCGAACTTCACCGATTTCATGCCGCTGGAGCAGCACCCGCTGCTCGGTGTGCGGTATGTACAAAACGCGCGCACCCTCGGCACACCCGACCTGATCCTGCTGCCCGGCACCAAGAACACCATCGACGACCTGCTCTGGCTGCGGCAGTCCGGTCTGGAACCGGCCCTGCTCAAGCTGGCTGCGCGGGGCACCCCGGTCTTCGGCGTCTGCGGCGGGTATCAGATGCTGGGCAAAACGCTGGCTGACCCCATGGGCAGCGAGAGCGGCCGTCCGCAGACCCTGCGCGGGCTGGGTCTGCTGCCCACCCGCACCGTCTTTACTGCGCAAAAACGCCGCACCCAGACCCACGCCACCGCCGCGGCCGGGCCGTTTGCCGGGGCCGCGCTGACGGGCTATGAGATCCACACCGGCCGCACCGAGGTGCAGGGCCTCCCCTTCTGCACCCAGGCCGATGGCCACCCCGAAGGCTGTGTGCAGGGCGATGTTTTCGGCACCTATCTGCACGGCCTTTTTGACACCGGCGAACTGACCGAAAAACTCGTAGAATTTTTGTGCAAACGAAAGGGCATCCGCCCCGAAAGTGCTGCGCTCATCCCGATGGAGCAATACCGCCAGCAGCAGTTCGACCGGCTGGCCGACGGGGTACGCAGCGCTCTGGATCTGGATGCACTCTACGCCGCAATGGGCCTGAACGGAAGGAGCCGCACATGACACCGCAGCATCATCTCCCCGCCGACATCGAGCGGACGAGCCTTTCCATCATCACCGCCGAGCTGGAAGCTCTGGGCCTGACCCCGCCGCCGGAAACGGCTGCGGTGGTCAAGCGGGTCATCCACACCACGGCGGATTTCGATTACGCCCGGAATCTGCGCTTCACGCCGGGTGCTGTCGCCGCCGGAGTCGCCGCCCTGCGGGCCGGGACGCCCATCGTCACCGACACCAACATGGCGCTGGCCGGCATCACACGGCCCGGCCTTGCCAAAGTGGGCAGCGCGGCGCTCTGCTACATGGCCGACCCGGAGGTCGCCGCCGCCGCCAAGACCGCCGGGACCACCCGTGCCGTGGCCTCCATGCACCGGGCCGCGCAGGAGCATCCGGGTGCCATCCTGGCCGTCGGCAATGCCCCCACGGCGCTTCTGACCATCGCCGAAGAGATCGAGGCCGGGCTGCGGCCTGCGCTCGTCATCGGGGTGCCGGTCGGTTTTGTGAACGTGGTGGAGAGCAAAGAGATCCTCTTCGCCGCCTGCGAAGCCCACGGCGTCCCCGCCATCGCCGCCATGGGCCGCAAGGGCGGCAGCAACGTCGCCGCCGCCATCTGCAACGCGCTGGTCTACTCTGCCGCCGAAATGCTGGACCCCACCGCGAGAGGGTGGAAATAGGCTGAAACACGCAAGGCCGCTCCCCTGCACAATGCACGGGAACGGCCTTGTTTGCTGTCCATTCAAAACGCCTCTGGACGGTCTGCGCGCTCTCCCGGTTCCATGGGAGGGGCACACTCCATCCGGAGGCGTCTGTTTTTATTCCACGGTCACGCTCTTGGCCAGGTTGCGGGGCTTATCCACGTCGCAGCCACGCAGCACAGCCATATAGTAGGCGAACAGCTGCAGCGGCACGATGAGCTGCAGCGGCATGAGCAGGTCGTCGTAATCGTCCAGACGGACGACATAGTCTGCCACACCGTCCGGCACCACGGCGTCTTTCGTCGTGAAGAGCAGGACCTTCGCGCCCCGGCTCTTGGTCTCCTTGGCGTTGGAGATGGTCTTTTCGTAGACCTTTTTCTGGGTGGCCAGCGCGATGACCGGCACACCGTCCGTGATGAGGCTGATGGTGCCGTGCTTGAGCTCACCGGCGGCGTAGGCGTCCGAGTGGACGTAGCTGATCTCCTTCAGCTTCAGGCTGCCTTCCAGCGAAAGCGAATAATCGAACCCGCGCCCGATGAAAAAGCAGCTCTGGGTGTTGACAAACCGGCTGGCCAGGTATTTGATCTGTTCGCAGTCGGCCAGGCGGGGCTTGATGACCTCGCTGGCGCGGAGAAGCTCTGCGGTCAGGCGGCGGGTCTCGGCCTCGCTCTGGGCACCGCGCGCATAGGCCAGCCGCAGCGCAAAGAGGTACAGCACACACATCTGCACCATGTAAGCCTTGGTGGAGGCCACCGCGATCTCCGGCCCGGCATAGGTATAGAGCACATAGTCTGCCGCGCGGGCAATGGAGCTGCCCACCACGTTGACGATGGCCAGCACCGGCACACCCCGGCTCTTTGCCAGCTTGAGAGCCGCCAGTGTGTCGCTGGTCTCACCCGACTGGCTGATGATGATGACCAGATCGTTTTTGTTCAGGATGGGGTCGCGGTAACGGAACTCGCTGGCGATGTCCACTTCGGCGGGGACGCGGGCCAGCGCTTCGATGGCCGACTTGCCCACCATGCCCGCGTGCATGGCCGTGCCGCAGGCCACCAGATGGATGGTGCCGATGCCCCGCAGCTTTTCATCCGACAGCTCCGGGATGCGCAGGTCGGGCAGGCCGTTCTCCACGCGGGGGCTGACCGTTGCCGTGATGGCGGCGGGCTGTTCGTTGATCTCCTTGAGCATAAAGTGCGGATAACCGCCCTTCTCCGCCGCTTCCATGTCCCAATCGGCGGTCAGGATCTCCCGCTCCACCGGCTCGGCGAACTCGTTGTAGAAGCGGATGCCCTCCCGCGTCACGACGGCAAGGTCGCCTTCTTCGAGAACACTGTACCGGCGGGTATACTTGAGCAGGGCCGGGATATCCGACGCCACAAAGTTTTCCCCTTCGCCCCAGCCGACGATGAGCGGGCTCTCCCGCTTGACGGCAAAGACGGTATCCGGGAAATCCCGGAAGAGCACGGCCAGCGCGTAGCTGCCGCGCACCATGCTCAAAGCCTCGTGGATGGCCTGCAGCGGCTCGCCCTCGTAGCAGCTGTCGATGAGCTTGACCAGCACTTCGGTGTCGGTCTCGCTCTCAAAGGTGTAGCCCTTCGCGATGAGCCGCTCCTTCAAGATGCCGTAATTTTCAATGATGCCGTTGTGCACGATGCTCACACGCGGCGTCGAATGCGGATGGCTGTTCACATCGCTGGGTTCGCCGTGGGTGGCCCAGCGGGTATGGCCGATGCCGCAGCCGCTCTCGGCCAGGGCCTGCAATTCCAGCTTTTTGCGCAGCTCGGCCAGGCGGCCCTTGCTCTTGACCACGCGGATGCCGCCGTCCAGTGCCAGCGCGACACCGGCGGAGTCATAACCGCGGTACTCCAGCTTTTCCAGACCATCCAGCAGAACGTTCTGCGCGTTGCGTTTGCCAACATAACCAACAATGCCACACATACAAAATACCTCCAGACCGACAGCCCGGCGCTCAACATGCGCACAGAACAGCTGTCAGCTTCTCTTCCAGTTTATGTTCTTGTATGGCTTGCGTGAAAGGGGATCTGTTACGGTATTGCTGCCGCTTTTTGCCCCTTGCTGCGATCGGTATAGCCTGTTCGACCGGAGAAACATCCGCCGAATCGTTCGATGATTCCTCTCCTCGTCACCCTCACGGCTGTCACCCGCGTGGCCCGGCGCTTTGTGTCAACAAAAAGTCCGCATTCCTTCTTTCGATGCCCTCTCAGTCTCGCTGCGCTCGCCAGCTCCCCCAAAGGGGGAGCCCTTGGCATTTCGGGCAGCTCCTGCTGTTCGTATGGGTCTGTTCTGTCGTAAAGCAGCAGCCCCCGCTCTCCCTGGCAGCTGTTGCTGACCTCGGTCGCGGAGCCCGGATGCTTTTCACAACACAATATTTTTCTCATCCAGCACGACCAAAACCGGCCTGCCAATGGCTCTCCCTTTGGGAGAGCTGGCAAAGCCTGATGGCTTTGCCTGAGAGGGTCACCTCCCCAGCATCTTATGCAGCCTTGGCTGCCAGACCAGGCGGTAGACCTGCAACAGATTATGAATGGCCCGGTCGTAGAGCAGAAAGGCCACATTGCCCATGGCCAGTGTACTCAGTGAGACGACCCACGCTGTGGTGCGCAACTCCTGCGAGATGCTGCCCGCCGGAACGAGCAGCAGCACCAGCCCGTACATCGCCGCCAGTGCCCCATTGCAGAGCAGCAGCTTGCACACGCCCCGCAGCAGCTTCGGGCGGATGCGTTCGAACTTCGGCTTGACCAGCGGGTAGTACCCCAGCAGAAAGACGAAGACGAGGGCCACCTCTTTGTCCGGCACGAACAGCAGGCTGAGCAGGCTCACCGCGCCGTAGGCCGTAAGGGCCATCTTCATGCCGCACTCCATGCAGACCGTAGCGATGAGCAGGCTGGCTGCGGCCGGTGCAATGAACATCAGCACCGGCACCACGGCCCCCAGCAGCATCAGCGCGACGCTCAGTGCCGCCGCCATGCCGCAGTAGGCCATGGCCCAGCTGCTGCGGCCCTTCACGGCAGCTCCCAGCGCACCGGCTGGTTCTCGGCATCCAGCGGGTCCACCGCATGGCGCAGGCCGAGGATCATGATGTTGTCGATGAGTGACTTGTTCAGCTTGACGTCCAGCATCCCGTAGGCGCGGACCAGGTCGTTCGCTGCGGCCAGCGCCTGCCGCCGGGCATTTTCCATGGCGGCATCCTTCTCATTGATGCCATTGACCAGAAACACATTGTACCGGCCCACCTTGCGGTCCTCTTCCACCCGGCTGGCCTTATCCAGCAGATAAAACACCCGCCCGATGCAGCTGCCGATGTAGCGCATGCTCTTGCGCTGGCTGGGGTCATCGGTGGCGAGGGTGGAGTAGAGCGCACCGTAGATGTTGCTCATCGGCTCAGCCGCCACGCTGTAGTTCTTTGCGTTCAGGTTCATCTGGACCACGGCCTGGGCCTGTTCCTGCCCAAACAGACGTTCCAGCGCAGGGTTTTCGTTCACGGCCTTTTCGTAGGCGCGGCGCAGGAGAGCGTGATCCACCGCGCGGAACAGCTGGCTCCGGAGCGGCAGCTCGTCCCAGCGGCGGTCCTGCAGCTTATGCCAGCCCATCATCACTTCCACCTGTGCCGCCAGGCGGATGCCCTGGGTCTGGCACATCATCTGCCTGTAGCAGAGCGTACCAGGCAGGCGCTGGTTGACGCAGGTGGCTGGCCGGCCGGCCAGGCTGTCCGCCAGAAGCGCGAACAGCACACCGTTGTGTTGCAGCAGCCGACAGGAGTAGAACCCGTAGCTGCGGCTCATCTGCCAGCGCACCCCCCGCAGATACCACCGATAGGTGTTATAATCGCGGATGGTAAGCTCCGGAAGATAGGGTCTCATGCGCCCTTCCATTGCAGTCCTCCCTTTCCAGCAGCCTCGCGCTGCATGTTCTTACAATAGTACAAGTATACCTTTTTTCGGTCTTGGATGCAACTGACGAAATGTAAAAGATTCGCACCTTGTCTGCCCCGGAAAAGCAACAGCCGCACCAAACTTTCCCGTTCGGTGCGGCTGCAAAGTATTACTTTTGCTTATTTTTTCTCGAAACGGCCGGTGGAACGCTTGCCGTCAAAGCCCTGTTTGGGCATGGGCTTGGCCTTGTGCTCAAACTTCGGGGCCTCGTAGTACATATACAGCTGGCAGGGGATCATGCCGTTGTACATCTTGCGGCGCTTGTTGGCCCGCTTGCCGTAATGGCTCTCGAACTCCATGTCGGCGGTGATGGCGTAGACGCCTGCACAGGGGTGGGCTTCCATCTGGCGGCCCAGCGTCCGGGCCAGCTGAGCGGCCCCCTCGATGGTGCTCATCCGCTCGCCGTACGGAGGGTTGGTCAGGACGATGGCTTCGGGTCTGGCCTCAAAGGCTGCCACATCGGCCACCTCGAAGTGGCAGCGCTTTTCCACACCGGCCAGCTTGGCGTTGGCGTTGGCCAGCGCCACGGCGGCGGGGTCGATGTCGTAACCGAAGGCCTCAAAACCGACATCCAGCTTGGATTCGGCCAGAGCCTTCTGGCGCTGCTCCGCCCAGATGGACGCGGGCACGAAGCTGTACCGCTCGGCAGCAAAGCGGCGCTTCAGGCCGGGGGCGATGTTCATGGCCTTCTGGGCTGCTTCGATGAGCAGGGTGCCGCTGCCGCAGAAGGGGTCTTCCACAAGGCTGTCGCGGCGGACACGGCCCAGGTCGGCGATAGTCGCCGCCAGCGTCTCGCGGATGGGGGCCTCCATGGCGTTGCGGCGGTAACCGCGCTTGTGCAGACCGTCGCCGGTGGTGTCCAGCATGATCTCGCAGACGTTCTTGCGCAGCATGAAGCGGATCTTATACTCCGCGCCGGTCTCCGGCAGAACGGAGGTGTGGTGCTTGGTCATCAGCCGCTTGACCACAGCCTTCTTGATGATGCTCTGGCAGGCGGGCACACTGGTCAGCTGGCTGTTCAGGGACGAACCGGCGACGGGGAAGGCCGCATCGGCGGGGAGCAGCTCCTCCCAGGGGATGGCGTACACGCCATCGAACAGCTCATCGAAGGTGGAGGCCGGGTAGGTGTTCAGCAGCAGCATGACGCGCTCAACGGTGCGCAGGTTGAGGTTTGCGGCTGCGATCATCTCCGCACCACCCTCAAAGGTCAGACGGCCATCGCTGACCCGGATGTTCTCCGCGCCGATGCGGCGCAGCTCGAAGTTGGCCGTGGACTCGCAGCCGAAGAAGCAGGGCGCGATCAGTTCAAATTTTGCAGACATTTAGCGTTCCTTTCTTGCGCCGGGGCGCAGTTCACAAAAACAGGCCCGTCCCGGCTGGGGACAGGCCCGATCAGTTCATTGGGTTCAGCGGCCGCGGCGGGAGCGCGGGGCATAACCGCCGCCACGGCGGTTGTTGGTCTCGTGGTCCAGGTCGGCCATCTTCTCTTCGCTCTGGCTCTTGAAGCGGCTCATCATATCCTCAAAGCTCAGGTTGTCGCTTCGGGCGGGCGCCTTGGGCTGCCAGACACGGGGCGCAGCCTCGCGGGCCGGGCCTCTGCCGCCCTCACGCGGGGGGCGTCCGCCGCCGCGGGAACCACCAAAATGTCCGCCCTCACGCGGGGCACCGCTGCGCGGGCCGCCGGGGCGGGGGCCGCGGTCCGTGCGGGCCGGGCGCGGCAGCAGCCGCTTGATGGACAATGCGATCTTGCCATCCGGTGCCACCTGGATGACCTGCACCTTCACGGTATCGCCGTCGTGCAGGACGGTGTTGATGTCCTGCACATATTCATTGGACACTTCGGAAATGTGGACCATGCCCACCCGGCCCTCCGGCAGCGCAACAAATGCGCCGAACGGCTTCACGCCGGTCACACGGCCTTCAAATACGTTCCCTACCTCAATCGCCAAAACTCAATACTCCTTGCTCTCTTTTTGGGTGGCTGTTCCGGGGCGGGCCGCAGACCCTCCCGGAGGACCCGCCCTCAGTTGCCGGTCACATCCACAAAGATGCGCTCGTTGGGGGCGGCGTAGTTGTAAGAATCACGGGCGACCCATTCGGTCACGTCATCCGCATCGCCGCTGAGGATGCGCTGCAGCTCCTCGTTTTTGGTCTGCTGCTGTTCGATCTGCTCGTTCAGAGTCTGCAGCTCGGCACGTTTGGAGCTGATGGCCACCTGATTGGAGATGTATGCTGCCAGCATACTCAGCAGCAGCAAAAGAAAGAACAGCCGGAACACCGTGCGCAGCACCGTGTTCTTTCTGCGTTTTTTGCGGCTCGGATTCGTCATAACTCAGTGCCCCCTGAAATCAGCAGGCCCGATGCGCCTGTGGTCTTACTTTGATACGTTAGAATTATACAACATCCGCTGTGGTCTTGGCAAGTTCTTTTTTTGTTTTTTTGCGTTCCTTTTTGCGTTCCGGCGTTCTTTGGCACGTTTTGAACGCACTTTTCGGGCCAGCAGCACCGGCGCGAGGAGCCGCCGGGCCCCTTGCAGCGGAAGCCCCAGCACAAAGAACACACCCCGCACCGGCCCGCGCAGCACACGTTCTGCCGCCCACGCGCCAAAGACGGCCGCCGCCAGCTGATACCACCGCAGCACCCCGCCGAAGCTCAGCGACGCCGCATAGGACTGCAGCCCCAGCAGCAGCGCCCCTACGAGCAGCACGTCTGGCAGAAAGGCTCCCCGGCCTTTTTCCGGGAACAGCGCCCTTGCCCCGCCCAGAACGGCCCCCAGCAGAACGCAGGCTGCCGCCTCCCGCCCGATGAGCCCCGCCGGAAGTGCCGGGGCCATCAGCGCAGCAGACGGCGCAGCAGGCCGCCCGGCGTCCGCTCGGCCGTATATTCCAGCGCGTCGATGCGGCCGGTCAGGCGCACCTCCCCGCTCTCCAGGTCGAGGCTGGTCACGTTCAGCTCGGCTCCCGTCAGGTGCAGCACCCCTTTGCCCGTTTCCATCGCGGCGCTGTCGGCATCGCACCGCAGCACCCGCTTCACACCGGTCACCGTCAGTTTGCTGCGGCCTTCCAGAATCAGGTCGTGGGGCGGAGCGGGCGTTTTTTCGGCGGTCTTGTTCATGGCACAACTCCCCTTTTTCTCACTGTATGAAGGGCAGGGTGCCGTTATTCGTTATTTGACTTCCTGTTCCAGATTTCGGAACAGCTCCGAATGGAAACATTCTTCCGATGAGCTCTTTTGCTCTATACCGCCTACAATTGAATACCGCGTGAGCGTATTCTGAAATTCATCGGGCGGTTTTGTGCAGACCCATATCGAATACACGTTTCAGTCTTATTCCGAAAGGATCTCGTACATCTCCCGCGCGACATCCTTGGTGCGTGGCTCCACATCGGAGAGCACGCGGACTTTGATGGGGCGGTTGCCGAAGGTGACCTCGATGAGGTCGCCCGCCTTGACGGCCTGGCTGGCCTTGGCGACCTTGCCGTTGATGAGGATGCGGCCTGCATCGGCCACCTCGTTTGCCACGGTGCGGCGCTTGATGAGCCGCGAAACTTTCAGGTATTTGTCCAATCGCATGGGAAACCTCCATATAAAAAGCCGCCGGGCCAAACGGTTCCGGCGGCAGTGGGTTCTCTCTTACAGGGTGTCCTTCAGAGCCTTGCCCGGCTTGAACACGATGCTGCGGGAAGCAGCGATGGTGATGGGCTCGCGGGTGCGGGGGTTGATGCCCTGACGCTCGGCGCGCTCACGGATCTCGAAGGTACCGAAGCCGGAGATGGTGATCTTCTCACCCTCTGCCATGGCCTTACCCAGTGCCTCGAATGCAGCGTTGACAGCCAGCTCAGCGCTCTTCTTGCTCATTTCGGTGTTTGCCGCAACCTGTGCGATCAGATCAGTCTTGGTCATAATAGTAAAACCTCCACAAAATTTGTACTCATCATTTTCTATCTATCGGAGCAGGCGTTTCGGCCTGATACCCGTTCGCTCCCGCCTGTGGGGCCAGCAGCTCGTCCCGAAACCGCTTCGAGGCAAAGGTCAGTGCTTCTTCGGCATCCACACCGGCCAGCCGGATGGCGTTGACCGCTGCGAACAGCAGCTCTCCCGCCCGTGCGGCGGCATCCTCCGGTGCAGCGGCGTCCCAGTTCTGTTCTGCCGCCCGCAGGGCAGCAGCCGCGCATTCCTGGTCCACTGCACCGAGGCCATGGCCTGCGGCGCGCTTCTGCAGTTTCTGAGCATACATCAAAGCAGGCAGGGTGGCCGGTACGGTGCCCAGCTCATCGGCCAGCGTCCGGCGTCCCTTTTCCTTATTTTTGAGCGCATCCCAGCTGTTTATACCGGCATTTTCCGCCGCAGAGGAGGCAAAGATGTTCGGGTGACGGAACACCAGCTTCTCGCACACCTCACGGCAGACCTGTTCAAAATCGAACCGGCCCCGCTCCTCCTCCATGACGGCATGGAAGGCTACCTGCATCAGCACATCGCCCAGCTCTTCCCGCAGCATCGCGGGGTCGTCGGCATCCAGGGCTTCCAGTGCCTCATACGTTTCCTCCAGAAAATTTTTCCGGATGGACTGGTGCGTCTGCACCTTGTCCCACGGACAGCCTGTTTCGGGGTCGCGCAGGATGCGGAGGATCTCGATGAGGTCCTCTGCCGTATAGTGCTCCCGCTCCGGCCAGTCCAGCATGGGCAAACGCTCCCTTCTGCTCCAAAAGTAGGGCTTTATTGTATCGCAGAATCCGCCATTTTTCAAGGGGACAAGCGCATTTTCCGGTTTTTCGCTCCAAATGTTTCCAGATTTTTCACACTTTGGTACAAAAACGGGCGGTATCCCGCACGGACACCGCCCGCTCCGGGCTGTTTCAATTTCAGGTCACAGCTGCGCGCCGCACTTGTTGCAGAACAGTGCATCGTCCGAGACCGGAGCGCCGCACTGCGGGCAGGTCTTCTTTTCCTCCGCAGCAGGCTGTGCGTCGGTGGGGAACTCGATGGTCACGCTGTCCGCCGGTGCTTCGGGTTCCGGGGCAGCTTCCGCTGCGGGCGTCCCGATGCTCTCACGCAGAGCGGTCAGATCTTTTTCGATGGCATCGATCATCTCGATGTACTTATCCACAAGGGGCTGGTTCTCCTCGTTGCCCTTGGCCAGACTGTACACCAGCGCACCCAGCTGGCGCTGTGCGCGGGCGAGCTTGGTCTGCTCGTTCACGATCTTTGCCTGCGTCTTGCCGCGCTCGGCCAGATCCATTGCTGCGTTTTTGCCTTTTTCGGCATATTCCAGACCCATTTCCTTGATCTTGTTGAAATCCATAACAGAC
Organism: Faecalibacterium prausnitzii; assembly: GCF_019967995.1. Classification (NCBI taxonomy): domain Bacteria; kingdom Bacillati; phylum Bacillota; class Clostridia; order Eubacteriales; family Oscillospiraceae; genus Faecalibacterium; species Faecalibacterium prausnitzii. Next base: position 1,923,888 of record NZ_CP065377.1, read on the forward strand.
ACCTCTCTCAGCGGAAGGGTACTTCCCCTCCTGTGCTTTCGGATGATGGTTTCATTATAGCGCACTCCACCTCTGATTGCAACGAATTTGCCGCAAGTTTTACAGTTTCGTGCGGATTTGGAAACAGATTTTTCGCATTTACACAAACTCCGGACAGCCCTTCGTCAGTTCGCCTCGCTGCCGTAGAACTCCCGCAGCATACTGTCGGCAGGCAGCAGGTCCAGCGGCAGGGGGGCCACATGCTCGAACCGGCGGGCCGTCTCGTCCCACAGCTCGGCATTGTGACCTTCCAGCACGAACTGGCGGCGCACCTTTTGCAGCAGCTGGGCGATGAGGCCCATCTCGTAGGTGAAGGAAGTGTCCAGCAGGAAGTCCGCCGTGGTCTTGAAGCCCTTGATATACCGGGTCTCGCCGTCCAGGACGCGGTCCCACATGGCAAGGGTCTTTTCGGGGCTGCGGCCGCGGGCGGCGGCATCGCGCAGGGTGCGGCGGCACAGGCGGATGTCCTGGGTGTTGATGACCCGGCGGCCGTCGATGCAGTATTCCTCCCGCAGACCGGCATAGATGCGGTAGACTTCCTCACCGGGCACAAGGCTGGTCAGCTCCGGGTTGAGAGCATGGATGCCCTCCACGATGCAGACGCCGCCCTGCAGGTCCACGGGTTCGGTCGCATCCGAGCGCTTCTCGCTGGTGAAATCGTAGATCGGCAGCACGGTCTTTCCCGTCTCGCTCAGCTCGCGGAGGCACTGCCGGATGAGGGGCAGATCCATGGTGTCGGGGTTCTCGTAGTCCAGTGTACCGTCCGGCATCCGGGGGTAGAACTCCGCGCCCCGGAAGAAATTGTCCAGACTGACCACATGGGCAGGTGTGCCCTGCCGGATGAGTTCTTCGGCCAGCTTGTGGGCCGAGGTGGTCTTGCCGCTGGCCGACGGGCCGGTGAGCATGACGATCTTAGTGCCGGAAAAGCGGACTTTTTCGGCCGCGTAGCGGACCCGCTCGCGGTAGCTGCGCTCGCTCATCTCCGCCAGCGCTTCCGGGCTGCGGGCGGCAATGTTATAAAGGTCGATCTCCACCAGGCGTTTCGGGACCCAAATCGTGATCATAAAAATCAGCCACTCCTTTTTTCCGTTCCAGAACCTCCGCAAAGCGCTGGATGTACTCGGTCGGATACTTAAAGTTGAAGATGCGCTGCATCCGTTTTCCGCCGTCGGCCACCAGCTTGGTGCTGCCGCCCGCGCCTGCGGAAAGGATAGTCTGGACTTCCTCCATGATATAGATGTTGTAATATCCCTCGTGGCCCGGCTTGCACCAGCCCACGTTTTCCAGATTTTGCAGGGTGTTCTTCTGGCGGTAGAGGTAGTAGGGCCGATAGCCCGCCTCTGCCAGCAGATGGCAGCGTTCCAGCATGGCGGCCACATCGGCGTAGTCGTTCTCCTTCTGGTCCTCGATGACGATGCGGGAGGCCCGCTTGAGGGTCAGGGTGTGGACGGTGATGTTCTCCGGGTCGAGCGCGATGGCCTGCCGCAGGCTGCGCTCAAAGCCCTCCACGGTGTCGCCGGGCAGGCCCGCGATGAGGTCCATGTTGATGTCGTCGTGGCCCGCCTTCCGGGCGTCGGCAAAGCAGTCCAGGATGTCCTGCGCCGAGTGCCGGCGGCCGATGCCGGCCAGCACCTCGTCCGAAAAGGTCTGGGGGTTGATGGAGATGCGGGTCGCCCCATACTCCTTGATGACGGCCAGCTTTTCGGCGTCGGTGCAGTCGGGGCGGCCTGCCTCCACCGTGTATTCCACGACGCGGGAAAGGTCAAAGCACTGCCGCACGGTGCCCATCAGCTGGCGGAGCTGGTCTGCCGAAAGGCTGGTGGGCGTGCCGCCGCCGATGTAGATACTGCACAGCTTCAGCCCGGCCTGCTCCGCCTGCGCCCGGATCTCCTCCACCTCGCGGCAAAGGCAGTCCACATAGGGCTGCACCAGCTTGCGGTCCCGGTCGAGATTGCAGCTGACGAAGCTGCAATAGCTGCACCGGGAGGGGCAGAACGGGATGCCGATGTACAGGCTGTAGGTCTTCGGCTCGCTGCCCAGGCGCAGGATCGGCTCCTGCAGATCGGCAATGGCTCTCGCCATCTGGTATTTCTGCTCCGAGCAGTCGAACCGGCCCAGGAAAAAGCGGTCGATCTCCGCTTCGCTCCAACCGGCAGCGCGCTTGTCGTGGATGAGTCGGACCGGGCGCACACCGGTCATCTTGCCCCAGGGCGGGCGGATGCCCGTCCAGCGGCGCAGCAGGTCATAGGTCAGGCTGGCAAGAGCAAAGGCTTCGGTCTCGCCGTCCGGCCCCGGCAGCGGGGCGGAGACGGCCTCCTGCCCGCCGTGCTCCCGCACCAGCGCCAGCAGACCGTTCGGCTTCCGCTCGGCCCACACGCAGTCCTCCCCGGCTTCAGGCGGAGTCAGGGTGAGCGGTGCCATTGGGTAAAACAGCCGGACCAGATGCTCGACCTCGTAGCCGGAAGCAAGCCCTGTGATATAGATCTTCATGTGTTCCTGCCTTTTTATGCGTTCCGCAGTGCGGCTTTGATATAGTAGTTGGTCTCCAGCTCCTCGCCATAGGTCGAGAAATCCCCGTGGCCGGGCAGGAGCTGGGTCTCTTTGGGGATGGGCAGGCCCGCGAACTTGCGCAGGCTCGCCTCCAGCTTGCGGTCGCTGCCGCCTTCGAGGTCGGTGCGGCCGATGCTACCCTGAAAGACCGTATCGCCCACAAAGAGATACTCGCTGCACAGCAGCACCACGCTGCCCTCGGTGTGGCCGGGGGTGTGCCATGCGGTGAAGGTCAGCTCATCCACCGAAAGGTTGGTCCCCTCTCCATAACCGAAATCGGCGCTCTTCAGGGGGAAGAGCTGGGTCCCGGCGCAGTCGGCGGCTTCGCACCAGATCTTTGCGCCCCACTCACGGCTCAGCACACCGGCGCTGCCCACATGGTCGTAGTGGCCGTGGGTGCACAGGATGTGCGTCAGCACGGCGCCGTGGTCCCGCAGGATCTTATCGTACTCCTGCACCTCGGCCGCCGGGTCGATGATGACCGCATGGCCTGCCTTGGTGAGCAGCAGAAAACTGTTGGTGTAAAACGGCGCAGAGCCGAGAAGATGAAATGCCTGCATGTTATCCCTCTCAATCCTTCTTTTTCCACTCGTCGGTGTCGATGACGATGGTGCAGGGCCCCTCGTTGACCAGAGCCACCTGCATATCCGCCCCGAACTCTCCGTGCCGGACCTCCCGGAGGCCCTGTTTGTTCATTTCAGCCAGAAACAGCTCGTAGGCGTCCACTGCAAGCGGGGCTTTGGCTGCGTGGATGAAACTGGGCCGGAAGCCCTTTCGGGTGTCCCCATACAGGGTGAACTGGCTGACCACCAGCGCCGAATACCCAAGGTCTTTTGCGCTGAGGTTCAGCTTGTCGTTCTCATCCTTGAAGATGCGCAGGCCCGCGCACTTTTCGGCCAGTTTGGGCACGATGTCCAGCGAGTCGGTGTCGCGGACGCCCAGCAGGATGACAAGGCCAGGGCCGATGGCGCGGGGCTCGCCCCCATCGACCCGGACACTGGCCGACGAAACGGCCTGAATGACTGCACGCATGGTTTAACTCCTTGTGACCTTGAGCACATCTTTGACCTTGGACAGGCGGGCCACCACCCGGTTAAGATGCTCGGTGTTGTTGATGCCGATGGTCAGGCTGACCACGGCGCAGTTGTTTTCCACCTGACGGGCGTTCATCGTGTAGATGGGCACCCGGATGTCGGCCAGAGCGCTCAGCACGTCCCGCAGCAGTTCGTTGCGGTCCAGCGCCACGATTTCAAGGCCGGCCTTGTAGCTGTCCTTGACGCTGTCGGCCCAGTACGCCTTGACCCAGCGGGGGGCGTTGGTGGGGTCCTTCATGCTGGAAATGGCGTTGGCGCAGCTCTGCTTGTGGATGGAGACGCCGAACCCGCGGGTGATGAAGCCCACGATGGGGTCGCCGGGCAGCGGCGAGCAGCACTTGGCGAACTTGATGGGGGTGTTGTCGAACCCTTCCACCACGACGCCGTCGGTGGCATGGACCTTGCTCAGGTCCACTTTGGCCAGCTGTTCGGTCTTGTCTTCCTCGGCCTTGAGCTTCTGCCACTCCTCTTTCAGCTTGGGCAGGCAGTTGGCGATGGTGATGCCGCCGTAGCCGACGGCCGCATACAGCTCCTCGGCGTTGTTCTGGCGCAGGCGGCGGCAGCAGCTGCCGATGAAATCATCCAGCTCGTCGTCCGGGATGAAGATCATCTCGCGGCGCAGTTCGCGGGCCAGCGCATCGCGGCCCTGCTGGATGTTCTCTTCCCGACGCATCTTCTTGAACCAGTTGCGGATCTTGCTCTTGGCCTCGCTGGTGCGCACGATCTTGAGCCAATCGCGGCTGGGGCCTTTGTCCGCCGGGCCGAGGAGGACCTCGATGATCTCGCCGGTGGAGACGATGTGGTCGATGGGGACCATCCGGTTGTTCACCTTGCAGCCCACCATCCGGTTGCCGACGGCAGAGTGGATGGCATAGGCAAAGTCGATGCAGGTGGCACCGGCGGGCAGGTTGATGACATCGCCCTTCGGGGTGAAGGCGAAGACCTCCTCCGGCAGCAGGTCGCTCTTCAGGTCGTGCAGCAGGTTGCCGGAATCCTCGCTGACGCGCTGATTTTCCAGCAGCTGGCTGACCCAGGCCAGACGCTCATCGAGCTTGTCGTGGCCGTCCAGCCCCTCTTTGTACTTCCAGTGGGCCGCAACGCCGTACTCGGCCTGTTCATCCATCTTGCGGGTGCGGATCTGGACTTCGAAGGGGATGCCCTCGTGCCCGATGACGGTGGTGTGCAGGCTCTGGTAGCCGTTGGGTTTGGGGGTGGAGATATAATCCTTGAAGCGGTTGGGCAGCGGGTGGTACATATCGTGGATGAGGCCCAGAGTGCTGTAGCACTCGGCCAGCGTATCCAGAATGATGCGGACCGCATAGATATCGTAGATCTCGTCAAACGACTTGTTCTGCATGATGGTCTTGCGGTAGATGCCGTAGATGCTCTTGACGCGGCGCTTGATGGTCGCACCCTCGATGCCGCTCTCTTCCAGCCGCTGCTCGATGACGCCGGACACGCTGGCCAGAAACTCCTCGCCCGCGCGCTCGCTCAGCATCTTGCTGATCTCGTTGTAGCCCACGGGGTCCAGGTAGTGCAGGCTGCGGTCTTCCAGCTCTTCCTTCACATTCAGGATGCCCAGACGGTTGGCGATGGGAGCATAGACCTCCATCGTCTCGCGGGCCTTGTCGCGGCGCTTCTGTTCGGGCCAGGCGTCGCCGGTGCGCATGTTGTGCAGCCGGTCGCAGAGCTTGATGATCATCACGCGGACGTCGCGGCTCATAGCCAGCAGCATCTTGCGCAGGTTCTCGGCCTGCAGCTCTTCGATGTTGGAGAACTGGATCTTGGTCAGCTTGGTGACACCGTCCACCAGCAGAGCCACTTCCTCGCCAAAGGCGGCCTTCAGGTCGTCCAGGGTGGTGGGGGTGTCCTCGACCACATCGTGGAGCAGGGCGGCAGCGATGCTCTCCGTGTCCATGCCCAGGTCCAGCACCAGCCGGGCCACGGCCAGCGGGTGGCAGATGTAGGGCTCGCCGCTGCGGCGGCAGACGCCCCTGTGGGCATTGTTGGCCAGATCATACGCCTTTTGGATCATCTCCATATTGTAGGCTTTGCCGCTGGCCTGGATGGCCTCCACCAGCTTTTCCCAGGTGATGATCTCCGGGCGCACCTCACTGGGCAGCGTCCCTTCGGGGGCGTTGGCAGGCAGAGCCGTGGCTGCGACCGTCGCCACTTCCGGCGGGTTGCTCACGGCCTGATGCAGGTGTGTTTTTGCGGAATAAGAATCCTCCGGCTTGACCGGGTCCAGCATACTTTTTCCCTCTGGCATTTACTCTTCCTCCAGACATTTCAAGATCGGTGCGTCGGCAAGATTCTTCTTGCCCTGTGCGGGCACCAGTGCCCAGAACTTTGCCCCGCCGCATTCCTGCACCGCGATGAGCCCCACCTGTTCGAGGGCGGTGAGCGCGACTAAGATTTTTCCGGTGTTCTGCTCCCCCAGCTTTGCGAACAGGGGCTGCAGATCCTCGGCGTGCCAGCGCCGGGCCTGCAGTTCACGGTACACTGTGATGATATCGCTCCGTTTGGGCACCACGGCTGCTTTCTGTTCCGCCGTGAGCGGGGTGCCGCGCCGGAGCGCCTGCACCAGCGCCGTCTGCTCGGCGGCGGCATTGCCCAGCCCCGCCGGGTGCAGCTCCAGGATGCGGCCCGAAAGCTGTGCCCCGCGCGGCGCATCGTAGACCGAAAGGTTCAGCGCAACGTCCACGACATCGCCCATGGCATAGGGCAGCTGCTCCGGGTGCATCCCGAACCAGACGGCATACATGCTGGCGCTGCCCTGCCGCAGGCGCAGGCGGCAGTGCCTGCCCTCCGACACCGGGTAGATGCCGTCGATGACGGCCTTTTCCAGCACAAAAACGGGGGTGGGGTTCTCGGCTCCGTAGGGAGCCAGCTGTTCCAGCCGCCGGACCGACTCCACGGTGATGCGGTCCAGATGGATGGACAGGTCGCATTCCAGCGGCGGCGTGAGGAGCACGGGGCACTCCCGCGCGGCCCACTCGTTCAGGCGGCGGCGCAGCTCGTGCAGGTTCTCTTCCCGCACCGAGAGGCCCGCCGCCATGGCGTGGCCACCGAAGCGGAGCAGGATGTCCTCGCACGAGGCGATGCAGGCATGCAGGTTGAAGCCCTGCACACTGCGGCCGCTGCCCTTGCCCTCGCCGTGCTCATCCACCGAGACGACGATGACGGGGCGGCCGGTCTTTTCCACCAGCCGGGAGGCTACGATGCCGATGACGCCGGGGTGCCAGTCCCGGCCCCAGATGAGGATGACCCGGTCTTCGAGGATGGCGGGTTCCGCATCCAGCTGCTCCTGCGCAGCCCGGACGATCTCCTGCTCGGTCTCCTGCCGAGCCACATTGATCTCGTTCAGCTTATGCGCCAGCTCCTCGGCGCGCTCCTCCTCCTCGCAGAGGACGAGCTGCAGCGCGGTGACGGCGTTGTCCATCCGGCCCGCCGCGTTGATGCGGGGCGCGATGGCATAGCTGACGTTCTCGGCCGTGATGGGCCTGCCCGCCAGACCGACCTCTTCCAGCAGGGCCGAAAAGCCCGGCCGGTCGGTCTGCTGCAGCAGTTTCAGGCCCGCCTTGACGAGGGTGCGGTTCTCGCCTGTCAGCGGCATGACGTCCGCCACGGTGCCCACGGCGGCTAGGTCGCCGCAGTAGTCCAGCATCTCTTCCGGCGGGCAGCCGTCCAGCGCCGCACAGAGCTTGAAGGCCACCCCCGCGCCGCACAGGCCCTTGAAAGGGCTGTGATCGTCGGCGCGGCGGGGGTCCACGACGGCCACTGCGTGGGGCAGGGTATCGTGGGGCAGGTGGTGGTCCGTCACGATGAGGTCCACGCCCAGCGAAGCCGCAAAGTCGGCTTCTTCCAGCGCGGAGATGCCGTTGTCCACCGTGACGATGAGCTGACAGCCCTTGTCGTGGATGGACTGCACGGCGTTTTTCGAAAGGCCGTAGCCGTCGCCCTCGCGGCTGGGCAGCATGCACTTGACATTTGCGCCCATTCCCTTGAGGTGCTGGTACAGCAGGGCCGTGGCCGTCACGCCGTCCACATCATAATCGCCGTAAACAACGATGGTCTGTTCTTTGTCGATGGCTTCGAGGATGCGGGCACAGGCTTTGTCCATGTCCGTCAGGAGCATGGGGTCGCTCAGCTCTTCCTCGCCCGCCAGCAGGGTCAGCGCCTCGGCGGGGTCGGTGATGCCGCGCGCAGCCAGGACACCCGCCAGCAGGCCCGCTTCCTTCTGTTGTACCGCCAGCGTGGCGGCGTATTTCTGCTCGCTCCAGGGTTCATCGTCCAGAGCGTTCTGCTCCAGTTCTTCGGTGTTCTGTTCCGCAATGGCGGCGGTCAGCTCCTTGAGGGCGGTGCGGTCAAATTCCTTTAAGGTCCATGCCCGGCAGGTCATCGCAATCCCTCCCCGGTCAGGCCGTCGTTGGCCAGCATTCCCTGCAATGCCGCGATCTCGCTGGAGACATCCAGCGCCACATCGCTCAGCAGATTATCGTAGAGGTTGTCATACGCCTGATTGAGCGTATGCAGGATGCCCGCGATGTCCCGGCGGATGCTCTCGGCATTATCGCCTTTCTGGCCCTGCACATCGTTGTAGGTGTGCAGGAGCTTGAGGGTGGTCGGGATATAGTATTCCGCGAACCGCCGTGCTTTCGGCAGGCTTTCGGGGTGGGCTTCCAGCCAATCGCAGATGGCCTCGGTGGTCTTCTGCATGTGGGCCAGCTCCTCCACGCCCTGTGCGTCCTGCATGAGCTGCTGCTCCTGCGCCAGCACTTTGGCGAAGCGGCAGGTCGTTTCGAGGTTGAGCGGGGTCTCCTGGGGTTCCGCCTGCGGTTCGGCCTTGGGTTCCGGCTCTGCCTGCACGGCGGCTCTGGCCTCCTGCGCGGCGCGGTAATCCTCCGCCGTCAGATAGAGTGTTTCCGTTTTTTCATCCAGCCATCCGTTCAGCCAGCCTTTGCGGATGTATTTTTGCAGCTTCTTCAGCATTTTTTTCCGGTTCTGGTGGACGAGGTCGGCCAGCATCCGGACCGAAAGGCCCTTGTGGTAGTCGGTGGTATCCGCAAGATCGGCGAACTGCCCCAGCTGCTTTCCGGCTTTCACCCAGGCGGAACCGCAGGCCGTCATCCAGCCAAAGCCCGCCGTGACAAGGGCCAGCACGCTGCTGACGATGCCCAGCGCGTTGTAGGCGGTGTTCATAACGTAGTCCGTGCCCGTCATCAGGATGCCGCCGCCCTCAGTAGCCGACACCACAACGTCAGCCGGCGAAATAATGCCCAACCCCATGAGGCAGCCCAGCGTCCCCAGCCCGAAGATCACCATGAAGGTGATGCCCACGGCCAGCAGGGCTGCACCGCCGTTCTGGCGCTTTTTGCCGTCTGCACGCAGCAGGTCTACGGGGGTCTGCTCCCCTTTCAGGCCAAAGATCTGTCTGGCCCACTGGGGCATCCCGCCCGCGTTCCGGGGCCCGGTTTTCTGTGCCTCCTGCTGGGCTTTGTAATATTCGTTCCGGCTGTTCCGGAGGGCTTTTCCCGCTTCCGAGATGCCGAAGTTGGCCGCATGGACGGCTGCTTTTCCCACATCCCAGGCCCGGTCGCCGATCTCCATGCCCCGGCCCTCGAAGCCATAGCGGAACGCATCGGACATGGTGTCGCCAAACTCACGCAGCTGGTCTTCCAGTTCCCGCTGCACCTGCTGGCCTTCGGTCTCCTTCATCCTATCGTTTTCACGATCGTTCATCAAAATCTTCTCACCCTTCTGCCGGACGATACCGGCCGATGATCGCGCGGGCGACCCGCAGGCCGTCCACGGCGGCGCTCATGATGCCGCCTGCATAGCCCGCGCCTTCTCCGCAGGGGTACAACCCTGCCAGCTGGGCCGATTCCAGATCTTCTTCCCGCTTCAGCCGCACCGGGCTGCTGGTGCGGGTCTCCAGACCGGTCAGGACCGCGTCCGGCGCGGTGTACCCGGCGATCTTGCGTTCATACGCCCGCAGACCGGCCCGCAGGGTCTCGGCCAGCTCCCCAGGCAGCAAAGCGCCCAGGTCTGCCGCCACGACGCCCCGGTCGTAGGTCGGCTCCACCGTGCCGATGTGCAGTTCTCCCCGGCCTTCAAGGAAACTCCGGACGTTTTCCGCCGGGGCCGCATAGGCTCCTCCGGCGCGGCCCGCCTGATAGGCGTTGGCTTCCAGCTCCCGCTGGAATGCAATGGCCCGGCGCGGGTCATTGCCGAAATCCTCGGCTCCCACGCTGACCACCACCGCCGCGTTGGCGTTTTTGCCGCTGCGGGCGTGGTAGCTCATGCCGTTGGTCACCACCCGGCCCGCCTCGCTGGCCGAGGCCACCACCTGCCCGCCGGGACACATGCAGAAGGTGTAAACACACCGGCTGCCCACATGCTGGGACAGCTGGTATTCCCCGCGCGGCAGCGCCGGGTGGCCCGCCGCCTCGTGGTAAAGGCTCTTTTCGATCGCACTTTGCAGATGCTCCGCCCGGAAGCCCACGCTGAACGGCTTGCACTCCAGCACAAGGCCGCTGTCCATCAGCATTTCAAAGGTATCCCGCGCCGAGTGGCCGACCGCGAACACCAGCGCCTCGCACGGGAAGCTGCCCTGCGTGGTCTGAACGCCGACGAGCCTGCCGTCCTTCCGCACAAAGCCGGTCAGGGCCGTGTTGAAATGCACCTCGCCGCCCAGAGATTCGATCTCTTTCCGGATGGAGGTGATGACGCCCCGGAGCAGGTCGGTGCCGACATGCGGCTTCTGCTTCCAGGCGATCTCCGCCGGGGCACCATGCTGCAAAAACACTTCGGTGACAAAGCCGCACAGCGCATCGCCGATGCGGGTGGTCAGCTTGCCGTCCGAAAAGGTGCCTGCACCGCCCTCGCCGAACTGGATGTTCGCGTTCTCGTTGAGCTCGCCGGTAGCGGAAAAATGCTCCACCGCCTTCACCCGCTCGTCCAGCGCCGGGCCGCGCTCCAGCACGATGGGCCGGTAGCCCTGCCGGGCCAGCAGCAGCGCCGCGAACAGCCCCGCCGGGCCAAGCCCGCAGACGATGGGCCGATGGGCCAGCGGATCGGTGCCGTTCCGGACGGAAAAATCGGTCCTGCTGCGGAGAGCAACGCAGGGCGAGGCCCCTGCAAATGCAGATTCCTCACCCTCGTCCTTGAGCGTTACCGCAACGGTATAGACCAGTCTGGGCTGGCCGTGGCGGGCATCCACCGACAGCTTTGCCACACCGAGATGGGCGGCTTTGCTGCGGGGGATGCGGGCCAGGTGCAGCGCTTTTTCAAAGGCCTGCGGCTCCCCGGCGGAAAGGGGGAGCCTGATGTCTCTTACCAAAATCATACGATGATTGCTTTCTTTTTTCATTGCAGCCCCCTGCCTATAGCATGGACGGAGCGGGCTGCGTTTTAGTTGCTCTCGATCTTGCACTGGATGACATAGCTGCCCAGCGCGAAAATTTTGCCGTTGGACGGCACATACAGTCTGCATGCGATGTTCTGCTGGCCGATGGCCACCGCGAAGTCGTCTGCGTCGATCTCAATGACGACCTGTTCCGGCGTCAGGGCCTCCATCGCGCCCGCCGGGCCGCAAAGGGTCACGTTCATCAGCCGCTCGGTCTCCACCGTCAGGGTATAGGTGGAGGGCAGGTTGACCACCTGCACACACGCGGCGGGCAGATTCAGGGTCTTGGTCTCCAGTTTGGAGGAATCGAAGCTGACGGTGATCGTGGAGATGTTGTCCAGCAGGCGGATATCGCTGGGCAGCTCGATGGGCATTTCATAGACCTTGTTCAGTGAGAAGGTGGACAGGTCGATGGTGCCGACGGACAGGGTGGACATCTTGTCGATCTGGCTGGCCGGGCCCGCCACGTTCAGGGTCTTCTTGCTCAGCGTGTAGGTCAGCACCGAGTCGTCAAAATCGCGCGGGGCGTTGATGAAGCTGACGCTGACGGGCAGCGTGGCCATCTTGTAGACCTGCAGCGTGACCTCCACGCTCGACTCTTCCAGCGTGGTGTACGCGAACTTGACTTCGCTGCCGCTGTTGGTGTAGAACCGCAGGGCGGTATCGAGGGTGACGGATTCCGTCAGCTCGCCGTTGTGGGTCACCTCGGCGGTGCAGGTGGTCACCTTGTCGATCTCGGTGCTGGGACCGGAGAGGGTCACGCTCTCCTTCGAAAGCTCCGTCCCATACAAAATATATCCATCGGCAATGGTCAGGTAGTTGGTGGTCACCGTGATGGGGACCGTCTTTTCCTCCACCACATCAAAGACCACGTCCACGCTGTTGTCGCCGCCCTCGATGGAGACGGTGACGCCGTTCAGCAGGCCGTTGACGCCCCGCACCTGCAGATGCAGGGTCTTCTCGCCGCTGTCGCGCACACCGGACCAGTCCGGGTAGACGACGAAATCGGATGCCGTGAGGCTGCCGATGGCGTAGCCGTCGCCGGAAACTTTCAGAGTGACGTATTTTTCCGGGGCGCTGACAATGCTCAGGCCGCGGGAGGTGTACGCGGCGGAGTCGTAGGTGAAATCCACCGGCACATTGGCGATGGTCTTGGTGGTGCCGGGCTGGACCACGATGGTGACGACCATCCAGGCCACGATGGCACCCACGACGGCCAGCAGCAACCGGATGCGGCGGTCGTCCAGGATGCTCTTGCTGTGCTGGATGGCAGGCTTTGTGCCGCTCTTGTTCGGCTCGTTGCTCATGACTGCTCGTCCTCCTCTTTCTGGTTCACCCAGCTCAGCAGGCGCTTGACTCTGCCCTTCCAGCTGTTGTCGGTCTTTTCGCTGGCGGTCTCCTTGGGGATCATCTCATCCACCAGACGGGTGTACAGGGTCTGGCGGTCAAAGTGGCGGATGAGGACGCCGTTCTTGGCCATGGAGATGATGCCCGTCTCTTCGCTGACGACGATGGCGATGGCGTCGGAGTTCTCCGCGATGCCCAGACAGGCGCGGTGGCGGGTGCCCATATCCTTGCCAAGGTCCAGGTTATTGGACAGCGGCAGTACACAGCCCGCTGCCTTGATGCGGCCGTTCTCGATGATGGCGGCACCGTCGTGCAGGGGGGTGCCCTCGTAGAAGATGGTGCCCAGCACTTCCAGGTTGACCGCGCTGTTCACCGGTGTGCCGGTGCGGACGATCTCAGAAAGATTGGTGCTGCGCTCCAGCACGATGAGCGCGCCGGTCTTGGTCTCGGAAAAGCGCTCGGCGGCGTCGCAGATGGCAATGATGGCGCTGCGCCAGGCCCCCTTGAAGCTGGGGTCGTTGTAGCGGCCCTTCACATTGAAGAGCTTCGAGGCCCACTGGTCGGTCTGGCCCATCCGTTCCAACGCACGGCGGATCTCCGGCTGGAACAGCACGACCAGCGTCAGCAGGCCGACCTGCAGCAGCGAGTTGAGCAGCCATGTGACCGTGCGCATGTTGAGCACGTTCGCCACCAGATAGACGGCCAGCACCAGCAGGGCACCCTTGGCCAGCTGCCCGGCGCGGGTGCGGTTGATGATGCCCAGCAGCTGATAGATCAGAAACGCGATGATGATGATATCCAGAAGGTCCGCCAGCTTGAACGTCTGGAAATTCGCGATGATCGAGTTCAGAGTCATGAAAGTTTCTCCTGCTTACAGCGTTTCGATCAGAGCCACCGCATGGACGGCGATGCCCAGCCCCTCGCCGGTAAAGCCCAGATGCTCTTCGGTGGTGGCCTTGACGCTCACGGCGTCCAGCGGCATCCCGAAGGCTTCGGCCAGTTTTTCGCGCATGGCGGGGATGTAGGGAGCCAGCTTCGGCTTCTGGCAGAGGATGGTGGAGTCGATGTTCTCGACCTTCCAGCCGTTCTCCCGGACGATGCGGGCCACATGGCGGGCCAGCATCAGGCTGTCGGCTCCGGCATATTCGGGGTCGGTATCCGGGAAGTGCTTCCCGATGTCGCCCAGAGCCGCTGCGCCCAGCACAGCGTCCATGACGGCGTGGGCCAGCACGTCGGCGTCGGAATGGCCCAGCAGGCCCTTCTCATACGGGATCTCCACACCGCCCAGGATCAGCTTGCGGCCCTCCACGAGACGATGAACATCATAACCATGACCAATGCGCATAGGTTCTCCTTCCTTCTGCTGCGGGCGGGGCAGGTCCTCCCGCGTGGTGATCTTCAGATTGGCGTAGTCGCCCTGGGTCAGCTGCACCGGGCGTCCGGTCAGCTCGAACAGGCTACAATCGTCGGTGACGAGGCGGGCCTTTTCTGCGTCCAGCTCTTCCAGCGCAGCCAGATAGGCGGCACGGTCGAAGCACTGGGGGGTCTGCACCGCATACAGTGTGCTGCGGTCGGGCGTTTCGGCCACCATGCAGGCCTCCGGCACGGTCTTGCCGTCGCCGCGCACAGCCCGCTTGACGGTGTCCTTCACCGGGACCGCCGGGGCCGCGGCCCCGCAGGCCGCTGCGGCGTAAACGGCCGCCTCGATGACGGCTTCGCTCACAAAGGGGCGGGCTGCATCGTGGACGGCCACAAGGTCGCCGTGCGCCGCCAGCACACCGTTCTTCGCGCTCTCGGCGCGGGTGGCCCCGCCGGGCACGACCTGCACCGGCTTTGGGCAGGCCGCAGCCTGCTGCTCCAGAAAGGCGCGGTTCTTACCCGCCACCAGCACGATCTCATCCACCAGCGGGCACTCCGCAAAGGCGCGGATGCTCCGCTGGACTACGGTCTCCCCGCCCAGATCAAAGCTGAGTTTGTCGAACCCCATCCGGGTGGAGGAACCTGCGGCCACCAGGACCGCCGTCACACGTTTTTCCACTTCTGACACCTACCCTGTCTTCCGTTTTTCGTGCCTTCCAGAAAGCACAGAATGATACATTGAATATTATAGCGTATTGCCCGGCAAACTGCAACTGCACCGGGCAATAAAAAATGGAGCTGCCGCAAAACTCTTCGCATTCCGGCATTGCATCCGCAGTGCCGGAGGGAGTTCTGCAACAGCTCCAAAAATCGTTTGCTTTTACTTCAGGATCGGCTCAATGGCAGCAGCCAGAGCATCCTTCTGGGCCTGTGCCTCGGCCAGGTCCTTGCCCAGGGTGGTGAAATAGGTCTTGATCTTCGGCTCGGTGCCGGAGGGACGGACCACGACGGTGGCACCGTTCTCCAGCGTGTAGATCAGGACGTTTGCGGCGGGCAGGCCGGTCTCTTCGGGCTTCTTGTAGTCGGTGACCTTGACGACCTTGTGGCCGGCCAGCTCGGTCAGAGGCTCGTCGCGCAGCTTCTGCATGATGGAAGCCATCTTCTCCATGCCGGTCAGGCCGGGGAACTCGAAGCTGTCCACCTTGTTCAGGTAGCGGCCATACTGTGCGTAGATTTCCTCCAGACGCTGCTTGATGGAGGAACCGATGCTGCGGTAGTAAGCAGCCATCTCGCAGATGAGCATGGAGCCGATGACGGCATCCTTATCGCGGACGTAAGGGCCTGCCAGGTAGCCGTAGCTCTCCTCGAAGCCGAAGATGAAGCGGTCCACCTCACCGGCAGCTTCCAGGTTGGCGATCTGGTCGCCGATCCACTTGAAGCCGGTCAGGACATTGCGCATCTCCACGCCGTAGTGCTTTGCCACCGCGTCAGCCAGCGGGGTGGAAACGATGGACTTGACGGCCACGGGGTTCTTGGGCATGGTGCCCTTCTCGATGCGGCCGGCGCAGATGTAATCCAGCAGCAGAACGCCCATTTCGTTGCCGGAGACCAGCTCATAGCTGCCATCCGGGCACTTCATGGCGATGCCCACGCGGTCAGCATCGGGGTCGGTCGCCAGCATCAGGTCGGCGCCGGTCTCGGTGGCCAGGTTCAGGCCCAGCTTCAGGGCCTCGAAGATCTCCGGGTTGGGGTAGGAGCAGGTGGTGAAGTAGCCGTTGGGGTACTCCTGCTCCGGCACGATGGTGATATCGGTGATGCCCATATCGTTCAGCACATGGGTCACAGGCACCAGACCGGAGCCGTTCAGCGGGCTGTACACCAGCTTCAGACCGGCCGTCTTGCACAGGCCGGGGCGGACCTGACGTGCCTCGATGGCGTCGTACAGAGCCTTCTTGCAGTCATCGCCGACAAAGCGGATGAGGCCCTGCTCCACGCCCTCGGCGAAGGAGATGTACTTTGCGCCGGTCAGCACATCGGTCTTCTGGATCTCGTCGTAGACGATGGCGGCGGCGTCATCGGTCATCTGGCAGCCATCCGGGCCGTAGGCCTTGTAGCCGTTGTACTTGGCGGGGTTGTGGGATGCCGTGACCATGATACCGGCGTTGCACTCGTAGTAGCGGGTGGCAAAGCTCAGGGCCGGCACGGGCATCAGGGCATCATAGATGCGCACCTTGATGCCGTTGGCTGCCAGAACACCGGCCGCCGTCTTTGCAAAGATGTCGCTCTTCAGGCGGCTGTCATAGCTGATGGCAACGGTCTGATTGCCGCCCTGGGTCTTGACCCAGTTGGCCAGACCCTGGGTGGCCTGACGGACGACATAAATGTTCATGCGATTGGTGCCAGCACCCAGAACGCCGCGCAGACCGGCGGTGCCGAACTTCAGGGCCACCGCAAAGCGGTCCTTGATCTCCTCGTCATTTCCCTCGATCCTGGCCAGTTCCGGCTTCAGGTCAGCGTCTTCCAGATCCGCTGCCAGCCAGCGCTTATACTCATCCAGATACATATTACACACACCTTACCTTTATTGTTTTTGCCAAGGGGCAGTTTTTCCAAACCTACTTATACTATAAACGCTTGGCTCGTCTGTGTCAATTCCATATTATGTAAGAAGTTTTGCCAAAGAAATCATACAAATACCACAAATCGCTTCCCAAAATCCGCATTTTGGGGCGTTTGCACCGTGTCCGGCGGCGTCAGCAGACAAAATGGCTGGTGCAGGTCGTCCAGAATTTCCAGCCACTGGCCGGGGCCGATGCCGTTTTCACACAGGTACCGCATCACCCGCATGGCCTGCGGAAAATTCTCCGCCGGGCACAGCACCCGGCTGACCGTGCAGCTCCCGCTCTGTTCCTGTGCCAGTTCCAGCACGATGCCCATCTCGGTGCGTCGGGCAGAGTAATACAGCGTGTGGGCATGCTGCAGCCCCTCCAGCTCCGAATAAGAGCGGACGTACTGACAGAATTCCTTTACGATCATGGTCTTTCCTCCCTCATTTCACACATTGACATTATCAATACCCCAAACTATAATGAAAATCAAGATGATAATCTGTCGAAATTCGAGTTCTGACGATTTCTTAGCCGTTTCTTTGCCAAAAATTGGGAACTTGCCACCATTCGGTGGTTCCCTGAGGAGGATCTTATGTACTCTGTTCTGAGAAGTTACGGCCTGAATGGCCTGACCGGCTTTGCTGTGGCCGTCGAAGCCGACATCTCCGGCGGGCTGCCCGCATTTTCGCTGGTGGGCCTGCCGGATTCCGCCGTCCGCGAGAGCGGCGACCGTGTCCGTGCCGCCGTCAAGAATCTGGGCTTCAAGTGGCCGGACCGTCACATCACGGTCAACCTGGCCCCTGCCGATGTCCGCAAGACCGGGCCGGTCTACGACCTGCCCCTGCTGCTGGCGGTGCTGACCGCCTCCGGCCAGCTGGAAACCCCGCCGCAGGATACCGCCTTCCTCGGCGAACTGGCGCTGGACGGTGCGCTCCGCCCGGTGTCCGGTGTGCTGCCCATGGCGCTGGCCGCTGCCGCCGACGGCGTCCGGGCCTTGTACGTCCCCGCCGAGAACGCCGCCGAAGCAGCCGAGGCGGGCGGCGACGCGATGAAGGTCTACCCGGCCCGCACCGCGCGGGAGGTGGTGGACGCGCTGCGCGGCCTCTCCCCCATCGCCCCCACAGTGTCCATCCCCTTCGACCCCGCCGAGAGCTGGAACAATGCCCCGGACCTGGCAGACGTCATGGGCCAGCCCCTCGCCCGCCGGGCCATGGTCATTGCCGCCGCAGGCGGGCACAACGTGCTTCTGATCGGCGCACCCGGCACTGGCAAATCCATGCTGGCCCGGCGTCTGCCCGGAATTCTGCCGCCGCTCAGCCGTGAAGAGGCTGTGGAGACGACCAAGATCTACTCCATCGCCGGGCAGCTGCCCAAAGGGCGCGGGCTCATCACCCATCGGCCCTTCCGCAGCCCGCACCACTCAGCCAGTGCCGCTTCTCTGGCTGGCGGCGGAGCGAACTTCCGCCCCGGCGAGTGCAGTCTGGCTGACTGCGGCGTCCTGTTTCTGGACGAGCTGCCGGAGTTTTCCCGCGAGAGCCTCGAAGTGCTCCGCCAGCCGCTGGAAGACGGCCAGATCACGGTCAGCCGCGCCGCAGGCAGCGCCACCTACCCCAGCCGGTTCCAGCTGGTAGCCGCCATGAACCCCTGCAAGTGCGGCTACTACGGTCACCCCACCCGCGCCTGCACCTGCTCGCCCAGCGCGGTGCGGCAGTACCGCAGCCGGGTGTCCGGCCCGCTGCTCGACCGCATCGACCTCTGCGTCGAGATGGACCCCGTCGCCTTCGATGAGCTTCACGCCTCCTCCCCTGCCGAGAGCAGCGCCGCCCTGCGCCAGCAGGTGCTGAAGGCCCGCCAGATCCAATCCTGGCGTTATGCCGCCCCCGGCTTCGAGGGCGTCCGCTGCAACGCCCAGCTCACGGCCGGGCAGGTGCGCCGGATCTGCCGGATGACCCCCGGTGCCGAGCAGCTCCTCCGCGCTTCTTACGACGCGCTGGGCCTCTCTGCCCGCGCCCATGACCGCATCCTCCGGGTGGCCCGCACCGTCGCCGACCTGGCCGGAAAGCAGCTCCTCGACGAAGATTCTGTGCTGGAAGCCTTGCAGTACCGCGCACAGGAAAAAGTCGATCTGACGTTCTGAACGTTGCTGCATTTGCTGCATATAAAAAGGACTGCCACTCCAATGGGTGACAGTCCTTTTGCTTTTCTTACTTGTAAATATCGCCGCGATTTCCCGCATCGGTCACACGGACTGTGATGATTTCTTCTTCCACGGTATACAGAATGCGGTAGTCACCGACACGCAGTCGGTAGAATCCTTCTGAACCCGCCATCGGCTTGATATCCCCTGCAAATGGAAGCTGTGCAAGTGCCTGCATGATTCGCTTTTGCTGTGCAGGCTGTTGTTTGCGAATAAACTTTGCCGCCCACTTTTCCACTACGATGTGATACTTCATAGTGCGATCCCCAGTTCCTGTGCAAGCTCTTCCAGCGGAACCGCATCATGCTTGTGCGGGTCAGGATTCTCCTGGTAGTTTTTCAGGAGCTGCTCACAGTAGGCATCGTCCGCCTGGTCTGTTGTCTCATCTGCCATCAGTCCCTGCACATAGGCCAGCACATAGGCCAGCTTATAATCCGGCAATGCCGCCGTCAGTTCATTCAGTTGTTCCCGAACGCTCATGAAAATCACCTCTTTGCTTCAGTATATCACGGTTCCGCGTCGATTTCAATCAGAATCTCCTCCACGTATCGGGCAGAAAGAACACCAGCATCGGGAAGATCTCCAGACGGCCGGCGAGCATATCGAAGATCATGACGAGCTTGGCGGGGTTGGAATAGCTGCCAAAGTTCATCATGGGGCCGACCTGATTCAGGCCGGGGCCGATGTTGTTCAGGGTGGCGGCAATGGCCGTGAAGTTCGTCACCATGTCGAAGCCGTCCAGACTGATGAGCAGGAAGGACGCTGCAAAGATGAAGATGTACGCTGCCACATAGACGTTCGTTGCACGAATGGTCTCGTGGTTGAGCAGCTTGCCGTCCATCCGAACCGGGGCCACCACCTGCGGGTGAAGAGCCTGCTTGAGTTCCTTTTTCAGGGTCTTGCCCAGGATCAGGATGCGGCTGACCTTCATGCCGCCGCCCGTGCTGCCCGCACAGGCACCCACAAACATCAGCATGACCAGGATCTCTTTCGAGAGGGTGGGCCACAGGTCAAAATCGCAACTGGAAAAACCGGTGGTCGTGATGATGGAGCCCACCTGGAACGCCGCCTGCCGCAGCGCCTCGCCGAGGCTGTTGTACATGCTGTAAATGTTGCAGGTGATGATGCCGACCGCCACAGCGATGATGAGGAAATAGGCGCGCACCTCTTCGCTGGCGGCCGCGCGGCGGAACCGGCGCATCAGCAGCAGGAAGTAGGCGTTGAAGTTGACGCCGAACAGGATCATGAAGATGGTCACGACCCACTGGATGTAGGGCGAAAAACTGCCGAAGCTGTCGTTCCGAAAGCCAAAACCGCCGGTGCCCGCTGTGCCAAAGGCTGTGAGCAGAGACTCAAACACCGGCATCCCGCCGAACAGCAGGAACACGAACTCGATGACGGTCAGGCCAAAATAAATGCCGTAGAGGATCTTTGCTGTGGACTGCACCTTCGGCACCAGCTTATCCACCTGGGGGCCGGGGCTTTCGGCTTTCATCAGGTTGACGTGAGAGCCGCCGGTCAGCGGCAGCAGGGACAGCAGAAAGACCAGAACGCCCATGCCGCCCACCCAGTGGGTGAAGCTGCGCCAGAACAGGATGCCCTTGGGCAGGTCTTCCACGCCGGGCAGGATGGACGCGCCGGTGGTCGTGAAACCGGACACCGTCTCGAACAGGGCATCCACCGGGTTCGGGATGCAGCCGGTCAGGACAAAGGGCACCGCGCCCACCACACTGATGAGCAGCCAGCAGAGCGCCGTGGTGGCAAAGCCCTCGCGCATATAGAAGATCTGGCTTTTGGTCTTGATGCGGTGGAGCAGTGCCCCCAGCACCGCGCTGAGCGCCGCTGTGAACAGGAAGACGCCCATCACGAACCACTCGCCATAGCACAGGCTGGCCGCAGCGGGCAGCAGCAGCAGAGCGCCCTCCGTCAGCAGGATGTAGCTCAGCAGCCGCAAAACGATCGCATAATTCATGCCGCGCCTCCGTCAGTCTTCCACGATGTCCCGCAGGTCGTGCAGGCCGTGTTCCAGCGTGACCACGATGACGTTGTCGCCCACCTGGATCTGGTCGCCGCCGCGGGGGATCTTGATCTCATTGCCGCGGGTGATGCAGCACAGCAGGGTGTTCTTTTTGAGGTGCAGGCGGCTCAGGGGCACCCCCGTGGCCCGGCTCTCCTCATGGACCGTAAATTCCAGCGCTTCCACGCGGTCGTCCAGGATGCGGTAGAGCGTCTTGATGTTGCTGCCCGCCTCGTTCTGCAAGGCGCGGACGTACTGGACGATGTAGTCGCAGGTCATGTACTTGGGGTAGACGATGCTGCCCAGGTCCAGCCCGGCCAGAATGTCGTCAAATTCCAGGCGGTTGATCTTGGTGACCAGCTTGCCGTTGGAATGCTTTTTGGCAAACAGGGTCAGCAGAACGTTCTCCTCGTCGATGTTGGTCAGGGCCACGAACGCCTCGGTGGATTCCAGCCCCTCCGAGAGCAGGAACTCCCGGTTCGAGCCGTCCTCGCACAGGATCTGTGCTTCGGGCAGGGACTCGGCCAGCACATTGCAGCGCTCCGGGTCCCGCTCCACGATGCGGACGCGGACATGGTTTTCCAGCAGCTCCTGGCTCAGATAGAAGCCAATGGCACCGCCGCCCACGATCATGGCATTGCGCACCGGGCGCACCGCCAGATGGATGCGCTGGAAGAACGCGTGCGCCTTCTCCTGCGTGGCCAGGAAGGTGACCTGGTCGCCGGTCTGCAGCACAAAGTTGCCGTTGGGGATGATGACATCGCCCGCGCGCTCCACGGCGCAGACGAGGATATCGCTCTTCAGGCGGGTGGGGATCTCATGGATGGCCACGCCGTCGAGCTCCTGCGCATCGGTCAGAGTGAACTTGATGAGCCGGACGCGCCCGTCCGCAAAGGTGTCGATCTTGCTGGCGCCGGGGAAGCGCAGCAGGTGCGAGATCTCACGCGCTGCCGCCATTTCCGGGTTGATGATGGCCGAGATGCCGATCTGCTTCTTGATGAAGTCCAGCTCGTGGCTGTACGACGGGTTGCGCACACGGGCGATGGCGTGGCAGTGGCCCGCCTTCTTCGCGAACATGCAGCACAGCAGGTTCAGCTCATCCGAGCCGGTGACCGCGATAAACACGTCGGCTTCTTCAATTCCGGCTTCGGACAGGGTGTTGATGGAGGAGCCATTGCCCACAATGCCCATCACGTCGTAGGACTCGCTCAGGTGCTCCACGCGGGCCTTGTTCGTGTCGATGACCGTTACGTTGTGGCTCTCCTCGCTGAGCTGCCGCGCCAGCGCTGTGCCGACCTTGCCGCCGCCCACCAGAATGATCTTCATAGTCGAAAATTCCTTTCCTTTTCTTCCCCTGTGGGAAGTGTATTGCCAAATGAAAATACAGATTTAGTATAGCACAGTTCAACGGATAGTTCCACTGTTTATGCGGTTTTCTGAGGTTTCCCAACCGTTCTTGCATTTTGTGTGGAAATGTGGTATAGTCGATTCAACGATTTACTGGAAGGAGGGCGCACCTGAATGGTCGGAACTGCTGCACGGTTTACTCAAAATCCCGCGTCGTAGATTCAGCGTTTCCGGCTCGAAGTGCGCCCATTTTTAGGGGATATCCCTCTCCGTGTTTTGATACAACCTCTCCGTCAATGCTTCGCATTGCCACCTCTCCTTGTAGGAGAGGCCTTGGCAGTCCACACCGCGTGTCCGGTTTCGCCAGAGGCTCTCCTACCAGGAGAGCTGTCGAGCGTGCGCGAGACTGAGAGGTTGTACGAAGGATCATCCAAAAGGCGCACTTTCTATTTTGAAATCGATTTGTTCAATAGAAAGGGTGTTCCCATGAACCATCCGCTCAACCTGAAAAGACAGCTCCGTTGTATTTATCTTTCCGATTTCTTCTCCGGCCTGCGCATCACGGATGCGGTCTGGGTGGCCCTGCTGGCCGCGCGGGGCTTCTCACTGCTGGAGATCGGTCTTGCCAAAAGCATCTATTATACGGTCAGTCTGCTGGCCGAGATTCCCAGCGGGATGGCCGCTGACCTGTTCGGCCGTAAGCGCGCCCTCGTCTTGGGCGGTGTCCTGGTCGTGGCCTACAACGTATTGATAGCCTTTGCCCCGAACCTGTTTGTCATCTGCCTTGCTATGGCGTTGAACGCACTGTCCAACGCCCTGTTCTCCGGCACCAGTTCTGCACTGACCTACGACAGCTTGAAGCAAGCGGGCCGCGAACAAGATTACATTCAAGTGTCGGCCAATGAGTACCAGATCACAAATGTTACCAATGCCCTCGGTTCACTGACCAGTCTTCTGCACAAATTTCTGGGCTTTTCCGGATTTTATCTTCTGAGCGCCGCTTTTGAGAGTATTTCTGCCCTTGCCATCACACGTTTAGAGGAACCCCTCGTCACCGAAACGCAGGCCAGCCGGAAGCAGCATCCTCTGCGGGAGCTGCCCGCCCAATTTGCTCAGCTGATCCAGGACAGCCTGCGGGTCCTCCGTTCCTGCCCGTCAGTCGGGAGACTCATTCTGTCCAGCGCCGTCATCAGCGGCTCCAACTATCTGAGCATCATGTTCTTTCAACAGCGTCTGGTAGAACTGGGATATCCCACTTCGCTGCTGTTTCTTCCGTTACTGCTCAGCAATCTGGCTGCTATGCTGGGTACGGAATGGGGTCGTCGAATCCACCTGCACAGTTTCCGGCGGTTTTATACCCTCTGTGCCCTGCTCTGCGGCATCGGATGCCTCTGCGTGGGTGCCGCGCCTGCACTGGTGGGCATTTTGGGTTGTATGCTGGCCGAAGGCGTATTGGGTGCCTGGCTCCTGCACGAGAACCGACTGTTGAACGATGCCATCCCCAGTGACCAGCGGGCCACGCTCATCAGCATGGACAACATAGCCTACAGTCTGCTGATGATTCCCGCCAGCCCGCTCGTGGGTGCGATCGGGGACATTTTCGGGCAGGCCGGGGCCGGACTCGTTCTTCTGGGGCTTGCCGTTGCCCTCAGTGGGCTGATCGTACAAAAGCAGAACTGACACAAAAGGCAGAGCCGAAAAATCCCGGCCCTGCCTTTTGTTTGATCTCTTAATACCGTTCCACACCATCTTTGGTGACGAGGGCATACACCAGCGGGGCCTCTTCGGACTTTTCGGTGCCGTAGACAAGGCCGCTGCGGTACTCCTCGGCGGCGGCAGCGAACTTGTCCGCTGCGCCGTAGAAGGTCGCCAGGCTCTCGCCCTTGTGGACGTAGTCGCCGCGCTTTTTGTGCAGGACGATGCCGGCGGCAAAATCCAGCGGGTCGCCCTTTTTCTGGCGGCCTGCACCCAGCAGCACACTGGCCGAGCCGATCTTCTCGGCGTCGTTGGCCGTGATGTAGCCATCCTGTTCGGCCAGCAGCTCATAGCGGGCAGTGGGCTTCTCGAACCGGTCGTAATCGTCCAGCACACGGATGTCGCCGCCCTGAGCCGCGAACATCTCCTTGCACTTGGCAAAGGCGGAGCCGTCCGCGATGACTGCTTCGGCCATGGCGCGGCACTCTGTCGGTGTGCCCTTACCGGCCAGCACCAGCATGTTGGCGGCCAGCTGCAGGCAGACCTCGGTGAGGTCCGCCGGGCCTTTGCCTTTGAGGACGTCCATGCTCTCCATCACTTCGAGGCTGTTGCCGATGTTGTGGCCCAGCGGGGTATCCATGTCGGTGATCATCGCGGCCACGCGGCGGCCATGGTGGGTGCCGATGGAGACCATCAGCTTGGCCAGCTCGATGCTCTGGTCCACGGTCTTCATGAAGGCACCGGTGCCGGTGGTGACGTCCAGCAGGATGGCATCCGAGCCGGACGCCAGCTTTTTGGACATGATGGACGACGCGATGAGCGGGATGCAGCTGACGGTGGCCGTCACATCCCGCAGGGCGTACATCTTTTTATCGGCGACCGCGATGCCCTCGCTCTGGCCGATGACCGACAGGCCGATCTTGTTCACCTGCGCAAAGAAGTCCTCCTGCGAGAGGGCCGTCCGGGTGCCGGGCACACTCTCCATCTTGTCGATGGTGCCGCCGGTGTGGCCCAGGCCGCGGCCGCTCATCTTGGCGATCTTGACGCCGCAGGCCGCCACCACCGGCGCGATGACCAGCGTGGTCTTGTCGCCCACGCCGCCGGTGGAGTGCTTGTCCACCTTGATGCCGGGGATGGGCGAAAGGTCTACCATCACGCCGCTGTGGGCCATCACATCGGTCAGCTCGGCGGTCTCTTCGTCGGTCATGCCGCGCAGGTAGACGGCCATCATCCAGGCGGCCATCTGGTAGTCGGCCACTTCCCCGCTGACGAAGCCGTTGACGATGGCTTCCAGCTCCTCACGGGTGTGGATGCCGCCGTCGCGCTTTTTGGCGATCAGATCATAAATGCGCATAGAGTCACACTCCTCGAATATTCTTGTCTCAAGTATATCAAATCCTGCCGCAAAATCAAGCTGCATTTGTTCGTTTTCCATGAAAACGGGCGCAGCCGCCCGAAAGCAGCTGCGCCCTGTGGAACTGTTGCGATGCGAACGGATCAGCGGGAGCCCTTGTCGTAGGGGATGCCCTCGGCCTTGGGGGCCATGCTGTTCTTCGACGTGAACGCCAGAATGATCATCGAGGCGATGAACGGCATCATGTTGTAGATGTTGCTGGACCAGTGGAACTGGGCCAGGAAGGTGGAGTCGGCGATGTTGGCCAGGCTCTTGAACACTGCAAAGAACATGGCAGCGGCGCAGATGTTGAACGGCTTCCACTGGCCGAAGATCATAACGGCCAGGGCCAGGAAGCCTGCACCGGCCACACCGACCTCGAAGTTCCAGGTCTGGACGGGCGGCACGATGTAGGCCATGCCGCCGATGGCGCCCAGCGCACCGGAGATGAGCACACCGGCATACCGCATCTTGTAGACGTTGATGCCCACCGAGTCGGCTGCCTGGGGGTGCTCACCGCAGGCCCGCAGACGCAGGCCGAAGCGGGTCTTGTACAGCACGACATAGCTGATGATGAGCAGCACGATGCCCAGCGGGACAAAGATGCTCAGCTCCAGCCCGCCGATGCTGAACAGGAAGGGCTTGTTGGAATAATTCAGCTTGGCGCTGCCGCTGTCGCTGAAATACTTGGCGATGACCACCGCGATGGCCGTCGCCAGCAGGTTCAGGGCCGTGCCGCCGATGGTCTGATCCGCTTTCAGGTTGATGGAAGCGAACGCCAGCAGCAGGCTGTACACCACGCCCGCCAGCGCAGCCACCAGCACCGAGATGAGCACGGTAAGGAACGGCGACAGACCGGCCGGAAGCATGGTCAGGGTGAGCACACCCGCCACGCCGCCGATGACCATGATGCCTTCCAGCGCGATGTTGATGATGCCGGAGTGCTCACTGAACATGCCGCCCAGCGCCACCAGCATCAGAACGATGCCATACAGCAGAGTATATTTGATCAAAAGCAGCATCTTACTTGCCCTCCTTCTTCGCGTTGGCCTTTTCCGCCGGGGCAGGCTCTGCGTTCACGTTGGTCTTGTCCGCGTTCTTGAACAGCAGCTTCTGGATCTTGCCGCGGAAGAGCATGGAGAATGCGCACAGATAGATGATGATACCACTGATGAGGTCTGCGATCTCAGTGGGGTAATACTTGGTGGAAAGGAAGGTGCCGCCCACCGAGATGTGGGAGATGAAGATGGCCGAGAAGATAGTGCCGATGGGGTTGGAGCTTGCCAGCAGGGCAACGGAAATGCCGTTGAAGCCCATGGCGGGCAGGCTGGTGGAGTTCAGCGGGTTCCACTGGCCCACGTTGGACAGATAGAACAGGCCCGCACCAAAACCGGCCAGTGCACCGGCAATGGCCATGGAGAGGATGATGTTCTTCTTCTCGTTGATGCCGGCATAGCGGGCAGCGCTCTTGTTCAGGCCGACGGCCTTCAGCTCATAGCCGAAGGTGGTCTTGTTCAGCACCACCCAGACCAGGACCGCCACGACCGCCGCCAGGAAGATGGCGATGGTGGTGCTGTTGGTCTGGAACAGCTTGTTCAGGCCGAAATCCGGGATGATGGACTGCGCAAAATCTGCATTCTTGCCCAGGTTCAGGGTGCGCGTGTTGCGCACATCGTACATGGGGCCGGTGCCGTTCTGGTAGACCAGTTCATTGACGAGGTAGAGGCCGATCCAGTTGAACATGATGGAGGTGATGACCTCGTTGATGTTGAAATAGGCCTTGAAGAAGCCGGGGATCGCGCCCCAGAGGCCGCCCAGAACCGCCGCAACCAGCAGGCAGACGAACCAGGGCAGCTTGAGCATGATGGCGCAGTAGAGGGCACCGTAAGCGCCCAGCGTATACTGACCGGCTGCACCGATGTTGAACAGGCCGGTCTTGAAGGCAAAGCCGACCGAAAGGCCGGTCATAATGAGGGGTGCCGCATTGGCCAGCTCCTTGCCGACGCCGTAGGGGGCATCGTAGAAGCCGCCCTTGACGATGCGGACGAAACCGTCGCCCCAGGCGTGGGCCGGGTTGATGGCCAGCAGCACCAGGAAACCGACGGCCATGCCGATCACGATGCACAGCAGCGCGGCCAGAACGCTCGTGATGGAGCTGTTCAGATTGCTGCGGGAAAGTTTTTTGTTTTTCATCTGTTAATTGCTCTCCTTTCCCTGCTTGCGCGCGCCTGCCATATACAGGCCCAGTTCCTGCACGGTGGTGGTCTTGGGATTGAATTCGCCCACGACCTCGCCCTCGTACATGACAAGGATACGGTCGGACAGGTTCATGACCTCGTCCAGTTCCAAACTGACCAGAAGCACGGCCTTGCCCTTATCGCGCTGGGCCACGATCTGGCGGTGGATGTATTCGATGGCACCGACGTCCAGGCCACGGGTGGGCTGCACGGCCACCAGCAGCTTGGGGTCTTTGTCGATCTCGCGGGCGATGATGGCCTTCTGCTGGTTGCCGCCGGACATGCTGCGCACGATGGTGGCACTTCCCTGACCGCTGCGCACGTCGTACTGCTCGATCAGCCGGTCGGAATACTCCCGCACCTTCTCGCTGCGGATGAAGCCGTTCTTCTGGAACTCCGGCTGCCAGTAGCGCTGCAGCACGATGTTGTTTTCCAGACTGTAATCCAGCACCAGACCATGCTTGTGGCGGTCTTCGGGGATGTGGCTCATGCCGTCCTTCGAGCGCTCGCGGATGGAGGCATTGGTGATGTCCTTGCCGTCCAGC
Source organism: Faecalibacterium prausnitzii (assembly GCF_019967995.1). Taxonomy (NCBI): domain Bacteria; kingdom Bacillati; phylum Bacillota; class Clostridia; order Eubacteriales; family Oscillospiraceae; genus Faecalibacterium; species Faecalibacterium prausnitzii. The sequence goes on from NZ_CP065377.1 coordinate 1,951,725, forward strand.
GTGACCTTGCCGGAGTTGAACTTTTCCAGACCGGTCAGGCCGTAGACGAATTCGGTCTGGCCGTTGCCCTCGATGCCTGCCAGACAGACGATCTCACCGGCGTGCACCTGGAAGGAGACGTTCTTGACGGAATCCTTCTTGTGCTGGGCGTTGTGCATGGTGACATTCTCCACGTCCAGCACGACCTTGCCGGGGGCTGCGGGCTTTTTTTCGACCTGAAGCTGGACATCGCGGCCGACCATCATGCGAGAAAGCTCTTCCTTGGTGGTATCCTTGATGTCCACGGTGCCCATATACTTGCCCTTGCGCAGAACGCTGCAGCGGTCTGCAACGGCCATGATCTCGTTCAGCTTGTGGGTGATGAAGAGGATGGACTTGCCCTCTTTCTTGAACCCGCGCATGATCTCCATCAGCTCGTCGATCTCCTGCGGGGTCAGAACTGCGGTGGGCTCATCAAAGATCAGGATCTCGTTGTCGCGGTAGAGCATCTTCAGGATCTCCACGCGCTGCTGCATACCGACCGAGATGTCGCTGATGAGGGCATCCGGGTCCACGCGCAGGCCGTACTTCTCGCTCAGGGCCATGACCTTCCTGCGGGCCTCCGCCTTCTGCAAAAAGCCCAGCTTGTTGGGCTCCACACCCAGGATGATGTTGTCCAGAACGCTGAAGCACTCCACCAGCTTGAAGTGCTGGTGCACCATGCCGATGCCCAGTGCATTGGCATCGTTGGGGTTGCGGATGGCGACCTCCTTGCCGTTTTTGAGGATCTTACCCTGTTCCGGCTGGTACAGGCCAAACAGAACGCTCATCAGCGTACTCTTGCCCGCGCCGTTCTCGCCCAACAGAGCGTGTACCTCGCCTTTGCGCAGTTGCAGGGTGATGTCGTCGTTTGCCTTGATACCGGGGAATTCCTTGGTAATGTGGAGCATCTCGATCACAAAATCCTCTGCCAATCTGCTCACTCTCCTTTCGTGCCGGTTCGACACCTATACTATTCTGTCTCTCATTATACCGTATTTTTGCCGGTTTGCACACTTCTTTTTGAATTTTTAAGGATTTGCCCTACAAAAAGTATGACTTTTGTGCAATCTGACCAGTTTTCTGCGAGGCGTTTTTCTCCAGAAATTGCAAAAAGAGGCTGCTACACCCACTCCCTTCGTCACAGCTCCGCCGCGTCTGCTCCCTCTGGGAGGGAGCCTGAACGTGACGGCCCGCAATCAAAGCCTCCCTCATTGAGGGAGGTGGCATTGCACAAGCAATGCCGGAAAGAGTGATGCAGCAGCCTCGCAGACTACAGAAAAATTACTGGATGTAGGTGACGGTGGTGAACTCGCTGACGGTGGGCTTGGTTGCGTCGTCGGAGCTGTTGTCCACGGTGATCTCGCCGGAAGCGATCTTGGCCTTGACTGCCTCGTACTCATCCTTGGTGAAGGACTCGAAGTTCCAGCTGTCGTCATCGGTGGGCAGGCCGATGTAATCGCCATCTTCCAGACCGAAGTTGCCGTTGGTGGCAGCGATCTCGCTCCACTCGCCGCCCTCGATGTCGGTCAGAGCAGTCTCGACCGCAGCGGACAGGCCCTTCATGGCGGAGGTGATGAACGGGTTGTAAGCATAGGTGCCATCTGCCACGCCGTTTGCGCCGATGTAGTTCTGGTCAACGTCAACGCCGATGACATAGCCGTTGTTCTTCAGAGCAGCCTCAACCGCAGAGGTGTAGATGCCGCCGCCGCAGGCGAAGACGACCTGCGTACCGTTGGAGTACCAGCCCTCCATACGGGAGGTGATGTTGGCATCGCCGTAGAACTGGCCGCCGTAGAAGTAGTTGATCTCGACGTTCTGTCCCAGCTCCTGTGCGGCAGCGTCAGCGCCCTGCACGAAGCCATAGCCATAACGGATGACAGCGGGAACTGCCATGCCGCCCAGGAAGCCCAGCTTGTTCTTGCCGTCCTTGGTGATGGCATAGCCTGCCAGATAGCCTGCCTGCTCCTCCTTGAAGGTGATGCAGTAGCAGTTTGCGGGGATGGCATCGGTGCCGATGTCGCCCTGGGTGACATCAATAGCGATGAACTTGACATCGGGATACTGCTCAGCAGCCCATGCCAGAGAAGCACCGTACAGATAGCCGACGCAGACGATGACCTCAGCGCCGTCGTTGACAGCCTGGCGGATCATGGTCTCGCGGTCCTCATCGGAAGCGTCTGCTTCGGGGATGTAGTACTGGCAGTCATCGCCCATGTAACCGGAAACAGCGGTCCAGCAAGCCTGGTTGAAGCTCTCGTCATCGATCGTGCCGGTATCGCAGGTCAGAGCGACCTTCGTGATCTTGCCAGCAGCCTCAGAGCCAGCAGATGCTGCGGAAGAAGCAGCAGAAGAAGCGGTGCTGGTGGAAGAGGAAGAACCACCACAGGCAGTCAGAGCGGCAGCAGCGGCAGCGGCGCCAGCCACAGCCAGGAAGTTACGACGAGAAATCATCATAGTGAAAACTCTCCTTTTATGTGATTTGAAAACTTGCGTTTTACGTTCCAAATGTGCACACTGGCACATTTACTGAACCAAGTATAGCCGGGATCTGTGACGAAAGCAAGGAATTTCCGATTACAAAATATTTACAGATTTTTTGTAAAATTCGCGTAAAAGTCTTGCTTTTTGTCCAATTTTGCGCTTTTCTGCCCGGTCTGCGGCCTCATTCCTCCACCGCTTTGTTGCCCGCCACGTTGGACGGCCCGAAGCCGAAGGGCAGCAGTTCGTCCATGCTGCGCTCGATGAAATCATCCGGCGTCCTGGCCATGATGACGTTCAGCTCCGGCCCGCCGAACTCGAACAGCGCCTGACGGCAGACCCCGCAGGGCGACGTGATCTGTTTGTTCACCTCGCCCCGGCGGGCCCCCACGACGGCAATGTCGGTGAACCGGGTCACGCCCTCACTCACCGCCTTGAACAGCGCCGTGCGTTCGGCGCAACTGGTCGGGGTAAAGGCGGCGTTCTCCACATTGCAGCCGGTGAAGACACGGCCGTCCTCCGCCCGCAGCGCCGCGCCGACCAGAAAGTCCGAATAGGGCGCATAGGCTCCCTCGCGGGCCTTCAGTGCCATCCGGATCAGCTCCTTCTTTTCTTCCAGCGTCAGATTCGTCATGGTGTAGTCCTCCTTTTTATCTCAGCGGATAAACAAACATTTCTGCATCCTTCTGCACAAATCCTATTGAGCGGAACATTGCCTGGGACTGTGCATTGAACGAATAGATCTCCGCAAAGCACTCCGGGTAGCCCTTTTCCCGTGCCAGCTCCAAGATCTTTCCTACCACAGCCCGCCCGATGTGCCGGTTCTGGTATGCCTTGCAGACCACAATGGCAATTTCTCCGCTGGCCTGTAAACAAACATCGCCGCAGAGGGTTCCTTCGCACTCGATGTAAAACAGGTCGCCATGGGTGTTCAGATACTCATACATGTTTTTCAAAATGGACAAATCATAAATGCGGTTTTGATTGTCCACCTGGTGACATAGCTCTGCATCCTGATACCACGGAAGCGTAGTCTCGTAGGCTGGGTAATAGGGAACGAGGCGGAGCGATGGGGTGATGGGAATAGTTTTCCTTCCCTGCTTTTCCATTGTCCTTCCTCCTTTTTCATATCAATTAAAGTATACCCCATTCCTTCTTTTCCCGCAAGCGTTCCGATTTTTGCAAAGAAAGTCTCGCGCGAGCACCGCATTCCGTTTGAGGTCTCTGCTGACCCGTTCTACGCAGAGAGCAACATCAATCACCTGCGTCAGATCGTGCACGATATTGATACCGGAAAAGCCAAGCTGACCGAACATGACCTGATCGAGGTAGATTAAATGAGACTGCTTCGGGCATTATGATGACACCTGAAAAGAGGGGGCAGCTGCCGTGTGGCAACCGTCCCCCTCTTTCTTTTCAACCCATAATCAGTATTCTGCCCCCAGAGCGACCTTCATCATATTGGTGAAGCTGGTCTGGCGCTGCTCGGCGGTGGTGATCTCCGGCGAAACGAAGCTGTCGGAGATGGTCAGCAGGCAGGCGGCATTCTTGCCCAGGACCTGGGCATTGGCAAACAGAGCGAAGCTCTCCATCTCGACGCAGAGGCAGCCGCGCTCATCCCGCAGCTTCTCCCAGTAGGTAGGCTTTTCCTCGGAGGGCTGACGGTAGAAGACATCCGAAGAGTGGACGTTTCCCTCGATGAGAGAGATGCCCTGCCTGGTCGCCGAAGCGCGGAGCTTGTCGTTCAGGGTCTGGCTGGGCAGGGTGATGTCCCCCTCGAAGCCGCTCTGGACGCGGGCATAGTTGGACTCGCTGACCGCACCGGTGGCCAGCACGACGTCGAACAGCTTGGCCTTGTCGGTGTAGCTGCCCGCCGAGCCGATGCGGATGATGTTGTCCACATCGTAGAACTTGAACAGCTCGTAGGAGTAGATGCCGATGGAGGGCATTCCCATGCCGCTGCCCATCACGCTGATGGGGCGGCCCTCATAGGTACCGGTAAAACCCAGCATCCCGCGGACGCCGGTCACCTGGCGGACATCCTGCAGGAAGGTGTCTGCAATGAATTTTGCGCGCAGGGGGTCACCGGGCATCAGAACAGTTTTTGCGAAGTCGCCTTTTTCGGCGCTGATGTGGGGAGTTGCCATAGTAATCGTCTCCTTTTCCTTGGTTATGTTAGAATGAACCTCTCAGGCGTCACGCAGCAGAACGCGAGGTTTTTTCCTTATCTTTTGCCGGGGAAGAAGTTCTGCGGTGCCAGATACGAGCCGCTGCGGCGGATCTCGAAGTGGCAGTGGTTGCCGCTGGAACGCCCGGTGCTGCCCACGTAACCGATGAGCTGGCCCTGACGGACGCTCTGGCCTGCACGGACGGTCAGCGACAGGCAGTGGGCATAGACGGTGGTGTAGCCGCCGGAGTGGCTGATGATGACCGAGTAGCCATAGTTCGTGCCGGCACCGGCCTTGTTGTAGCCCGCCTTGGTCACGGTGCCGCCTGCCGACGCATAGATGGGCGTACCGGCCGGTGCGCAGATGTCCACGCCCTTGTGGCCGCTGCCGTACCAGCGCGAGCAGTTACGGTAGTTGGGCACCGGCCAGATGAACTGGCCGCTGCCGGTGATGTAGGCGGTCTTGTTCGTCACCTTCTTGGTGCCGACGACCACCTTCTTGGGCACGGCTTCCTTGAGGGTCTGGGTGGAAACGACGGTCTGTTCCAACAGGGTGCCGTTCGTGTCGTAGACGTTTTGCAGCGTCACAAGACGCAGACCGTTCTCACCCTCCTGCAAGGTTTTGGTCGTGCCCTTGGTATATTCGTTCGACTGGGTGGTCTCGGTGGTGAAGGGGATCTCCTCCTGCCGGGTCTCCATCTTGGTGATGCGCACTTCCAGCGTCGCTTCCTCTTTGGTCACGATGAGGGTGTCGCCCTCCTGGATGTTGGAGCCTTCGGTCAGAGCTGCGCCCTTGAAATTCGGATTCAGTGCACACAGCTCGCGGAAGGTCAGGTCGTTCTTCTGGGCGATGGACCACAGGGTGTCGCCAGTCTGGACCGTGTAGGTCTTCTCCTGCTGGCGGACGCCGGAGATCATATCCTCGATGGAATTGTCGTCCTCGAAGCTGTCGTTGAAATAGATGCCGTCTTCGAGCAGAACGGTCTTGCTGAAGCCGACGGTGACGTTTCCGTCGTCCTTGTACTCTTCCTCGTAGGGGGCCAGCAGGTTGTTCAGGTAGCTGCGCAGGGCGTCGCCGTCTGCGCACACGGCCGTCAGCTCACCGTTCAGGTAGAGAGCCGTGCCCTCGCTGATCTCGTCGCTGGCGCTCTTCAGGATGGCGTCGGCGGTCTCGCTCTCGTCCATGACCTGATGCGCCACCGAGATGGTATAGCTCGGCTCGATGGTCCAGTCGGTCTTGTCCGTACCGGCGTAATTGATACGCTCCATCACGTCCTCACGGGCAAGGTTGAAGACTTCTTCGTTGGCCACATAGCCGACGGTCTTCCCGTTGACCTGCACCGCCAAGGCATAGGGCTGCTGGATGGTGCGGTCATACACCGTCACGAACACCGCCAGCATACACACCGGCAGGATGTACATGGCCATCCGGGGCAGCAGCCGAAGGTTGCGCCGGATGCCGCTGGTAAGATAATGGACGCTGGCTTTGACGGCCGCGCCGAAGCCTTTCTCCTTCCGGACCGCGCGGGCATGCACCAGCAGTGCCCCCGTGCCCCGGAAAAAGAGGATCACCGGGCCGAACAGGTCCCGGAACATCTGGGCAGCGCCGGGGAACGCCAGCGCGGCCAGCTCATGGAACACATTGCGGATGCCGTGCTCCAGCCACCGTGCGACGGCAGAGATATTCCGGCCCGTGCGCACCACAGCATATTCGGCGGCAAAGCCCAACGCATACAGGGTCTCGCCCACCCGCAGCACCAAAGCGCTCCCCCGCAGCTTCTGCGAAAGGTCATTCATGCGGCGCTGTGTCTTCCGGCGGAAGCGGTGTTTCCGCAGCAGCCGGCTGCACTGGAGCTGTGCCCAGAGGGACCGCAGCGTCCGCTTGTGCTTCACCGGCGGTGCTGACGGAGCCTCCTGCATCGGCTCCTTTGTCTTTTCATCAATCAAAAGGGGTTGCTCCTTCCTGACTGTAAGGATCAAAAATCACAAATTCATTTCAATTATACACGCCGTCCGCGCTGAAACAAGGTTCCTCACAAAAATTGGGCAGACCTTTCACGGACTTTTCACTTAGTTTTCATATTTCCAGGGGGTCTTCCCCGAAAAGTGCCCGCAGATCGGGCGGGAGCGGGCTTTTCACGGTGACGGCCCGGCTCTGTTCCAGAGGCGGTGCCGTGATGCGGATGCCCTCCGGCGTCATCTCGTATTCCGGCACCCGGAAGCGCTGCTCTGCACAGTGCAGCGCCTGCCGCCCGATCCGCTCCCGGCTCCCGCCGTAGAGGTCATCTCCGGCCAGCGGGTGGCCGATGGAGGCAAAGTGGACCCGGATCTGGTGCGTCCGCCCCGTCACCGGGACACAGGCGGCCAGACTGAGACCGTGTTCTGCTCTTATTATGGTATACTCCGTCCGGCTGGGCTTGCCGTCCGGCGTCACGCACCGGCCGATGATGCTCTCGGCCTGACGGCCGATGGGGGCGTCGATGACGCCTTTACCGAGGGGCAGTTCGCCCTCCACGACGGCATAGTAGAGCTTTTCGACGTTCCGGGCCAGCAGCGGAGCGGCGTAGCCATTCTTTGCGGCCAGCACAAGGCCGCTGGTGTCCTTGTCGATCCGGTTCACCGGGCGGAAGACCGGGCTCTCGCCCCGCGCCTCCATCCGGGCCGCATAGCCGTTGGCCAGCGTATCCAGCGGATAGTTCAGCGTGGGATGCACAGCCAGGTGCGGCGGCTTGTCCAGCACGATGGCGAACGCATCCTCATAGACGGCCTGCACCGGGATCTCCGGCTGCGGGGCCACACCGGCCCCGTCAGCAGGCAGTTCGAACCAAATGTCCTGCCCGGCTTCGACCCGGCGGTTCGCCAGGACGGGCTGTCCACCAGCCCAGAAGCCGCTGCCGTGGAACTTGACCGCGCGGGCCAGCTCGGTGGAGACGGCACACCGGCGCAGAAAATTGCGCAGCAGCGCGCCGTCCGCTTCGGGCGGCACCGGAAAGATCAGTTTCATCCCTGCGCCACCTCCCCGAAAACTTTACGCCATATATGAATTATTATAACAAATTTTGCCTCCACTTGCAATTCTTGTTTTTTTATGGTATCATGAGGAACGGAAAACGAGTGGAACATACGGCGGCGGGGCGGCTTTGACCGCCCTGAGGAAAGTCCGGGCCTCACAGAGCACGGTAACTGCTAACGGCAGCCGAGGGTGACCTCAGGGAAAGTGCAACAGAAAGGAAACCGCCGCAGCGATGCGGTAAGGATGAAAGGGCGAGGTAAGAGCTCACCAGCGCATGGGTGACCATGCGGCTTTGTAAACCCTACCGGAAGCAACACCTATATGGGACGGATAGCGCTGCTCGCGTGTCCCGATGGTGGCATGAGCCTGCCAGCAATGGCAGGTCGAGACAGATCGTCGTTTAATACAGAACCCGGCTTACGGTCCATCTCGTTTTCCATGTTTGGTTTTGTCTGAGCTGCTGCGGAGGCCCCGCAGCGGCTCTTTTTGTTTGTTCCCGCAATTTTTACCACTCTGTGACTTTCCGTTTTGGCCGGAGTGTGGTATACTATGTGCACCACGGCGACTCATCTGTCCGCCGTGGTCAAACACAACAGACAGGATGTGAAATCCTCCGATGAAAGATGGTTTTTTGAAAGCAGCCGCTCTCTCGCCCGCACTGCGGGTGGCAGACTGCGCCTATAACACCGCGCAGATCCTTCAGGAGCTGCGCACCGCCTCCGCACGCGGCGTGAAGCTGGCTGTATTCCCGGAATTCTGCCTCACCGGCTACACCTGCGGCGACCTGTTTTTGCAGCGTACGCTGCAGCAGGGCGCGCTGACCGGCCTGCAGACGCTTCTGGACGCCAGCCGGGAGCTGGACGTCGTGGCGCTGGTGGGCCTGCCGCTGCTGGTGCGGGGCAAGCTGTACAACTGCGCCGCCGTGCTCTGCCGCGGTCGGCTGCTGGGCCTTGTTCCTAAGACGTACCTGCCCAATTACGGCGAGTTTTACGAAAAGCGCCAGTTCACCCCCGGCTCCACCGAGGTCGAGACCCTCACAGTCTGCGGCCAGCAGGTGCCCTTTGGCACCTCGCTGCTCTTCCGCTGCCGCGAGATGCCCAGCTTCGTGCTGGGCGTGGAGCTTTGCGAAGACCTGTGGAGTGCGCTCCCGCCTTCCACCTTCCACGCGCTGGCCGGAGCCACCGTCATTGCGAACCTCTCCGCCAGCGATGAGACGGTCGGCAAGGCGGAGTACCGCCGGGCGCTGGTGGCCAACCAGTCCGCCCGCCTGCTCTGCGGCTACCTGTATGCCTCCGCCGGGCACGGTGAGAGCACCCAGGACATGGTGTTCGCAGGCCACGACCTCATTGCGGAAAACGGCACCCTGCTGGCTGAAACGGCTCCCTTTGCAGGCGGTCACGCCGAGACGGAGCTGGACTGCCAGCGGATGGAATCCGAGCGGGCCCGCAACACCAGCTTCGAGCCTTCCACGGACGGCTATCAGACCGTGGACTTCAGCCTGACGCTGACCAACACCTCCCTGACCCGCTTCGTGGACCCGACCCCCTTTGTGCCCGGCGACCCGCAGCGCCGCGCTGAGCGCTGCGAGCTCATCCTGAAGATGCAGGCCGACGGTCTGGCCAAGCGGCTGGAACATGCCCACGCCAAAACGGCCGTCATCGGCATCTCCGGCGGGCTGGACAGCTGCCTTGCCCTTCTGGTGGCCGTCCGCGCCATGAAGCAGCTCCGCCGCCCCACCACCGATGTGCTGGCCGTGACCATGCCCTGCTTCGGCACCACCCGGCGCACCCGCAGCAACGCGGAGATCCTGTGCGAGGAGCTGCATGTTTCCTTCTCCGAGATCGACATTGCCAACACGGTCCACAGCCACTTTGCCGACATCGGCCAGGACGAGAGCGTGCTGGACGTCACCTTCGAGAACGGTCAGGCCCGCGTCCGCACACTGGAGCTGATGGACACCGCCAACCGCACCGGCGGCCTCGTAGTGGGCACCGGCGACCTCTCGGAGCTGGCGCTGGGCTGGGCCACCTACAACGGCGACCACATGAGCATGTACGGCGTGAATGCCGGGGTGCCCAAAACGCTGGTGCGCCACCTCGTCCGGTACGAAGCCGACATCGCCGCCACCGATGCGCTCCGGACCGTGCTGCTGGACATCCTCGACACTCCCGTCTCCCCCGAACTGCTGCCCGCAAAGGACGGCGAGATCGCGCAGAAGACGGAAGACCTGGTCGGCCCGTATGAGCTGCACGACTTTTATCTCTATTATGTGCTGCGCTTCGGCTTCGGCCCGGCCAAGATCTTCCGGCTGGCCAAAGCTGCCTTTGCAGGCCGGGCCGAATACCCGGACGAAGTGCTGTACAAATGGCTGCGCAACTTCTACTGGCGGTTCTTTGCCCAGCAGTTCAAGCGCAGCTGCCTGCCCGACGGCCCCAAGATCGGCAGCGTGACCCTCTCGCCCCGCGGCGACTGGCGGATGCCCAGCGATGCGGCGGCAGCGCTCTGGCTGGCCGAACTCGAACAACTGTTTCCGCACAAAGGATGACCCATGAAACAACATTCCAAGCTTTTCGTCAACCTGATCTTTGTTCTGGCCGTGCTGGCCATTGCGGGCGTTCTGTTCGCCCTGCGGGCCGCACACGCCACCGGCAGCGCCCTGGAAGCCGAGCTCATTTACGGCGACGCCAACACGGTGCAGAAGTTTTCTCTGGACAACGACGCCACCTATGATGTGGACACCGGTTACTACACCGTCCACATCGAGGTAAAGGACGGGGCCGCCCGCTTTGTGGATTCGCCCTGCCCGGACCACATCTGCGAAAGTTTCGGTTGGCTTTCGGCGGAAGATCAGACCGCCACCTGCCTGCCCGCCCGCGCCGTGCTGACCATCGCGCCGCTGTCCTGAGGGCACAGTCAAAAGGAGAATTTCCATGTTCGATGAAAAAGACACCACCCGGCACATCCACCGAGGTGCACGGAAGGACCCGGACCGCACCGTTGAGGTGGACAGCTCCGCATTTTTTGCGCCGGAGACTGCCCGGCCGGTGACGCCGCCGCCCTCCAAAAAGCCGCCCCGGCAGAACAGCTCCCCGGTCCGGCCGCCCCAAAAGCCTGGCAAAAAGAAAGGCTCCGGCTCGAAATTCGGGTCGTTCCTGCTGGTCTTGCAGGCCATTCTCAGCGTGGCAGCCTTCGTGCAGCTCTGCCGCACCCAGATGCTTCCCGCGCTCTACCTCGTCATCATTGCAGCGCTGCTGGCCCTGTTCTGGCTGCTGGTCAAGCGCTGCCAGGAGTACAGGACCCCCGGCAGAGTCTCCCGCGTCTTCTCGGTCTTCCTGTGCGCGGCGCTGGCCCTCGGCTGCGTCTGGGCGCAGCAGGGCCTTGCCGCGCTGGGCAGCGTGACCTCCGGTCTGCTCACCGGCGCTGAGGCGAATAAGATCACCAAGGAGCCGTTCGTCATCTACCTCAGCGGCGTGGACAACCGCGGCGAGCTGACCGAAAAGGCCCGCAGCGATGTGAACATCCTGGCCGTGGTCAACCCCGCCACCAAGCGGGTGGCTCTCATCAATACCCCGCGCGACTACTACGTCGATCTGGCGGGCACCAGCAGTAAGGACAAGCTGACCCACGCCGGTCTGTACGGCGTGGAGACCAGCATGGCCACCCTGGGCAACCTCTACGGCGTGAATGTGGAGCACTACATCCGCATCAATTTTGCGGGCTTCATCAGCATCATCGACGCGGTAGGCGGTGTGGATGTCTACTCCGACCAAGCGTTCACCTCAGTGGGCAGCCCCGGTTACTATGACCCCACCACCTTTGCCGAGGGCTGGAACCATCTGGACGGCAAGAGCGCACTGGCCTTTGCCCGCGAGCGCCACGCCTTCGCTTCCGGCGACATCCAGCGCGGCATCAACCAGATGAAGGTCATCGACGCCATGGCGAACAAGCTCAAGTCCCCCACCGTCCTGATGAGCTTTTCCAAGCTGATGGACGCCGTGTCGGACTGCTTCGTCACCAGCCTGTCGCAGGAGCAGATCTCCGCGCTGGTCCGGATGCAGCTGAGCGACCTCGCCAACTGGGATATCCAGAGCTACTCCGTCACCGGTTCCAGCGGCAAGAGCTCCCAGTGCTACTCCGCCAAGGGGCAGAGCCTCTACGTCATGAAACCGGACGAAAGCTCGGTGGCACAGGCCAAGGAGCTGATCGCCTCCGTGCTGGGCGGTGAGGGCACGGTCAGCGACACCCAGCAGACTCCGGAGAAGACCGAAGTCCACACGCCGACGGCAGACCCCAACGCCGCTGTTTCCGTGCCGGAGACCCCGGCGGACAGCGTCGTCCTGGACGAGCCTGCGGAGAGCATCCCGGAGGAGATCCCTGCTAGCAGCGAGCAGCCCGCAGAGGCTCCGGCTGAGGCCCCTGCCGAAACCCCGGCCGGCAGCGAACCGTCTGCCTCCACCGAAGTGCCCGCCGAGGAGCCTCCTGCCGAGAGCAGCAGCTCCTCCGAAGCACCGTCCATCTCCCTGCCCACGCAGGAGCAGGTCGAGCAGGCCGCCTCCTCGCTCCATCAGGCGGCGTCCACCGTTCTGGATGCCCTGTTCGGTTCCAGCAGCTCCGCAGAATAAGACCCAGTTACAAAAAAAGTCCCGACCAGACCGGTCGGGACTTTTTCTTGTTTCATGTTGGAGCGGATTATTCAGCGGACTCCAGCTCGAAGGTCTTGACGGAGGCGGTGCCGTTGCGGCCAGCCTTGTCGGCGCGCAGATACTGGCGGGTGGTCTCGCCGTTTGCGGTCACGTCTGCCACATACACGGTGTTCTCCTCAGCCTCGATGGGGAACTCCTCAACCATGCCCTTCATGGGCAGGGCGCTCAGGTCGTCGTATGCGCCGTTCAGCTTCCACAGCTTCATGGTGTCGCCGTTGGAGAGGGTGAACTCGCCGTAGCAGTCGGCATCGTAGGTCTTGCCGTTCACTTCGAGGGACTCGGTGCTGACCACGCTGGCGGCGGCAGCCTCGCTGGATGCGGCCTCCGAAGCAGCCACAGAAGAGGCAGCCTCGCTGGATGCAGCAGAGGAAGCGGTGGAAGATGCGGTGCTGGAGCAGCCGGTCACAGCAAAAGCCAGAACAGCGGCGGCCACTGCCAGACCCATTGCACGATTCAGTTTCATTGTATGATCTCCTTTGTTTGAACCAATCCTTTTTCTGTCCGGAAGCAGGAGCGATTCTGCTCTTCCTTCACGAACAGGCACAGGGCCTAGTCTACCACAACCTCAACCATACTTCAAGCACCTTTGGCGCTTTTGTTTTCAACCTGTGACTTTTACTTCCGGATCTTCTCCCATACGCTCTGGCCATCCAGGGTCGAAGCGTCTACACCAAGGTACTCGCAGACGGTGTGGGCGATGGTGCCGAAGCAGAGCTTCGTGCCCAGGTCCACGCCGGGCTTGACGCCCTTGCCGCAGATGAGGTACGGCACATACTCGCGGGTGTGGTCGGTGGTTTTGGTATAGGACGGGTCGCAGCCGTGGTCTGCCGTGATCATCAGCAGGTCGCCCTCCCGCATACCGGGGATGAAGTCAGCCAGGAACGCATCGAACTCGGTGGCAGCGGCGGCATAGCCCGCCACGTCGCGGCGGTGGCCGTAGAGCATATCAAAATCGACGAGGTTCACAAAGGCCAGGCCCTCAAAATCGCGGGTCTGCAAGGCTTTGGTGAAGGCGATGCCGTTGGTGTTGCCTGTGGTCTTGATCTTCTCGGTCACGCCCTCGCCATCAAAGATATCGAAGATTTTGCCCACGGCGATGACGTCCCTGCCTGCGTCCTTCAGCAGGTCGAGCATGGTGGCGCGGGGCGGCTTCAGGCTCAGGTCGTGGCGGTTGGTGGTGCGGTAGAAGGTCTCCGCCGTGCTGCCCAGGAAGGGGCGGGCGATGACGCGGCCCACGCCGTATTCGCCGTTCAGCATCGCGCGGGCGATCTCACAGTAACGGTACAGTTCGTGCACCGGCACCAGCTCCTCGTGCGCGGCCACCTGAAAGACGCTGTCGGCGCTGGTGTAAACGATGAGGGCATCCTCCCGCATGGCCTGCTCGCCATAGTCCCGGAGCACCTGTGTGCCGGAATAGGGCTTGTTGCAGAGCACCTTGTGGCCGGTCTTTTCCTCGAACGCATGGATGAGCTCCTCCGGGAAGCCGTTCGGGAAGGTGGGCAGCGGTTTCGGGCTGACCACACCGGCGATCTCCCAATGGCCGATGGTGGTATCCTTGCCCATGCTCTGCTCCTGCAGGCGGGCAAAGGCCCCCGCCGGGGCAGCAGTCTTCTCCCCTGCCGTCACACCGTCGATGTTGAACAGGCCGAGCTTCTGCAGATTGGGGCAGTGAAAGTTCGGGTGCTTTGCAATGGCACCGAGGGTATTGGTGCCCGCGTCGCCAAAGGCGGCTGCATCCGGCTCTGCGCCGATGCCAAAGCTGTCCAGAACGATCAGAAATACACGTTTTTCCATAGTTTTGTTCTCCATTTCGTTTCCAGAGCGTCCCACCCGAAAGTGAGACTTTTTCTGGTTCCATTATAAGCAGTTCCGCTCCCGGATGCAAGGGCTTTCCGGATGCAGGCATTCCTTACGAAATTTTAACCAATTCTTTGCCAACTCCCTCTTGCCCTATTGTATCCAAGTGTTTATAATATAGTATGGTATGGTTTTGAGAACGACCATATTGGCGTCTTTCGCCGCGGCAGGCCCCGAATGCCGGAGCCTGCCAAATGCAGCCGATCGGGCTGCTGCGTTAAGATAGAGAGTAGAATAGAGAAAGTTCGAGGTAATCAACATGAGAAAAACGAAGATCATCTGCACCCTTGGCCCCTCCACCGACAAAGGGGATGTCCTGCGCGAGCTGATCGCCAACGGCATGAACGTGGCCCGCTTTAACTTTTCCCACGGCTCCTATGAGGAGCACGGCGGCCGTCTGGCCAATCTGAAGGCACTGCGCGAGGAGCTGGGCAAGCCCGTTGCCGCCCTGCTGGACACCAAGGGCCCTGAGATCCGCTTGAAGGAGTTCAAGAACGGCGTCGAGATGCTGGAAGCCGGCCAGACCTTCACCCTGACCACCCGCGAGGTGGAGGGCACCAAGGAGATCTGCTCCGTCACCTACAAGGACCTGCCCCACGATGTGCACGAGGGCGGCACCATCATGCTGGACGACGGCCTCATCATGCTGCGCATCGAGAAGGTCACCGACACCGACATCACCTGCACTGTGCTGAACAGCGGCAAGATCAAGACCAAGAAGGGCGTCAATGTGCCCGGCGTCCATCTGTCCATGCCGTACCTGAGCCAGAAGGACCGCGAGGACATCATCTTCGGCATCCAGAACGGCTTCGACTTCATCGCAGCCTCCTTCGTGCGCACCGCACAGGACGTCTACGACATCCGCAACCTGCTGAACGAGTACGACTCCAACATCCGCATCATCGCCAAGATCGAGAACCGTGAGGGCGTCAACAACATCGACAGCATCCTGTCCGCTGCCGACGCCGTCATGGTCGCCCGCGGCGACCTGGGCGTTGAGATCGACTTCACCGAGCTGCCCGGCATCCAGAAGAACATCATCGACCGCTCCTTCTCCTTCGGCAAACCCATCGTCACCGCCACCCAGATGCTGGACAGCATGATGGTCAACCCCCGCCCCACCCGCGCCGAGATCTCCGACGTGGCAAACGCCATCTATGACGGCACCTCTGCCATCATGCTCTCCGGCGAGACCGCTGCGGGCGCTTACCCCGTCGAGGCCCTGAAGACCATGTCCGCCATCGCCGAGCGCACCGAGAACGAGCCCCACTACCGCGACGAGCGCTTCAAGGATGCTGCCCACGGCCAGATCAGCGTCAGCGATGCCACCGCACACGCTGCCTGCCTGACCGCACGGGACGTCAACGCTGCCGCAATCGTCACCGTGTCCGAGTCCGGCAACACCGCCCGCCTGCTGAGCAAGTACCGCCCCACCCAGCCCATCATCGCCTGCGTCATGGACGAGCAGGTCCAGCGTCAGCTCTCCCTGAGCTGGGGCATCACCTCCCTGCTGATGGGCCCCGCCAAGAGCACCGACGAGCTGATCGAGATGTCCACCGCTCTGGCCCAGAAGAACGGCTACCTGCACAACGGTGAGCTGGCCGTCGTCACCGCCGGTGTTCCCGTGGGCGTTTCCGGCACCACCAACATGATCAAGATCCACATGGTCGGCAACTGCCTGTCCACCGGTGTGGGCGTCGGCCGCGAGAACGCCGACCTGACCAGCGCTTCCGGCAAGGCCTGCGTCTGCCGTACGCTGGACGAGGTCCGTGCCAAGTTCAAGCCCGGCATGGTGCTGGTCGTGCCCTCCACCAGCAACGAGATGCTGGAGTACGTCCGCGATGCTGCCGCTCTGGTGGTCGAGGAGGCTGGCCTGAACAGCCACGCCGCCATTGCCGGCAAGGCCCTGCTCAAGCCCACCATCGTGGGTGCCCTGGGTGCCTGCAGCCACATCCGCGACGGTCTGGACATCGCAGTGGACTGCGCCCACGGCAGCGTCCAGCGCCTGCAGGCCTGAGAGGTGCACGAGATGGAACGGATCGCAAGTTTCTGCGTGGACCACACCAAACTGGACCGCGGCATGTACCTGAGCCGTCAGGACGGCGATGTGCTCACCTGGGACATCCGGATGAAGAAGCCGAACCACGGCGATTATCTCTCCACCGGGGCCGCCCACACGCTGGAGCACCTGTTCGCTACCTATGCACGGAACAGCGCTTTCCGGGACGGCGTCATCTACGTCGGCCCCATGGGCTGCCGCACCGGCTTCTATCTGCTCACGCGCGGCCTTACCCCTGCCGAAGCGCTGAAGCTGACGGTGGAGTCCTTCCGCTTCATGGCGGCCTTTGAGGGCGCTGTCCCCGGTGCCAGCGAAGTGGAATGCGGCAACTACCGCGACATGGACCTGCCCGCCGCCAGAGCCGAGGCAGCCGCCATGCTCCCTGTTCTGGAAGCGCTGACCGCTGACCAGCTGCACTACTAATTTCAATCAAACCAACGACCGGGAAGTCTCTCACCAAAGAGGCTTCCCGGTTTTTTGATAAAAAGATGGATTTTTATGTACAAATCCTTTATAATGATTTTAGTCTAATTCCCCTTTTTTACGGAGATCCCGATCCTGCGAGGGGCTGACAAGATCACATTGCGGAGGTTCAGGATATGGCAGAATACATTTTGCTGATCGACAGTAACTATGAGGAGGCCGAGGGCTTTGTGCGCGGGCTGGAAGAAGCGACCGCTTCCCCCTGGGAAGTCGAGCTTTATCCCAACAACAAGACCTACGGTCTGCACCGCTACCTCAAGTTTTTCACGGTGGCGCTCCATGTGGTCACCCACCCGGCCCGGTATTCCGGCAAGACCCTGCTCTGCTGGCAGCAGTTCTACGGCATCGCCATCGCGTTTTTCTTCCGGTTGTTTCACCTCAAAAAGCGGTTCCGGCTCGTCATCATGACCTTTATCTACAAGCCGCGGTCCGGTTTTGCCGGGAGGCTGTTCGAGCGCTTTGTGCGGTACGCCGTCACTTCCGACGCAGTGGACCGCATCCTGCTGACCACCCGCGCCGAGGCCCCGCGCTACGCCGAGACCTTCGGTCTGCCCCTTTCCCGATTCGGTTTTGCCCACTGCGGCTCGATCCCGCACGACCCCGCCGCCTACGACGACCCGGCACTGAAAGCGCAGGGCTACTATTTTGCCACCGGCCGCAGCAACCGCGACTATGACTTCCTCATCCGGGCGTTCCGGGGCCGCCCGGAAACGCTCTGCATCGCCTGCGATGTTCTCGCCCCCTGCCCGGAACCCAACATCCAGGTCGAACAGAACCTGTTCGGCGAGGCCATGCTGCGCCGGATGCGGAACGCCAGAGCCGTTCTCTTCGCCTTTGAAAACGACCAGGTCGCCTCCGGGCAGCTGACCTTCCTCACGGCCATGGATCTCGGTGTACCCGTCATCGTGACCCAGACACAGGGCCTGACAGACGACTATCTCACCGATGGCGTCACCGGCCTTGTGGTGCCCAAGGAGGAAGCGGCTCTGCACGAAGCGATGGACCGGCTGGCCGCAGACCCTGCCTTTGCCGCCCGGCTCAGCGCCAACGCAGAGCAGGCGTTCCGCACCCGGTTCACCTATTACCATGCCGGCAAAGAAGTCGGCGCACAAGTTTCCGAAAGCGAGGTGGTCTGAATGCCCTGCATCAGCGTGATCGTCCCGACCTACAATGTTCTGCCCTATCTGGACCGCAGCATGACGTCCCTGCTGGGGCAGACCCACCGGGACCTTGATATCCTTCTCATCGACGATGGCGCCACCGACGGCTGCGCCGCCCGCTGCGACGCCTATGCCCGGCAGGACCCGCGCGTCCGGGTCGTCCACCAGCCCAACGGCGGCCTCAGTGCAGCCCGCAACACCGGGCTGGACCATGCAGTCGGCGATTTTGTCGCCTTCCTTGACCCGGATGACTACGCCGACCCCCACATGCTGGAACGGCTTCTGACCACGCTCACCCAGGCACAGGCCGACACCTGCTTCTGCCGCTATTACGATGTCTCCGCCGACGGCAGCGTCCGCCTTGCCCCGGAGGACTATGCGCGTTCCCTCTACACCGGTGCTGAGATCGACCAGCTTCTTCTCGGCATGGTCGGCTCCCGGCCGCACCATCCCCACGACGTGGAGATCGGAATGTCGGTCTGGAAGGGGCTCTACTCCCTGCCCATCCTCCGGGCGCACCACATCCGGTTCCTCTCCGAGCGGGAGTACCTGTCCGAAGATCTGCTGTTCCATCTGGACTATCTTGCCCACGCCGGGGCGGTCGCCATCGTACCGGAGCCTCTCTATTATTACTGCCAGAACCCTGCCTCCCTCACCGGTGTATACCGGGCCGACCGCTTTGCGCGGGAAAAGCGGTTCTACGAGAAGGTCTCGGCAGAGCTTGCCCTGCGCTTCCCGCCCGAAGTCTACCGTTCGCGGCTCGACAAGGCCTTTTTAGGCCGGGTCCGCCGCTGCATCGCGCAGGAGGCCGCACACAACAAAAACAGCCTGCGGAACATCGCGGCCATCTGCCGGGATCCTCTTGTGCAGGCGGTTCTCCGGGAGCTGGATGAGAGCCAGCTGCCCCGGCTCAAGCGGGTGCTCCACTGGGCTATCCAGCACCATTGTGCGCTCTTTTTGTATGGGACATTCCGGCTCAGATAAGCCCCAGCGCCGCAAATTCCCGCGCGATACCGTCGTCGGTGACGGCGGGGCAGAGATGTAGCGCAACGACCGGGAAGTCTCTTTCCAACGAGGCTCCCCGGTCGTTTTTCTTTTTGATCTTCTAATTTTTTCTCCGGAACTGTCCGGTGAGTACCCTTGCGCCTTGGATCAACGCTTCTCGTTCGGTGTCCCAATGCTTCAGGACCTGTTCCAGATGAAGCGTCAAAAGAGACGCTTCGTAGTAATTTTCCGTGTGGCCACACCGAACATTTTCCCACGCCCACATGCTGTCCGGTTCAAATTCATTGGTTTGTCCTCAGATCAGCCCCAGCGCTGCAAATTCCCGCGCAATGCCGTCGTCGGTGACGGCGGGGCAGATGCGATCACAGCGTTTTTTCAGGTTGTCTGAGCCGTTGGCCATGCAGACGCTGATGCCGACAACGTCCGTCATCTGCAAGTCGTTGTCGCTGTCGCCAAAGCCGATGGTATCGGCCAGCGAGCAGCCCAGATGATTGCAAATGGCCCGGATGCCGCTGCCCTTGTTGAATTTGCGGTTGATGAGTTCTCCGTTCACGATGCCGCCGCCCTCGTCGCCAAGGCGGGATTCGCAGAAGACGAACTGGTCTTCATACTGCCGCTTTACCTCCGTCAGGCAGGCTTCGTTGGGCGCAATGAAAACGATCTTGTAGACCGGCTCGCCGTGGTATTCCTCGATGGGGCGGATGGTCATCCCGAACTCCATCATCTTCCGCCAGCGCTCGGCCTCGCTGTTGGTCTGGCCCGGCTTTTTGGGAAAGAGGTTGGCGAACCGCTCGATCATTTTGATGCCGCCATACGTATCGTCCCGCACTTCCAGTGTGCACTCGGCCCCGCATGATTGCAGCGCCGCCCGCAGGCCGCGCACCTGCTCCGGCTCCATGGGGAGGTCCACCAGGACCTTTCCCTCACAGCCCACATAGCCGCCTGCCGAGCAGACGAAGCCGTCGAACCCGTAGTGGAAGAGCGGTGCGGTCATCCGGAGGTTCCGCCCGGTGCATAGAAAGAGCTTGTGCCCGTTGGCGCGGGCGCGGCGGAGAGCCTCCACCGCACTGTCCGGCACGGTCATCTCACCCGGCGGCAGCAGGGTGCCGTCGATATCCAGAAAGATCAGTTTTTGTTTCATTTTCCCATCCCCATCCAGCGGAAGAGCAGGCCCAGCACCAGCATAGCCAGCAGCAGGCCCAGCACCGCGTAATTCGTGCGGGGCGTCCGGCTGCGTCTGCCGCCCCCCTGTTTGCGATTCGTCGTGTTTTTGCGGGCCGTGCCGTTCCGGCCGCCCGAAGTGCGGCCCGCGCTGCCGGAACGCGGTCTGCGGTTGGCCGCAGTGCCCGAACCCGACCCGTTCCGCTGGCTGGCGTTCCGGGCTTTTCCGGTGCTGCGCGTCTCCTGCCCCTCCGGCTGCGATGCCCTGGCGACGGGTTTTCTTGCCCCGCAGCGGTCCAGAAATACCTCCGCCTGCCGGTAATACTGCTCCAGCTCACTGGTGCGCAGGGCTGTGCCCGCATAGCCCTCTTCCAGCGCCTCCACGGCCTCGTTGAAGAGGATGGCCGCCTGGGTCCCGGCGGTGCGGTCCGATGCGTGTGCGGCCTCGTTGCGGGCCGTGCGCACCGCGTTGCAGGCGCGGCGGGCAGCACCGGGGTGTTCGGTATTGCCCAGCAGGTCCAGCGGATGGGCGGCGTCCTTTTCGGGGTCCAGCAGCACCCGCATACACAGGGTGGTGTCCAACTGGCTCCAGCTCGTCCTGCCCGAAAGGTCGGGCATCCGCTCGTAATACTCCGGGCTCTCCTGCTGGCGCTGGGCGATGTGTTCCAGCAGGGCGTTCAGGCTGTGGGCACCGGGCTTTCGCTCCCAGTGCCAGCGCAGCAGCTTGCGGCTGATCTCGTCGCAGGCTGTTTTGATCTCAAATGCCACTTGCAGTGTTTCGTCTGGCATAGTATCCTCCCTTGAGAAAACCAAAAACGGAGGAAGCGTTGGGCCTCCTCCGTTCGTTTTTTACATCATGAACTGATAGTACACAAAGCCCCACAGCGCGATGCCGGCGCAGAGGATGGCCGTGAGCGGCGGCACCCAGCGGATGAGCGTTTCGGCCACGCCGTCGCGGGGCTCGGTCTGCTCTTCCTCTTCGGCATCCTCCGGCTCCGCCGGGCGAACGGTCTCCCGCCCTCTGGCCGGGATGACGCGGGTCCCCTCGTCGTCCGCATGGGCCGGGCTGGTTTTGCCGGGAAATGCCGCACGGGTGGAAGCATCCAGCACACGGGTGCTCTCTGCATCCGGCGCGTTCTCCAGCGGCGGCGCAAAGGAAGCAGGCCTGTCCACTTCCTCAGCCGAAGGCCGCAGGGTCGTGCGCGGCGGCATCACGCGGGTGGCCTCCGCATCCGGTTCTGTCCGGGGCGGCACACTGCCCACGATGCGGGTCGGCTCTTCCGGCGGGACCGGGGCAGCGCCCACAACGCGGGTGCGCTCGTCCGGCTCCGTCTGCACAGGCCGCACCGGCTCGGCGGCGGGCACAGGCTCCTTCTTTTCCGGCTGCAACAGGGTGTTCAATGCGTTTTGCAGCAGGATGCGGTCGCAGCCGCACTCGGTGCAGTAAACGGTGTCTTCTTCCTTCGGGTGGAAGGAACCGCAGGCGCAGTACCAACCGTTCTCGAAGACCTGGGGCATATACTTGAGGCCCTGACGGTTCATCCGGGCTTCCAGCGCCTTTTGCAGCTCCGGACTCAGGCGGCGCGGGGCGGGCAGGCGGACGCGCTTGATGGCGTCCAGATGCACGACCTTTTTGCCGCTGTAAACATTTCGGAGAGACACATCCACGCTGGTGATGGCCTTCTGGGTCACGAACACCGCATCGTCCATGCCGAAGCTCTCGCCGGGCTTGACCTCGATGTCGCGGTACTCGAACTGGTCCTCACAGAGGATGACGCCATCCACGCCCTTGCACTTGAAATGGATCTCCAGTGCGGTCAGGGTCACGCGGGAAATGTTCTTAAAGGTCAGGCAGACCGCATGGTCGCCGCTGGCCTCGCCCTTGAGCAGCTCCACGCAGACGAACTGCACCGGGCTGCCGGGAGTGTAGTAATTCGCTCTTGTCCGTGCGACCGGATCAAAATTTTCCTCCACAACACTCGCTCCCTTCGTGGTTTATTCTTCGCTCGTCGGAGCATCCTGCTCCGGGATGAATGCTTCACCGAGCTGGGCATTCTCGGCCTGCTCGGCAGGTTCTGCCGGTTCGGCCGGCTCAGCAGGCTCCACCGGGGCCGTCTCGACCGGAGCCGATGCCTCCGCCTTGGGTTCGTCCCCGTCACGCGGGGACAGCTTGCCGCCCGCCATCACGGTATTGAACTCCTGCTCGTTGAGCTTTTCACGCTCCATCAGGGCCTGTGCCAGTGCATGCAGCTGGTCGATGTGCTCGGTCAGGGTGCGGCGGCAGGTCTCGTAGGCCTCGTCGATGATATCGCGCATCTCGCTGTCGATCTCGGCGGCAGTCGTCTCGCTGTAGCCTTTGCCCTGGCCGAAGTCGCGGCCCAGGAAGGTCTCCTCCTGCGAGGTGCCGTAGACCACCGGGCCAAGCCGCTCGGAGAAGCCGTACTTGGTGATCATCTGGCGGGCGATGTTGGTGGCCTGCTGCAGGTCGTTGGAGGCACCGGTGGAGATGTCCTCCAAAATCAGCTGCTCAGCCACACGGCCGCCCAGGCTGGACACGATGTCCTCGAACATTTCGCCCTTGGTCACGTAGCTGCGGTCCTTTTCGGGCAGATACATGGTGTAGCCGCCTGCCTGACCGCGCGGGATGATGGTGATCTCATGCACACGGGGGTGGTGCTTGCAGTAGAAACCCGCCACCGCGTGGCCTGCCTCGTGGTAGGCCGTGAGCTTTTTCTCTTCGGGGGTCACGACGCGGCTCTTCTTTTCAGGGCCTGCCATGACCTTCATGGATGCCTCCTCGATATCCTCCATCGTAATGGCCTTGCGGCTCCGGCGGGCTGCCAGCAGCGCGGCCTCGTTGACGAGGTTTTCGAGGTCTGCACCGGCAAAACCGGCGGTGCGCTGGGCAATGACCTTCAGCGACACATCCGGGGCCAGAGGCTTGTTCTTGGTGTGGACCTTCAGGATCTCTTCACGGCCCTTGACGTCCGGCAGGCCGACATAGACCTGACGGTCGAAGCGGCCGGGGCGGAGCAGCGCCTTATCAAGGATGTCGGCACGGTTGGTAGCCGCCATTACGATGACGCCGTCGTTGGCCTCAAAACCGTCCATCTCGACCAGCAGCTGATTCAGGGTCTGCTCGCGTTCATCGTGGCCGCCGCCCAGGCCGGCGCCGCGCTGGCGGCCGACCGCGTCGATCTCGTCGATGAAGATGATGCAGGGCATGGTCTTCTTGGCCTTGTCGAACAGGTCGCGCACGCGGGAAGCGCCGACGCCGACGTACATCTCCACGAAATCCGAGCCGGAGATGGAGTAGAACGGCACACCGGCCTCACCGGCACAGGCGCGGGCCAGCAGGGTCTTGCCGGTACCCGGAGGGCCCACGAGCAGGACGCCGTGGGGGATGCGGGCACCGAGGGAGTTGAACTTGTCCGGGCTCTTGAGGAACTCGACGACTTCCTTCAGCTCTTCCTTCTCCTCGTCCTCACCGGCCACATCAGCGAAGGTCGCGGTCTTCTTGTTCTCATGCTCATCCTTGACCTTGGCTTTGCCGACGTTCATGATGCCGCCGCCACCGGCACCGCCCCGCATCATGGAGAAGAGCAGGAAACCGGTGCAGCCCAGCATCCCCAGATAGAACAGGATCTCCATCCAGGGGATGGTCTCCTTGAGGGTGGTGTAGTCGTAGGTCATCGGTGCGTCGGGGTTCGCCGCATCGTAGGAAGCGATATATTTGTCCACGTTCTCAATGAAAACGTAGGCATAGGGCAGTTTGTAACGGACGGTCACAGTGCCGTCGTCGTTCTTCACCGCGCCGACGGAAGCCGCCGAGGAGGGGGAGAACATCCCGCTGAGCAGGCCGCCGGCAGCCTGCGTGGTGCCGGCCGCGGACGAGGTGTCCGGCAGGGCCAGGTCACCCTCCTTCAGCGTCAGGGTGATGATGCTGGTGTTCCGGTCCAGCGTGAAGTCCGTGACCTGATTGTGCTCAAAGTAATGCACCACGGTGGAGTAGCTCATGGTCGAGCCGCTCGTGCTGCTGCCGCTGGTGCCCAGCACCGACCAGATCATCAGCACAGCCGCCAGAGCCAGCGCCAGGATCAGGGGGTTAAAGCGAGGTCGTTTCGGTTGCAAAAGGGATCAACTCCAGTTCTATTCTTACTTATTTTTCGTAGACAGCGGGCTTGAGCACGCCGACATAGGGCAGATTGCGGTATTTCTCATCGTAGTCCAGGCCATAGCCCACCACGAACTCGTCCGGCACCTGATAGCCCTCGTAGTCGGGCTGGATGTCGGCCTTGCGGCGGCTGGGCTTGTCGAGGATGGTGCAGATCTTCACGGAGTTCGGATTGCGCATCTTGAGCATCGGCACCAGGTTGGACAGGGTGACGCCGGTGTCGAGGATATCCTCCACGATCAGCACATCCTTGCCGGAGAGGTCGCCGTCCAGATCCTTGATGATCTTGACCAGGCCGCTGGAGGTGGTGTTGCTGCCGCCGTAGCTGGACACCACCATGAAGTCGATGCTGCACGGGATGCTCACCGCCCGCATCAGGTCGGCCATGAAGACCACCGAGCCCTTCAGGATGGAGACGAGGACGAGGTTTTTGCCCTCGTAGTCTTTGCTGATCTGGGCGCCCAGTTCCGCGACCTTGGCCTTCAGCTGTTCTTCGCTGACCAGAACTTTCTCGATATCGTCGTGCATACTCATTGTTGTTCCTCCATTTTTTGCGCTTCCATCTGCAAGACGTTTTCACTGTCCGCCGTGGGAGCCAGCCCGTCGGCAAAGCCTGCACCGCAGACCCACACGACCTCGCTCCCCGCCGCAAGCAGCGGCAGACGGTCTCGTTCTTCGGGCGGGATGCCCGCTTCGTTCATCCATTTGCGCAGCTCTTTGCGGATGCCGCGTCCCGCCGGGCGGAACGTATCCCCCGGCTGGCGGCAGCGCAGCGTGAGCGCAGAATATAACATTATTATTCTAGCATAATCTGCCTGATTTTTTAAGTCTTTTTTATGAACACCCTGTGTTTTTTCTTGAAAACCGCCCGGAATCTGCCGGGCGGCGAGCATCCAGCCCCCCGGAAGGGCGATCTCCAGCGGTCCTGCCGGGTCAAACGGCAGCGGGAGCACCGCAGCCGCCGGGTCCTCCGGAGCTGCCGCGGTGGGCATTTCCTCCATCCAGAGCACTCCGCCGCCCGCACAGAAGCGGACGCTTCCGGTCAGCTGGACGGCCCCGCTCCCCTGCTCCACCAGCGCGCAGAGCAGGCGGATGTATTTTTCCTCCGCGTCCCGCACCGGGGCCACCAGACTGTGCAGGGCAGCTTCCAGGATCAGCGGGTCGGCCTCCTGCAGCCCTTCCAGCCCCCAGACGGGCCGGCCGCTCTGCAGCGCATACCGTGCCCCCGCCGGGAGGGCGGGCGGCAGCAGGACTTCCGCGTCTTCCAGCAGCTCTTCCGCCCGCTGTGCAAAGTAGGCATCCGCGCGGGCGGCCTTTTCGCAGAAGCGGGCGAAATTTTCCTCCGCCGCCTCGTTCACCGAGCGCAGGGCCGGCAGCGCCGCGTGGCGCAGCCGGTTGCGGGCGTAGGCATCGGAGGCGTTCGTCTCGTCCGTCACCCAGCGTTGGCCGCATGCCGTGCAGACCTGCTCGGTCTCCGCGCGGGTCAGGCAGAGCAGCGGGCGGCAGAAACCAGGGCGGCTGGGCCGGATGCCCGCTGCGCCGTGGAGACCGGCCCCCCGCGCCAGCCGGAACAGCAGCGTCTCGGTCTGGTCAGTAGCAGTATGGGCGGTGGCGACCGCATCTATCCCACCGGCCCGCAGAGCATCGAAGCAGGCATAGCGGAGCTTCCGCGCCCAGTCCTCCCCCGGATGCGCCGGAACGGCAGCACCCACGTCAGCCGGATGGAACACGCGCAGCGGCACATTCAGCCGGGCGCATTCGGCGCGGACAAAGGCTTCGTCCCGGTCGGCGGGCTCTCCCCGCAGGCCGTGGTTCACATGGCAGGCCGTCAGCTCGTAGCCGAACACCGGCTGGATCCGCAGCAGCAGCCGAAGCAGCGCCATGCTGTCAGCCCCGCCCGAAACGGCGGCGCACAGCCGCTGCCCCGGCGCGAACAGCTTGTTTTCCTGCGCGAAGGCGCGCACTTTTTCCACGATCTCGTTCATCAGCGTTTGAAATCCACATCCATAAAGCGGGTATGTGCGCCATCCCAGCCCAGCGGCACCGTGCTGGTCTCGCCGTGGCGGTTCTTGGCCACGATGCACTCGGCGGTGTCGGCGTCCACCTCGCCGCCGTCGGGATTCTGGCTGGCGTAATAGGAATCGCGGTAGAGGAACAGGACGCAGTCGGCATCCTGCTCGATGGAACCGGAGTCACGCAGGTCAGACAGCTGCGGCCGGTGGCTGGAATTGTTGCCCTGCTTTTCCACCGCACGGGACAGCTGCGACAGCGCGATGATGGGCACGTTCATCTCTTTGGCCATGATCTTGAGGTTCCGGGTGATGGAGCTGATCTCCTGCACACGGTTCTCGGTGCGCTGGCCGGTGGTCATCAGCTGCAGATAGTCGATGACGATGAGCCCGACGTTCGGGCGGGTGGGGTCCTGATTGACCCGGCGGATCTTCGCCTTCATCTCGGTGATGGTGATGCCGGACGTGTCGTCCATATAGATGGGCGCATCGTGGAGCTTCTCGGTCGCCATGGCCAGATACTCCCAGTCCTCGGCGCGGAGGGCACCGGTGCGGAACGCCTGGCTGTCGATGCCCGCTTCCGCCGAGAGGATGCGGTTGGTCAGCTGCTCCTTGGTCATTTCGAGGCTGAAGATGGCCACCGGTACCTTCTGCTGCATGGCCACGCGGGTGGCGATGTTCAGTGCAAAGCTGGTCTTGCCCATGCCGGGGCGGGCAGCCAGGATGACGAGGTCGCCGCGGCCCAGGCCGGTCAGGACGGTATCCAGCAGGCGGAACCCGGTGGGGATGCCCTTGTATTTGTCGGCATCGGGGCCGCTGATCTTCTGCAGGTTGGTCAGTGTTTCCACCATGCTGGAAGAAAGCGGCGTCAGTGCGCTGGAATCCCGCCCGGAGCGGATTTCGTAGATGCGCTGTTCGGCGTTTTCCAGCAGCAGGTCCGCGTCCGGTTCATCGCCCGCATCCTGCAAGATATCCTTCGCCACCCCCATCAGCTGGCGGACCAGATATTTTTCCTGCACGATCTGGGCATAGGCCTTGACGTTTGAGATGCTGGGCACCGTCTCGGCCAGACCGGTCAGGTAGACTTTTGCCTCGTCCGCGCTGGGGAAGACGCCGTCCGAGATGACTGCGTCCAGCAGGGTGACGAAGTCGATGGTCTGGTCGCTCGTGAAGAGCCGCAGCATCTCGGAATAGATCTGTGCATTCTGGCGGGTGTAGAACATCTCCGGCCGGATGATTTCGACCAGGTCGGTCAGGGTATCCGGCTTGAGCAGCACCGCGCCCAGCACACTCTGTTCGGCCTGCATGTTGTAGGGCAGGTTGATGCCCACGCTCTCCAGATTCAGTTCATTGGTATAATGTCGTTCGTTCGGCATGGTATCGTTTTCCTCTCAGAAACCCAAAAAGCGCCCCCTGCACTGAGGGGGCGCTGACAGGCATTTTGGAATCAGGCCTGCTCCACTTCCACCATGATCTTGAAGGAAGCCACGACACCGACATGCAGACGCACCTTGGCGTTGAACACGCCTGCGTCCTTGATGTCCTTGGTCTCCAGCTCGATCTTCTTCTTGTCGATGGGAGCACCGGCCAGCTGGGTCAGAGCCTCGGCAACTTCCTTGCCGGTGACCTTGCCGTGCAGGCGGCCGGATGCGCCGCCCTTGGCCTTGATGGTCACGGTCTTGCCGTTGATCTTCGCCGCCAGAGCCTGGGCAGCAGCCACCGTCTCGGCCTCGTGGAAATCCGCAGCAGCCTCCTTGCCGCGTGCGATATTCACCGCGCTGGCGTCGGCCACAGCGGCCAGTTTGCGCGGGAACAGAAAGTTGCGGGCGTAGCCGTCGGAGACCTCATGGATCTCGTCCTTCTTGCCAATGCCTTTGACGTCCTGCTTCAGAATCACTTTCATGATAGTATCCCTCACTTCTCACCGGAAAAACCGGTGCCGTTCTTGTAAGTTCTAGTATACAGCAATTGACCGCTTCCGTCAACTTGATATCCGACCGCATCGCCGGGTGCTTTTCCCTCATACAGCCGGGAACCTGCTGTTATGCCAGTTCGTTTTTCGCCACCGACAGTGCCACCTCGATGACCTTGTCCATATCGTAGTACTTGTACTCGCCCAGACGGCCGCCGAAGATGACCCCCGGCTCGGCATCGGCCAATTTCTTGTATGCAGCGTAGAGCGCACCGTTCTTCTCGTCGTTGACGGGGTAGTACGGCTCATCGCCTTTCTTCCACTCGGCGCTGTACTCGCGGCTGATGACCGTTTTGGGCTGGGTGCCGAACTCAAAGTGCTTATGCTCGATGATGCGGGTGTAGGGGGTCTCGGCGTCGGTGTAGTTCACGACGGCGTTGCCCTGATAGTTGTCGGTGTCCAGCACCTCGGTCTCGAACCGGACGCTGCGATACTGCAATGCGCCCAGCTGGTAGCCGAAGTAGGCATCGACGGGGCCGGTGTAGACGACCTTCTCCGCCAGCTTGTCCAGAGACGCCTTCTCGGCCAGATAGTCCACGTTCAGGCGGACTTCCACGCCGTCCAGCATCTTTTCCACCAGAGCGGTATAGCCGCCGTTGGGGATGCCCTGATACAGCGCGTTGAAATAGTTGTTGTCGTAGGTAAAGCGGACGGGCAGGCGCTTGATGATGAACGCAGGCAGCTCGGTACAGGGGCGGCCCCACTGCTTGCCGGTGTAGCCCTTGACCAGCTTCTCGTAGATGTCGGTGCCCACCAGACTGATGGCCTGCTCTTCCAGATTCTTCGGCTCGGTGATGCCTGCTTCGGCCTTCTGCTGCTCGATCTTGGCCCTGGCCTCAGCCGGCGTGACCACGCCCCACATCTTGTTGAAGGTGTTCATGTTGAAGGGCATGTTGTAGATCTCGCCGTGGTAGTTGGCCACCGGGCTGTTGGTGTAGCGGTTGAACTCCGCAAACTGGTTCACATACTGCCACACGGCCTTGTTGTTGGTGTGGAAGATATGGGCGCCGTAGCGGTGCACGTTGATGCCCTCCACCGGCTCGGTGTAGATGTTGCCTGCGATATGGCCGCGCTTGTCGATGACGAGGCAGCGCTTGCCGGCCTTCTTCGCCTCGTGGGCAAACACCGCGCCGTACAGACCGGCACCCACGATGAGATAATCATACTGCTTCATGGGAAGATTCCCCTTTCCTCATTTTTTCGTATCCGGGGCGCTCTTTTTCTGCGACTCCCGGTACTGGTCGATGGCGGTCTGGATGCGCGCCCGCGCCGCCTCCGGGGTGATGTGCTTGAGCTGGGCCGCCGCCATGGTCTGGTGGCCGCCGCCGCCCAGCGACTCCATGATGACCTGCACATTCACAGCCCCCAGACTGCGGGCCGAGACGTTCACGCCCGTGCCCACCTGAACGGCCACGAAGCTGGCATCGACGCCCTGAATGGTCAGCAGGTCGTTCGCAGCCTGCGCCACGGCCACGCGGGCCTCCGGGGCGACCTCGCCGCCCACCGAGATGGCACAGCCTTTGTACATCTGGGCGGCTTCCACCAGCGCGGCCTTGGCGTTGTATTCCACCATCGTCACATCGAACAGCTGGCGGACCCGCTCGGTCTCCGCGCCATAGCGGCGGAGGGCCGCAGCGGCCTCAAAGGTGCGCACACCGGTGTGCAGGGTAAAGTCGCGGGTGTCCAGCATGATGCCGGAGAGCAGGCCCTCGGCCTCGACCCGGTTGGGCTTGTCGTCGCGGGTGCCGACGTACTGCAGCAGCTCCGTGACCAGCTCACTGGCCGAGGACGAATACGGCTCGTGGCAGACCAGAGCCGGGTTCTCGATGAAGCCGACGCCCTTGCGGTGGTGGTCGATGATGGCCACCTTGCCGCATTTTTCCAAAATCTCCTTGCTCTCCACGAGGCCAGTCTGGTATGTATCCACCACGATGCAGAGCGTTTTTTTCGAGACGATGGGCAGCGCCCCCTTGGGGTCGATGAAATCATCCTCCTGCCCGGCCCGGACCAAGGCGTCGATGAGGGAGCCTGCCAGCGTGGCGTCTCGGCGGACGGCGATGACGGCGGGCACATCGCAGATCTTGCAGATGCGCAGCACACCCTCTGCCGCACCGATGGCGTCGAGGTCGCTCATCCGGTGGCCCATGATGACCACATGGTCGGCCTCCTTGATGAGCTTGACCAGCTGGTCGGCCACGATGCGGCTGCGGACCTTGCTCCGCTTTTCCACGCCGTGGCTGACGCCGCCGTAGAAGGTGAAGCCGTCCGGCGTCATCTCGGCGGCCTGGTCGCCGCCGCGGCCCTGCGCCATATCCAGCGCCTGCACCGCCATATCCTGCGCCTCCCGCAGGGTCTTGGCCCCGCGGCCGATGCCGATGGAGATGGACAGGTTCACGCTGGGGTCGAGGGCGCGGATCTTATCCAGCACATCATAGCCGCGCTTTGCGTACTGCTCCAGATGGCGCTCTTCCACCACGGCGATATACCGGCCGCTGGCCACCCGGCGCAGAAAGCCGGTGCCCCGCCCGATCAGATCCTCCAGCACACGGTTGATGCCCTCCAGCAGGCGGGCGCGCTCGCTGTCCAGCATATCGCTGAAGACATCGTCGTAGCCATCCACCAGAAAGACCATGTAGCCGGGGCGGCTGGCCTTGTACTCGGCCTCCACCCGGCGCAGCGCGGTCTCTTCGTTGAAGATCAGGAGCGTGACGCTCTCGCTCTGGCCCGGCACCGTGGAGCTGTGGATGCTCCACACGCCGTCGGCCAGGTTGAGCTGCTGGCCGTCCGCCGTGCGGCAGAGCTGCAGGTCCAGGCCGGGCAGCAGCTTCTGCGCCCGGCTGGCCAGACGGTCTTCGCCGCCCAGCAGCCGCTGGCGGAACGCCGTGTTGTACCACAGCACCGTCTCGCCGGAGAGCACCGCCGCCGGCTGAGACAGGGATTCCAGACTGTACTGGGTCTTGGAGTTTTCAAAGCTCCCGCCCGTTACCCAGCGCGCAAGCCAGCTGCGCAGCCGGTAACGGAAAAGCCCCATCCCGATGCCCCACAGCACCACCAGCACCACCAGCACCGGCCAGCCCGCCGGGCGCTGGACGAGCAGCACCAGAAACAGCAGGCCGCACAGAACGGCCAGCGCGCCGGTCAGTATCTCAAGCGTCCATCTCGGTTTTCGTTTCATCAAATCTTCTGCCTCCTGATCTGCCGCCGCGTCGGGCGGCCTCTATCAGACCTCCATCAGGATGGGGAGGATCATCGGGCTGCGCTTGGTGCGGCGGTAGATATAGCTGCTCAGCGCCTCGCGCACACGAGTCTTAACGCTGTTCCAGTCGCGGACGTGTTCGTCCACGCAGCGGTCCAGCGCGTTTTCTACGATGCTCTGGGCACCGTCCATCAGGCTCTCGTTCTCACGCACGTAGACGAAGCCGCGGCTCACGAGATCGGGGCCGGCCAGCACCTTGCCGGTCTTGCTGTCCACGGTGGCCACGATGATGACGAGGCCGTCCTCCGACAGGTGCTTGCGGTCCCGCAGGACCACATTTCCCACGTCGCCCACGCCGAGGCCGTCCACCATGACGGCACCGGCCGTGACCGGTTCGCCCAGCTTGATCTCATCCCTGGTCAGGATAACGTTGGAGCCGTTTTCTGCGATGAGGATGTTGCTGGTGGGGATGCCGAGGCTTGCGGCGGTGAGGGCATGCTTTTTCAGCTGCTTATACTCGCCGTGCACCGGCAGGAAATACTTGGGCCGGGTCAGGGTGAGCATCAGCTTCTGCTCCTCCTGGCAGGCGTGGCCGGAGACGTGGACATCATACATGCTCTCGTAGATGACCTCTGCGCCCAGCAGCAGCAGACCGTTGACGATCTTGGTCACGCTCTTCTCGTTGCCGGGGATGGGGTTGGCGGAGATGATGATAAAGTCGCCGGGGCCGACGCGGACCTGACGGTGGCTGCATGAAGCCATGCGGGAAAGGGCGCTCAGCGGCTCTCCCTGGCTGCCGGTGGTGATGAGGACCACCTGTTCCGGCGGGTACTGGTTCAGCTCTTCCACGCTGATGAGGGTGCCCTCCGGGATGTGCATATACCCCAGCTCCTGCGCCATGGCCGTGTTGTTGACCATGCTGCGGCCGCTGAATGCCACCTTGCGGCCATCTTCCACGGCCAGGTCGATGATCTGCTGGACGCGGTAGATGTTGGATGCGAAGGTCGCAATGATGATGCGCTTGTTCCGGGCGCGGGCAAACAGGCTGCGCACACCAGCGGCGACCTTCTGTTCGGTGGCCGTAAAGCCCGGACGCTCGGCATTGGTGGAGTCGCTCAGCAGGGCCAGAACGCCCTTCTGGCCGTACTCGGACAGGGTGGTCAGGTCGGTGACGCCGCAGGCCAGCGGGGTGTAGTCGATCTTGAAGTCACCGGTCTGGATGATGGTGCCTGCCGGGCTGTCGATGGCAAAGGCCACCGCATCCGGGATGGAGTGGTTCACATGGATGGGTTCCACCGTAAAGCAGCCCAACTTGAGCTTCTGTTTGGGGGTGATCTCCACGAACTTGGTCTTGCCTGCCAGGCCGAACTCTTCCAGCTTGTTCCGGATGAGGCCGCAGGTCAGGCGGGTGCCGTAGATGGGCAGATCGAACTTTTGCAGCAGATAGGGGATGCTGCCGATGTGGTCTTCGTGGCCGTGGGTGATGAGCAGGCCCTTGATCTTCTCCTTATTCTGCACCACGAAGGTGAAATCCGGGATGACCAGATCCACGCCGTACATGTCGCTGTCCGGGAAGACGAGGCCGCAGTCCACGATGATCATATCGCCGCAGCACTCATAGACCGTCATATTCTTGCCCACTTCGCCCAGGCCGCCCAGCGGGTAGATGTGGATGGGCACAGCGGCCTCCTTGGGCTGCTGCGGGCGGCGGGGCCGCCGCTGATAATAGGGGCGGCGGGTGCGGGGCCGCTTTTCGCCGGTGGATTCCGTGTTTCTGTTCTGAGCCTGTGCCATGGTCTGGCTCTGTTCCTTTGCCTGTGCCATTCGTACCTCCAAAAATCAATCACAAAACGCAGGCTCGCCCGTTCTGCGGGCGGCCTGTCCTCACAAAGAAGCGGGCAAGCTCTGCCGCTTCCATCAAACCATCGTATAGAATTTATCGTTTCAGCGCTGTTTCACGAGCGCAGAGTCGGGTCTGCGCAGCACATTGCAACCTGTCAGTCCATCTGTTCGATGCGACCGCGGCGCAGCCGTGCAGCCCCTGAGCGCACCCCTCCGGTGCACCCCTATACGCATTTTGTTACAAACAGTATAGTATTTCTCACCCTTTTTGTCAATTCCAAGGTTGGGCTGTGCGGCAGCAAATTATGCGTCCCCCTCTTGACAGAAACGGAAAAATGGCTCTAAATAGAAGCATCTACAACAACACACCGGGAGAACCACATGAAACAAGTTGAAGTTTACACCGACGGCGCATGCAGCGGCAACCCCGGCCCCGGCGGCTGGGGGGCGGTGCTGCGCTACCGTTTCAACGGCAAGGTCTACGAGAAGGAGCTCAGCGGCGGCGACGCTTCCACCACCAACAACCGGATGGAGCTGACGGCCTTCATCGAGGCGCTGCGCCAGTTGAAAGAGCCCTGCGAGGTGCGCCTGTGCTCCGACAGCCAGTACGTCATCAACGGGCTGGAAAAAGGCTGGGCCAAAGGCTGGAAGCGCCGGGGCTGGAAAAAATCCGACGGCTCCCCTGCCCTGAACCCGGACCTGTGGGAACAGGCGCTGGAGCAGGAGGCCCGCCACAAGATCACCTATGTCTGGGTCAAGGGCCACGCAGGCCACCCGGAGAATGAGCGCTGCGACCAGCTGGCCGTGGCACAAAGTCAGGCACACGGAGGGAGACAGGGACGATGAGCGATACGTTTTTGCCCGGCAGCGGGTTCGACACCTACGAAGAACAGGATAAGGTCCTGGTGGGCCTGTGCGGCGGCAGAGGCTGCCGGGCCGCCGTCCGCATCCTGCAGCAGCAGGGCTTTGCCGTGGCGGGCGCAGTGGTCCGCCTGACCGACGCCGACGACACCGTGCAGGCCGCAAAGGACGCGGCCAAGGCCCTCGGCATCGAGTGCGTCACCCTGAACGCTTCTGAGCTGGCAAGCCAGCTGGCCGAAGAAGCACTGCCCGGCGACCTGCGCTTCCCTGCCCTGCTGGCCGCTGCCGACCGGCTGGGCATCCAGTACATCGCCACCGGCCACCATGCGCGGGTGGAGACGGATGCAGACGGCGTGAGCCACCTGCTGCCCGCCGCCGATGCAGCCAGCGACGAGAGCGCTGCTCTGGCCGCTCTGCCGCAGGAGACGCTGGCCCGGCTCATCCTGCCGCTGGGCGATTTCTCGCCCGATGAGCTTTCCGACCTGGCCGAAGAGCTCCAGTTCTGATCCTGCCCGGAAATGCACAAGAGGCCCTGGACCGTTCGGTCCAGAGCCTCTTTCTTTTTGATTTCAGCTGTTCTGGGGGTGGACGATGTCGCGCCAGTCGAGGTCGCCGCGCTCCAGACCATGGATGAGCACCTCTGCGGTGGCGATGTTGGTGGCCAGCGGGATGTTGTGCACATCACACAGGCGCAGCAGCGTCATCTCATTGGGCTCACTGGGCTTTGCATTGATGGGGTCGCGGAAGAACAGGAGCAGATCGACCTCATTGCAGGCGATGCGGGACGCGATCTGCTGGTCGCCGCCCTGAATGCCCGCCAGGAATCGCTGGACCTGCAGGCCCGTTGCCTCGGCGATCATCTTGCCGGTCGTACCGGTGGCCACCAATTTATGCTGGCTCAGGATCCGGCAGTATGCCGTACAGAACTGAACCATCAGCTCCTTTTTGGAGTCATGCGCGATCAGTGCAATCGTCATCGGTCAACCTCTCCTTTACGTTCCCCATGTGCTGGGCCATTTCCTTGCACATATCATAGTATCATAGTTTCTCTCTTTTTACAACAGGTTTTTGGACAAAAGCGCCGATTTTTTCGGGAGTTTCTCCAATTTCCACCGAAATCCGCGCATCATCGTCACGCACCTGCCGTGGCTGCAGCATCCGCCGGAGCCGCAGCTGCGTCGTTCTGCCCGGCATCCTCTGCCTCCCCGGCGGCAAGGTCAGCTGTGCCGTCCGCATCGGCGGCCGTTTCGGGCTGCGCCTGCGACTCTGCTGCCGCCTCGTCCACGGTCAGGGTGCCGTCCTTCATCGCATAGTAGGCGTTGAAGATATCCGCCACCAGTGTGCCGGTGCGGGCACCGGCACCGCCGTATTCCACCACGATGCCGATGGCGATCTCCGGGTCTTCCGCCGGGCCATAGGCGATCATGGCGGCGTTGGTGTAGTGCTTATAGGTGCTGCCTGCATAGTAGCCCTCGCTGCGCTGGGGACTGCCGGTCTTGCAGGCGATGGTGTGGGGGTAGCTGGCCAGCGCCGGGATGGTCTGGGCCACCCCCAGCATCCCTTCCCTGACCAGGTCAAAGGTCTCGCCCTTGTCTTCGACGACATCCATAACCTCCGGCTGGGTCTCTTCCAGCGTCTTTCCGGTGTTGGAGTCGAGGATGGCCTTGACGAAGTGGGTGCGGTAGCGGGTGCCGCGGTTGGCCAGCGTGGCGGCATAGGTCGCCAGCTGGATGGGCGTGACCGCCGTGTTGCCCTGGCCGATGGCGGCCTGCACGTCCAGCGACTCGGTGTAGTTGGAGTCGTTCTTGGTGGTCAGGCGGCCCAGCGCCTCGCTGACCTCCACGCCGGTGCGCTGGCCCAAGCCCAGCTTGTAGGCATAGGCGTCGTAGACATCGCTGGTCAGGCGCCGGCCCACATCGTAGAAGAAGATGTTGCAGCTCCACTTGATGGCAGTCACGACGTCGATGTTGCCGCTGTGGCCATGGCGGGTGCATTTGGGGTGATAGTCCTTATAATAGGTATAGACGCCGTTGCACAGCACCGTGGAATATCGGTCGATCAGCCCCGTATCCAGCGCCGCCACTGCCACGCTGGGCTTGTAGGTGGAGCCGGGGGTATACAGGCCCTGCAACGCGCGGTTGAACAGGGGCATGTTCTCATCCTCGCTGTATGCGCTGTAATTGGCGGCGTAAAGGTTCTGGTCAAAGCTGGGGTAATTGGACGCTGCCAGCACACCGCCGGTCTTGACGTCGATGACGACGACCGCACCGGCGTTAGCCTGCTTGCTGTCCGCATAGCTGTTCCGGATCCACTCCACGTTCTTTGCCAGCGCCTGATCGACGGCCTTCTGGAACTCGCTGTCGATGGTCAGCTGGACGGTGTGGCCCGGTTCCGGCACGGTGGTCAGGGCCGTGTTCACGATGACGCCGTCCGAGTTGCGGGTGATGGTCTCCACGCCATCCTTGCCGCGCAGCTCGTCCTCATAGGCAGATTCCAGACCGGAAATGCCGATGACGTCGTTCATGTTGTAGCCTTTTTCCTTGAGCGGATAGGTCACCTGCCCGTTCTCGTCGGTCACCTTCCACTTTTCGGCCGTGATCTTGCCCACCCGGCCCAGCACATGGGGCAGAACGGTGCCCTGCTCGTAGCTGCGGGCGCTCGTCTCCACGATCTCCACGCCCGGCAGGGTGAGGCTGTTCTCCTTGATGGTGGCCACGGTGGCCTCGCTGACGTTTTCCGCCAGAATGAAGTTGTTGACGTTGGAAAACGCCTGCAGCTGCATCTCGTAGTGGATGCCGCCCAGGATGCGCTGCCAGTAGAAAGAGAAATCGGCAAGGTCATAGTCCTCCACCAGCTTTTCCATCACATCGTCGGCGGTGGCGTACTGCTGCAGGCCCAGGTTTTCCTTCATGGCGGCAAGGGAGCGCTGCTCGGCGGCGTTGTCGCTCTCCGCCGTGTACGCATAGTGCCCGGCGGCATCCGCCTGCCCGATGAGCAGGCTGTCGTTCCAGCTCTCGCCGTTCTCGCCCAGCAGGCCGACCAGCTTCTGGAGCAGGGCGTCCAGATCTTCGTCGCCCATCAGCAGCTTGTTCAGCACCACGTTGTAGCCCGTCACGCTGGAAGCGATGCGCTCGCCCTTGCTGTCCACGATGTTGCCGCGGGCGGCCGTGACGGTAAATTTATAATCGGTCGTGTTGGTGGCCTGCGCCTTGAAGCTGTCGCCGTTGACCAGCTGCAGAAAGATCAGCCGGAAGCCGTACAGCCCGATGATCACACCTGCGGCGGCGATGAGGAGCATCATCCGCCGCGCGGCCGTTTTGCGTTCGTCTTGGTTCATCCGTTCTCCTTTTGGCGCAGCCGGTTCAGACTACGTCGTTGTCGATCTTGAATTCCGCATGGATGCGGCGCACTGCCCCGAACAGCACCAGACAGACCGGGATGGTCAGCGCCGCCGTGGGCAGCACGAACCACAGATACCGCTCCACTGCCCCGCTGTAGCCGGGCATGTAGTAGAAGAACAGCCAGTCCAGCGAGAGCACCAGCAGCACCGCCGCCGTTTCCAGCAGGACAACATTCGCCGCCGAGGTTTTGAAGTAGAGCTGCATGACCGCCGAGAGCAGAAAACAGAGCAGCAGCAGCTCAAAGGCCAGCAGCCCGGCGGTGCGGCCTGCGGTGTAGTCCCACATCAGGCCGCAGATGGCACCGAAGATGCCCCCCGCGAACTCGCCTTCCTCCACCGCGACGGCCAGCGCCAGCGGCAGCAGCCAGAGGGGCTTTGCCTCCCCCAGCTGGAACAGCCCCGGCAGGGTCTGCAAGACCGTGCACAGCAGCATCAGCAGCGCATAGCAGACCCATTTGGCGATCTGGCTGCGCTTGCGCTTGCGGCGTGATTCCATGGCAGGGCCTCCTCAGAAATTGGTGATGATGAATGCGTGGCGCACCGTGCGCGGGTCGGCGCCCGGCTCGATGACCGCGATGGACGATTTGCCGCTGACCTCCGGCACCACTTCCCGGACCACGCCCACCAGCACATCCGCCGGGAAAACGCCGCCCAGCCCCGTGGTGATGACCTGGTCGCTCTTCTGCGTCAGGGTGTTGCGGTTCAGGTTGGTCAGCACACACAGGCCGTCGGCCGCATAGTCCGAGCTGCCGGTGATGATGCCGTTGTCCCGCGTGCGGGAAACGACGCCCGCCGCGTTGAAGTTGGGGTGCAGGATGGTCATGACCTTGCAGCTGGTGGCTTCCACTTCCACCACCATGCCCAGCAGATAGCCCTCGTCGCTGACGACGGTGTCGTTCAGCTCCACGCCGTCCACTGAGCCCTGATCCAGCGTGAAGCCGTAAAAGGCATCCAGCGGGTCGCGGCCGATGACAAAAGCCGAGGCGCAGCTCATCTCCGGGCGGGTGTTCTGGATGTTGGCCAGCGCCTTGTAGGCTTCGTTCTCCGCCTTGAGCCGGTCGTAGTCCACCATCTGTTTGCGCAGCTCGGCGTTTTCGGCAGTGAGCTGCTCGTTCTCGTCCAGAATGGCCCCGATGTTGGTGTAGTTCTCCCACAGGGAGGCCACGCGGTCGCCCACCATGGCCGCCGCCTTCTGGAACGGGGCCACGGCCACGCTCAGCAGCTCCTGCGGGGCGGCGGTCAGGCGGTCGTTGGCACCGGCATAGGCCATGATGCCCACCAGGAACACCGCGATGCCGATGAGGATCTTAAATTTCCAGGTATCGAAAAAATCTTTCAAGGGAACTTCCTCCGGTTGCAAAAAAGCGCGGACAGCCAGAGCCGTCCGCACTCTCTGTTACATATGGGGCCCGTCGGTATCCAGAACGTCATGCAGGACGTCCACATGATCCAGCACGGCACCTGCGCCCTTGGCCACGCAGTCCAACGGGTCCTCAGCCACATGCACGTCGATGCCGGTCTCGCTCTGGATCAGCTGGTCCAGACCGCGCAGCAGTGCGCCGCCGCCCGTCAGGGTGATGCCGTGGTCGATGATGTCGGCGCTCAGTTCCGGCGGGGTGCGCTCCAGCGTCTCCTTGATGGCACTGGTGATCTTCACCAGGCACTCCAGCAGAGCCTCGCGTACATCCTCGGAGTGGACGACGATGTTCTTGGGCAGGCCGTCCACCAGATTGCGGCCCTTGATCTCCATGGTCATTTCGGGGTCCAGGGGGTAAGCAGAGCCGATCTCGATCTTGATCTGCTCGGCAGTGCGCTCACCGATGAGCAGGTTGTACTTGCGCTTGATGAACGCGATGATGGCCTGGTCGAACATGTCGCCTGCCATCCGGACGCTGCGGGACGCCACGATGCCGCCCAGCGAGATGACGGCGATCTCAGCCGTGCCGCCGCCGATGTCCACGATCATGCTGCCGGTGGGCTCGCTGATGGGCAGGCCTGCACCGATGGCCGCAGCCATGGGTTCCTCGATGACGGAGACCTGGCGGGCACCAGCCTTCAGGGTCGCCTCACGCACCGCGCGGCGCTCGACTTCCGTCACGCCGGACGGGATGCAGATGACCACGCGGGGGCGGGAGAACATGCTGTTGCCGCAGGCCTTCTTCAGGAAGTTCTCCAGCAGATTGGCCGTGATGTCAAAGTCCGCAATAACGCCGTCCTTCAGGGGGCGGACGGCCACGATGCTGCCGGGGGTGCGGCCGATGACGGCCTTTGCCTCGGTGCCCACGCAGCGGACCTCATCGGTCTTGGTGTCCACCGCCACAACGGACGGCTCGCGCATGATGATGCCCTTTCCCTTCATGTAAACCAGGGTGTTGGCTGTACCCAGATCAATGCCAACGTCTTTTGAAAACAAACTCATAATGAAGCTCTCCTTCGTATTTCCGGTCTATCCAAAACGCAGGGCGGCGCAAACCAGTCTGCCGCCGATCGCAGAATAACACGACTATATTATAGCCGCAAGCAGAAGTTTTCTCAAGCGTTTTTACAGGTTTTTCCGGATTTTTTCATAAATCTCCGCGCCAAGCCGCTCAAAATCGCTCCAGCAGCCGGATGGTGCGGCTGACGGGCAGCCCCATGATGGTGTAATAGTCGCCCTCGATGCGGTCCAGCCAGAGGGCCGCGCGGCCCTGGATGGCATAGGCACCGGCCTTGTCGTAGGGTTCTTCGGTGGCGGCATAGCGCTCGATCTCCGCTTCGGAGATGGGGAAGAACTTCACGCGGCAGGTGTCCACGAAGCTCTCGGTGCGGGTGCCGTCCGAGATGCAGACACCTGTGTGGACCTCGTGCACCGCACCGGAAAGGGCCCGCAGCATCCGTCTGGCGTCCTCCACGCTGTGGGGCTTGCCGAACACTTCCCCTTTCACGTCCACGACGGTGTCGCAGCCGATGACCACCGCGCCGGGGTGCTGGGCCGAGACTGCCTGGCACTTGCCCCGCGCCAGCATTTCCACCAGCTCAGCAGGGGTGTCGGCGGTCACGGTGCTCTCGTCAAAATCGCTGGCGCAGACGGTAAAATCGGTGGTGTACAGGCTCAGCAGCTCTCTGCGCCGGGGGCTGCCGGAGGCCAAAATCAGTTGTTTCATTTTATTTTCCCGTCGAGCCGAAGCCGCCCTCGCCGCGCTGGGTGCCGCCCAGCTCCTCCACCTGCGCAAAGGCTGCGGTGTACACCGGCGCGATGCAGAGCTGCGCCACCCGCTCACCGGGCTGGATGGTGTAGGCCTCGCCGCCCAGATTGACCATGGGCACCTTCAGTTCCCCGCGATAATCGCTGTCCACGACACCGACGCCGTTGGCCATGCACAGGCCGTGCTTGATGGACAGGCCGCTCCGGGCATAGACCAGCGCCACGCAGTGAGCGCCGGGCAGCTCGATGGCAAGGCCGGTAGGCACCAGCACCCGCTGCATGGGGGCCACGGTCAGGGGTTCGTCCAGCACAGCGCACAGGTCGGCTGCGGCCGCGCCCGGCGTCGCGTAGGCGGGCACCTTCGCCCGCGCATCCAATACTTTATAGTTTACCGTGATGGGTTCCATTTTATTCTCCATTTCGCCTGCCCGCTGCCGCAGGGCCCGGCATCTTCTGTTTTGCTCGATCTCATTCAGACAGCTCCGGCTTCACCGGCCTGCCAAGGGCTCCCCTTTTAGGGGAGCTGGCACGCGAAGCGTGACTGAGAGGCTCAATTCGTTCCTTTGAAATACAGCCCGCGGGTGAACTCGCCCTCGAACGGGGCATGCTGGCGGATGCTGTCCAGAATGGCGGCGGCCTCCTCGCGGGTCTCCAGCGTGAAATAGGCCACGCCGTAGTCCACCGTCAGGGCACCGGGTTTGTCGCCCATGTAGATGGGCACCGGATTATAAATAGTACGCACTCCCATGCCGCAGCGCACCGGGAACTTTTTGGCCTTGCGGTCGGTCAGCAGGCCGGTCTTGTCGCAGTGGGCGCAATCGTGGATGTTCTGCAGCGGGCAGGCGCGGGTGACCATCAGCGGCATGTGGCCGTAGACGATCACGCCCGTGGGCACCGGCTGGCCGTTCTGCGCCGGG
Source organism: Faecalibacterium prausnitzii (assembly GCF_019967995.1). Lineage (NCBI taxonomy): Bacteria > Bacillati > Bacillota > Clostridia > Eubacteriales > Oscillospiraceae > Faecalibacterium > Faecalibacterium prausnitzii. Next base: position 1,993,387 of record NZ_CP065377.1, read on the forward strand.
GCAATGGACGTGATGTCGCTGTCCTTGACCTCCGGCAGGATGAGGATGGCGTTCAGGCCGTGGTCGGCATAGAACTGAGCCGACAGCTGGTTGGTCACATTCAGGCCGAAACCGCCGGAGAGCGGCAGGCCGCGGCACATCCGCAGGTGGGCGATGTTGCCCGCCTCGTAGCCCGCAAACCCGGCCTCCTGCGTCGCCGCGATGCGGCGGGCGGTGTCCGCTTCCAGCGCGCCGAACATGACGCGGGGCAGTTCGAGGATGGTCTTGCTGCGCCACGCACGGGGGACGCGGTCTGCCTGCGCGATGGGCAGGATGAGCGCTTCGATGCCGGAGAGCGCCTGTTCCGGCACCTGGTCCCAGCTCTCGAACCGGGCGCGGAGCGTCCGATGGGGCGGCAAAGTGCGCTGCGGCAGCGGAGCCAGCTCCACCTCGTGCATCGGCCAGGGGCGCAGGGTCTCGCGCTTCTGCTGCAGGCCCTCCAGCGCGGTGCGGCGCAGCTCATTGACGGCGCTGCCCGGCACGAACCACGGCCCGCCGTCCATCTCCACGTCGATCTTCTCCACCGCAAACGGTGTGCCGCCCGTCTTGGACAGGCTGCGCTGCAAGCTCTCGGTGGGGTCGGTGCGGGCGGGCTGGGGTTCGGCGTCGCCGTAGGCAAAGGCGCGGTTGCCGTCTGCATCGGTGACGGTCAGCTTCTCGCCGCCCTCCTCGATCTCCAGCTTCATCTTCACCGGCACGCGGGAGCGCTCCCGGCGGTACAGCTCCCGCAGGGCGGGCAGGGTCTTCCGGGTCAGTTCCGCGTCGGCCTCACTGCGGACGCCAAACATCGTGCCGTCGATCTTGCCATCCAGATAGCCGGACGTGAAACCGGACCGGCTGAACGCATTCTTCAGCAGGTCGCGGTCATAGGCGCGGCCTTCGCGGCCCGCCAGGCAGGCATTGACCGCCGCCGCCACGTATTCCGGTGTGCGCAGACGGCCCTCGATCTTGGCCGAGGCCACGCCGATGGCCTGCAGCCTGTCCAGCTTGTCGATGACGGAATTGTCCTTCAGGGACAGGTGATGCAGGCGGCCCGGCCTGCCCTCCGGCAGGGGGTTCGCCTCAAACGGCAGGCGGCAGGGGCCTGCGCAGGAGCCGCGGTTGCCGCTGCGCCCGCCCAGAAAAGCCGACATGTAGCACTGGCCGCTGACGCACATGCACAGCGCCCCGTGGACGAAGCACTCGGTCTCGATGCCGCAGTTCCGGGTGATGGCTTCCACCTCCGGCAGGCTCAGCTCGCGGGCCAGCACCACGCGGGTGAAACCCAGGTCCTTCAGCTCCAGCGCGCCCTGCAAGGTGTGGACGCTCATCTGGGTGGAGCCGTGGCGGGGCAGTTCCGGGGCGATCTCCCCGATGAGCTTTGCCACCGCCAGGTCCTGGCAGATGACGGCATCCGCGCCGCTGGCGGCCACGGCCCGCACGGCATCCGCCAGCTGGGCCAGTTCGGTGCCGTAAACGGTGGTGTTCAGCGCCACATGCACCTTGACCCCACGCACATGGCAGAAGCGGACGGCCTCCTTCAGGCTGTCCGCATCAAAGTTTCCCGCGCTGGTGCGGGCGTTGAAGCCCGAAAACCCCAGATACACGGCGTCCGCACCGCTGAACACGGCGGCATGGAGCATCTCTTCACTGCCCACTGGGGCAAGGATCTCAATCTTCGACATTCTGTTCCCTCTGTTTTTCCTGTTCCTGCTCGGTCTGCGCGGCCTTTTCGCGGTCCTGTTTTGCCTTCAGGCGGGCCAGCTGCTCCCGCAGGGCTGCATTTTCGCGTCGGAGCGTCTCATTCTCCGCTTTTGCCTTATCCTCCGCGAGCTTCGCATGGGCTGCATCCGCGATATAGCTCTGGATCTGGCTGCGCATGTTCTCGGCGCTGCCGGTGCTCTTTTTGTACTCGTCCAGATAGTCCATGGCGCAGAACACTGCCGCCTTGGTCACCGAAAGGTTTTCGTTTCCGTCCAGCAGCTTTGCGATATCCTCGTCCAGCTTTTTGGCCAGAGAGGTGATATACTTTTCCGAATCCGTCGTTGCGATCGCATAGGGCGCGCCCGCAATGTTCACTCGCACTTTATTAACCATCGTATCCTCACTTTGCACGCCGCATGGCCTCTGCACGGCGGGAGCGGTTCCGAGTTTCCCGGTTTTTCGGACGCATTTTCGGGATCTTCGGGCACAAACCCGCCTGCGCCCGAAAACCGGGGCGCGGCTTTTTCGTTCTGAGCGGAATTTCTCTCCGAATTGCCGGGGTGCCGCCGTTCTCCTGCAGCAGCTCCCGGCCCGCTGTACCCTTATTATAATATAAATGGAGCGCAAGAAAAAGTGCTAAATTTGAATTTTTAGCAGATTTGTCAGAAAGAGGGGTCCAAAAATAGCAGTAACGGCAAAAATTGGCTCTTTTCCTTGCATTCATGCGCAGAACTGATTATAATATCATTGTTGTGTAGCAGGGCTGAGGGAAAGAGGAGAGTTTCCCTGCTGCGTTCAAATTCAGAAAGAGCACCCGTGAGTGTGCGGATAGGAGTTCCTTTATGACTACGAAAGAATTTGCAAAAATTCTTCAGGACAAGCTGACCAGCGAGTACGGCGTGGATCTGAGCGTTGCTTCCAATCAGCAGATCTATCGTTCCCTTGCTCTGATCTGCCGCCAGATGATGAGTGAGAACCACAAAAAGTTCCAGTCCAAGGCGATCGGCACCGGCTCCAAGCAGGTTTATTACCTGTGCATGGAGTTTCTGATGGGCCGCAGCCTGAAGATGAGCCTGTTCAATCTGGGCCTGAACGATGTGGCACAGCAGACTCTGGCCGCTGCTGACATCAACATCGACGGCATCTTCGAGGAAGAGCCCGATGCCGGTCTGGGCAACGGTGGTCTGGGCCGTCTGGCAGCCTGCTATCTGGACGGCATGGCCACCACCGGCATCTGCGGCACCGGCTACTCCATCCTGTATGAGTACGGCATCTTCAAGCAGAAGATCGTGGACGGCTGGCAGCAGGAGCGCGCCGACAACTGGCTGCCCGGCGGTCAGGTCTGGCTGAAGAGCCACCCGGACCAGGCCATCGAGGTCCGCTTTGACGGCGAGATCCACGAGAACTGGGATCACGGCTTCCATTATATCCAGCACACCAACTACAACAGCGTCATGGCGGTTCCTTCCGACATGTACGTGCAGGGCTACGACGGAAAGGGCGTTGCCAAGCTGCGCCTGTGGCAGGCAAAGGCCCCGGACTTTGATATGTCCAGCTTCTCTCTGGGCAATTACAACACGGCCATGAGCAAGAACGCCAACGCCGAGCTGATCTCCAAGGTCCTCTACCCCAACGACAACCACGTCGAGGGCAAGATCCTGCGCCTGCGCCAGCAGTACTTCCTGTCTGCCGCTTCCATCGGCGACATCGTCCAGAATCACCTGGCTACCTACGGCACCCTGGAGAACCTGGGTGACAAGGTGGCCATCCAGCTGAACGATACCCACCCGACCCTGGCCATCCCCGAAATGATGCGCATCCTGCTGGACGAGTGCGGCTTTGGCTGGGACAAGAGCTTCGACATCTGCCAGAAGGTCTTCGCCTACACCAACCACACCGTCATGGCCGAGGCTCTGGAAAAGTGGAACGTAGACATCTTCAAGATGACTCTGCCCCGCATCTACCAGATCGTGGTCGAGATGAACCGCCGCGCCCGCGAAGAGCTGGAGAAGGCATTCCCCGGCGACGAGGGCAAGATCAACTACATGGCCCTGATCGGCGACAACCAGGTCCGCATGGCCAACATCTGCGCTTATACCTCGCACAGCATCAACGGCGTGTCCAAGCTGCACAGCGAGATCATCAAGGACAGCGTCTTCCACGATTACTACCTGTTCAAGCCGAAGGCGTTCAAGAACGTGACCAACGGCATCGCTTACCGCCGCTGGCTGCTGGCCTCCAACCCGGAGCTGTGCAAGCTGCTGGATGAGACCATCGGCGACGGCTACAAGCACGACGCTGCCGACCTGAGCAAGCTGAACAAGTATGCTGACGACAAGACCGTGCTGAAGAAGCTGAACGAGATCAAGCTGGACAACAAGAAGAACTTCGCCGCTTATCTGGAGAAGAGCACCGGCCAGTCCATCGACCCGAACTCCATCTTCGACTGCCAGGTCAAGCGGATGCACGAGTACAAGCGCCAGCACCTGAACGCGCTGAACATCGCTGCTCAGTATCTGTATCTGAAGGAGAACCCCAACGCCGACTTCATCCCCAAGACCTACATCTTCGGCGCAAAGGCTGCTCCCGGCTACTACATGGCCAAGCAGATGATCCGCATGATCTGCAAGCTGGGCGACCTCATCAACAACGACCCCGTCGTCCGCGAAAAGCTGCGCGTGGTCTATCTGGAAGAGTACTGCGTCTCCCTGAGCGAGCACCTGATGCCCGCTGCCGAGGTCTCTGAGCAGATCTCTCTGGCAGGCACCGAGGCTTCCGGTACCGGCAACATGAAGTTCATGCTGAACGGTGCCATCACGCTGGGTACCCTGGACGGTGCCAACGTCGAGATCGCCGATGCCGCTGGCAAGGAGAACGAGCTGATCTTCGGTATGCTGACGCCTGAGGTCAACAACCTCAAGCAGGTCGGCTATCACCCCAACGCCTTCATCATGGGCGACGATGTGGCCAACGCAGCCCTGAACTTCCTGGAGCGCGGCTGGAACGGTGAGAACTTCCACGAAGTCACCGAGAACCTGCGCAGCAGCGACCCGTACATGGTCATGGCCGACTTCAAGGATTACCGCCGTGCACAGGCCGACCTGCAGCGTCTGTATGCCGACCGTGAGGCCTGGGCCCGCATGAGCCTGAAGAACATCGCCAACAGCGGCATCTTCAGCGCCGACCGTTCCGTCCTGGATTACGCCCGCGATATCTGGAACGCACCTGTCGTAAAATAAACCGTCTTATCGATCAACTTCTCCGTCTCGCTTCCGCTCGCCAGCCCCCCTGATCGGGGTGCCTCTGGCGAAGAGAAGAAACTCTTCGCATTGACGGAAAGGTTTAACCTCATGATACCAAAAGCTCCGGACTGTACAACGGCTCCGGAGCTTTTTTCGAGAAAGGAACGACCCGACTTGTCTTGCCTGTTCAACAGCTACGATCCCTATTTCAAGCAGCCCTTCGGTGCCGTGCGGGCCGGGCAGAGCGTCCGGCTCTCCCTCTGCATCCCCGAAGAACTCGGCTATGTGGACCCGCACCTCGTCCTTCAGAAAGAGGGCCGGTTCGACGTGCCGGTGTACTACCGGATGAACTTCAACGGCCAGACCCCCAAGCAGAACCATTTCTCGGTCGAAGTCACCCTCAACGACCCCGGCCTCTACTTCTACTATTTTGACCTCTATACCGACTTCCGCCGCATCGTGCGCGGGCCGGACAACTGCGGCATGGTCAGCTGGCAGGACGGTGAGAAATGGCAGATCACGGTCTACGATGCCGCCTTCGAGACGCCGGAGTCCATCAAGGGCAAGGTATTCTACCAGATCTTCCCGGACCGCTTCTGCGAAGGGGTGGAGAACAAGCCCATGCCCTTCCCGGACCGCATCTATCAGGCCGACAAACACGCCGAACCCTTCTGGCAGCCCAACGAGGTGGGCGGCCACCTGAACGAGGACTACTTCGGCGGCGACCTGAAGGGCATCCAGCTCAAGCTGCCCTACCTACACGAGATGGGCGTGGATTTCCTCTACCTGAATCCCATCTTTGAGGCCCACTCCAACCACCGCTACAACACCGCCGACTACCTCAACGTAGACCCCCTGCTGGGCACCAACGAGGAGTTCGAGGCGCTGTGCGCCGAGGCGAAGAAGTACGGCATCGGCATCGTGCTGGACGGTGTGTTCAGCCACACCGGTTCCGACAGCCGCTATTTCAACCGCGAGGGCCGCTACGGCGAAGGCGGCGCTTACCGCGACCCCAGCTCCCCGTACCGCAGCTGGTACGATTTCGACCCGAAGTACAAGGGCGGCTACCGCAGCTGGTGGGGCTTCGAGACCCTGCCCGAAGTCAACGAGGAGACCCCCTCTTACGTCGAGTTCATCACCGGCGTGGGCGGCGTCATCGATACCTGGCTGCGGCGCGGTGCCGCCGGTTTCCGGCTGGATGTGGCCGACGAGCTGCCGGATGAGTTCATCGAACAGATCCGCACCGCCGTCAAGCGGGTCAGCCCCGAAAAGTTCCTGCTGGGCGAAGTCTGGGAGGACGCCACCACCAAATACGGCTTCAACCAGCGCCGCACCTACCTGCTGGGCAAGGGGCTGGACAGCGTGATGAACTATCCGTTCAAGAATGCCGTGCTGGATTTCGTCAAGGGCAAGCCCGCCGAGCAGGCTGCCAACGAGATCCTGACCATCTGCGAGCACTACCCTGCCCCCGCCATGGACACGGCGCTGAATTTCCTCTCCACCCACGACACCGAGCGCGCCCTGACCGTCATCGCCGACGAGCCCGCCAACGGCCGGGGCCGGGAATGGCAGAGCGGCCGCTGTGTGACCGGCGACGCCTACGAGGAGGGGCTGCTCCGGCTCCGGATGGCCTACGCCATCATCTACACCCTGCCGGGTGTGCCCTGCCTGTACTACGGCGACGAGATCGCCATGCAGGGCTACCGCGACCCGTTCAACCGGGCCTTCTTCCGCTGGGACGCCCACGAGCAGCGTCTGCGCCCCGTTCTGGCACAGCTGGCCCAGCTGCGCCACACCTGCGAGGCGTTCCGCACCGGCAAGCTCAACGTCCTGCGGGCCGAGGGCGGCATCCTGCACTACCAGCGCATCGGCGAGGCGGAGACGGCGGAGATCATCGTCAACCGCACCGAACACATCATCGTGGAGACGCTGGCCAGCGGCAAGAGCACCGAAGTGAACCCCATGGGCTTCACCATCGTGGTGGAAGAGGTCGGCCACAACCCGAACCACAGCTACTACGATTATATCTGACCCTCAACGAACAAGGCCCGTGGGATCGCAAGACCGCGGGCCTTGTTTTCTTAAATCAGGACATCTTGTAATCCCGCCCTCGTTATTATATAATAAACGAAAAGAGGCCCTTCGTCTCGTTTTCATCTGCAAGGGAGGGAGTATCTATGCCCATTGACCCCATCTTCTGGCTCATCGCAGCCATCGGCTTTCTGGTGCTGGAGGGAATGACCTTCAGCATGGTATCCATCTGGTTTGCAGCGGGCAGTGCGGCTGCTCTGCTGAGCTGCCTGTTCTGGCCGTCGTTCCGGGTGCAGGCGGTGGTGTTCATCGTGGTCAGCATCCTCTGCCTGGCGGCGTTCAAGCCGCTGGCCGACAAGCTGCGCCGGAAGCACACCCCCACCAACGGCGACCGCAGCCTTGGCCGCGAGGCAAAGGTCCTGACCCCGGTCTCCGCCGGGAAGACCGGCCGTGTCCGGCTGGACGGCGTGGACTGGAACGCCCGCTGCGCCACCCCCGGCGACGCACTGGAGCCGGGCCAGACCTGCCGTGTGACCGAGATCCACAGTACCCTGCTCATCGTGGAGCCTGTCCTGACCGAATCATCCACCCACTGAAAAAAGGAGCGTCCCTATGCCCATCATGCTGTTTGTGATCCTTGCACTGGTCTTCGTCATCCTTCTCATCGTCATCACCAACATCGTCATCGTGCCCCAGTCCATGACCTACGTCATCGAGCGGCTGGGCAGCTACTCCGACAGCTGGAGCGCCGGCCTGCACGTCAAGATCCCGTTCGTGGAGCGGGTGGCCAAAAAGGTCAGCCTGAAGGAGCAGGTCGCTGACTTCCCTCCCCAGCCGGTCATCACCCGCGACAACGTCACCATGCAGATCGACACCGTGGTCTTCTTCCAGGTCATGGATGCCAAGCTCTACACCTACGGCGTCAACCAGCCCATCGCGGCCATCGAGAGCCTGTCTGCCACCACCCTGCGCAACATCATCGGTGAAATGGAGCTGGACCACACCCTGACCAGCCGCGATGTCATCAACGGCAAGATCACGGCCATTCTGGACGAAGCCACCGACAAGTGGGGCATCAAGGTCAACCGCGTCGAGGTCAAGAACATCATCCCCCCGCGTGAGATCCAGGAGGCCATGGAAAAGCAGATGAAGGCCGAGCGCGAGAAGCGCGCCGTCATCCTGAAGGCCGACGGTGAAAAGCAGGCCGCCATCACCGCCGCCGAGGGCGAAAAGGAAGCCGCCATCCTCCGCGCCGACGCCGTCAAGCAGCAGCGCATCCTCGAAGCCGAGGGCGAGGCACAGGCCATCCTCGCGGTGCAGCAGGCCAACGCCGACGCCATCCGCCTGCTGAACGAGGCCATGCCCAGCGACAAGGTGCTGGCCATCCGCAGTCTGGAAGCGCTGGCCAAGGTCGCCAACGGCAAGGCCACCAAGATCATCATCCCGTCCGAGCTGCAGAACCTCGGCGGCGTGGTGCCCAGCATCAAAGAGCTGCTGACTGACCCGAAGGACGCAGAATAAGGAGCCTGTTTATGATCTACGATACCCTGAACAACCTGCCAAACTATCTGGGCATGAGCGAAAATCTGGACGCCGTCATTGAGTTCGTCATGGCGCGGGACATCAACAACCTCCCCGCCGGAAAGACCCGCATCCTCGGCGAGAAGGCCGTCGTCACAGTCAGCACCGTGACCCCGCAGCCCGGCGACAAGACCCCCTTCGTCCGCCGGGACACCCACCTGACGCTGGAGACCGACCTCGAAGGCAGCGAGCTGTTTGAAGTCTCGCTGGGCGAGTTCAGCCCCACCAAGCCCACTGATGAGGCTGCTGACATCACGGTCGGCAGCGCGGGCACCAGCATTGCCGGGATGCTCTGCGAAGGCCGCTTCGTCCTCTATCTGGCTGGGGAGCCGTACAAGTCCGGCCTGAAGGCGCAGGGCTGCGGCAAGCTGAAAAAGGCCGTGTTCAGCATCGAGCTGGACGAGGACGCCGAAGAAACCGAAGCGTAAACCAAGACCCCTCTACGCAGCGTAGGTTGCGCAGAGGGGTTTTCTATGCTATCCTGTCTGCAACGCAAACGAACAGGAGGAATCCATTATGAATACCTATGTGACCGGAAACACCATCCGGCTGCTGCGGGAAGCCAAGGGCCTGACGCAGGCAGAGCTTGCCCGCCAGCTCCTGGTCAGCGCCAAAACGGTCTCCAAATGGGAGACCGCCAAGGGCCTGCCCGACATCTCTCTGCTGGAACCGCTGGCCGCTGCACTGGGCGTGTCGGTGCTGGAACTGATGCAGGGCGAACCGGTGGTCAACCGGAACCGTGCCGCCAATCTGCTGCGTTCCAAGCTCTACGTCTGCCCCCTCTGCGGGAACGTGCTCCACTCCACCGGTCAGGCCGTGGTGAGCTGCTGCGGCATCACGCTGCCCGCGTTGGACATCGCGGATGCCGATGACGCCGACGAGAAGCACCAGCTGACCATTGAGCGGGTGGAAGATGAACTTTTCGTTACCCTGCACCACCCCATGGAGAAGGGCCACTTCATCTCCTTCATCGCCTATCTCACCGGCGACAAGCTCCAGCTCGTCAAGCTCTACCCAGAGGGCGAAGCCAGCTGCCGGTTCCCGCTGCGGGGCACTGGAGTGCTCTATTTTTACTGCAACCGCCACGGCCTGATGAAAGCCCCAGACCTCCGCACGGCCACCCGCCGCACTCCGCCCCAGAAGATCCATCTGCGGGAGCCGGACGAGCGTGACCGCGAACAGGTCATGACGTATCGGAAGGAATTTCTCGCCCTCGGCTCCCGGATGGACGGCACCTCGGCGCTGGACCAATTCGACGATTTCGACGCCTGGCTGGCCCAGATTCGGAAACTGACCGACCCCCGCACGACGCCCGCCGGGCTTGTTCCTGCCACCGAATATCTGGCGCTGGACGAGCACGAACGCCTTGTGGGCATGACCAACCTGCGCCATCGCCTGAACGACTATCTGCTCACCTACGGCGGGCACATCGGCTACAGCGTCCGCCCCTCCGAGCGGCAGAACGGCTATGCCACCCAGATGCTCCGCCTGACGCTGGAACAGGCCAGAGCGCGCGGCATCGGGAAGGTGCGCATCTGCTGCGACCACTACAACGTCGCTTCCGCCAAAACCATCCGCGCCAACGGCGGCGTCCTCGAAGACGAACAGTTTGACCCGCAGGATGGAACCCTGACCCAGCGGTACTGGATCTCCAACAATTAAGAAACCCTCTCCGTCAAAGCCTGTCGACTTTGGCGGAGAGGGTCTTATATTATCAACCCAGATGGAACAGATCAATAAGAACGACCATGGCAAGGCCGTAATAGACCACAACGGCCACCAGATCGTTGATGGTGGTGATGAGCGGGCCGGAGGCCACAGCGGGGTCGATGTGGATCTTGTGGAACAGCATGGGGATGACCGTGCCCACCAGGCTGGAAACGACCATGGCGATGATCAGCGCCACGCCGACACAGCCGGACAGCAGGAAGGCTTCGCCCCAAGCATACGCCTTGAAGAAATGGATATAGCAGCCCAGGAAGCCCAGCGCCATCACAGCCAGCAGTGCGCCGTTCACCAGACCGACCCGCATCTCCTTCCAGAGCAGCTGGAGCTTTTTGGCGGTGGTCAGGTTCTCGTCCACCAGCACACGGATGGTCACGGCCAGCGACTGGGTGCCCACGTTGCCGGCCATGTCCAGCACCATAGACTGGAAGCAGATGACGATGGGCAGCACCGCCACCACCGACTCGAACGCACCGACGACCGAGGAGACGAGCATTCCGAGGAAGAGCAGGGCGATCAGCCAGGGCAGGCGCTTCTTCACGCTCTCGAAAACGCCCTCGTTCAGGTCCTCTTCGCTGGTCAGGCCGCCCAGTTTTGCGTAATCGTCGCCCATCTCGTCATCGACCAGTTCGACCACGTCGGACGAGGTGATGATGCCGACCAGCTTCCCCGCATCGTTCAGCACCGGGAGCGAGCGCTCGGCGTAGTCCACGATGCGGTCGATGCAGTCGCTGATCTTCTCGTGGTCGGTCACATAGGGGTACGACCGCGCGATGAGCTTTTCGAGCCGGTCGTCCGCGCGGGCAATGATGAGGTCTTTCAGGTCGATGGCACCATAGAACTTGTCGTTCTCGTCCACGACGTACAGGGTGGAGATATTGTCGTTCTCGCCCGCCTGCTTCACCAGCTCGCTCATCGCCTGCCGGATGGTCATATCCTTCCGGATGGAGATATAGTTGGTGGTCATGCTGCTGCCGATCTCATCCTCGCCGTAGGAGAGCAGCATCCGGACGTCCTCAGCGGAGTCGCGATCCAGCTGGCCGACGATCTTGGCCTTGTCCTCTTCTTCGAGGTCATCCAGCGCGTCCACCGCATCGTCCGAATCCATGTTGGAGACGACTTTCGCCGCCTTTTCCGAGGGCAGCTCTTTCAGATACGGCTCTGCATCGTCGAGGTAGGAGAAGATCTCTGCCACACGCTCGATGCCCAGCACCGGGTACAGCTTCTGGCGCTCGTCCGGCGTCAGCGCCGTCAGCGCATCGGCCAGGTCGTTTTCGTGGTAGTCGGAAAGCTTTTCCGCCAGCTCTGCCTGCGGCAGACCGCTGTGGATGAGGTTCAGGATCTCTTCCTGGTAATTCTTCTTCTGCATCTTGGTTCCCTTCCTGCCCATTCCGGGCATAAAAAATACACCGCGTCGGTCAAGCTCGACTCCTGCGGTGTATCATGGGCACATGCAGTTCAGGACGCGGCAGACTCATTCGCCTGGCCCGCATCGCAGGAGAAACGTTGTTTGGGGTGATCCGTATGGTCACTGGACATGGAAATCAAACGCCTCCTGAAACTGAGATTTGCCGTTCGGCCTCGTTATGATACTACGGCCGGGCGGATTTTTCAACCCCTTTTACAAAACTTTTACCGATTCTGAGCCGGATTTCAAGACATGATAAAACCGGAACGCATCGAAAGATACGTTCCGGCTTTTGTCACTTTTTGTATTTTCCGTACCATGTCACCGACACCCGCCAGGACACGGCATACAGGGTCAGTACCACCAGCAGAAGCACTGCGGCCAGCCAGAGGGGTACAGGCAGCGGCACACTTCCCGTGCCGTTCTGCTGCAGTTCATCCATCACGGCACCGCCGCCGCCCAGCAGGGCACCCAATCCGACAAAGGTCAGGATATAGATCATGCTGGCTTTTTCTGCCCCAAAACGGTACAGCAGCGGCAGAGAAATACCGTTGACCAGCAGGATGGCACACACACTGCCCGCCAGCAGGGACAGCACATCCTTGTCCGGAGCCGTTCCGGTGCGCAGAGGGATCACCGTTACGAACAGTCCTCCGATCACAACAGCCGCCGCAGCGCAGAACAGACCGATGAGGTACTTTTCCGCCACCAGCGTCTTTTTGCTCACCGGAAGCGTCCGGCCATACTCCACCCAACCGACACTCTGATCGTAGGCAAGCAGGTTCACCGGCAAGATGCCCAGAAAAATGGCCGCATAACTCACCGGGAACACATAGGCGCTCGATGTGCTGAACACCCACACCAGCACAAATGCAACAGTCAGGTACATGGCTTTCATACTGGTTCTGACCTGATACCAATCCTTCAACAGCAACCCTTTCATCGCATATTCTCCCCTTTCACCATCAATACAAACAGTTCCTCGATACTCACCGGTGTCAGGGTGCTGCCCAACGGGACAAGTTCCCTTTTCACCAGTGCCTCGGCCCCGTAGGCTGTCACCCGATGGCTGACGATGGCGTTTTTATCCAGCTCCTCCAATTGCCCGGCAGTGCCGTGCCAGAGGGCGTATTCTTCCCGCAGGGTGTCTTTGTCCTCGCAGAGCAGGAGCCTGCCCTTGTGCAGGAAGGCAATGGTGTCGCAGAGCTTTTCCAGATCACTGACAATGTGGGACGAGATAAGAATGGCGTGGTCTTCGTCCCGCACAAAATCCAGCAGCAGGTCGATGAGCTCATCCCGAACGACAGGGTCCAGGCCGCTGGTGGCTTCGTCCAGAAGCAGCAGCTTCGGATGGTGGGACAGTGCCACTGCAAGGCAGAGTTTCATCTTCATGCCGGTGGAGTATTCGTTATACTTTTTCTTAGCAGGCAGTTCAAAGCGCTTGCAAAATCCGGCATAGACCCCGGCGTCCCAATTGCGGTAGATGCCCGCCATCACCTTTCCCACCTGTTCGGCGGTCAGGCAGGTGGGGATGCCATCGCCGCTCAGCACCACGCCGATGTCCTCCTTGGTGCAGGGGGATGCTTCCAGGTCGTCTTTCCCCAGCACCCGGATGGTGCCGGACTCCGGTGGAAGTATTCCCAAAATCAGCTTCAGGGTCGTGCTCTTGCCCGCACCGTTCTCGCCGATGAGGCCGCAGACCGTGCCGCCGGGCAGGGTTAAATCGATAGGGCCCAGGGTAAAATCCGGATACGTTTTCTGTACGCCGTGCAGTTCCAGTGCGTTCATCTTCATTCCTCCCACAGCAGTTCCAGCATTTCGACAAGGTCGTTCTTTGCCAGCCCGCAGGACGCCGCCAGCCGGACGGCCTCCGTCAGGTGCGATTCAATTTGCTTCAGATTCTCCTCCCGGAGCAGTTCCGTGTTTTTCGCCGCCACGAAGAAGCCTTTGGCCGGGATGGCATACAGAAAGCCCTCCTTTTCCAGCTCATCGTAGGCGCGTTTGGTCGTGATGACGCTGATGCGCAGGTCGCGCGCCAGCGCCCGGATGGACGGCAGCGCCTCGTCCGGCTGCAGATTACCGTTCAATATCTCATTTTTGATCTGGGTATAGATCTGGTCATAGATCGGTGCTCCGCTTTTGTTGTCGATAAAAAGATTCACATCGCTCCCCCCTCCGTCTTGTCTGTACATGTACAGTATATACAGTTGACGCAGAGTTGTCAAGAGGCAACTGCAAAAAAGCAGCCGCTCCCAACGGGAACGGCTGCTTTTGGTTTTTCTTATGCAGTTCCTGCGAACGGCTCAGTAGGCCACGCCCCAATAGACCATGGCCTTGGCGGGCTTGCCGCAGCAGGGGCAGACATCGCTCAGGTGCTCCTGCGCGAAGGGCATGCAGCGGCTGGACAGACCTGCCTCTTCCTTCATCTTCATCTCGCAGGCCAGGTCACCGCACCACATGGTCTTGATATAGCCGGTGTTGGCCTTGGCCAGCTCCTTGACCTCGTCCATGGTGGTGGCTGCCCAGGTGCGCTTTTCGCGGTTGGCCAGAGCGCGCTCGTACAGGTCCTTGCGCAGGGCCTCCAGCTGGGCCGGGATGGCCGTTTCCAGCTCATCCAGAGAGACGAAGACCTTCTCGCGGGTGTCGCGGCGGACCAGGACGCACTGGTTCTTCTCCAGATCCTTGGGGCCGATCTCCAGGCGGAGGGGCACACCCTTCATCTCCCACTGGGAGAACTTCCAGCCGGGGGCGTTGTCGCTGTCGTCCAGCTTGACGCGGGCGTACTTGCTGATCTTCTCAGCCAGCTCCGCGGCCTTCTCAGAAACACCGGGCTTGTGGGCGGCGATGGGCACGACCACGACCTGGATAGGAGCCACAGCGGGCGGCAGGATCAGGCCGTCGTCGTCGCCGTGGGTCATGATGATGGCACCCACCAGACGGGTCGAAACGCCCCAGCTGGTCTGGAACGGGTGGTGCAGCTGGTTGTCGCGGCCGGTGAAGGTCACGTCATAGGCCTTGCTGAACTTATCACCGAAGTAGTGGCTGGTGCCGCTCTGCAGGGCCTTGCCGTCCTTCATCATCGCCTCGATGGTGTAGGTCGCCTCCGCACCGGCAAACTTCTCTTTATCGGTCTTGCGGCCCTTGACAACAGGGATGGCGAGATCCTGCTCGCAGACGTCTGCGTAGCAGTTCAGCTGCTGCTGGGTCTCAGCCTCAGCCTCGGCAGCGGTCTCGTGGATGGTGTGGCCCTCCTGCCACCAGAACTCGCGGCTGCGCAGGAAGGGACGGGTGGTCTTCTCCCAGCGCACGACGCTGCACCACTGGTTGTACTTCATGGGCAGCTCACGGTAGCTGTGCAGCACGCGGGACCAGTGGTCGCAGAACATGGTCTCGCTGGTGGGGCGCACCGCCAGACGCTCTTCCAGCTTGTCCGAGCCGCCCATCGTGACCCACGCCACCTCCGGCGCGAAGCCATTGACCAGCTCGCCTTCCTTCTGCAGCAGGCTCTCCGGGATCAGCACGGGCATGGCCACGTTCTCATGACCGGTGGCCTTGAAGCGGGCATCCATGTCCTTCTGGATCAGCTCCCAGATGGCCTGGCCGTAGGGGCGCAGGATGATGAAGCCCTTCACGCTGGAATACTCGACCAGCTCTGCCTTGACGCAGATGTCGGTGTACCACTGCGCAAAGTTCTCTTCCTGGCTGGTGATCGCCTGCACGAGTTTCTTGTTGTCTTTTGCCATTTTCTTTTATCCTCCAAAGCCGTGCGCCAAACGCCCTGCTCCCAGGCCGTTCCGCACGAACTCATATTAAAAGCCCCGCCGCAGCACCGCCGTGTGCAGCGCCGGGAAACGGGGCCTTTTGCAGCGTCCGGATCAGCCCTGATGGCTGTCCACAAAGTTCACCACGTCACCCACGGTGCGCAGCGTCTCGATGGCGTCATCCGGCACCTCGATGCCGAACTCATCCTCCAGCGTCATGACCATATCCACGATGTCCAGGCTGTCGGCCTCGAAATCGCTCATGATGTCGCTCTCCATCGTGATCTTGGCGGGGTCGATATCCAGCTGTTCCGCCAGCAGGGCACGAATTTTCTCAAAGGTATCCATTGTCACGGTCTCCTTTTGTCATCGATTCTTTGTTGTCCGCCCTGCGCAGCTGACCGGCCGCGCAAAGCACTCTCTATTTTTTATATCCCATGGGCCGCATCTTGTCAAGCCCTGTTTTGGATTCCGGAACGGATGCGGCGGAAATTTCCGATAAAAATTGCGGAAAGCACAGTTTTCCGCTTGACAGAATCCCGTTTGCTTCTTATGATAATAAGAGGTTCGTTATAACTACCGAAAGGATGAACGCGATGAAGTTCTCATTTACCAAAATGCAGGGCTGCGCCAACGACTATATCTATCTGGACTGCCGGTCCTCCGGCGTGCCGGAGAACATTGTTCCGCTGGCCCGGAAGCTCTCGGCGCGGCATTTCTCGGTGGGTGCCGACGGCATCATCTGCATCTGCGCCCCGGAAACGCCGGGCGCAGACGGCACCATGCGCATCTTCAACGCCGACGGCAGCGAGGCGCAGATGTGCGGCAACGGCATCCGCTGCGTGGCTGAGTGGCTGCATGTGCATGAACCGGCCTGCGCAGCAAAGCCCGTGCTGAAGATCGACACCCGCAGCGGCCGGAAGACGCTGACCCGGATGGGCGAGGAGCTGTGGCAGGTGGAGATGGGGGCCTATTCCACCCGCGCCGCCGATCTGCCCGCCGTGAACATGGGCGAAGGGCCGCTGGTCCGCTGCCCGCTGACGGTGGACGGCAAGACCTGGGAGGTCACCTGCATCAGCGTGGGCAATCCCCACTGCGTCACCCTTGTGCCGGAGGTGGACGGCCTCAAGCTGGAGGCCATCGGCCCGGCGTTCGAGTCCCACCCGAACTTCCCGGAGCGGATCAACACCGAGTTCGTCGAGTTCGTGGACCGCACCCGCCTGAAGATGCGGGTGTGGGAGCGCGGCAGCGGCGAGACCTGGGCCTGCGGCACCGGCACCTGCGCCACGGTGGCCGCTCTGGTGGAGCAGGGCCTGTGCCCCGCGGGCGAGGACGTCCATGTGGCGCTGCGCGGCGGCGAGCTGACCATCCGGGTCCTGCCCGGCCAGCAGCTGCTCATGACCGGCGCGGCCTCCACCGTTTACGAAGCTGTGATCGAAGTCTAACGTTAGAAAGAATCGAGGGAAAATACAATGAAAATGAATCATCATTACGGTGAGCTGAAGGCAAGCTATCTGTTCGTGGACATCGCCCACAAGGTCGCCGCCTATCAGGAAGCACACCCCGAAAAAGAGATCATCCGCCTGGGCATCGGCGATGTGACCCAGCCTCTGGCCAAGTGCGTCGTCACCGCCATGCAGGACGCCGCCGCTGAGATGGGCACCAAAGAAGGCTTCCACGGCTACGGCCCGGAGCAGGGCTACCCCTTCCTGAAGCAGGCCATCCAGGGCTATTATGCCGGCCGCGGCACCCGGCTGGACGAGGATGAGATCTTCATCTCCGACGGTGCCAAGAGCGACCTGGCCAACGTGCTGGGCCTGTTCGATGTGGACAACACCGTTCTGGTTCCGGACCCCGTCTACCCCACCTACGTGGACGACAACGTGACCGACGGCCGCAGGATCATCTACGGCCGCACCAGCCAGGAGAACGGTTTCCTGGGGATGCCCGATGAGAACGTGAAGGCAGACATCATCTATATTTGCAGCCCCAACAACCCCACCGGTGCCGCTTACACCCGCGAGCAGCTCAAGGAGTGGGTGGCCTATGCCCGCAAGAACAGCGCCGTCATCCTCTACGATGCCGCCTACGAGTGCTTCATCACCGACGAGCACCTGGCCCGCAGCATCTTCGAGATCGAGGGTGCCCGCGAATGCGCCATCGAGATCTGCTCCTTCTCCAAAATCGCAGGCTTCACCGGCACCCGCTGCGGCTACACCATCGTGCCCAAGGAGCTGGAGCGCGAGGGCATGAACCTGAACAAGCTCTGGCTGCGCCGCCAGACCACCAAGTTCAACGGTGTGCCCTACGTCGTGCAGCGCGCCGCTGCCGCCGTCTTTACCGAGAGCGGTATGGCCGAGATCCAGCAGAACCTCGACTACTACCGCCAGAACGCCAAGGTCATCGCCGATGCGCTGGACGCATGCGGCGTGTGGTACTGCGGCGGCAAGAACAGCCCCTACATCTGGCTGCGCTGCCCCGGCAATATGAAGAGCTGGGAGTTCTTCGACTGGCTGCTGGAGAACTGCGGCGTCGTCGGCACCCCCGGCGTTGGCTTCGGTGCATGCGGCGAGGGCTATTTCCGCCTGACCGCCTTCGGCGATGCGGAGAAGACCCGGACCGCCGCTGAGCGCATCCAGACCGCCATCCAGGCCCTGTAATTTTTTGCAAGCAAAAAGGCGATGCAGTTTTTGTACGACTGCATCGCCTTTTCTGTTTTTTCCGGTCCGGTCTTATTTCCGGCCCGTCAGCCGGTTCAGCAGCATCACCGCCAGGACCAGCACACCGATGACGAGGATGATGCCGACCATTCCGATCACCATGATGGGCAGAGTGGTCATCCACGAAGAAAGATGAAGCATAAACACACCTCCGTTAAGCCATCAGAGTCAGGATCAGGCCGCCTGCAATGACGGACGCGATCTGCCCCGAAACGTTGACGCTGATGGAGTACATCAGCAGGAAATTCTGGTTGTCCTCTTCCAGGCCCATCTTGTTGACGACGCGGCCGCTCATGGGGAAGGCCGAGATGCCGGCAGCGCCGATCATCGGGTTCAGCTTTTTGCCCTCCGGCAGGAAGAGATTCAGCAGCTTTGCAAACAGCACACCGCCTGCGGTATCGAAGACAAAGGCCACCAGACCCAGTGCGAGGATCAGCAGGGTGTCGGGCCGGACGAACTTGTCTGCGGTCATCTGCCCGGCTACGGTCAGGCCCAGCACGATGGTGATGAGGTTCGCCAGCACATTCTGCGCCGTTTCACTCAGCACATTCAGCACGCCGCACTCCCGCAGCAGGTTGCCGAACATCAGGAAGCCCACCAGCGCCACACTGGCCGGGGCCACCATGCCCGCGATGATGGTCACAACGATCGGGAACAGGATCTTGGTCAGCTGGGAGACGCTGCCCTTCTCGTAGGACATCCGAATGCGGCGCTCCTTCCGGGTGGTCAGCAGCCTGATGACCGGCGGCTGCACGATGGGCACCAGCGCCATGTAGCTGTAGGCAGCCACCATGATGGCACCGAGGTACTGGGAGTTGAGGGTGTTGGCCACGAAAATGGCGGTGGGGCCGTCGGCTGCACCGATCACGGCGATGGACGCGGCATCCTTCAGGTCAAAGAAGAAGCCCGCCAGGAACAGCGTGAAAAAGATGCCGAACTGTGCTGCCGCACCAAAGAGCATAAGCCACGGCTTTTCCAGCAGGGGGCCAAAGTCGATCATGGCGCCGATGCCGATGAAGAGCAGCAGCGGGAACAGCTCGTTGGACATGCCCGCCTCAAACAGGGCCGAAATGGGGCCGACGGTCTCTCCCTGGGTGATGGCACCCGACAGGGGCAGGTTGACCAGAATGGCACCAAAGCCCATGGGCAGCAGCAGGCTCGGCTCCATCTTTTTTGCGATGGCAAGGTAGATGAGCAGCGCACCGATGCCCCACATCACCACCATCTGCCAGGTCAGATTCCCGAAATTGGAAAAGAGCCCGGCGAACGTGTTCAGAAAGTTCATAGTTTTACCTCCTCGTGTTCCGGTGCCAAAGGCAAGAAAAAAGAGACTCCTGCCACAGCACCCTGTCTGTGACAAAAGTCTCAAGCGAACACATGACATCGGGCATTTCTGCCGTGATGACGCTGCCATGCAGCACCCCGCAGACCCTGCGGAGCGCTCTTTACTCCCTTTTATCGGGTCTTATTAAATCAGACTGCGTCCCCGCTGTCAAGAGGTTTTCCGGATTCTTTGCCAAATTTTGCTTCAGCGCTCGAACGTCGTGCTCAGGGTCGTGGCCCAGTGCTGGCCGGGGGCGAGGCAGGCGGCGGCAGCGCGTTCGGTCCAGGCCTGCGGGTCGCACTCGGCACCGGGCAGGGACTGCCACGGCTCGATGCAGACGAAGCGGACCGGCTTTGCCGGGGCCGACCAGATGAGAGAATACGGGTAGCCCTCGACGTTGCAGACGATGTGGCGGCCGGTGTCCTTTTCGTAGATGCCCAGCGTCCTGGTGCGCAGGCCCGCCATGCAGAAGCTGTCGTTGGCGAAGAGGTCGTCCGTGAGCGGGATGGCGGAGACGTTCTTCCACCGGTAGCCGCACCTGCCGGTCAGCAGGCCGTTGGGGTAAGCGTCCAGGATCATCGGGCTTTCGGGCTGGTCGAAGCGGAACTCGTAATCGGTGGTGGTGTGGCTGGCATCAAAGGGGATGCGGAAGGCCGGGTGGTAGCCGATGCCGAAGCGCAGCTCCTCTGCGGCGGTTTCGGGGTTCACGACCGTCAGGGTGTGGTGGACGGTCTTCCCCTCCAGCCGGAAGGTGCTGGTGAGGACAAAATCGAAGGGGAAGCGCTCGGCCTTGATCGCATCGTCCGAGCGCAGTTCCAGCTCAATGGTGTCACCCTCGGCGCGGAGCAGGGTGTGCTCCAGATCCCGTGCAAAGCCGTGCTGGCCGCCCTTGTAGGTCTTGCCGCCATGGGTGAAGGTGCCGCCGGGCAGTTTGCCCGTCCAGGGGAAGAGGATGGGCGCATGACGCTTCCAGACCGCCGGGTCGGCCTGCCAGAGCAGCTCTTCGCCCGCTGCGTTCTTCAGGCTGACGGCCTCCGCGCCAAGGGTGTCCACGGTCAGAGTCAGAAATTCGTTGTGGATGGTTGCCTGCATGATTCGTTCTCCTTTTTCATTGTTATCGGTTGACGATGTGCTCGCCGTTTCCGTCCAGGAAGGTGCGCAGGTTCCGGGTGGTGATGTCCATCAGGTTCTGCAGCGCTTCCTTTGTCGTCCATGCAATGTGCGGGGTGAGGAGGGCGTGGGGCTCCTTCCGGAGCGGGCTGTCCGCCGGGAGGGGTTCGGTGGCAAAGGCGTCGGCCCCGTAAAAGCCCAGCTGCCCGCTGCGGAGCGCCGCCGTGACCGCTGTTTCGTCCACAAGGGCACCGCGCGCGGTGTTCAGCAGGATGGCACCGGGCTTCATCTGCGCCAGTGCCTCCGCACCCATGAGCCCCCGCGTCTGGGGCGTGGCCGGGCAGTGGAGGCTGAGGACGTCGCTCTCCTTCAGCAGGTCGGCAAACGGCACGAACTCCACACCGTCGGCGGCATATTCCGGCCGGACGGTCCGGGTGCAGACGAGCACCCGCATCCCGAATGCTCTGGCGATGCGGGCTGTCTGCCGCCCGATGCTGCCGTAGCCGTAGATGCCGAAGATCTTGCCGTACAGCTCCATCTGGGGCAGCAGGCCGTAGCCTGCCGGGATATCCAGCTGCCACAGGCCGTCCTTGACGGCGCGGTCATACCGCTCGGCACACTGGACGATGGCCAGCAGCAGGCTGAAGGTCATCTGCGCCACGCTGTAGGTCGAGTAGCCGGGCACATTCGCCACGGCCACGCCATGGCGGCGGCAGGCGTCCAGATCCAGATTGTCAGTGCCGGTGGCGATGATGCCCACGAACTTCAGGTTCGGGCACTGGGCTAGGATGGCTTCATCCATCCGGCATTTGTTGAGGAAGACGACCTCGGCATCCCCGATACGGGGCGCAATCTCCTCGTAGGCCGTGCGGACGTAGCTGGTGGTATCCGGGATGAGGGCTTTGACCCCCGACCAGTCGAGGTCGCCCTCGTGCATGACATAGCGTTCCAGAATGACAGCTTTCATCGCTTCTCCTCCAATTCCACGTCCTCGCGGAGCACCTGCCCGATGGGCTGGGCGATGCACAGGTCTGCGCTTTCGTCCGCCGGGGTGGGCTGCATGTTGATGACGACGAGATGCCGGCCCCGGAAATACCGCAGCAGCCCCGCCGCCGGGTAGACCACCAGACTGGTGCCGCCCACGATGAGGGTATCGGCCCGGCGGATGGCCTGCACGGCCCCGGAGACGACCTCGTCGTCCAGCCCTTCTTCGTATAGCACCACGTCCGGCTTGACGATGCCGCCGCAGTCCGGGCAGCGGGGCACACCGGTGCTGTTGGCGATGAAGTCGATGTCGTAGAACTTGCCGCATCCGGTGCAGTAGTTGCGCAGGGTGCTGCCGTGCAGCTCATAGACGGTCTTGGACCCTGCCGCCTGGTGCAGGCCGTCGATGTTCTGGGTGACGACCGCTTTCAGCCTGCCCTCGCGTTCGAGTTTGGCCAGCCGCAGATGGGCGGCATTGGGCCTTGCCCCTTTCACGATGAGCTTATCGCGGTAAAAACGGTAAAATTCCTCTGGATTTTGTTCCCAGAAGGTGTGGCTCAGGATGGTTTCGGGCGGGTAATCGTATTTCTGATGATACAGCCCGTCCACGCTCCGGAAGTCCGGGATGCCGCTCTCCGTGGAGACGCCCGCACCGCCGAAGAAGACGATGCTGTCGCTCTCCTGGATGATTTTCTCCAGCGCAGGAACCATAACAAAAAACGCCCCTTTCCAGCAGATTTGGTTACACGTCCAGTATAACACAAATCCGGCGGAAAGGAAGCGTTTCTTTTGGTTCTCTGGTTCAGCGGCCGTTCTCGGCAAACAGGGTGCCGAGGGCCGCAAAGAGGTCGTGCGGGAGCATCCCGGCTTCGCCGTGCACGGCGGCGGCGCGGTCGGCAGCGGCCCCGTGGAGGTAGACCGCGCAGACGGCAGCCTCAAAGGCAGGCAGCCCGCAGGCCAGCAGAGCGCTGGTCATACCGGCCAGCACATCGCCGCTGCCCCCGCGTGACAGGCCGGGGTTGCCGGTGGGGTTCACCGCGCACCGGCCATCCGGGGCCGCGATGACCGTCTGCGCCCCCTTGAGCACGACCACGGCGTTCCACGCTCTGGCAAACCGCAGGGCGGTGCCCTCCCGGTCGGCGTGGATGGCCGCAGCGGACAGCCCGGTCAGCCGGGCCATCTCGCCGGGGTGGGGTGTTAAAATCAGTTCACCCTTCGGATGAAGCATTTTTCCAGCTTGCAACAGGTCGGCGGCGGCGTTCAGGCCGTCGGCGTCCAGCACGGCACTGCCCGCAAAGCCGGGCAGGAGCGTTTGTACCAGTGTCCGGGTCTCGGCGGCGCGGGCCATGCTCTGGGCCGTGTAGCCCAGCCCCGGCCCCAGCAGAAGGACGGTCGCCTTCTGGCGCTGGATGCAGGGGATGCTCTCCGGCGCGATGCCGCATTCGGCCCCGGCCTCGCAGGGGCAGAGGCAGCACTCCGGCAGGCGGGCAGACACCGCCGCCAGCACCGGTTCCACGCTGGCCAGCGTGACGATGCCCGCACCGGTGCGCAGAGCGCCTTCCACCGCCAGCGCTGCCGCACCCCGGTAGCTGGCGCTGCCTGCCACGGCCAGCACGGCCCCGAAGGTACCTTTGTGGCTGTCCCGCGGGCGGGGGCGAAGACACGTCCAAACATACGCGGCGTCTGTTTTCATAAGGTTTACACCTCTCCCTGCAAATAGTTCCGGATCTCCTTCTCGACCTCCTGCACTTCCTGATGGAACATGCGGGCCGAGACGCGAAGGGCACCGTGGCCCAGAATGATGATCTGTTCCATGCCGTCGGAGGTGGCCACGCGGACCCGCCGCCCCTTGCCGATCTCGTGGGTAACATGCTCGATGAACATATCCGCCGTCTCGGCCTCCTTGGTGTAGACGACGTGGATGTTGTGATATTGCTCGATGACGCCGGGGCTGCCCGGCACACGGTAGGCATCGAACACGAGGATGAGCACACACTTTTTGAACCCCTGATAGTTGCACAGGATGTCCATCAGCTTCTTGCGGGCGGCATCAAGGCTCTGTTTGGAGAGCTCGTTCAGCTCATCCCACGCAAAGATGATGTTGTAGCCATCCACCAGCAGGTATTCGGGCGCGATCTCCCACTGCTCGGCGTCAAAATCCGGGCGCTCGGTCTTCCGGGTCGGGCGGAATGCGGCCAGCGGGTCCCGCTTGATGGGGCCATAGGTCTGCTCAAAGATCTTCAGCAGCTCGGCGTCCTCTTCCAGCGTGGCGCGGTAGGCGGCCATCCGGCGGGGCCGGGTGGCCGCCTCTTCCGCCGGGCGGGCGGTCTTGCCCCAGCCGCTGTCCACGTGCATGTGGCTGCGTACCTGTTCCCAGGGCACCACGAACCCGGCCCCATGGGAGCAGAAGACCGAATCCGCCGGGTTGTCGAGGTCGTGTTCCGGCTCGTAGCCGATGGCTGCCAGCACCTCGTCGGTGTTGTGGCAGGGACGGTAGCCATCCAGCGTCAGACTCAGGTGCCCCCGGCCCCGCGTGTAGCCCACTACGTCCATCGGGTAGCTGCGCATCGTGGAGGCCGGGGCTGTGCCGGTCAGGGTGGCCGTCTGGCCATCCGGAGCCGTCTGGGGCGGGTCGAAGCTGCCGCCCATCTGCTGGATGTCGTTCATCGCACGGCCCACATTCTCGGCCGGAAGTTCCAGCCGGAAGGCGTACCACGGCTCCAGCAGCTGCGCTTTGTGGATCTGCGCGGCCATCATCAGGCCCTGCCGCACCGCGCGGTAGGTCGCCTGCCGGAAATCGCCGCCCTCGGTATGCTTCAGGTGGGCGCGGCCCGCGATGAGGGTGATCTTCACATCGGTCAGCGGGGCACCGGCCAGCACACCAAGGTGCTGTTTTTCTTCGAGATGGGTCAGCACCAGACGCTGCCAGTTCTTATCCAGCACCTCTTCGCGGCAGTCGGCCGCAAACTGCATCCCGCTGCCGCGGGGCAGAGGTTCCAGCTTGAGGTGGACTTCGGCATAGTGGCGGAGCGGCTCATAGTGGCCCACGCCCTCGATGGCCTCGGTGATCGTCTCCTTATATAAAATGCCGCCGGGGCCGAAGCACACCTCCAGCCCATAGCGCTCTGCCAGCAGGCTCCGGAGCACCTCCAGCTGGATCTCGCCCATGAGCTGGACGTGGATCTCGCCCAGCGTCTCGTTCCAGACGACGTGGAGCTGGGGTTCCTCTTCTTCCAGCCGGTGGAGCTTGCCGAGAGCTGCGTGGACGTCAGCCCCCTCCGGCAGAAGCACCTGATAGCTCAGCACCGGCTCCAGGACCGGCAGGTCGCCGTCCCGCTCTGCGCCCAGCCCCTCGCCGGGGCGGGCTTTGGTCAGTCCGGTGACGGCGCAGACCTGCCCCGGCCCGATGCGCTCGGCCAGCGTATACCTGGCACCGGAATAAAGGCGGAGCTGGTTGGCCTTTTCGGCCCAGGGCTCCCCGTCCACTTCGCCGGTGAGCTGGGCCTTGACCTTCAGTTCGCCGCCGGTCACGCGCAGCCAGGTCAGCCGGGCCCCCTGCTCATCCTGCGAGATCTTGAACACCCGTGCGCCGAAAGCCTCCAGCGCGGGAGCCGGGCGAGTGAAGCGGTCCAGCCCGGCCAGAAGTTCGTCCACACCCTCCAGCCTGAGCGCTGCGCCGAACCAGCACGGGAAGACATGCCGCCGGGCGATGGCCGGGAGAATGTCGGCATCGGTCAGTTCCCCTTTGTCGAGGACGGTTTCCATCAGCCGCTCGTCGCAGAGGGCCAGCGCTTCGTCGCGGGCGGACGCATCGGCCCCGAAATCCACAAAGCCGTCCCCCAGCCGATGGTTGAGCTGTTCCAGCAGCGCCTCCCGGCCGGGGCCGGGCAGGTCCATCTTATTGAGGAAAACGAAGGTCGGGATGTGATACCGCCGCAGCAGACGCCAGAGCGTTTCGGTGTGGCTCTGGACGCCGTCGGTGCCGCTGATGACCAGCACCGCATAATCGAGTACCTGCAGGGTGCGCTCGGTCTCGGTGGAAAAGTCCACATGGCCGGGGGTATCCAGCAGGGTGAAGTCGGTGTTTCCTGCCGTCAGCAGGGCCTGCTTGGAAAAGATGGTGATGCCGCGCGCCTTTTCCAGCGCGTCGGTGTCGAGAAAGGCGTCCTTGTGGTCCACGCGGCCCAGCTTCCGGATGGCACCGGCGCGGTAGAGCATGGCTTCGGAAAGGGTGGTCTTGCCGGAGTCCACATGGGCGAGGATGCCCACCACCAGCTGCTTGTGCGGGTTTTCCATGGTCTGCACCCTTCCTTATAAAAAGCTGATGCAGAGTGCCACCACCACCAGCGGCACCCCCAGCACCAGATTGGAGAGCATACTGCAATAGGTACGCTCCTCCGGCTCCAGCTCCTCAAAGGAGACGATCTTCTCGTCGGCATAGTCCATGATGGAGCGGGTGGCGTGGAACTTTTTCTGCGGCTTGATCCCCTTGAACTCTTCGAGCAGATGGTGGATGGTCAGGCCGTCCAGCCGCATATAGTCCACCCACGCCCAGATGAGCAGCACCACGCCGCACAGAAAACCCGGTGCCTCCCACATGGAGAAGGTTCCATCGCTGACATACCGCTCCCACAGCAGCATCAGCACAGCCACGATGGAAGTGCGGGTCACAGTTTTATATAAGATGGGATGAAGCATATAGCCTTTGTACATCGCGCGTAGTTTTTTCATGGTTTGCTCCTTATTCCGATACAGATACATTTTATTGTAGCATGTTTTTATGAAAAAAGATAGCAGAATCGTCCGTGGTGAAAAAACAGTCCACCTTTTTTTCTTTTGAAGCCTGCCGCTTTCCGCGGCCACCCGGCGCTTTGGATTCTTTTGCATTTTTCCGCTGCTGCTTTTCATGCAAAAGCGGCTGTCACCCTTTTGTTTCCAATTTATTGCTTTAATCCGTTGACTTCTTTTCAATACAGTGCTAAAATATCTGGAGTGCGACTTTTGCCCTTCCTGTGCATTTTTTCGTGGAGGACAGGCCACACTCGTTCAGGAATAGGAAAAAACGGCGCAGGCAGACCGCCAGTGCCAGAGATCTGGGAGGATCCATCCATGAGTATCAATTTTGAGTCTCACAAGCTCGACCGCCGCAGCTTCCTCAAGGGCGCAGGCATGGTCGGCGCAGCTGGGCTGCTGGCCGCCTGCGGCGGCAAGTCCGACAACGGCAGCAGCGCTACTTCCACCAGCGGTGCCGCAGCCCCCAACACCACCGGCGCCACCCCGCTGAAGGAGTTCATCTCCTTTGAGAGCGGCAACCGGGAGCTGGAAAGCTGGAATATACTGTACACCCAGAGGGCTGAGGACGCCAACGTCATCACCAACCTGTGGGACGGCCTGCTGAGCTTCGACTGCTACGGCAAGGTCGTGCCCGCCATCGCTTCCAGCTGGGAGCACAACGACGATTCCACCGTCTGGACCTTCCACCTGCGCGATGACGTCGATTGGGTCGATGCCAACGGCGAGGTGAAGGATCACCTGACCAGCAAGGATTTCCTGGTCGGCTTCGAGTGGGTCATGAACGCCTACAAGAATGAGGCCAACAACACCTCCATGCCCAACGATACCGTCGTGGGCGCTGCCGATTACTACGAGCAGACCAAGGCAGCCGGCGACGCTGCTGCCGACATGACCTATGAGGACATGCTGGCTGCCGGTGTCGGCATCGAGGCTCCCGATGACTACACGCTGGTCTTCACCTGCAAGGACCCCTGCCCGTACTTCGACACCGTGGCGGCTTACAACAGCTTCTACCCCGTCGCTCCCGCCCTGCTCGACGAGCTGGGCATCGAGGGCTTCCGCGGCTGCGACAACACTACCATGTGGTACAATGGCCCGTACGTCGTCGAGGAGTATATCCAGGGCAACACCAAGAGCTATATCCCCAACCCCAGCTACTACGATGCAGCCAACGTCAGCCGCTTTGAGCGCCTGACCATCACCATGATCTCCGATGGCTCCATCAGCCTGCAGCTGTACGAGAACCGTGAGCTGGACGAGGTCGATCTGGGCGAGAGCAGCATCGCCACCATCCAGGCCGATCCTTCCAACGTGTTCAACCAGCAGCTGTGCGAGAAGCGCCCCAAGAAGTTCAGCTACTGCTTCATCTTCAACTACGACAAGCGCAAGGCCGACGGCACCGCCGATGAGAACTGGAACAAGGCCATCGCCAACAAGGCATTCCGCCAGTGCTTCTCCAAGGGTCTGGAGCTGTCCAAGTTCTACGCTCGCTACAACCCCATCAACCCGCTGAAGTGCGAGAACGACTTCTTTACCATGAGCGGCCTGTGCTACACCACCGACGGCACCGATTACACCAGCCTGGTCGCTAAGGAGCTGGGTCTGGATGGCGAGAAGTATGATGGCAAGACCATGAAGCGTCTGCGCGCCAACAACGGCGACATCACCGACCTGAAAAAGCAGGCCATGGACGAGCTGAGTGCCATCGGCGTCACCTTCCCGGTGCACTGCTCTTACTATATCCTGGCCGGTTCCACCACCGCTCTGGACAGCGCGACCGTCCTGAAGCAGTGCTTCACCGACAGCTTCGGCGATGACTTCATCGTGCTGGACATCGAGACCTTCGTCTCCTCCACCATGAAGGAGGTCGTGGCACCCAAGCTGCAGAGCTTCGTCCACATGGGCTGGGGCGCTGACTTCGGCGATCCCATCAACTTCCTGGCCCAGATCATCGTCCACGACGACAACGCTTACTACAGCTGCAACATGACCAACATCGAGGGCATCGCCGAGAACGGTGCCGCCGATTACCAGAAGGATCTGGTGGCTGCCTACGAGCAGTTCACCGACCTGGTCAACGAGGGCCGCGTCATCGTCAACGACACCGATGCACGCTACGCTGCCTTCGCAAAGGCTGAGGCCTACTTCCTGGAGGAGAATCTGATCTTCCCCACCGTCTACGATGTGACCTGGTGCCTGACCCACGCCAACGAGTACAGCAAGATCAACGCCATGTACGGCCCCTGCAACTACAAGGCGGTCAACTGGGAGACCAGCGAAGAGGCTTACACCACCGAGCAGTACGAGGAGTTCGCCGCTGCTTTCGATGCAGCCACCCAGGCCTGATCGGTTTTTGAGCGCATTCTAAGTTAAGCACTTTTCCCCCGGCGGGAGCTGTTCGCAAAGCGGATGGCTCCCGCTCTTTTATTATGTAAAGTGTTTCACACCTGTTCGTTTGTGAAGAACAATTTCGGTTGTTTTGTCTTTCAAAAGCAGTGTTAAACTTTTTGCATCCTTCGTCAGACAAAAACAAATATATTTCATCGTTTTCCACAGTCTATCTTTCTTTTTTGAAGAAGTTCCTGTCCATGCTCCATTGACAGCTTATTCTTTTAATGATATAATAATCAGCGTGTTAAGGTTTTGCGGGAGGAGCACAGGCACAGACAGAGGGGTCTGTATCTGCGCTCTTTTGTATTCCTCAGCAGTACAGGAGATGCGAAGCTCCCGCAAAGGAGTGGGAAACAAGCAGGACAACGCGCCCTGCACCATGCACCGAAGCACGGAAAAAATTTTAGGGAGGATAACACAATGAACATCAATCACGAGTCTCATGCAATCAGCCGCCGCAGCTTTCTGAAGGCTTCCGGCGTTGTTGGTGCCGCCGGCATCCTGGCAGCCTGTGGCGGCAGCTCCAGCAGCTCCACCGCTGCTTCTTCCGGCGCAACCAGCGCCCCCAACACCACCGGCGCTACTCCGCTGAAGGAGTTCATCTCCTGGGAGGGCACCAACCGTGAGCTGGAGAGCTGGAACATGCTGTACAGCCAGATGGCTTCCGACATGAATGTCACCACCAACCTGTGGGAGGGCCTGCTGAGCTTTGACTGCTACGGCAAGGCCGTGCCTTCCGTGGCCAAGGAGTGGAGCCACAACGAGGACTCCTCCGTCTGGACCTTCAACCTGCGCGACGATGTCGACTGGGTGGACGTCAACGGCGAGGTCAAGGCTCACCTGACCAGCAAGGACTTCCTCGTGGGTCTGGAGTGGGTGCTGAACGCAGCCAAGAACCAGGCCAACAACACCTCCATGCCCAACGAGACTCTGGTGGGCGCTGCGGACTACTACCAGAAGACCAGCGACATGGGCGACGCCGCTGCCGACCTGACCTACGAAGATATGCTGGCCGCCGGTGTGGGCATTGAGGCTACCGATGATTACACTCTGGTCTTCACCTGCAAGAATCCCTGCCCGTACTTCGATACCGTGGCTGCTTACACCAGCTTCTACCCCGTCTCTGAGGACCTGATCACCGAGCTGGGCATCGAGGGCTTCCGTGCCTGCGACTACACCAACATGTGGTACAACGGCCCGTATGTGGTGGAGGAGTTCATCAGCCAGAACACTAAGAGCTACATCCCCAACCCCAACTACTATGGTGCAGACGATGTGTCCCGCTTCGACCGCTTCACCGTTACCATGATCAGCGACGGCACCGTCACCTTCCAGCTGTATCAGAACCGTGAGCTGGACGAGATGGATGTCGGCGAGAGCACCCTGACCACCATCCAGGCCGATCCCAACAGCGAGTACAATGCTCAGCTGTGCGAGAAGCGCCCCAAGAAGTTCAGCTACCAGATGCACTTCAACTATCAGAAGAACAATGAGGACGGCACCCCCGACGACAACTGGAACAAGGCCATCGCCAACACCGCCTTCCGTCAGTGCTTCTACAAGGGCCTGGAGCTGACCAACTGGTATGCACGTACCAACAAGATCAACCCCCTGAAGTGCGAGAACGACTACTACACCATGCCGGGCGTCTGCTACAACACCAAGGGCGAGGAGTACTCCACCCTGGTCGCCAAGGAGATGGGCTTCGACAAGGAGTCTTATGACGGCAAGACCATGATCCGCCTGCGCGCCAACAATGGCGACATCGCGGACCTGAAGAAGCAGGCTATGGACGAGCTGAGCGCCATCGGCGTCACCTTCCCCGTCCACGCTGCTTACTACATCATCGCCAGCAACTCCACCGCTCTGGACAGCGCAACCGTCCTGAAGCAGTGCTTCACCGACAGCTTCGGCGATGACTTCATCGTGCTGGACATCAAGACCTTCGTTTCCTCCATCACCCAGGAAGTCCGTAACCCGCAGCTGCAGAGCTTCGTCATCAACGGCTGGGGCGCTGACTTCGGTGACCCCGTCAACTTCGTTGGTCAGGAGATCCTGCACGACGACAACGCCTACTACAGCTGGTACTACTCCAACATCGCTAAGATCGTCGAGGCCGGCCCCGCTGACTGGCAGAAGGATCTGGTGGCCTGCTACGAGGAGTTCACCGATCTGGTCAACACCGCAAAGGCCATCGTCGATGATACCGATGCCCGCTATGCTGCCTTCGCAAAGGCTGAGGCCAGCATGCTGAACAACGTTCTGGCCTGCCCCTGCTACTTCGAGGTGGCCTGGACTCTGACCCACGCCAACGAGTACAGCAAGATCAACGCCATGTACGGCCCCTGCAACTACAAGGCTGTCAACTGGGAGACCAGCGAAGAGGCTTACACCACCGAGCAGTACGAGGAGTTCGCTGCTGCATTCGATGCTGCCACCAAGGCCTGAGTTTTTTACCGCACCCCAAAATAAAAGTTAAAGGTTCGATAACATGTTAAAATACACGGTTAAGCGGCTGCTCCAGTCGCTTGTCACAATCTTTTTGATCGCAACAGCCGTCTTTTTGATGATGCGCTGTCTGCCGACGGACTACTACTTCACTGAGGAACAGCTCATGAAGTTCACCGATCAGCAGAAGACCGCTGCTCTGGAAGCAGCCGGCCTGACCGACCCCATCCCCACCCAGCTGATCAAGTTCTACAACGATCTGCTGCATCTGGACTTCGGCACATCCCGCCGCATCCAGAACGGTGCATCGGTGGTCAAGGTCATCGGCAAAAAGTTCGGCGTCTCGATGCGCCTGGGCCTCACCGCCTCCGGCATCTCTCTGGTGCTGGGTGTGCTGATGGGCATTCTGCAGGCGGCATTCAAGGACAAAGTGTTCGACTGGATCGGCACGGCTTACACCGTGTTCGTCAACGCAGTTCCTTCTCTGGTCTCGTATTCGCTGGTCCTGGTCTTCGGCTCCAAGTACCTGGGCTTCCCCACGCTGTACTCCACCCGCAATGTGGGTGCGTCCAGCGTGCTGCCCATCACCTGCCTGTCGCTGGCTTCCATTGCAGGCTATGCCCTGTGGACCCGCCGCTACATGGTCGATGAGCTCACCCGCGACTACATCAAACTGGCGCGTGTCAAGGGCCTGAGCTCCCGCGAGATCATGTTCAAGCACGTGCTGCGCAACGCCATGGTCCCCATGGTGCAGTATATCCCCCAGTCCATCCTGCTGACGGTCGGCGGCTCTCTGCTGATGGAGCGCTTCTTCTCCGTCCCCGGCATGGGCCCCCTGCTGACCGACGCCATCCAGCGTTATGACCTGAACGTCGTGCAGACGCTGGTCATCCTGTATGCCGTTCTGGGCATCGTGGGTGTTTTCCTGGGCGACGTGCTGATGATGGTGGTCGACCCGCGTATTACTCTGACCGGAAAGGAGGAAGCTCGCTGATGGCTAAGGCATCGGATTTTGAGGGCAAGAAGCAGGACGAACTGTTCTACTTCGTCGAATACTCTCCGGAAGAAGCCGAGCGCATCGGCTATTCCAACTATTCCTACTGGGGTTCCGTCATCCAGAACTTCCTCAAGCAGAAGGTTGCTGTCTTCTGCCTGATCCTGTTCCTGGCACTGAGCGTGTTCTCTTTCATCGCACTGGCCATTGGCAAGTACGATTACACCACCCTGATCTCGGATACGAGCAAGGCATTCATCAAGCCGAACAGCGAATACTGGTTCGGCACCGACAACCTCGGCCGTGACTACTGGTGCCAGGTGTGGTACGCCACCCAGGTCTCCATCCGTCTGGCTCTGGTCGTTGCCGTTGGCGAGAGCATCGTCGGCGTCATCTTCGGCCTGATCTGGGGCTACGTCCGCAGCCTGGACCGCTTCTTCACGGAGCTGTACAACCTGATCGACAACGTGCCCTATATCATCTATATGACCCTGATCGCCCTGATGGTCGGTCAGAGCTTCTGGATCATGGCCATTTCGATGATCGCCATCAACTGGCTGTCCATGGCGCGCCGTGTCCGTAACATGGTCTTCATGTTCCGTGACCGCGAGTACAACCTCGCTTCCCGCTGCCTTGGCACCCCGCTGTGGCGTGTTCTGACCAAGAACATCCTGCCGTATCTGGTCTCTGTCATCATCCTGCGCATGGCGCTTTCCATCCCCGGCACCATCAACCTGGAGTCTACGCTGTCCTACCTGGGCCTGGGCCTGGGCATCGACACCCCGTCTCTGGGCCTGCTCCTGAGCAAGGTGCGCGGCTTCTTCCTGGATTACCCGTACCTGCTGGTCTTCCCTGCATCCATCGTGTCCATCATCTCGATCTCGTTCTACATCATGGGCAACGCTTTGTCGGATGCGGCAGACCCGCGCAACCACGTTTGATAGATTGGAGAGAGAAACGTAAATGGATAGAAAACCGATTATCTCTGCCAAAGACGTGGAGATCACTTTTAGCCTGCGCGGCCGCAAACTGAACGCCATCCGCAAGTGCTCGCTGGATCTGTATGAAGGCGAGACCCTCGCCATCGTCGGCGAGTCCGGCTCCGGCAAGTCCGTGTTTACCAAGACCTTTGTGGGTATGCTGGATGCCAACGGTACCATCACCGGCGGCTCCATCCTGTACGAAGGCCGCGATATGACCAAGTTCACCGAAAAGGACTGGCTTGGTGTCCGCGGTAAGAAGATCGCCATGGTCATGCAGGACCCGATGACCAGCCTGAACCCGCTGAAGAAGATCGGCAAGCAGATCCAGGAGAGCATCGAGCATCACCAGGGCCTGAAAGGCGAAGCCGCCAAGAAGGCCGCCATTGAGATGCTGGGCAAGGTCGGCATCCCCGACCCGGAGCGCCGCTACGAGCAGTATCCGCACGAGTTTTCCGGCGGTATGCGCCAGCGTGTCGTCATCGCCATTGCAGCAGCCTGCCGCCCGCAGATCCTGATCTGCGACGAGCCGACCACCGCACTGGATGTGACCATCCAGGCGCAGATCCTGCAGCTCATCCGCGATCTGCAGAAAGAGCTGGGCATGTCCGTCATCTACATCACCCATGACCTGGGTGTTGTGGCCAACGTGGCAGACCGCGTGGCCGTCATGTACGCCGGCCAGATCGTGGAATACGGCACCGTTCAGGAGATCTTCTACGACGCATGGCATCCCTACACCTGGGCGCTGCTGCAGGCGCTGCCGCAGCTGGGCACCAAGGGCGAGAGCCTGCCCACCGTGGACGGCACTCCCCCGAACCTGTTCAACGAGATCCATGGCGATGCTTTCGCCCCCCGCAACAAACACGCGCTGGCGATCGACTTCGTGGCAGAACCTCCGTTCTTCCAGGTGTCCGAGACCCATGCAGCAAAGACCTGGTATCTGGACCCGCGCGCGCCCAAGATTGAGCGCCCGCACTCCATCCAGAACCTTCGTGAGAAAATGGGAAAGATGGGAGGTTCCAACTTAAATGGCTGAGCGTGAAAAGCTGATTGAGCTGAAAGACCTTCAGATCACCTTTGGCTCTGGCAAAAAGAAATTTGTGGCTGTGGACCATGTCAATTTTGACATCTACAAGGGCGAGACCTTCTCGCTGGTCGGCGAGTCCGGCTCCGGCAAGACCACCATTGGCCGTGCCATCTGCCGCATCAACCCGACCTCCGGCGGCGACATCCTCTTCAAAGGCCAGAAGATCAACGGCAAGATCTCCAAAGAGCTGGACCAGGAGGTCATCCGCAAGATCCAGATGATCTTCCAGGACCCCATGGCATCCCTGAACGAGCGCGCCAAGGTCGAGTACATCGTGGCCGAGGGTCTGCTGAACCACCACCTGTACAAAGACCAGGAAGACCTGCACAACAAGGTCATGGACGCGCTGCACGAAGTCGGCCTGCTGCCGGAGTTCGCTTCCCGCTTCCCGCACGAGTTCTCCGGCGGCCAGCGTCAGCGCATCGGCATCGCCCGTGCTCTGGTCATGCAGCCGGAGTTCATCGTGGCCGATGAGCCCATCTCGGCTCTGGACGTCTCCATCCGCGCACAGGTGCTGAACCTGCTGAACGAGATGAAGAAGAGCCGCGGCCTGACCTACCTGTTCATCGCACATGACCTGTCGGTCGTCCGGTTCATCTCGGACCGCATCGCCGTCATCAGCAAGGGCCGTATCGTGGAGCTGGCCGAGGCGGAAGAGCTGTTCCTCCATCCGCTGCACCCCTACACCAAAGCCCTGCTGAGCGCCGTTCCCATCCCCGACCCCGCTCTGGAGAAGAACAAGAAGCTGCTTGTTTATGATCCGTCCATCCACGATTACAGCGTGGAGAAGCCGGTCTGGGAAGAGATCGCCAACGGTCACTTCGTCTATGGCAACCAGCGCGAGCTGGAAGGCTACCGCAAGGAGTACGAAAGCCAGCTTTAAGCTGAACCGCTTTCCGGTATTTTAACACAAATGCCCCGCCGTTTGAGGGAGACCTCAGCGGCGGGGTTTTGTGCTGTTATCACCTTTCCTGGTAGGAGAGGCCTTTGCAGGCCGGGTAACCCCTGCTGGACGCGGAAAGTCGTTTTCTATCGAAAACAGAAATGCTCCGCTGTCGAGACCAGCGGCATCTATACGATGCTGTGGATCTCAACAGCGGAGCACTCTATTTTATGAGCTAGACGGAGAGGTTCTTACTCCACGATGATGCTCTTACCGGTCATCTCTGCGGGGACAGGCAGACCGATATAGGGCAGCATGGTGGGCGCAATGTCGGCCAGGCAGCCGCCCTCGCGCAGCTTCACATCGCCGCAGCCAATGGCCACAAAGGGCACCACATTGGTGGTGTGTGCGGTGAAGGGCGTGCCGTCGGGGTTCTTCATCTTCTCTGCATTGCCGTGATCGGCGGTCAGGAAGGCGCAGCCGCCCGCATCCAGCACAGCGGTGACAACTTCCTTGACGGCAGCGTCCACGGCCTCTACGGCCTTCACAGCGGCCTCAAAGACGCCGGTGTGGCCGACCATGTCGCAGTTGGCGAAGTTCAGGATGATGACATCATACTTGCCGCTCTCGATCCGCTGCTTGCACTCTGCAGCGACCTCCGGAGCGCTCATCTCCGGCTGCAGGTCGTAGGTGGCCACCTTCGGGCTGGGGATGACGCAGCGGTCCTCCCCCGCGTAGGGAGCCTCGACACCGCCGTTGAAGAAGAAGGTGACGTGTGCGTACTTCTCGGTCTCGGCGATGCGCAGCTGGGTCTTGCCGTTCTCGGACAGGTACTGGCCCAGAACGTTCTTCAGCTCCACGGGAGGATAGGCGACCTCGCAGTTGGGCATGGTAGCGTCATACTCGGCCATGCAGACGTAGTGGACCTGCTTGCGGCCGCCGCGGCGCTCAAAGCCGGTGAAGGCGTCGTCGCAGAAGATGCGGGTCATCTGGCGGGCACGGTCGGGGCGGAAGTTCATGAAGATGACGGTGTCGCCGTCCTGCACACGGCCGCCCTCGCAGGTGACACAGGGCAGAACGAACTCGTCGGTCTTGTCGTTGGCGTAGGATGCCTCGATCGCCTCTGCAGCGTTGGCATACCGCTCGCCCTCGCCGTAGACGAACGCCGCGTAGGCCTTCTCCTCACGGTCCCAGTTGTTGTCGCGGTCCATGGCGTAGTAACGGCCGGAGACGCTGGCGATCTTGCCGATGCCCAGCGCGTCGAGCTTGGCCTGCAGGTCGGCCAGGAAGCCCTTGCCGGAGTGCGGGTCGGTATCACGGCCGTCGGTGATGCAGTGGAGATAGACCTCCTTGGCACCCATGTGCTTGGCCATTTCCAGCACACCGAACCAGTGGTCAGCGTGGCTGTGGACGCCGCCGGTGCCGACCAGGCCCATCAGGTGGATGGCCTTCCCTGCGTCGATGGCAGCTTTCATGTTCTTGACGAGGACCGGGTTCTTGAGCATCTCGCCGTCCTGGATGGACTTGGTGATGAGGGTCAGCTGCTGATAAACGATGCGGCCTGCGCCCATGTTGGTGTGGCCGACCTCAGAGTTGCCCATCTGGCCGTCGGGCAGGCCGACTGCCATGCCGGAAGCGTCGATGGTGGTCATGGGGTACTTTGCCATCAGAGAGTCGATAAACGGCTTGTTTGCGGCAGCCACAGCGTTGCCATAGGTCTCGTTGGGGGTCCAGCCAAAGCCGTCCATGATGCAGAGCATTACGGGTTTCTTGGACATAAATGGTATCTCCTTTGATTTTGAACTAAAAAGCGCCCGGCTTCAGCGCTTGCAAACGGCGCGGCCGGGCGCTGGGGTGATTTGCAAAAGGCAGTGTGCGATGCGGGGAAGCTCTCTTTCTCAGCCCTTGGTCGCAGCGTTGACGATGACTGCAAAATCCGGAGCCTTCAGGGATGCGCCGCCGATCAGGCCGCCATCGACGTCCTTCTTGCTCAGCAGCTCTTCGCAATTCTTTGCGTTCATGCTGCCGCCATACTGCACAGTGGTCGCCTCGGCCACGGCCTCGCCGTAGACCTCGCCGATGACCTTGCGGATCTGGCCGCAGACTTCCTCTGCCTGGTCTGCCGTAGCGGTCTTGCCGGTGCCGATGGCCCAGATGGGCTCATACGCGATGACGACGTTGGCCATCTGCTCTGCGGTGACATCGCGCAGAGCGATCTTGGTCTGCATCCGGACCAGCTCCTCGGTCACGCCCTCTTCGCGCTGCTCCAGGCTCTCGCCCACGCAGATGATGACCTTCAGGCCCGCGTTCAGCGCAGCCAGAGCGCGCTTGTTGACGGTCTGATCGGTCTCTGCGAAGTACTGGCGGCGCTCGGAGTGGCCGACGATGACGTACTCCACGCCCAGATCCACCAGCATCTCTGCGCTGATCTCACCGGTGAACGCACCGGACTTCTCGAAGTGGACGTTCTCAGCACCGACATGGATGTTGGTGCCCTTGGTCTTTTCCACAGCCGTCACCAGATCGGTGAACGGAGTGCAGATGACGACCTCGCAGGAAGCATCCTTGACGGCAGGGATCAGCTCGTCCACCAGCTTGGCTGCTTCCGAAGCGGTCTTGTTCATCTTCCAGTTGCCTGCAATGATTGCCTTACGCTTTGCCTTATCCATGATCTCTATCTCCTTCTATTTACCTACGTACCAAAAAAGGTGCGGCGGCGCCATGCCGCCGCACCTCGATCCTGCTGTTGCGAGCGCGAATTATGCGTTCTGGATGACAGCGATGCCGGGCAGCTCCTTGCCCTCCAGATACTCCAGAGAAGCGCCGCCGCCGGTGGAGATGTGGGTCATCTTATCGCCCAGACCCATCTGCTGGACTGCTGCTGCGCTGTCGCCGCCGCCGATGACGGTGGTAGCGCCGCTCTCAGCCATAGCCTGTGCCACAGCCAGGGTGCCTGCTGCCAGAGTCGGGTTCTCGAAGACGCCCATGGGGCCGTTCCAGACAACGGTCTTGGAAGCCTTGACGGCCTCAGCAAACAGCTTGGTGCTCTCCGGGCCGATGTCGCAGCCTTCCATATCGGCAGGCATTGCGGTCACGGGCACAACGGTGGTCTCGACGGGTGCGTCGATGGGATCGGGGAAGTCCTTGATGCAGACGGCATCGACGGGCAGGAGCAGCTTGACGCCCTTCTCCTGAGCCTTTGCCATCATCTCCTTGCAGTAGTCCAGCTTGGAGTCATCGCACAGGCTCTTGCCGACTTCGTAGCCCTGTGCCTTGACGAAGGTATAAGCCATGCCGCCGCCGATGATCAGGGTATCGACCTTCTCCAGCAGGTTGGAGATGACGTTCAGCTTATCGGCGACCTTTGCGCCGCCCAGGATGGCGGTGAAGGGACGCTCCGGGTCGTTGACGGCATTGCCCAAGTACTTGATCTCCTTCTCCATCAGGTAACCGACAGCGGTATCCTTGACGTAGTCGGTGACACCAGCGGTGGAGCAGTGTGCGCGATGGCAGCTGCCGAAAGCGTCATCCACGTATGCGTCCGCCAGAGAAGCCAGCTCCTCGGAGAACTCCGGCATGTTCTTGGTCTCTTCCTTGCGGAAACGGGTGTTCTGGAGCAGGACAACGTCGCCGTTGTTCATGGCAGCCACAGCAGCCTTTGCGTTCTCGCCCACGACGTTGTCGTCGTCTGCGAACACAACGGTCTTGCCCAGCTTTGCGCTCAGGGCAGCTGCAACGGGAGCCAGGCTGAACTTTGCCTCAGGGCCGTTCTTGGGCTTGCCCAGGTGGCTGCACAGGATGACCTTTGCGCCATCATTGAGCAGCTTCTGGATGGTGGGCAGAGCTGCGTTGATGCGGTTCTCGTTGGTGATGACGCCGTCCTTCATCGGGACGTTGAAGTCGCAGCGGACCAGAACCTTCTTGCCGCAGTAATTCTCGTCGTCGATCGTCTTCTTACCTAAACCCATGGTAATAAACTCCTCTCAAATTCTTTTCATCGGAATCGAATTTCACTCGTTATCGGGGCTTGCCTCCCCGTACACTTCTATTATAAACAAAAACTGTGTGGTTTGCAAGGACAGGCAATAGATAATTTATTAACAAACTTTCCCCGTATCCC
This sequence comes from Faecalibacterium prausnitzii, assembly GCF_019967995.1. NCBI lineage: Bacteria > Bacillati > Bacillota > Clostridia > Eubacteriales > Oscillospiraceae > Faecalibacterium > Faecalibacterium prausnitzii. Next base: position 2,032,695 of record NZ_CP065377.1, read on the forward strand.
GGTGGAAATGTGTCTATTTTGACTGAAAGGCGGAGCAACTCCCCTTTTTCATGAAAAAAAGAACCTCTGAAAAGCATTTTTTCCAAAGGTTCCCTTCTCTTATTTGAGATCCAGTTCCGGCGGCAGGTCGATCTCATCTGAGACATACTTGCCATTCTTCTTCCGTTGACGCACACACTCGGTGAGCAGATACTCGATCTGTCCGTTCACCGAGCGGAAATCATCTTCAGCCCACGCGGCAAGGGCTTCGTAGAGCTTCGCGTTCAGGCGGAGCGGGATCTGCTTTTTGGGTTCTGCTGCCATCAGTAGAGGCTGCCGCTGTTCACAATGGGCTGAGCGTCACGGTTGCCGCAGAGCACGACCAGCAGGTTGGAGACCATTGCTGCCTTGCGCTCATCGTCGAGCTCGACCACCTTGTTTTCATTCAGGCGTTCCAGTGCCATTTCCACCATGCCGACGGCACCGTCCACGATCATCTTACGGGCGTCGATGATGGCGCTGGCCTGCTGGCGCTGCAGCATGACGGCTGCGATTTCCGGCGCGTAAGCCAGATAGGTGATGCGAGCTTCGATGATCTCGATGCCGGCCTCGGTCACATTTTTCTGGATCTCGTCCTGGATGCGCTTGGCCACGACCTCGGACGAACCGCGCAGGCTGCCTTCGTCGGCGATACCGTCACCGGTGGTGTCCACATTGGGGGCCACATCATAGGGGTAGACCCGCACGACGTTGCGCAGGGCGCTGTCGCACTGAAGGGACAGGTACTCTTTGTAGTTGTCCACGTTGAAGACGGCTTTCGCGGTATCGGTCACGCGCCAGATGACGGCAATGCCGATCTCCACCGGGTTGCCCAGGCAATCGTTGATCTTCTGGCGGGAGTTGTTCAGGGTCATGATCTTGAGGGAGATCTTTTTGCCATCCTGCTCCCGGCTCGCCTGCACAACGGGCATCTTCTGGACATCGCCGCTCTGGCTCAGCACTGTGCCTGCGGCGGGGTTGACGGAGGTGCAGAAGGGATTCACCCAATAGAAGCCCTCCCCTTTCAGGGTGCCGATGTAATCACCGAAGAGGGTCAGCACCAATGCTTCCTCCGGCTTCAGCACCTTCAGGCCGCAGAGCAGGAAAATGCCGACGATGCCATAGACGATGCTCAGCACCAACAAAATCACGCCCGGCACGTTATGTTCTGTCGTGAGCAGTATCCCACCCAGCACGAACACGATGATGGCCGCAACATAGCCGAGCAAGGTCAGCAGCAGCATCGTCATTCCGTTCTTCTTCGTTTGCAAGATCTTCTCTTCCATGTAAGATCCCTCCTTATCGGGTCTGGAAGTGTTTCTATCTGATATCAAAATCATATCATGTTGTATTTCATCTGTCAAGAGGAAACAACAAAAAAGGCACCCTCGCCTTTCGACGAGAGTGCCTTCATTTCAAGAATCGAAATTCAAGAAAGAACGTTCAGGGGGATCAAATTACTTGATCTCGACCTTAGCGCCAGCCTCTTCCAGCTTCTTCTTGATGTCCTCAGCCTCAGCCTTGGAAGCCTTCTCCTTGACAGCCTTGGGAGCGCCGTCAACGATAGCCTTAGCCTCCTTCAGGCCCAGACCGGTGATCTCCTTGACCAGCTTGATGACCTGCATCTTGGTAGCGCCAGCCTCAGCCAGGATGACGTCGAACTCGGTCTTCTCTTCCTCAGCGGCAGCAGCAGCGCCAGCAGCAGCGGGAGCAGCAGCAGCAACAGCGGAAACACCGAACTCTTCGCAGTAAGCGTCGATCAGTTCCTTCAGCTCCAGGACGGACAGCTCCTTGACGGAGTCGATGATGGCAGTAATCTTCTCAGAAGCCATGGTAATAACCCTCCAATATAAATGGTTTTGTGTTTGTTGATTTCAGATCGTTAAGCAGCAGTCACGCAGCAATTAAGCAGCGGGCTCTTCCTGCTTGTCGGCATAAGCCTGCATTGCAACAGCCAGACCAGACAGAGTGCTGGTGAGGGCGCCTGCAAACATGGACAGCATGCCTTCGCGGTTGGGCAGCTTTGCGATGGCGTTGGTCTCGGCAGCGTCCATGACCTTGCCTTCCATGAAGCCAGCCTTGACGACGAACTTCTTGGACTTATCGCCATCCTGATACTTGCACAGGATGCGGGCAGCGGACATGGGATCTTCCTCGTGAGCAAAAGCGATAGCGGTATCGCCCTTGAACTGCTCAGCCAGGCCCTCCAGAGAGGTACCCTTAACAGCCAGACGCAGCATGGTGTTCTTCACGACCATATAATCGACGCCTGCCTCACGCAGCTCCTTACGGAGCTTGGTGTCGTTCTCGACGTTAATGCCGCCGTAAGCGACGACGCAGCCGGAAACCGCACTCTCAAACTTTGCCTTCAGATCAGCGACATAAGCCTGCTTCTCAGAAAGAATCTTTGCACTGGGCATTCGGTTTCACCTCGTTTCAAAAACTTGTATCGAACACTGAAACTCAGAGATCAAAAAAGCCTCTTTCCCGCACTGTGTCCGAGAAAGAGGCATAAAACAACATTATGCGCGTTTCTCGGCAGGCGGCTTAGCCTTACGCTGGGTTCCAGCACCTGCTGTCTCAAAAACAGCATGATTATTTTACCGCAAACGCGCGGTGTTGTCAAGTGCTTTTTTGAAGATTTTTTATTTTCCTCTCTTTGGCTCCCATAATAGGGAAGCTGGCTGCGCCAAAGCGCAGACTGAGAGGTTTTATTTCTTCAAATTAGACACCGTACTTCAGGGTGTTGAGACGGATGCCAGGGCCCATGGTGGTGGCGATGGTAGCGCTCTTGAAATAAGTGCCCTTTGCAGCAGCAGGCTTTGCCTTTGCAATGGCGCTCATGACGGTATCCAGGTTGGTGTACAGCTTCTCTGCACCGAAGGAAGCCTTGCCCACGGGGACATGGATGATGTTCTGCTTGTCCAGACGATACTCGATCTTACCAGCCTTGGCCTCGGTGACTGCCTTGCCCAGATCGGGAGCAACAGTACCAGCCTTGGGGTTGGGCATCAGGCCGCGGGGGCCCAGCACCTTACCGAGACGGCCGACGCGGCCCATCATGTCGGGGGTGGTGACAACAACGTCGAAGTCCATGAAGCCGCCAGCGATGCGGGCGATCAGCTCATCATCACCAACGATGTCAGCGCCAGCTGCCTCAGCAGCAGCGGCAGCAGCGCCCTTTGCGATGGCGCAGACGCGGACGGTCTTGCCGGTGCCGTTGGGCAGAACGACAGCGCCGCGGACCTGCTGGTCAGCGTGGCGGCCGTCAACGCCCAGGCGGACGTGCAGCTCAACGGTCTCGTCGAACTTGGCAGAAGCGGTCTTGCAAGCCAGCTCCAGAGCCTCGTTCATATCATACAGCTTAGAAAAATCGATCTGCTTCGCAGCATCGACATAGTGCTTGCCATGTTTCATTGTATATCCTCCTATGTGGTCATGCGGGCAGTTTTATGCCCTCCCACTGTTGTTGTCTCAGCCCTCGACGGTGACGCCCATGGAGCGGCAGGTGCCACGGACCATGCTGCATGCAGCTTCCAGAGAAGCAGCGTTCAGGTCGGGCATCTTGGTCTTCGCGATCTCTTCCACCTGAGCAGCGGTCAGAGAAGCAACCTTTTCCTTGTTGGGCTTGCCGGAAGCGGTGTTGATGCCAGCGGCCTTCTTGATCAGAACGGCTGCCGGAGGAGTCTTGGTGATGAAGCTGAAGGAGCGGTCAGCGTAAACGGTGATGACGACGGGGATGACATAACCCATCTGGTTCTTGGTACGCTCGTTGAACTCCTTGGTGAAGGCCATGATGTTGACGCCCTTCTGACCCAGAGCAGGGCCAACAGGGGGAGCCGGAGTCGCCTTGCCGGCCTCGATCTGCAGCTTAATGTAGCCAGTAACTTTCTGTGCCATGATAAATGCACCTCCAAAAATCTGTGGTGAGTTGCGGCGCCGTGTAGGCGCCTCCCACGAGCATGTGCGCGGTGCACACGCTCTATAAGAACCGCACTGCGGTCTTACCTTGGTAAACGGATGCCGGTTGGTTACGGCAGCTCGACCTGCGCGATGTCCACCTCAGCGGGCGTCTCGCGGCCAAACATGTTGACCTTGAGCTTGACTTTGAAGCTCTCGGTGTCGATGCCCTCCACAAGGCCCATAAAGCCTTCCAGGGGGCCGGCAGTGATCTGCACGGTGTCGCCGACTTTGAAATCGACGGTCAGCGGAGCTGCCTTCTCGACGCCCATCTTCTCGACCTCCTCAGCGGAGAGCGGGACGGGCTTGGATGCGGGGCCGACGAAACCGGTGCAGCCGCGCGTGTTGCGCACCACATACCAGGTATCGTCGTTCATGACCATCTTGACCAGAACGTAACCGGGGAACAGCTTGTGCTCCACCATACGCTCCTTGCCGTCCTTGATCTCAGGGACCATCTCGGTGGGGACCTTGATGTCACAGATCAGGTCTTGCAGACGGCGGTTCTCGACCATGGTCTGCAGGTCCGTTGCAACCTTATTCTCGTAACCGGAATAGGTATGGACTACATACCAGAGGGCTTCATTGGACTGATCTTCCATTTTTCAAACCTCCGTTTCAAGATGTTCATGCGCCGATGATCAGGCCCAGGATGCCGCCGAAAATGGCATCCAGCGCGATCATGACAACGGCAGCGATCGCCACGGTGACGAGCACGACGACGGTGTTGGTCTTGGTGTCCTCTTTGGACGGCCACACGACCTTCTTCAGCTCGCTCTTCGTGTCGCGGAAGAACTTCGCAACGCGGTTGCAAAAGCCCTTCACGGCGGCCTTCATTCTGGCCACAAAGCCCGGCTTTTTCTCGGTTTTGTCTGCCATGATGTCGTCCGCCTTTCTTACTTGGTTTCGCGATGAACGGTGTGCTTCTTGCAGAAGCGGCAGTACTTCTTCATCTCAAGACGATCGGGGTTGTTCTTCTTGTTCTTCGTGGTGTTGTAGTTGCGCTGCTTGCACTCGGTGCAGGCCAGAGTGATTTTAACGGTCATTTGTTGACACCTCCATTATAACGGTTGTTTTGAACCTCCCTCGGCTTGCGGGAGCGCCTTCAAAACAGGGCGCACTTAATAACCCCGCAAAAGAGGTGTTATCATTGTATCACGTCTTTTTCCATCCGTCAAGCGGATTTTCTGCGGTTTTTCAACTTTTTTGAAAAAATTTTCTTTTGCTTCTTTCTGGTTCTGCCCGCTTGCATCCCGCGCATAGATATTGTATAATAACAGCGTCTATACCTATATAGAGAAATTCCGGCCTTCCGGCCGTACGATCAGGAGAGATCATGATGCAATCTGAAGAGAAACTCTGTGTCGTCGTGTTGTTCGGCGGCATGTCCAGCGAGCACGAGGTCAGCTGCGTGTCCGCCGGGACCTTCGTTGACAACCTCGACCCCAGCCGCTACGAAGTGCTGACCGTGGGCATCACCAAAGAGGGCCGCTGGCTGTGCACCGAGGCTTCCAGCGCCCAGATGGCCGATGGCAGCTGGGAAGAGCTGCCCGGCAACATGCCCTGTGTCATCAGCCCGGACCGTGCCGACCACGGCATGATCCTGTTCGCTCCTTCCGGCCAGGTGGAAAAGCTGCACGTGGATGTCGTCATCCCGGCCCTGCACGGCCTGTGGGGCGAGGACGGCACGGTGCAGGGCCTGCTGGAGCTGGCCGGCATCCCCTACGTGGGCTGCGGCGTTCTGGCCAGCGCCGTCTGCATGGATAAGGCGGTAGCCAACGCCCTGTTCGACGCCGCCGGCATCCCCCACACCCGGTGGCTGGCTGCCAACCGCTGGGAGATCGAATCCGACCTCGAAGGCGTCTGCGACGGTGCCATCGCGAAGCTGGGCTGGCCCATCTTCGTCAAGCCCGCCAACGCCGGTTCCAGCGTCGGCATCACCAAGGCCCACGACCGCGCCGAGCTGAAGGACGCCATCCGGCTGGCTCTGGAGAACGACCGCAAGGTCGTCTTTGAGGCCTTCGTGGACGGTCATGAGGTCGAGTGTGCCGTCATCGGCTCCGACCCCGCTGTGGCCACCCGCCCCGGCGAGATCCTGGCCGGTGCCGAGTTCTACACCTACGACGACAAGTACAAGAACGGTGTGAGCCAGGTGGTCATCCCGGCCCGGCTCGACGAGGCCAAGCTCGACGAGGTAAAGACCTACGCCGCCATGGCCTACACGGCCCTGAACTGCGAGGGCCTGGCCCGCTGCGACTTCTTCGTGGAGCATGGCACCAACCGGGTGATGATCAACGAGATCAACACCTTCCCCGGCTTCACCCCCATCAGCATGTACCCCAAGCTCATGGAGCACGAGGGCACCCCTGTGCCCGCCCTGATCGACCATCTGATCGAACTGGCGCTGGAAAGGACGGAAAAGCAGCATGGATAACCGCCCCATCGGCGTATTTGACAGCGGCCTCGGCGGCCTGACCGGCGTGAAGGAGCTGCGCAAGCGGCTCCCCCACGAGAACATCGTCTACTTCGGCGACACCGGCCGTGTGCCCTACGGCAGCCGCAGCCCGGAGACCATCCTGCAGTATGCCCGGCAGGACATCGCGTTTCTGCTGTCCCAGAATGTCAAGTGCATCATGGCCGCCTGCGGCACGGTGTCCAGCACCTACCCCGCCGCCGAGGCGGCGCTGCTGCCCGTGCCCTACCTGGGCGTCGTGGATGCGGCTGCGCGGGAGGCTGCTTTTTCCACCCGCAACCGCCGCATCGGCGTCATCGGCACCGCGGCCACCATCCGCTCCCGCAGCTATGAGACCCTGCTGCGCAAACTGGTGCCGGGCGTGGAGATCACGGCCCGCCCCTGCCCGCTCTTCGTGCCGCTGGTGGAGGCCGGTTACGTGGACCACAGCGCGGAAGACAAGCAGGAAGTGACCCGGCTCGTCATCGCCCAGTACCTCACCGAGGTGCGGGATGCCGGGGTGGACACCCTCATTCTGGGCTGCACCCACTATCCCCTCATCAAGACCATGATCGGCGAATTCATGGGCCGGGACGTCGTGCTGGTGGACCCGGCCAAGACCGCCGCCCACCATCTGGAACGCACCCTCAGCGAGCGCGGTCTGCGGGCCAACCACCCCGCCGGGCAGGCGCATTTCTACGTCAGCGACACGCCGGACAGTTTTTCGCAGACGGCAGACCTCTTCCTCGGCGAGTACAAGGGAGGGCCGGTGGAGCAGATCGCCATCGACAAATACTAAAGCGAAGGACAAACGAACGTGAAGGAAGATTTCATCATCCGCATCAAGAGCCGCTCGGAGCAGTTCGAGCACACCCAGCCCGTCCGGGTGGACGAGGATGACCGCATCGAACTGATGACCTACGGCAGCTTCGTGAAAAAGGGCGACACCTACTATATCACTTATAAAGAGACCGAGACCATCGGCTTTGCCGGCTGCACCACCACCATCAAGATCGCAGCCGACGGCAGCCGGGTGGGCCTGCTCCGGTTCGGCCCGGCCAACGCCCAGCTCATCATCGAGCGGGACCGCCGGAGCATCTGCCACTATGAGACCGAGGTCGGCTCCCTGACGCTGGGCGTGACTGGCGACGGCATCGAGTGCAGCCTGACCGAAACGGGCGGCACGGCCCGATTCAGCTATCTGCTGGACGCCGACGACCCCATCTCCATCATCAACCGCAACACGCTGGAAATTTCCGTGCAAAAGCCAAATTAAAGCGGTTCACCCTCTCCGTCCGCGCTTTCGAGTGCAAAGTTTCTCTCGTTTGCGAAAAGCTCTCCCCCCTTTGGGAGAGCTGGACGCGAAGCGGCCTGAGAGGGTCAGCCCGTGAAAGGATAAAACAATGACTGAATTCGAAAAGACCTACCAGAACTACAACCCCCGCTCGGCTGCCCTGAGCGAGGCCCGCGCTCTGCTGACCGCTGCGGCCAAGGCCGCCATGGCCGACGGCACCCTGCCCGAAGCCGAGCTGCCCGCTTTCATCGTGGAGATCCCCGCTGACACCAAGAACGGTGACATCGCCTCCAACCTGGCCATGGCCGGTGCCCGCACCTGGCGCAAGGCTCCCCGGATGATCGCCGACGCCCTCATCGCCCACCTGCCCTCCATCGAGGGCGGCGTCTTCGCCAAGGTGGAGGTGGCCGGCCCCGGCTTCATCAACCTGTTCCTGGCTCCGGCCTTCTGGGCCAGCGTCGTGCTGGGCGCAGCCGCCAACAAGGACTACGGCCGCACCGACTACGGCAAGGGTGCCAAGTACAACGTGGAGTTCGTCTCTGCCAACCCCACCGGCCCCATGCACATGGGCAACGCCCGCGGCGGCGCTCTGGGCGACTGCCTGGCCGCCGTGCTGGACTGGGCCGGTTACGATGTGACCCGCGAGTTCTACATCAACGACGCAGGCAACCAGATTCAGAAATTCGGCAAGAGCCTGGCCGTCCGCTATTTGCAGAAGTTCTGCGGCGAGGAGGCCTATCCCCTGCCCGCTGAGTGCTACCAGGGCGGCGACATCAAGGTGCTGGCCGGGGAATTTGCCGACCTGCACGGCGACTGCTACGTGGCCGCCTGCCAGGGCATGGACGAAGAGACCCTGTTTGCCAGCGAAGCGTTCGAGACCCTGAAGAACACCCTCGTGGATTACGCACTGCCCAAGAACATCGCGGCCCTCAAGCGCGACCTGGGCAAGTACCGCATCGACTACGATGTCTGGTTCCACGAGAGCACCCTGCACGAGTCCGGCGCTGTCAAGGCTGTGGTCGAAAAGCTGCTGGAGCTGGGTGCCTGCTACAAGGCTGAGGATGGCGCCGTCATGTACCGCAGCGCCCAGTACGCCGCCAAGTACGGCACCGTCAACAAGAAGAAGACCGAGGACGGCACCGAGGAAGAGGCCAAGGACGAAGTTCTGGTCCGCGCCAACGGCATCCCCACCTACTTTGCCGCCGACATCGCCTACCACTACAACAAGCTGGCCACCCGCGGCTTTGCCAAGGCCATCGACGTCTGGGGTGCAGACCACCACGGCCACGTCGCCCGCATGAAGGGTGCCATGGACGCCATCGGCCTGAACGGCAATGACCTCGACGTCGTGCTGATGCAGATGGTCAACCTGATGCGCGACGGCCAGCCCGTCCGCATGTCCAAGCGCACCGGCAACGCCATCACCCTGACCGACCTGCTGGAAGAGGTGCCCATCGACAGCGCCCGCTTCCTGTTCAACATGCACGACGCCGGAAGCGGCATCGACTTCGACCTCGACCAGGCCGTCAAGACCGACAACGACAACCCGGTCTACTACGTCCAGTATGCACACGCCCGCATCTGCTCCATCCTCAAGAAGATGGAGAGCGAGGGTGTTGCCTTCGCGGGTGCCGACCAGGTGGATGCCACCCTGCTGACCGAGCCCTCCGAGATGGACCTCATCCGGATGCTGGCCGCCTTCCCGCAGGAGATCGTCATGGCCGCTGAGAAGTACGATCCCAGCCGAATCAACCGCTTCGTCATCGACCTCGCCAGCGCCTTCCACCGCTTCTACGGCAGCTGCCGCATCCAGGGCGCAGACCCCGCCGTCCAGCAGGCCCGCCTGGCCCTCTGCATCGGCGTCAAGAACGTCATTTGCAACGTGCTGACCATGTTCAAGATCAGCGTTCCGGAGAAGATGTAACCGGAAGTTTTCCCGCATACGAAAAGACCCGCTCATCCGACACTTCATCGGGTGGGCGGGTCTTCGTTTGTCCCTTAATATTGGAAGTAGAGCTTCACTTCACCGATCTTCTTTTTCCGCAGCAGGATCGCCGCCGGGATGAGGTAGACCAGCACCGACAGCAGCATCGAGGCATCGTAGCTGCTCACGCTCTCGGCCACACTCTCGGTGCCGTAGAGCCCGCCGACGAGCATGGAGATGATGTCCATGCCGCCATGTAAGAACACCGTGACCCAGAGGTTGCCGGTGCGGAAGTAGATGGCCGCATACAGCACCCCCAGCGACGCTGCGAAGATACACTGCATCAGCACCCCCAGCGGCGCACTGGACAGCAGATTCGTCAGGTGGGCGCAGCCAAACAGCAGACCCGACAGCAGGCAGGCCTTCCAGATGCCGCCCCGGCTCGTGCCGAAGTGCTCCAGCAGCGTCTCCGCGATGACGCCCCGGAACAAAAACTCCTCCGCGATGCCCACCAGAATCATATTGGCCAGAAAGCTCAGGATGCGCCAGAGCGGCAGCAGTGTGCCGTCTTCCGGCAGGCCGAACAGGATCTTTGCGTACAGCGTGTACGCCAGCAGGGCCAGCGGATACATTCCCACCAGCAGGCCGTTGAAGAAGCCGCAGCCCCGCTTTCGCAGCAGCTGCGCCTTGCCGGTGCGCTTCAGCAGCAGCACGGCCACGCCGACGCCGACCAGCTCCTGGATGCAGCCCAGCAGATAGTCGTCCGCATAGGCCAGATCAAAGCGGAACAGCATCAGCAAAAACACCACAAGGATCGACGTTAGGATCAGACTTCCCAGAAACAGCACCTCCGCCCCGACACAGTAGCCGAGCGGATGGTTTTTGCGCAGACGTTTGAGCATCGAATTTTCCTCCGTTGCAGATAGTGACTCTATTGTAACATATTGGGGGAAATTGTTCAAATCCCGCTTGCGGAGGCGGAAATACAGCAGCAGTCCCCTTGTTCGACATTCCTACTGGTCCAGGACCCGCGGGCTAAGCAACAGCCCTCAGGGCTGATTGCTTGCCTTGCTTCGCAAGGCCGCCCTGTTCAAATCCCGCTGCAAAGATAAAAAAGACCAGACGGATAAAAATCCGTCTGGTCTTTTTTGGTCGGAGCAGCGGGATTTGAACCCACGGCCTCTTCGTCCCGAACGAAGCGCGCTACCAACTGCGCTATGCCCCGAAAATACCGCAGCTTTTCGGCTGCGGTCTGGTTGGGGATGAGAGAATCGAACTCCCACAAGTAGAGTCAGAGTCTACCGCACTACCACTATGCAAATCCCCAATATTTTGTTTTGTCAGGAGCGTTGCTCGCTGCTGACAAGGGATATTATACTATCAAACCACCTTCTTGTCAACACTTTTTCAGAACTTTTTTGCCGAAGTTTTTCCGGTAAATTCTCTGCGCGATTTCACGCGATTTTTACGTTCCAACTCTTGACACTGCCCCGCTTTGGGAATACTCTTATAGTACAAACTTCTCCTGCACGAGTGGGAAATTCAGAGAAAACGAGGGATATTACGAGATGAAAAAACGTGTTGGCATCCTGACCTCCGGCGGCGACTGCCCCGGCCTGAACGCCACCATCCGCGGCGTGGCAAAAGCTCTGTATGCCCGGATGGGCGACAGCGTCGAGATCGTGGGCATCCTGAACGGCTACCATGGCCTGATCACCGGCGACTACAAGGAGATGACGGAAGACGACTTCCGGGGCATCCTGACGCTGGGCGGCACCATTCTGGGCACCAAGCGCACCCCCTTCAAGCTGATGCGCGTTGTGGAAGAAGACAAGATCGACAAGGTCGCAGCCATGAAGAAGACCTATAAGGACGCAAAGCTCGACTGTCTGCTCTGCCTGGGCGGCAACGGCACCCACAAGACCGCCAATCTCCTCTCTCAGGAGGGCCTGAACATCATCGGCCTGCCCAAGACCATCGACAACGACATCTACGGCACCGACGTCACCTTCGGCTTCCACACCGCTGTGGATATCGCCACCGACGTCATCGACCGCATCCACACCACCGCAGGCAGCCACAGCCGCGTGATGTGCATCGAGATCATGGGCAACAAGGCCGGCTGGCTGACCCTCTATTCCGGCATCGCCGGCGGCGCAGACATCATCCTGCTGCCCGAAATGCCCTACGACATCGACCGCGTCTGCGGTGCGGTGGAGCGCCGCGCCAAGAAGGGCTCCAACTTCTCCATCATCGCCGTGGCAGAGGGTGCCCTGAACGAGGAAGAGGCCAAACTGAAGCGGAAGGAATGGACCGCCAAGCGCGCCGAGGCGGGCTACACCACCGCCACCAGCCGCATCGCCGCCGCCGTCCAGAAGAAGACCGGCATGGAGACCCGCGTCTGCATCCCCGGCCACATGCAGCGCGGTGGCAGCCCCAGCGCCTATGACCGTGTGCTGGCCACCCAGTTCGGCAGCTACGCCGCCAAGCTGGTGGAGATCGAGCGCTACGGCGTGACCGTCGCTCTGGTCAACGGCCACGTCACCGCCAACCGTCTGGAGGACATCGCCGGCAAGACCCGCAATGTTCCCGAAGGCTGTGAGCTGCTCACCGTCGCCCGCCGGATGGGCGTGAGCCTGGGCTGAGGTTTTCCTGAAAACGATACAAAACGAGCGCTGCACCCACCATGCAGCGCTCGTTTTCGTTTGCTTCGTTTCATTTTGCCAGACCCTCCACGATTTTGGAGAGGGCATCCACCTGTTCCCCATCCAGACGCTTCAGGTTTTCCACCATCTTCCGGATGGTCTCCGGGTCTGCACTGCCGTCCTCAAAAAATTCTTTCGGCGTGATGTGGAGGTACTCGCAGATGTAGAAGAAATTCGTCATCGTCGGAAAGGTCTTTCCATTCTCAATGCTATTGATATATCCATGGTTCTGCCCCAGCGACAAACTCATATCTCTGGCAGAGACACCTTTCTGCATTCTCAATTGTGCCAAACGTTTGGAGAACATCTCTTCGTACATGCAAAGCACCATCCTTTTGTCATATTGTATCGGATAGTATAGCAATTTTCGGCACTTTTTATGTTCCATTTCTCTTGTTGTGTCAGTTTATTTCTGATATAATTTGATTGGCAACAGAATTTATCCGAGATTTTGAGGAGGAATATCATGTTAGGCTTTTTTAGTTTATTTTCAAAAGAACCCGAAAGAATATCCCCGTCTATAATTGAGGCATCTGACGACTTCCAGAAAAATCTCAAAATCATAAAAAATCTTCAAGAACTCATTCGTGGAATGTCCATCTCCCCCGCAAAAGTTTCTTTTTCTACTGGATGTGCAAATCTAAGGCTTCATACGATACCATTCACACTTTCTGCGGATATCAACAACTCAGAGCTTATTACCGCGTTAAACCGATACTATAATCATAAATATTTCTATCCTTCTCAAGCACATAAATACGTTGACTCCGTTTCTGAATTGCAGAAATACTTATCTGACCTCTGGGCTGAAAGCGACAAAGATTTGGAAATCATTGAGGAACTTCTTTTTCGTGATGCTTATCATAAATCCCTTCGTCAAAGTTATCCTTTTTGCAACTACACTATACACGGGTTTGTAGAGGATGATTTTGGTGTATATCAAAACGACCAGCATAATTATTCCCCTGTCAGAGGCAACTCAATTCATTTTTCCCATTCTTCCTATATTACACCTGCAATCTCCCCTACTACATCTTCTGGCCGCCAAAAAACAGAAAAAAATTTGGAGAATGATTTTAGCACTTATAGTCAATTACTCTTGAAAAAAGTAAATGTATAATCGGGAGGTTTTTCTATGGCAACAATTTATCGTGGAACTGGTTGGAGTTCGGACTGCATTGGTGAAACCAAAAACGGTACGGTCTACCGTGGCACCGGCTGGAGCTCAGATGCAGTTGGTGAGTACAAAGATGGTACGATTTATCGTGGCTGCGGCCTGCACTCGGATGCCATTGGCGAGTATAAAAATGGCACCATTTATACCGGCCTTGGCTTGCATTCCAGAGAAATCGGAGAATATAAGGATGGAACGATCTATCGTGGAATCGGTTGGAGTTCCACAGCCATCGGCGAATACAAAGAAGGCTCGGATGGTGTAGCCGCTGCGGCACTTCTGCTGTTGGCCGCTGACCTGCTCTGACGCAATTTGATCCATACGCAAAAAGGAGCACTCCCCTGCATCATGCAGAGGGGTGCTCCTTTTGGTTTTGCGATTCCGAGGGCTTACAAGCACTTACTTATTCTTGTACATTTCCTCGTAGTACTTCTGGTAGTTGCCGCTGGTGATGTGCTCCATCCACTCCTCGTGGTCGAGGTACCAGTCGATGGTCAGGACGATGCCCTTCTCGAACGGGGTCTCCGGGTACCAGCCCAGATCGTTCTTGATCTTGGTGGGGTCGATGCCGTAGCGGCGGTCATGGCCCAGACGGTCGGCAACGTGCTTGATGAGGTCTTCGCTGATGCCGTCATCCTTCAGGCGGTCGTGCAGCTGCTCGATGATGGTCTTGACGATGAAGATGTTGGGGCGCTCGTTGTGGCCGCCGACGTTGTAGACCTCGCCGATCTTGCCGCCATTGCAGACCATATCAATGGCCTTGCAGTGGTCTTCCACGTACAGCCAGTCGCGGATCTGCATTCCGTCGCCGTAGACGGGCAGCTGCTTGTGGTGCTTGACGTTGTTGATCATCAGGGGGATCAGCTTCTCCGGGAACTGATAGGGGCCGTAGTTGTTGGAGCAGCGGGTGATGTTGATGGGCATCCCGTAGGTATCGTGGAATGCCATGACGAACATGTCGGCACTGGCCTTGGAGGAAGAGTAGGGGCTGTGGGGGCACAGCGGGGTGGTCTCCATGAAGAAGCCCTCGGCACCCAGAGCGCCATAGACCTCGTCGGTCGAGACCTGCAGATACTTCTTGCCCTCTTTCCAGGTCTTGGCCTCGGCGTCATACCAGGCCTCCTTGGCGCGCTGCAGCAGGTTCACCGTGCCCATGACGTTGCTCTGGACGAAGATCTCCGGGTTCTTGATGGAGCGGTCCACGTGGCTCTCTGCGGCAAAGTTGATGACGTAATCGAAATCGTACTTTGCGAACAGGCCCTCGACCAGCTCCTTATCGCAGATATCGCCCTGCACGAAGACGTGGCGGGGGTCGCCCTCGACGTCCTTCAGGTTTTCCAGATTGCCCGCATAGGTCAGCTTATCCAGGTTGACCAGCAGGATTTCCGGGTACTTCTTGAGCATATAATGCACAAAGTTCGAGCCAATAAAGCCGGCGCAGCCGGTGATCAGATATTTTTTCATAGTTTGATTCTTTCCTCAAAACAATTTGTTTCTCTTTTTTCGTTTTTTTGATACAACCTCTCAGTCACCTGCGGTGACAGCTCTCCCTTCGGGAGAGCTGGATGCGAAGCGGCCTGAGAGGGTTTACTTCATGCCGTTGTCGCCGTCCCAATGCTCAAAGAAGCAGGCCAGGGCAGCTTTCCAATCCCGCACCTCGTTGCCGACGGTGCAGCGCAGCATCCGGTTGTCCAGAGCGCTCCACTTGGGGCGGTCGGCGCTTTCGGGGTGCTTGGCCTTGTACTCCTCGCTGGTGCAGGGGGCCACGGTCGCGTCCACGCCGGACAGGCGGATGATCTCGGAGGCAAAATCGTACCAGGAGCAGATGCCCTCACCGGTGCAGTGATACAGGCCGTACTCATGGGTGACGCAGAGCTGCAGGATCTCGTGGGCCAGATCCACCGCGTTGGTGGGGTTGCCGCACTGGTCGTTGACGACTTCCAGCTTGCCGAACTTTTTGCCCGCATTCACGATGGTCTTGACGAAGTTCTTGCCATAGTAGCTGTACAGCCAGGCCGTGCGGACGATGAAGTGGCGGTGGCAGAACTGCTCCACGTACTTCTCGCCCATGAGCTTGGTGGAGCCGTAGGCGCTGATGGGGCCGGGAAGGGTGGCCTCATCCTGTGCGATGCCGCCGTTCTCGCGGCCGGAGAAGACGTAGTCGGTGGAGACATGGACCAGGCGGGCACCGGTCTTGGTGGCAGCCTGTGCCAGGTTGCGGGGGCCGAGGGCGTTTGCCTTAAAGGCTGCGTCGTGATTCACCTCGCAGCCGTCCACGTTGGTGTAGGCAGCGCAGTTGATGATGACATCCGGGCGCTGACGGCGGATGAAGTCATCCACCATCTTGTAGTTGGAGATGTCCAGTTCGGGCAGGTCCACGGGGATGACGGTCGCGCTCTGCAGCTTTTCGGGGATGGGGCCGATCTCGCTGCGGCCCTCGCGGAGCTGCTTGATGATCTCGGTGCCCAGCTGACCCTTACAGCCAGTAACGATGATTTTCATGTGCGGTCTCCTCTTAGTATCTCAGTTTTCCGTCGGCCACATTCTTCAGGTGCTGGCCATAGGGGCTCTTGCCATAGCGCTTTGCGCTCTCCAGCAGCGTGTCGCGGTCGATCCAGCCATACTTGAAAGCGATCTCCTCCGGGGCACTGATCTTGATGCCCTGCCGCTTCTCGATCATCCGCACGAAGTCGGCGGCATCCACCAGGCTGTCCATCGTGCCGGTATCCAGCCAGGCAAAGCCGCGGCCCAGCAGCTGGACGTCCAGCTCGCCCTTCTTGAGGTACATGTCGTTCAGGGTGGTGATCTCCAGCTCGCCGCGGGCAGAGGGCTTGACCTGCTTTGCCATCTGGACGACTTCCTTGTTGTAGAAGTACAGGCCGGTGATGGCGTAGTTGGATTTCGGGTGCTCCGGCTTTTCCTCCACGCTCAGGACTTTGCCGTTGGCGTCGAACTCGACGATGCCAAAGCGCTCCGGGTCCGGTACGTAGTAGCCAAACACGGTGCAGCGGCCCTTGGTCTCGGCGTTGGAGGCAGCGGTCTTCAGGATCTTGGAGAAGCCGTTGCCGTAGAAGATGTTGTCGCCCAGGATCATGGCGCAGCAGTCTTCGCCGATGAACTCCTCACCCAGAATGAATGCCTGTGCCAGGCCATCGGGAGAGGGCTGGACCTTATATTGCAGATGGATGCCGTACTGGCTGCCATCGCCCAGCAGCGCCTCGAAACGGGGCGTGTCAGTGGGGGTCGAAATGATAAGGATATCCTGGATGCCCGCCAGCATGAGGGTGGACAGAGGATAGTAGATCATCGGCTTGTCGTAGACAGGCAGCAGCTGTTTGCTGGTGACCATGGTCAACGGGTAAAGCCGGGTGCCGGCGCCGCCGGCGAGAATAATGCCTTTCATCGTTTGTGCACTCCTTTAATTAAAATGAAAAAAGTTGTGCAGCTATACGAAGCCTTCGTTTCCTCCGGCCTCGTAATATTCAAAGCGGAGCTGCGTCCGCTGTCAACAAAGTTGCAGAAAAACCGCTCTGCCGGGGGCATTCCGGCCACCGCAGATAGTTTTACACTTCATTTTACTATCAAATCGAAAAAAAAGCAAGAAAGAACGGCCCTTTACAGAAATTTTTCTGCAAAGGGGCCGTTCTCCTGATGTCATTTGCGGGATGAACCTCTCAGTCATTGCTTCGCAATGCCAGCTCCCCTGGTAGGGGAGCCATTGGCAGGCCGGGCAGGCCCTGCTGTTCGCGTGGGTCCGAGGGTTCACCACCGGAATCCCCACTTGGAGAAGTACCGCAGCAGGTTGCCGGTCTGCCAGAGAGCAGGCTTGAGGCTGCGGTGGGCAGCGCGGTGCCAGGCGTGGATGGCCGTGAACTGCGGCACAAGATATGCCTTGCCCTGCGTGCGCATCTTCTGGGTGAGGTCGGCGTCTTCCACATACATGAAGTACTTCTCATCGAAGCCGCCCACCGCCCGGAAAGTGCGAGTGCGAACCGCCGAGAAGCTGCCGGTGCAGAACTCGATCTCGGTGGGGCGGGTCAGGTCTTTGTCCTTCATGAGATAGGCATCGTTGTACTTTGCCCAGAATCTGAGCGCCGGCAACTGGCGGTAGACCATGGGGCGGAGCGCACACCGGCGCAGCGGCAGCTGCTGGGGGCGGCCATCCGGGAAGACAAGCGCAGGCCGGGCCATGACGACATCCGGGTGCTGGTCCATCCAGTCGGCCAGGTCGCTCAGGGTGTCCGCCGTCAGCTGGATGTCCGGGTTGAGGATGAAGTGATAGTCGCTGTCCAGTTCCGGCAGGACCATGTTGTGGCCGGTGCCGAAGCCGCCGTTCTCGGTGCGGCAGCGGACGACGACCTGCTGCCCCTCCCCTGCTGCCAGCAGGCCGCTGTGCAGCGCTGCTTCCAGCTTTTGGCCGCTGCCGTCCGGGCTGGCGTTGTCCACCAGATAGAGGGTCAGCGGGTGGCGGCGGGTGAACCGCAAAACGGTCTGTGCCGCTTTCAGCGCCTCGTCGTACCCGTTATAGACTACAATACAAGCTGATAATTTCAAATGGATTCTCCTCTTCTCTGTCGCGGTGCTCGACAAGTTCCGAACGGAACGGCCTGCGCCATCCTGCTCCGGCCTTGGCGGACACGCGAAGCATGACCGGGAGGGTCATTCCAGCGGCAGGATCTTCAGCGCGAAATCCTCCCGCTGGATGTCAAAGTTGGGGTTGGTGCAGGGGTCGCCCTTGGCCAGCAGGTCGCCCCAGCGGGCCTGGAAGCGGAGCACCTCGCCCTGGAAGCGCTTCTGCTTTTCGGGGTTGTCCTCCATGCCGCGGCTCTTGCTCTCGTAGTGGTAGAGCTGGGCGAACGGAGTAAAGACGTTGGTATAACCCGCCTCGCGGACGCGGACACAGAAGTCCACATCGTTGAAGGCCACCGCATAGCTCTCATCCAGGCCGTTCAGCTCCTGATAGATCTCACGGCGGATGAGCAGGCAGGCAGCGGTGTCGCCGTAGACGTCCTGCACATAGTTCAGGCGGCCCATGTAGCCATCGGATGCCGCCGGGAAGTATTTGTGCAGGTGGCCCGCCACGCCGCCAATGCCAAAGCCGATACCGGCATGCTGGATGGTGTCGTCCGGATAGAGCAGTTTGGCGCCTACGCAGCCCACCCGCTTTTGCTGGGCGTACATGACCATCTCTTCCAGCCAGTTGGGGGTGATGACCTCGGTGTCGTTGTTCAGCAGCAGCAGATACTCGCCGGTGGCGAACTTCTCGCCGAAGTTATTCAGGGCGCTATAGTTGAAGCCCTTGCCCTGCCAGGTGACGACGTGCAGGTTGGCATGCTCCTGCTCCATCCGCTTGTAAGCACGGAACGTCTCCGGCTGCCTGCTGTTGTTCTCGATGATGATGAGTTCAAAATCCGGGTAGGTGGTGCGGTCGTAGATGGACTCCACACACAGTTCCAGATCCTTGATGTGGTCACAGGTGGGGATCAGGATGCTGACCCGGCCCGGATGCGCGATGGTGTAATCGGTCTTGTAATAACCGGGGGTACCGGGGATGAGGGTCACATCATCCACCGCCACGCCGCAGCGCTCGTAATGCGCCTTGAGCGCTGCAATGCCCGCTTCAATGCAGTAGGTCTTGGCGGAGATGTCCGCCGCCGTGCTGCCGGGGCTGGAGCGCCAGTAGTACAGCGCATGGGGGATGTGGACGATCTTCTCGGCCTGTTCGGTCAGGCGGAGGAAGAGGTCGTAGTCCTGACTGCCGTTGTATTCCATCCGCTCACCGCCGCCGCTGCGCTCCATCAGGGCGCGGCTGAAGACGGACAGATGGCAGATATAGTTGTTGGAGCGGAGGTTGTCCAGCATGAAGTCCGGCTTGAAGTGGTAAAGCACCACGTTCTCCACCTCGCCCTCAAAGGTAGCCTCGTCGGTATAGACGAAGTCCGCCTTCTGCTCGGCGATGGCTTTGGCCGCATACCACAGCGCACAGGGGTGCAGGATGTCATCATGGTCCAGCAGGGCGATGTACGCGCCGGTAGCCATCGCAAAGCCGTGGTTGGTGTTGCCGGGGATCAGCTCGTTCTTTTCCAGCTTCTGGTAGCGGATGCGCGGGTCGGACGCAGCGCGGGCCTGGACCTTCTGACCCACGGCGGGGTCCTGCCCGGCGTCCACACAGCACAGCTCCCAGTTGCGGTAGGTCTGGTTCACGACGGAATCCAGCAGCTCTTCCAGAAAGTTCAGCGGGGTGTTGTACAGCGGCACCACGATGCTGATCTTCGGCCCGGCGGGCTGGTCGTTTGCCTGCCGGACCAGCAGCTCCACCGGGGCGAAGCGGTCGGCCCGCATCGTCATGCCGGGGAAGAGCGCCGCATACACACGGCGGGCACGGGCCTTTTCCAGCATACCGGAAACGCCCTCGGTGCGCAGCTCGTGCAGGAAGACAAAGAGCGGGAAGGTGTGCCAGAGCTGGCGGCTCTTGCTGACCGCATAGCGGGCGGGCCAGGTCATCTTCCAGAAGGTGGAGCCTGTGACCTCGTTCAGAGTCTGCTCCAGCTGCTTTTCGTGGCTGCGGCTCAGGGAGAGGTCGCTGCGCAGCCGCTCGATGAGCGCCGCTTCCTCGCCGCAGGTGCGCTCTGCACGGACCATCCGGTCCCGCAGGATGTCGAGTTCTTCCTCGTAGCCGCGGACCATCCCCATGGCGCTGGGCTGGACAGTGCAGAACAGCGCCGCCTGCTGGGCACGGCCCCGGCTGCGCCACTGCAGATCACGGTAGTAGCCGCGCTCGGCCAGCTTTTCCGCCCATGCGGACAGGGCGGTGGCATCGGTGCACACCAGCAGGACCTGTTCGGCCAGCTGGGCGGGCAGTTCGACCCAGACCGGGTCTTCCACCACCAGCAGCTCCGGCTGGGCCGTGGCGGCCGCCGTCCAGGGGTTGGCCCGGATGCCCGCACGGCGCAGCGCTTTTTCCAGCAGCGCACCGGACTCCTCATCGGCTGCAAGCACCGCAGCCGCCTCCGGTGCCAGCTCCTCCGCGATGCGCTGTGCCAGCAGGCGGCAGCGCTCTGCAGCCTCTCTCGTTTCCTTTTCTTTCTCCAACTGCATTTCTGATTTCTCCACTTCTCCGCAGGACGCAGATCCCGCGCTTCGCTTTCCTATAAACTAATATAGTATACCAGATTCCGCCCCGTTTGAGAAGCGCTTTTGCCCATTTTCCTGCGGATGCCAGTTCTTTAGCCGAACAGACCGCTCAGCCAGCCGAACAGGCCGGAAGTGCCGCGGCCTGCCTTGCCGATGGAGGTGCCGGGATAATAGTGCTTGAGGATCTTTTTATAATTCATTCCACGCTCGTTGGCATAGCCCACCGCGCCGCACTGGCTCATGCCCACGCCGTGGCCATAGCCGTAGTAGTACATCACCGGGGTGCCGTTGGCATCGGTGCCGAAATCGAAGCAGTAGCGGGAGCTGACGAACTGGCCGAGATACCGGTAGCTGCTGCCATCGACCGTCAGGGTGTTGTACTGCACATAGCCGCCCAAATCCTTGTGGGTGGTGTCAGCGCTCTGGTAAGCCTGCCCCGTCTTGCTGTTGGTGTATTCGGTGTAGCGGTAATCCCGGCCGATGATGCGGCGCATCAGGTTATGATACTGCTCCTCATAGGGACTTTCCACGCTCTGCAAATAAGGAACATCGCTGCCCCAGGCATCCTGGCCGGAACAGGTGCCGTAGGTACCGGTCTGGGTGTTATAGCCTGCGCTGGCCGACCACACCGCGTCAATGACCGAACCATTGTAGGTCACGACCTCGTCTTTGACCGGCTCGATGGCCTTGCGCAGAGCCTCCCGCGTGGAGGACGGGATCTCATCCACCGGGGTGTAGATCAGGGCGTTGGCCGAAGAGCCGTACTGTTTATGGTACAGCAGATAGGAGTGGATGGCCACAGCCTGCGCCTTCCAGGCCTGCTGCGCCGCCGACGCGCTGACGAAGCTGCCAATGGAACCAAGTTCGGTGTAGGTGATGCCCACCAGGCAGTCCACCAGATCAAGCGTCACGTTCCGGCGCAGGCCCTTGCCCTTGATGTTCAGGTAAGGTAACGTGATCTTATTCCGCGAGCCGAACAGCCAGCTCAGGCAGTTTTCTTCCTCCGCCGGGATCAGAGTCGTGTCCGCGCCGCCCATGGTGGTGGGGTGGGCCGTCTCGCCCTCGGCAGATGCGGCGGGGGCCGCCGTGCACAGCAGCACCACGGCCAGTACCAGCGCCGCAATGCGGCTTGCAACCATCGAAATACGCTTCAAAGTCGGTTTCCTCCCAGAATGCACCTCATATGTGCAATTTTTTCTTCCAGTTTAACACACCCAGCGGGCATGAGCAAGGACCGGACTTTGTTTTTCACATTTGCCTTCTTCCCGCCCGGCCCTGAAAAAGTCTCCACAAAACAGAAAATCCAGTACCCGGTTCGGATACTGGATCTCTTGGTGGGCAAGGGTGGATATCGCGAGCCGCGCATCTAAAAAAGCCCCACTGGGCTGTTTTTGCGCTGTCTTCTGCGACAGCGCCGCAGCTGTTCGAATCCGCCCGCATTCGTGAGTTTCATGCACATACAAAACAAAAAGCTCCAACGTAGTAGTTACGTTGAAGCTTTTTTGGTGGGCGCGGGTGGATATCGCGAGCCGCGCTGCTAAAAACAGCCCACCGGGCTGTTTTTGCGCTGTCTTCTGCGACAGCGCCGCAGCTGTTCGAATCCGCCCGCTCAGCCCTGAAAAAGTTTCTACAAAACAGAAAATCCAGCACCCGGTTCGGATGCTGGATCTCTTGGTGGGCGCGGGTGGATTCGAACCACCGAAGCTGAAAAGCAGCAGATTTACAGTCTGTCCCCATTGGCCACTCGGGAACACGCCCAGATTCAATTTTTACAGCCACAGCTGACTGCCTGTATATCTTACCATCTCGCCTCGATTTTGTCAACCGATTTCTGAAAAAGATTTCTATAAAAGTACAACTTTTTCGCAAAACGCTGCGTTTGCATGGTTTTTGTTTTCTTCTCGCAGCCCCATTCCTCTGATCGTATGCCGTTTTTCTCCATGTGTGCGCTTTACCATCATGACCTCTTCAAATCGGTCGCATTTTCCGGGCATTTCACAACGCATACAAAAGCAAAAATCCCACGATACGCTCCGCCATTTCAACGGTATATCGCAGGATTTTTCTTGGAGCTAGTGACAGGAGTTGAACCTGCAACCCACTGATTACAAATCAGTTGCGCTGCCATTGCGCCACACTAGCGAAGACTACCAGAATAGTATACCACCAGCGGGCGGGTTTGGCAAGGCTGATTTTTTGATTTCCGGGTTTGTTTGCGAGCCGGTGTTGCCGCCGCAGGCAGACGGTCTGCTCACTGCGCCGCAAGGGCCTGCTGGATCTTGGCAAAATCCTCCAGCGTCAGAGCTTCGGGGCGGATGCGGGCATCGAACCCGGCCGCTTCAATGGCGGCGATGACCGACTCCTTGGAGCGGCCAAGTCCGCTGGCGATGGCGTTGGCGGCGGTCTTGCGGCGCTGCCCGAAGGCTGCGCGGATAAGGGCAAAGTAGCCGTCCTCATCTTCCACCTGCACTGCGGGGGTGGGGCGGATGTCCATCCGGACCACGGCGCTGGTCACCTTGGGGGCCGGGTAGAAGCTGCCCGGTGCGGCGGTGAACATCATCTTCGACTTTGCATAGTAGCTCACCGCGCAGCTGATGGCGCTGGAAGCGCGGGTACCGGGGGCTGCGGCCAGACGGTCGGCGGCCTCCTTCTGGACCATGACGGTCAGGCTTTCCACAGGCAGGCGGTCGCCCAGCAGCTTCATGACGATGGGGCTGGTGATGTAATAGGGCAGGTTGGCGCAGACAGCCACCGGCATTCCGGGGAACTCCTCCTCGATGAGGGCGCGGAGGTCCACCTTGAGCACATCGTTCATGACCAGCTTGAAGTTGTCCACACCGGCCATCGTCTCCTCCAGCAGGGGCGGCAGGCGCTCGTCCACCTCAATGGAGACGACCTTTGCGGCGCGCCGGGCCAGCTCGCGGGTCAGCACACCGATGCCGGGGCCGATCTCGATGACGCCATAGCGCCGATCCACGCCGCTGGCATCCACGATCTTGAGGGGCAGACCGGGGTTGATGATGAAGTTCTGGCCAAAGCCCTTGGACAGGGCAAAATCATATTTCTCGCACAGGGCGCGGACGTAAGACAGGTCGGTCAGCTCCGGCATAAGTTCCATCCTTTCTTCGGGCAAAAAGGCCTCCGGCAGGAGCGCCGGGGGCCTTTGCGGTATCTGGTTTCGTTTATTCTGCGGTGGAAGAGGCCGTTTCCTCGCTGGAAGCGGCACTTTCGGCAGCGGTCTCACTGGACGCAGCGGCCTCCGAAGAAGCTGCCTCGGCCGCCGCGCTGTCGGCTGCGGTGCTGTCGGAAGCAGCTTCGCTGGAAGCCGCCTCGTTGACACCGCTGACGGTGGTGGTGCCGCTCATCTGCTGCGCCGTGCTGACGGCACGCTGGATCTGCGGGTCGTTCTCAACGGTGTAGTCGTAATACGCGGTCTGCTCATCCGCCGTCAGCGGGCGGTCCACATCCACGCTCAGGCCGGTGCCGTCGAAGCAGCTGCCGTCGCCGCAGATGAGCTTTGCCACGGTGATGACCACGGCACTGCCATCGGAAAGGCGCTGAGGGCTGCTCTGGATGGTGCCCTTACCCATCGTGGTGGTACCCACCAGGCGGGCACCGTTCAGGGTGCGCAGACTGCTGGCGAACAGCTCGGCCGCGCTGGCGGTGTTGCCATTGACCAGGCAGACCATGGGTAGGCTGACATACGAGTCGCCGGTGCTGCTGCCCAGCACGGTGCGGGTGCCGTTCTGATCCTCGGCATAGGCCAGCGTCCCCTCCGGGGCCACGAGGTCGATGCAGCTGAGGGCATCGTCCAGCAGGCCGCCGCCGTTGTCGCGGAGGTCGAAGACCAGGCTCAGAGCATTGTTTGCGCTCAGGCTGCGGATGGCGTAGTCCAGCTCACTGGGAGTAGAGGCATCGAACTGACGGATCTTGATATAACCCACATTGCCCTGCAGCATCTGGAAATCCACCGTTGTGGTCGAGTAGCCGGAATGGGTCAGGTCTACGGTGTGCTCGGTCGCCTCGCTGTCCAGCCAGGTCACATTGACGCTCGTGCCGGACTCGCCGCGCAGGCGGGTCTGAATGACATCCACACTGCTCAGGCTCTTGACATCGGTGCCGTCCACGGCGGTGATGTAGCAGCCCACCGTGATGCCGGCTTCCTTGGCCGGGGATTCGTCGTAGACCTTGGTCACCTTGGCGTAGCCGGACTGGTCTACGGCCAGCTCCACGCCGATGCCCAGCAGGGTGCCGTTCTGGGCGTTCATCAGGTCCGTGTATGCGGAGGCCGTATAATACCGGGCGTATTTGTCGCCGGTGCCCAGCAGATAGCCTGCGGTCAGGCGGTCGTACAGGGTGGTCTCGTCGATCTGGTAATAATCGTTGCTGCGGACGTAGCGGTCCACCTCGGCGATCTTATTGTACATGCTCTCCTTTTCCTTCACGCTGGAAACGGTGCTGTCGAACAGGCGCATCGCCACCAGCATCGTGATGGAAAAGGTCACCGTCATGGCAAGGATCACGATGCTGACCGCCATGCCAACAGAGATTTTGCGATTCATTGTGTGGTTTCCTCCTCGGTCAGACCAGCAGCATCACGACCACGCTGCCCAGCAGAGAAAGGGTGAACACCCCTGCCAGGATCAGGCAGCCCCAGCGCAGGATGCGCTTGCGTTTTTCTTCGTTCATAGGACCGAACGGCCTCCTTTGATACCATCAGGAATTATCTTATAGGAATATAACTTCTAGGATTCACGGCATTGGCCTTGGAACCGCCCTTCCAGACTTCGAGGTGGAGGTGGTTACCGGTGGAGTTGCCGGTGCTGCCCACATAGCCGATGATCTCGCCCTGCTTGACATATTTGCCCGCAGAGGTCGCCACCGAGCGCATGTGGCCGTACAGCGTACTGTACTGGTTGCCATCCGACATCTTGCCGTGGTAGATGATGACATAGTTGCCGTAGCCGCCGCTGGACCAGCCCGCCACCTGCACATAGCCGCTGGCTGCGGCATAGATGGGCGTTCCGGCAGGGGCCGCAAAGTCGGTGCCGGCGTGGAGCTTGTTCACGCCCGTCACCGGGTTCTTGCGCCAGCCGTACTCGCTGGAGATGCGGGTATAGCTCTTGAGCGGGCAGATGAAGCCGGTGAAGCTCAGCTGCGGCTTGGCCGCAGCCGCCTGGGCGATGAGCTTCTGGATCTCCTTCTTGACCGCCTCATAGTTCATCTCATCCGACTCGATGGCCGCCTGTGCATCCTTCTGGGCCTGCTGAGCCTCGGCTGCGCTCATCTTGGCGGCAGCGACGCTGGAGTTCAGCTCCTTCTGCTTTGCGCTCATCTGGTTGTTTTGTGCATCCAGATCTGCCTTTTTGCTCTGCAGGTCTGCCTTCTGCGTCTTCAGCTCGGCTCGCTGCTCTTCGAGCTGGAGCTTGTCGTTTTCCAGCGCTTCCTTCGCGTTGCGCATATTGGTCAGGATCTCGGTATCCTTGACCGAGATGTCCTGCAATGCTTCATTGAAGGTCAACAGCTCATACAGGTTGGTGACCGAGGAGAGCATCGCCACGCTGCCGCCCTCCCGCAGCTCCTGCATGGCGGCCATGTGGCCCTTGAAGGCGCTCCACTGGGCGTCGATCTCGCCCTGCTTGGCGGCGATCTCCTCCTGCTTGGCGGCGATTTCCTGCTCCTTAGCGGCGATCTCCTGCTCCTTGAGGCCGATGCTGTTCTGCACCTGAGCGATCTGCGTTTTGAGCACACTGATCTGCCCCTGGACCACCGTGACCTTTTCCTTCAGTTCGGACTCCAGAGCCTTGGCGGCCTGTTCTTTCTTTTTGGCGTCGGACAGCTCTTTTTTATGCTGCTCGATGGATTGGCTCAGCTTGTTCAGCTTGTTCTGCAGGCTGGACATGCTGGTCGCTGCCGCGGCCGGGTAGACCGAAACGGTCAGCAGCAGGCAGGCCATGGCCAGAAACAGGCTGGCCGCCCGCATCGCGCGGCCGGGGTGGTGGCTGGGTCTTGCGTGGGCGGGGCGGTGATACAGCCGGAACCCGGCCGAATGTTTTGCTTTCATCGCGGTCTCCCCCTTCGCTTACACATTCAGGTGCTTGCGGATGGAGAACATGCTGCCCAGACCGCCGATGAGCGCACCCGCCGCCAGACTGTAGAGCAGGATCGTCTGCCAGACGTTCTCCACCGGAACGAGAGCCGCACCCATGAGCATCTCCCACAGGCCGCCGAATGTGCCGGATACCTGCACGATGTAGTAGTAACCGCCGATACTCGCCGCCGAGGTGATCGCGCCGGAGATAAGACCCATGGTCAAGCCCTCGATGAAGAAGGGCAGCGTGACCATGGCGTTGGTCGCGCCCACATACTTCATGATCTCGACTTCCCGCCGCCGGGCAAAGACGCTCAGGCGGATGGTACTTCCCACCGTGATGATGCTGACCGCCATCAGGACGAGGATGATGATCTGCCCGCCCTTGGTCACGGCCCGCTGGATCTCCACGAAGGTGTGCGTCATCTCCACCGGTGCCGAGACACTGTACACGCCGGGGATGGTCTGGAAGGTCTGGCTGATGGAAGCCATCTGGCTGAGGTCGCTCAGCGAGACCCGGTAGTTGGCTTTGAAGGGGTTGTCGTTTTCAAATTCGTCCAGCAGGGAGGCATAATCCGACAGGAAGCCTTTGTAGGCATTCAGGGTGTCCTGCTTGGACATGAACTGCACCCCGCTGACGCCGGGGGTAGAGGCGATGCGCTCCCCCACAGCGGCGGTGGCGGCATCGTCGGCCTCCGGGTCCACGAAAACGACCATCTCGTTCTGCTGGCCCAGATAGTTGACCATGCTGTCCACATTGACCTCGGCCAGGTTTGCAAAGGTATTCAGCGTCATGCAGACGCTCAGAGAGGCGATGCAGGCAATGGTCATGGCCCAGTGCTTGCCCAGGTTGCGCACACCGCGCCGGGTCAGGAATGCAAAGGTGGAAGGTTTCATACCAGTGCCTCCTTTCCGGTCTCCAGTGTAATCTCGCCGGTCTCCTCCAGGCTGTCCAGCGGCAGCGCCAGATCCGGCTCTGCCTCCCGGTCGGCCGGGATGTCGGAGACGATGCGGCCATCCTTCAGGGTCACGACCCGCCGGTGGAAGCGGTGGACCAGCTCGTGTTCGTGGGTGACGACCAGCACGGTGATGCCCATGCCGCTCACCCGCTCCAGAAGTTCCATCATCTCAAGGCTCAGTTCGGGGTCGATGTTGCCGGTAGGCTCGTCCGCGATGACGAGCTTGGGCGCATGCGCCAGTGCGCGGGCCACGGCCACGCGCTGCTGCTCACCGCCGGAGAGGAACTCCGGGTAGACGTTGGCCTTGTCTTCCAGATGGACCAGCTCCAGCATGTAAGGCACACGCTCCTTGATCTGCCTGCGGCCGATGTTGGTCACGTGCATGGCGAACGCGATGTTCTCATAGACCGTCATGGTGGGGATGAGGCGGAAGTCCTGGAAGATGATGCCCATCTGACGGCGCAGATAGGGGATCTTGTGGCGGCGGACCTTCGCAACATCCTTGCCGTTCACCAGGACACGGCCCTGGCTGGCCTTCTCTTCCCGGAGGATGAGCTTGAGCAGGGTGGATTTGCCTGCACCGGAGTGGCCCAGCAGGAAGACGAACTCGCCGTCGTCCACATGGAAGTTGATGTCCTCCAGCGCGGGCTTCGTGCCCTTTTTATATTGCTTGGAAACATGTTCAAAATCAATCATCAGTTTAGTTGCTCCTGACGTAGTTATTTGGTCAGTACCCAAAAAGAACCGGCCAGCATCGGTTGCGAGCGGCCGGTTCCAGCGCCGGCGGCTTTGTGCCGCACAGCGAACATCAATATTTGGCCGGGTTGTTGGACAGGTACTTCTTGACCATCAATGCTACCTTGAAGACGATAGCGTCGTCGAACTCACGCAGGTCCAGGCCGGTCAGCTTTTTGATCTTTTCCAGACGATACACCAGCGTATTGCGGTGGACGAACAGGCCGCGGCTGGTCTCAGAGACGTTCAGGTTGTTCTCGAAGAAGCGCTGGATGGTGAACAGCGTCTCCTGATCCAGGCTCTCGATGCTGCCCTGCTTGAACACCTCGCGCAGGAACATCTCGCACACGGTGGTGGGCAGCTGGTAGATCAGGCGGGCGATGCCGAGGTTGTCGTAGCGGATGATCTGCTTCTCGGTATCGAAGACCTTGCTCACCTCCATGGCGATCTGGGCTTCCTTAAAGGAGGTGGCCAGATCCTTCACATTGGAGATGGGAGTGCCGATGCCCACGACTGCCTTGATGTAATGCTCGCCGGACAGGGTATCCACGATGCTGGCCGCCAGCTTTTCCATATCGGTGCGGTCGATGCCCTTGCGGATCTCCTTGACCAGAACGGTGTCGGTCTCGCTGATGTTGAAGACGAAGTCCTTCTGCTTATCGGGGAACAGGCTGCTGACGACATCGTAAGCGGAGATATCGCCGCCGCTGGTCACGCGCACGATGAACACGACGCGGGAAACGTCGGTGGCAAAGTGCAGCTCTCTGGCCTTGGCGTAGATATCGCCGGGCAGGATGTTGTCCAGCACCACATTCTTGATGAAGTTGGACTTGTCGAACTTTTCATCGTGATACTGCTTGATGCTCTGCAGGCTGATGGACAGCACCGCCGCAAACTGACCGGCGGTCTCGTCCGCGCCCTCCACGAAGACAGCGTAGTCGTTGTGCTTGGCGCTGGAGAACTGCTGATAGGTGTAGCCATCCCGCACAAAACGGTCGCCCGCTGTCAGGCGCTCCGCCATAAAGCCTTCGCGCACTTCTCCGATCAGGTTCAGCTCCGAGCAGGAGATCACTGCACCGGTCTCATCCACCACGCCGACCACACGGTCGATTGCGTCTTTCATCTGGTAGATCACGCTCTGGAATACTCTATTGGCCATAAATGGATACCCCTTTTCCTCTTTTGTGCAAGCCGCAGGGGCGAGATTGTGATTTTTAACAATTTCGCCGCATTACATTATCTATTTTACACAAAAGAATTTACTTTTGCAACATATTTCACCAAAAAATTTTTATTTTTCTTGTTGAAATTATCTTTCAGGGGTCTGACACGGCCTAAAAAGCGCCTTTTTGCGTGGTTCTTATCTGTATTTTACCGGGAAATTGTGATGTTTTTTTGAAAATGGGGTGAAAAGCCGACCCCTTCAGCCGGTAATTTCTGCCACTTCAGCGTCCGAAAGCTCCCGCCACTGCCCCGGCGCAAGGGCCGCATCCAGCGCAAGGCCGCCGATGGCGTCCCGGTGCAGGGCGTTGACCCCCGCGCCGTAAACGCCGAACATCCGCTTGATCTGGTGGTAGACCCCCTGTTTGAGCAGCACCCGCACCGTCAGGCCGTCGGGCGTCATGGCCTCCACCTCGGCGGGGGAAAGCGCTGTGCCGTCCGCCAGGGTGACACCCGCCGCAAAGCCCGCTTTCATTTCAGCGGTCAGCGGCGTGTCCAGCGTGACGGTGTAGGTCTTGGAGACATGGCGCTTCGGGGCCAGGATGTCGTGGGCAAAGCCGCCGTCATCCGTCAGC
Source organism: Faecalibacterium prausnitzii (assembly GCF_019967995.1). Classification (NCBI taxonomy): domain Bacteria; kingdom Bacillati; phylum Bacillota; class Clostridia; order Eubacteriales; family Oscillospiraceae; genus Faecalibacterium; species Faecalibacterium prausnitzii. Next base: position 2,062,937 of record NZ_CP065377.1, read on the forward strand.
AGCACGAAGCCGGTGCTGGTCTTGTCCAGCCGCCCGGCCGGGAACAGTTCCCGCCGGGGGTAGGCGTCGCCCAGCAGGTCCACAACGGTGGTATCCCGCTTATCGATGGAGGCACTGACCACACCTTCGGGCTTGTTCAGCATGATGTAGACGAACTTCTGGTACGCCAGCGGTCTCCCTTCCACGGCCACCACATCCGTCTCCCGGAGCTGGGTGTCCCCTTTTTTGCAGAGCGTGCCGTTCACGGTCACCTTTCCCTTTTGCAGCAGCGTTTTCGCCTCGCTCCGGGTGCACTGGGCCGTCTCGGCCAGATATTTATCCAATCGCATGGGTTCTCCTTGTGATAGCAAAGCTGCGCCCTGCCAAAACAGCAAGGCGCAGCAAATCTTATTCCACGCTTCTTCGCGCAGTCTTCCATTTTGCCGGAAGGCGGCAGAACAGCCCGCCTGCTTTTACACGCTCAACGAAGCATGCTGCTCGATCGCATCGGGGTTGGCGTCAAAGATGGGCTTGAGGATGTGGGCGATGAACTCCTCCACCTGCTGGGGAGCGCGGCCCACAAAGTTTTCGGGCACCAGACCGGCCACGATCTCCTCTTTGGTCAGGCCAAAGGCAGGGTCTGCGGCGATGCGGTCCACCATATCGTTGGGCAGGCCCTCTTCCTTGACCTGCTTGCCCGCGGCAATGGCATGCTGGCGCAGGCGCTCGTGCAGCTCCTGACGGTTTCCGCCCTTTTCCACGGCCTGCATCATGATGTTCTCGCTGGCCATGAAGGACAGCTCCGCCATCAGACGGCTGCGGACGACCTTGGGGTAGACCACGATGCCGTCGGTGACGTTCAGCATGATGTTCAGGATAGCGTCTGCCGCCAGGAAGCCCTCGGCCATGGCAACGCGCTTGTTGGCGCTGTCGTCGAGGGTGCGCTCGAACCACTGGGTGCCGGTAGTGAAGCTGGGGTTCAGCACGTCCACCATCAGATAGCGGCTCAGTGCGCAGATGCGCTCGCAGCGCATGGGGTTGCGCTTGTACGGCATGGCAGAGGAACCGATCTGGTTCTTCTCGAACGGCTCTTCCATCTCCTTGAAGTTGGCCAGCAGGCGCAGGTCGGTGGCGAACTTCATGCAGCTCTGGGCAATGCCGGCCAGCGCGTTGAGGATGAAGGAATCCACCTTGCGGCTGTAAGTCTGGCCGGAGACCGGGATGACGGCTTCGGAGTCGAAGCCCATCTCCTCGGCAATGGAAGCATCCACGGCACGGATCTTATCCGCGTCGCCCTTGAACAGCTCCATAAAGGAAGCCTGGGTGCCGGTGGTGCCCTTGACGCCGCGCAGCTGCAGCACAGCCAGACGATGGTCGATCTCCTGCAGGTCCATCACCAGCTCATTGGCCCACAGGGTCGCGCGCTTGCCCACGGTGGTGGGCTGAGCGGGCTGGCAGTGGGTGTAGGCCATGCAGGGCATGTCCTTGTACTCCTCGGCAAAACGGGCCAGCTTGGCCAGTACACCGATGAGCTTTTTGCGGATGAGCTCCAGACCCTGACGCATCACGATAATGTCGGTGTTGTCGCCGACGTAGCAGCTGGTCGCACCCAGATGGATGATGCCTGCCGCCTTGGGGCACTGCTGGCCGTAGGCGTAGACATGGCTCATGACGTCGTGGCGGACCAGCTTCTCGCGGGCAATGGCGACATCGTAGTTGATATCGTCCACATGGGCTTCCAGCTCCTCCACCATTTCGGGTGTGATGTTGGTCAGGCCCTGCTTCATCTCTGCGCGGGCCAGCGCCACCCACAGACGGCGCCAGGTGCGGAACTTGTTGTCATCCGAGAAGATGTACTGCATCTCATCGGAGGAGTAACGGGTGGAAAACGGGCTGATATAGCGGTCATGCTGAGACATTAAGGTTTCCTCCTGAAAACAACTCCCTCAGTCACGCTTCACGTGCCAGCTCCCTCAACGAGGGAGCCTTTTGGCCCCCTCCCAGAGGGGGCTGTCGCCGCAGGCGGCTGGGGGAGTTTTCTTATATCATACCATCAAATCTTGAAATAGTCTACGCCGCCCTCAAAGATCGGCTGGTACTTATCACCCGTGACGTTCTTGTACAGGTACTCGCCGCTGCGCTCGGAGTGGCCCATCTTGCCGAAGACACGGCCATCCGGGCTGGTGATGCCCTCGATGGCGAGGAGCGAGCCGTTGGGGTTGTAGCGCTGATCCATGGTGGGCTGGCCGTCCAGATCCACATACTGCGTGGCGACCTGGCCGTTCCGGACCAGCTCGTCCAGCACGTTCTGCGGAGCCACAAAGCGGCCCTCGCCGTGGCTGATGGCCACGGTGTGCTCATCGCCCACAGCACAGTTGCTCAGCCAGGGGCTGCCGGTGGAGGCAATGCGGGTGCGGACCAGCATGCTCTGATGGCGGCCGATGGTGTTGAAGGTCAGGGTCGGGTCATAGCTTGTGATGGGGCGGATATCGCCGTAGGGCACCAGACCCAGCTTGATGAGGGCCTGGAAGCCGTTGCAGATGCCCAGCATCAGGCCGTCGCGCTTCTGCAGCAGCTCACGCACTGCCTCGGTGACAGCGGGGTTGCGGAAGAAGGAGGCGATGAACTTGGCACTGCCGTCCGGCTCGTCGCCGCCGGAGAAGCCGCCCGGCAGCATGACGATCTGGCTCTCGCCGATGGCCTTGACCAGTGCTTCACAGCTGGCGGTGACGTCCGCCGGGGTCAGGTTGCGGATGACCAGGATCTCCGGGTCGGCACCGGCGCGCGCAAAGGCATGGGCGGTGTCGTACTCGCAGTTGGTGCCGGGGAAGACCGGGATGATGACCTTCGGCTTGGCCACGCCGATCTTGGGCGCAGCGGCGGGAGCTTCCAGTTGGCCGTTGATCTTGTCCACATTGGCACCGGCCTTGCGGTAGGGGTAGACCGGCTCCAGCTTGGACTCCCAGATCTCCTGCAGCTCGGCCATATCCAGCGTTTCGCCGCAGCACTCGAAGGTGTAGTCCTTGGTGGTCTCGCCCAGCAGCTCACCGGCAGGCGAATCGGACACCATTTCCAGCACGATGGAGCCATACATGGGCGCAAACATCTCCGCCGTGGTCTTGTCGGCCATCATCTTGAAGCCGATGCGGTTGCCCAGACCCATCTTGAACAGAGCCTCAGCCAGACCGCCGTAGCCCACCGAGCAGGCAGCTGCGACCATGCCCTCTTCGATGAGCTGCTCGACCATCTTGTAGTTGGCCTTCAGCGAGAAGAAGTTGGGGCAGCCGGTCTCCGGGTCCAGAATGGGCCGCACCAGCACGACGGTGCTTTCCGGCTTCTTGAACTCGGTCGAGATCACCCGGCCGGCCTTGCCGATGGCCGTCGCGAAGGAGACGAGCGTGGGCGGCACATCCAGCTGCTCAAAAGAGCCGGACATGCTGTCCTTGCCGCCGATGGAGGCGATGCCAAGGCCCATCTGGGCATCCAGTGCGCCCAGCAGAGCGGCCAGCGGCTTGCCCCAGCGCTCCGGCTTGGAGCCCAGGCGCTCGAAGTATTCCTGGAAGGTCAGGTAGGCATCCTCATAGCGGAAGCCGGAGGCGACCAGCTTGGTCACGCTCTCGACCACCGCCATCCGGGCACCCACATACTGGTTGGCGCTCATCAGGTAGGGGTTGTAGCCCCATGCCATACCGGAGCAGGTGGTGGTCTCGCCGTCCACGGGCAGCTTTGCCACCATGGCGTTCTGCGGGGTCAGCTGGTGTGCGCCGCCGAAGGGCATCAGGACGGTGGCGGCACCGATGGTGGAGTCGAACCGCTCGGACAGGCCCTTCTTGCTGCACACGTTCAGGTCGCCCACCATGTTCTTCATCTTCTGGGCGAAGGTGATGCCGGACCACTGGGGCTGCCAAACGGTGCCCTGCTCCACATGGACGTTCTGGTGCTTCTCTGCACCGTTGGAGTTCAGGAACTCGCGGCTGATGTTGACGATGGACACCCCGTTCCACACCATGTTCAGGCGCTTTTCCTCGGTGACTTTGGCCACGGGAGTTGCTTCGAGGTTCTCCTCGGTGGCGATGGCGATAAACTTATCCACATCCTCCGGGGCAAGGGCCACGGCCATGCGCTCCTGGCTCTCGCTGATGGCCAGCTCGGTGCCGTCCAGACCGTCATACTTCTTGGTGACCTTGTTCAGGTCGATGTACAGGCCGTCGGCCAGCTCGCCGATGGCAACGGAAACGCCGCCCGCACCAAAGTCGTTGCAGCGCTTGATCATCTTGCAGGCGTCCTCGCGGCGGAACAGACGCTGGAGCTTGCGCTCGATGGGGGCATTGCCCTTCTGGACCTCGGCACCGCAGTGGTCGAGGCTGCCCAGATTGTGGGCCTTGGAAGAGCCGGTGGCACCGCCGATGCCGTCGCGGCCGGTGCGGCCGCCCAGCAGGACGATGACGTCGCCGGGAGCCGGGCACTCGCGGCGGACGTGGGAAGCGGGGGTCGCGCCCACGACGGCGCCGATCTCCATCCGCTTGGCCACATAGCCGGGGTGGTAGATCTCATCGACCTGGCCGGTGGCAAGGCCGATCTGGTTGCCGTAGGAAGAGTAACCGGCGGCAGCGGTCGTCACCAGCTTGCGCTGGGGCAGCTTGCCGGGCAGCGTCTCGCTGACGGGCTTGAGCGGGTCGCCCGCACCGGTCACGCGCATGGCCTGATAGACGTAGCTGCGGCCGGACAGCGGGTCGCGGATGGCACCGCCGATGCAGGTGGCTGCGCCGCCGAACGGCTCGATCTCAGTGGGGTGGTTGTGGGTCTCGTTCTTGAAGAGGAACAGCCAGTCCTCATCTTTGCCGTTGACGTCGCACTTGATCTTGACGGTGCAGGCGTTGATCTCCTCGGACTCGTCGAGGTTCTTCAGGATGCCCTGCTTCTTCAGCTCCTTGGCACCGATGGTGGCCAGGTCCATCATGCAGCGGGGCTTCTTGGTGCGGCCCAGATCCTCGCGCATGGCCATGTAGCGGTCAAAGGCCTCCTGCACCACAGCATCGTCGATCTGCACATCGTCCAGAATGGTGCCGAAGGTGGTGTGGCGGCAGTGGTCAGACCAGTAGGTGTCGATCATCCGGATCTCGGTGATGGTGGGGTCCCGATGCTCACCACGGAAATAGTCCTGGCAGAACCGGATATCGCCCAGGTCCATGGCCAGACCCTTTTCCTCGATGAACTTCTTCAGGCCCTCTTCGTCCAACTCGTTGAAGCCGTCCAGCACCGCCACGGAGCTGGGGATGGGGTACTCCATCTTCAGGGTATCCTTCTTTTCCAGGCTTGCCTCGCGGGCCTCCACCGGGTTGATGACATACTTCTTGATCTCCTCCACCTGCTCCTCGGTCAGGCTGCCCTGCAGCAGATAGACGCGGGCCGAGCGGACGAGCGGGCGCTCGCCCTGGCTGATGAGCTGGATGCACTCAGCAGCCGAGTCGGCGCGCTGGTCGAACTGGCCGGGCAGATACTCCACAGCAAAGGACACACCCTCAAACTGAGGCAGCGCGTCGTAGGTGTCATCCACCGGCGGCTCGCTGAACACGGTGGATGCACACTGCTGGAACAGTGCCTCGTCGATGCCCTCCACGTCGTAGCGGTTGAGCAGGCGCAGACCGGTCAGGTCGGACACGCCCAGCAGCGACACCAGTTCATTCTTCAGGCCCTCGGCTTCCACGTCGAAGCCGGGTTTCTTTTCCACATAGATACGATATACCATAGGAATTTATCCTCTCTTTCAGTGACTCACCCTCTCCGTCAGCGCTGACGCGCTGCCACCTCTCCCAAAGGGCGAGGCATTGGCAGGACGGTCTTGAAACTGCTGGATGAATCACGCTTTATTTAACCCAAACGTTCGGGCTCCGCGACAGAGGTCAGCAACTGCTGCCAATCGGGACAGGGCCCCGCTGCATGAGAGCCACCGGCGACAACGCGCAGACCTGCCCGATATGCCAATGGCTCTCCCTCCGGGAGAGCTGGCGCGCAAGCGCCTGAGAGGGCTTACCCTTCTGCGATCGCCTTCAGGGCCCGCAGACCGATATCCGTCCGCTTGTGCAGCTTTTCGAAGGAGATCTTCTCGGCTGCCGCATAAGCCTGGGTGACGGCGGCGGTCAGCCGGGGTGCCGTAGCGGTGACGCCCAGCACACGGCCTCCGTTGGTGACGAGGGTGCCATCCTCGGTGATGGCCGTGCCGGAGTGGTAGACGGTGATGTTCTCCTCCCCTGCCAGCTGGCCGTTAGTCAGGCCGGAGATGGGCTTGCCCTTTTCATACTGGACGGGATAGCCGCCGGAAGCCAGGATGACACAGGCGGCGGCACCGTCGGAGAACCGGACCTCGGTGTCGGCCAGTGTACCATTGGTGCAGGCCGTCATGATCTGCAGCAGGTCGCTCTCCAGCAGCGGCAGCACGACCTGCGTTTCCGGATCGCCGAAGCGGCAGTTGTACTCGATGACCTTCGGGCCGTCCGGGGTGAGCATGAGGCCGAAGTAGAGGCAGCCCTTGAAGGGGCAGCCCTCGGCGTTCATGGCCCGGATGGTGGGCAGGAAAATCTTCTCCATGCACTCGGCAGCGATGGCCGGGGTGTAGTAGGGGTTCGGGGCCACGGTGCCCATGCCGCCGGTGTTCAGGCCGGTATCGTGGTCGTTGGCCCGCTTGTGGTCCATGCTGGACACCATGGGCTTGACCACCTTGCCGTCGGTGAAGCTCAGCACACTGACCTCCGGGCCGGTGAGAAACTCTTCGACCACGACATGGTTGCCGGAAGCGCCGAACTTCTTGTCCAGCATGATCTCCTTCACGCCGTCGGCGGCCTGCTGCTCGTTCTCACAAATGAGCACACCCTTGCCCAGAGCCAGACCATCTGCCTTGATGACGACGGGATACTTGCCCTCGGCCCGGATGTAGTCCATGACCTTAGCCGGGTCGTCAAACGTCTCATACCTGGCGGTGGGGATGCCGTATTTCTTCATCAGGTCTTTGGAGAAGACCTTGGAAGCCTCGATGCGGGCCGCTGCCTTGTCCGGGCCAAAGGCCGGGATGCCGACCGCCGCCAGCGCATCGACCATGCCCAAAGCCAGCGGGTCGTCCTGCGCGACGACGACGTAATCGAACTGTTCCTCCGCTGCAAACGCGACCATGGTGTTCACATCGGTGGCCTTGATGTTCTTGCACTTGGCGTCATAGCTGATGCCGCCGTTGCCGGGTGCGCACCAGATCTCGCCGCAGTCCGGGCTCTTCTTCAATGCCTTGATGATGGCGTGCTCACGTCCGCCGCCGCCAACGACTAATATTTTTTTAGCCATATTCTATCTCCTAAACTCTCGTGTTCCATCCACATCCTCCCCTCTCCGTCATCGCTCACGCGATGCCACCTCCCCCAAAGTGTGAGGCACTGGCGAGTCGGTTCTGGCCCTGCTGACTGCCTGGGTTCGACCCGCCATAAAGATGTGGGTCTTGCCGCTCAGGCAAGCTGCTGCTTTTCGAAGCAGCGGAGCCCAATAGCTTCCGGAACATCGGGCCTTATCTGTCCAGCATTCTCTCTATCGTCCTGCCAAAGGCTCCCACTTTGGGGGAGCTGGCGCGAAGCGCCTGAGAGGGTCAGTGATGGAACAGCCGGATGCCGCAGAAGGCCATCGCGATGTCGTACTTGTTGCAGGTGTCGATGACCTGCTGGTCGCGGATGGAGCCGCCGGGCTGGACGATGGCGGTCACGCCGGAACGGCGGGCGCGCTCGATGTTGTCGCCAAACGGGAAGAACGCATCCGAGCCCAGCGAAACGCCGGTGACATGGCGCAGATACTCCTTCTTTTCCTCGGCGGTCAGCGGAGCAGGCTGCTCGGTGAAGGTCTCGGCCCAGACATCGTCGCCGATGACATCTTCGGGCGTATCGCCGATGTAGACATCAATGGCATTGTCGCGGTTGGGCTTGGAGACATCATCACGGAAGGGCAGGTTCAGCACCTTGTCCATGTGGCGCAGCTGCCAGTTGTCGGCCTTCTGGCCCGCCAGACGGGTGCAGTGGATGCGGCTCTGCTGGCCGGCACCCACGCCGATGGTCTGGCCGTTGTAGGTATAGCAGACGCTGTTGGACTGGGTGTATTTCAGGGTGATGAGAGCGATGACGAGGTCGCGCTTCTGCTCCTCCGAGACGGTCTTGTTCTCGGTGACCCAGTTGGTCAACATGGTGTCGGCGTTGATGACAAGCTCGTTGCGGCCCTGCTCGAAGGTGATGCCGTACACCTGCTTGTGCTCCACCGGGGCGGGCTTATACTCCGGGTCGATGGCGACCACGTTGTAGTTGCCCTTCTTCTTGCCGGACAGGATGGCCAGAGCCTCCGGCTCGTAGCCCGGTGCGATGATGCCGTCGGACACTTCGTGCTGGATGAGCTTTGCGGTGGGCACGTCGCAGACATCCGACAGGGCGATCCAGTCACCGAAGGAGGACATCCGGTCCGCACCGCGGGCGCGGGCATAGGCGCAGGCCAGCGGAGACAGCTCAAGATCCGGGGCGATGTGGTACATCTTCCGCTCCACCTCGGTCAGGGGCAGGCCCAGGGCCGCACCGGCCGGGGAAACATGCTTGAAGGATGCCGCTGCGGGCTGGCCGCAGGCCGCTTTCAGCTCCTGGACCAGCTGGATGGAGTTGAGCGCATCCAGAAAATTGATGTAGCCGGGCTTGCCGTTCAGAACGGTCACGGGCAGGTCGGAGCCATCTTCCATATAAATGCGGCTGGGCTTCTGGTTGGGGTTGCAGCCGTACTTCAGTGCCAGTTCGTTCATCCGTACTTCCTCCTTATTCTGCGCTTTCTGCGGCCAGAGCTTCCAGCTCTTCGGGCAGCAGGGCGGGTTCTTCGGGGTCTTCCTCGTCGTCGTACACGGCGTCGTATTTGTTGAAGATCATGTCGCCGGTCTCGCCGGTATCCAGGTCGATGACGCGGGCAAACAGGCTGACCTTATTGTCGGGGTTCAGGTTCTGCCACAGGCCGTGGGCAAAATCGCCGATGGTGCGGGGGCAGGCAAAGCGGAGCGGCTCGCCCTCAAAGCTGGGGATGGGGGCACCGTTGTGCTTGTAGGTGCTGATGAAGTGGCCCTCGCCTGCAACGGGCTGCGGATAATCGAAGAAATAGCGCTGGACGCTCTCGCCGTTGCCGTCGGCAGACTTCAAAATGCTCATCTGATAGCTGCCGTCCTCATACACCACAGCGGAGATGCGGGGGGTGTAGTTGGGGCCGTCCGGCTCAAAGGTGCGGGTGCGCAGGGCATCTGCAAAGCTCTTTCCCCGGCTCATGAGGTCGTAGATGGTATCGGTCTGGTCGCCGTTGGTCACGATCTGGGTCTTGCCCAGGGTCAGCACGGGGTTGTAGATGATGAGGCTGGGGTCTTCCAGCTTATCGGGGTCTGCGGCCACGGTGCAGATGCCGCCCCGCTCCGGGATGGGGTCAAACACGCGGTTGCGGCTGTTCTCGCTGCGGCCCATGATAAAATAGCCGATGAACATCTGGCGGCCATCCGGAGCCATGGCCACTGCGATGCCGCGGCCGGGATACTCGTTGGAGGCCAGATATTCGTTCAGGTCGATCTTTTCCATACTGTTCTCCTTTATTGAGACCCTCTCCGTCTCGCTTCGCTCGCCAGCTCCCCCGATGGGGGAGCTTTTAGCAGTTCTTGCAAACTTCATCTTTCTGCCAAGACCTCGCCCTTCGGGAGAGGTGGCATTGCGCCAGCAAGGACGGAGAGGGTTCTTTTACTGAATCTCTCCGCTGCACACCATGGCCACAGCCCTGGGCAGCAGCTTCCACTCGGCCTGCTCCATCACCCGCTTCTGCAGCACTTCGGGGGTGTCGCCGGGCAGGATGTCCACGGCCTTCTGCAACAGGATGGGCCCGCCGTCGCACTCCTCATTGACGAAGTGGACGGTCGCACCGGTCACCTTGCAGCCGCGGGCCAGCGCCGCCTCGTGGGGGCGCAGGCCATACATGCCGGGCCCGCAGAAGGACGGAATGAGGGCCGGGTGGACGTTCAGGATGCGGCGCGGGTAGGCCGCAATGACGCTGGGCCCCAGCACGGACAGGAATCCGGCCAGCACCACGAGGTCGATGTGGTGGCTTTTCAATGTATCCAGCAGAGCGGCGTCGAACTCTTCGCTGTTCGGGTAATCCTTGCGGCGGACGACGCAGCCCTCCACCCCAGCTTTCGCGGCCCGTTCCAGCGCATAGACGCCGGGCTTGGAGGCCACGACGAGGGTGATTTTGCCGTTGGGGTTCTCTCCACGGGCTTCGCTGTCCAGCAGGGCCTGCAGATTGGTGCCGCCGCCGGACACTAACACGGCGATGTTCAGCACAGTTCGACCCCCTCGCCCTCTGCGATGACGCCCAGCCGATAGGCTTCCGGCTCACCGTTTGCGTGGAGGATGGCCAGCGCCTTGTCAGCCTGCTCCGCGGGGACGGTCAGCACCATGCCGACGCCCATGTTGAAGGTGTTGAACATATCGTGCTCGGAGATGCTGCCCACCTTCTCCATCAGGTGGAAGAGCGCCGGGGTGCGGACGTCCGCCTTGCGGATGCGGGCGCAGCAGCCCTTCTTCAGGCTGCGGGGGATATTCTCATAGAAGCCGCCGCCGGTGATGTGGGAGATGCCCTTGACATCCACCTCTTCCAGCACCTTGAGCACCGGCTTGACGTAGATCTTAGTGGGGGCCAGCAGTGCCTCGCCCAGCGTCTTGCCGCCCAGCTCTGCGGGAGCCGTCTTCAGGACATCGGGGTCGTTGTCGATATCAAAGATCTTGCGCACCAGCGAGAAACCGTTGGAGTGCACACCCGTGGAGGGCAGGGCCAGGATGACATCGCCGGGCTTCATGGTCTCGTTGCTCAGGATCTTCTCCTTGTCCACGACGCCCACGGTGAAACCGGCCAGGTCGTACTCGTCCTCCGGCATCATGCCCGGATGCTCGGCCGTCTCGCCGCCCACCAGAGAGCAGTCGGCCTGGACGCAGCCCTCGGCCACGCCCTTGACGATCTCTGCGATCTTCTCCGGGATGTTGCGGCCGCAGGCGATGTAGTCCAGAAAGACCAGCGGCTTGGCACCGGCGCAGATGACGTCGTTGACGCACATGGCCACGCAGTCGATGCCGATGGTGTCATGCTTGTTCAGGAGCATGGCCAGCTTCAGCTTGGTGCCGACGCCGTCGGTGCCGGAGATGAGGACCGGGTGCTTGTAACCGGTGCAGTCCAGCTCAAACAGGCCGCCGAATCCGCCCAGACCGCCGATGCAGTGCTCGTTCATGGTGCGGGCGACATACTGCTTCATCAGTTCAACGGAACGATAACCGGCGGTGATATCCACACCGGCTGCTGCGTAGCTTTCCGAATAGCTCTTTTCCATGGTCTTACTCTCCTAACTTTTTTGCGTCCTTGGGACGGTCGTTCAGGTGGCGTTCATGAATATCGGTCGAAAGCACCTCGTCGGGCTTGACGGCATATTCTCCGGTGAAGCAGGCGGTGCAGAAGCCGCATGAAGCGTTCTTTGCCAGCCGGACCACATGGTCTGTGGACAGGTAGCCCAGCGTATCCGCGCCGATGACCTCATTGATCTGCTCCACGGTGCGGCCGGTGGCAACCAGCAGCTTCTGGTCCGGAATGTCGGTGCCGAAATAGCAGGGATATTTGAAGGGCGGGGCCGATACGCGGAAGTGGACCTCCGCTGCACCGGCGTCCCGCAGCAGCTTGATGATGCGGGCAGAGGTGGTGCCGCGCACGATGGAGTCATCCACCAGCACGACCCGCTTGCCCTTGACGGTGCTGGACACGACGTTCAGCTTGATGCGCACACTGTTCTCGCGCTGCTTCTGGCTGCCCTGGATAAAGGTGCGGCCAATGTATTTGTTCTTGATGAAGCCGATGCCGTAGGGGATGCCGCTCTCCTCGGAGTAGCCGAGGGCGGCGTCGAGGCCGGAGTCCGGCACACCGATGACCACATCGGCCTCCACGGGGTGCTCCTGCGCCAGGAAGCGGCCTGCCTGCTTGCGGGCCTCGTGGACCGAGCTGCCCTCGATGATGCTGTCCGGGCGGGAGAAGTAGATGTACTCGAAGACGCACATCTGGGTGTCCTTCCGGCCGCAGTGATCCTTGATGCTGCGCAGCTCGCCGGTGCGGGTGTCGGCCACGACGATCTCGCCGGGCTCCACATCCCGCAGAAGCGAAGCACCGGCCGCATCCAGCGCACAGCTCTCGCTGGCGAAGACGTAGCCGCCGCCGGGCAGCGTACCGATGCACAGAGGCCGGTAGCCGCGCGGGTCACGCACCGCGATGAGCTTGGTGGCCGACATTATGACGAGGCTGTAAGCTCCTTCCAGCACATCCATCGTCTTGCTGATGGCCGTCTCGATGCTGCCCATCCGCAGCCGGTTGCGGGTGACGAGGTAGCAGATGACCTCGGTATCGGAGGAGCCGTGGAAGATGGCACCCTCGTTTTCCAGCTGGCGGCGAAGCTCCAGCGCGTTGGTCAGGTTGCCGTTGTGGCACAGGGCCATCGTGCCCCGGCCATGCCGGACGATCATGGGCTGGGCGTTGGCCCGCACCCGGCTCCCGGCGGTGGCATAGCGGACATGGCCGGTGGCCATGTGGGCCGTGGGGCTGGACACCGACGCCAGCACCGCCGGGGTGAACACCTCGTTCACCAGGCCGAGATCCCGGTGGCCGGTGATGACGCCATCGTCGTTGACGGCGATGCCGCAGCTCTCCTGGCCGCGGTGCTGCAAAGCGTACAGAGCCGAGTAGGCTGCGGCTGCCACATCCTCGGTCCCAGCACGGTCATAGATGCCGAACACACCGCACTCTTCATGCAGCGGATATGCAAAATCAGACATTAAAGTTCCTCAATTTCTTTCTGAAGTTTCTGTTCCTTGGCCGCGATCTGCTGCGCCATGGCAGCGCGCTCAGCGTCCAGCTTCCCGGCCAGCGCATCGTCGCTGAGGGCCAGGATCTCCGCCGCCAGCCAGGCGGCGTTCTTGGCACCGTTCAGCGCCACGGTGGCCACCGGGATGCCGCTGGGCATCTGCACCGTGGCCAGCAGTGCGTCCATGCCATCCATTGCGCCGCCCTTCATCGGGATGCCGATGACCGGCAGCGTGGTGTTGGCCGCAAAGGCACCGGCCAGATGGGCCGCCATGCCGGCGGCGCACAGGATGACGCCGAAGCCGTTGGCCTTCGCGTTCCGGGCAAACTCTGCCGCCTCCGCCGGGGTGCGGTGCGCCGACAGGATATGCGCCTCGAACGGGATGTCCAGCGCCTTGAGCTGGGCGCAGGCCCCCTTCACCACCGGCCAATCGCTGTCCGAACCCATGATCACAGCAACTTTACGAATCATATTTCCGAGCCTCTCTTTCTCTCTTTCCAGACTCCGTGCAAACAAAAAAGGCTGTGATGCAGCTACACCACGGCCTTTTGATCCTACGGTCTGTGCAGAACACGCCCGCATGAGGTTACACGGATGCCCTGGTATCCAGTCGCACACAGACGGCGAATGGTTCCAAGCAGCAGTTCCAGCATTCCGTATTCCTCCAAATTCTCTGCGGGGATTCCCTGTTCCATCCTCTGGAACGGTGCGCTCTGCGCCGCACCGTCCTTCTGATACATACAGTTTACGGCAAAAAATCCGCTTTGCAAAGGGTGTTTGGGCAAATTCTCCCTTGTGTTCTCTTGCTCCAAAAAACTTTCAAAAGTTTTGTGCAGTTTCGACACTCATTTTCTTTTTAAGTATGACTTATTTGTGGAATATATTTTAGGGGGGGGACAAACCCTCTCAGTCTCGCTTGCGCTCGACAGCTCTCCCAAAGGGAGAGCCACTGGCGAGCCGGTTTTGGCTCTACTGACCGCGCAGGCTCATCCTGCCGGAAGGCGACGGGCCTCGCTGTTCAGGCTGGCAGCTGCTGCCAATGAGAACAAGGCCCTGCTGCGTGGGAGCCGTAAGGCGACAACGTGCAAACCTGCCCGGTCTGCCAATGGCTCCCCCTATGGGGGAGCTGCCGCCACAGGCGGCTGAGAGGGTTTCTTAAAAAATAATCCGCGCCGTCGTGGCCCGTGCCGCCTTGATGAGGTCGGCCGGTGCGCAGCAGACCTGCGTACCGATGCGGCCGCCGGAGACATAGACCTTCTCCTGCGCGAGAACGCTCTCGTCGAACACGGTGGTGTACTGCTTTTTCATGCCCACCGGGCTGCAGCCGCCGCGCACATAGCCGGTGACTTTGTTGATGTCGGCCACATGGATCATGGCGACGCTCTTTTCGCCCACGCTACGGGCCGCTGCCTTCAGGTCCAGCTCCGCCGCCACCGGGATGACAAAGACGAAATAATTCCGGCTGGCCCCCTGCGTCACCAGTGTCTTGTACACGCAGGCCGGGTCCTCGCCCAGGCTCTGGGCCACATGGATGCCGTCCACGGCCACGCCCTCCTCGTGGGGATACTCATGCGCCGTATAGGCCACCTTGGCCCGCTCCAAAATCCGCATCGCGTTGGTTTTTGCTTCTTTTCCCATACTCTATCGTCCTTTTTGTTTTCTGTACTCTATCATTCAGAGGAACCCCGTTTTTGTACAGCCTCTCCGTCTCGCTTGCGCTCGACAGCTCTCCTGGTAGGAGAGGTGGCAATGCGTAGCATGGACGGAGAGGTTGTACGAAGGATTCCTTCCCGTCTATTCTACCACTTTTCCCAAAAAATATCAAAAAGCCTCTTGACTTCAGGAAACTGAAGTGATATGATAAGCTCACGCTTCAGGAAACTGAAGTTTGATAAAACAAGCCGCGGCAACGGAGCCGGTCTCCTGTGCCGTTCCCAAAACCGTGTGAGAAGGTAAAGGAGATACCACCATGATCATCGTACTGAAACAGAACGCCCCCGACGCACAGGTCCACGAATTCTGCCGCGAGCTGGAGGGCATGGGCCTGCAGATCAACGACTCCAAGGGCAGCGACACCCACATCCTCGGCCTCATCGGCGACACCAAAGCCATTGCCGAGAGCTGGGTGCTGGCCAACCCCGTCGTCGAGACCTGCCGCCGCGTATCCGAGCCCTACAAGAAGGCCAACCGCAAGTTCCACCCGGACGACAGCATCATCGACGTGAACGGCGTGAAGATCGGCGGCGGCAATTTCGCGGTCATCGCAGGCCCGTGCAGCATTGAGAGCGAAGAGCAGATCACCTACTGCGCCCAGCGCGTGAAGGACGCCGGTGCTTCCCTGCTGCGCGGCGGCGCGTTCAAGCCCCGCACCTCTCCGTACTCCTTCCAGGGGATGCGGAGCGAAGGTCTGGACCTGCTCAAGCTGGCCCGCCGCGCCACCGGTGCCCCCATCGTCACCGAGATCATGAACACCGAGCATCTGCCCCTGTTCGAGAACGTGGACCTCATTCAGGTCGGTGCCCGCAACATGCAGAACTTTGAGCTGCTCAAGGCCGTGGGCCGCCAGAAAAAGCCCGTCCTGCTCAAGCGCGGTCTTGCCAACACGCTGGAAGAGTTCGTGATGAGCGCCGAGTACATCATGGCCGAGGGCAACGAGAACGTCATTCTCTGCGAGCGCGGCATCCGCACCTTTGAGACCAGTATGCGCAACACGCTGGATCTGGCCGGTGTGGTCATGCTCCACAAGATGACCCACCTGCCGGTCATCGTAGACCCCAGCCACGCCTGCGGCCACGCCTGGATGGTGCCGGAGCTGGCCAAGGCTGCCGTAGCAGCCGGGGCCGACGGCCTGATGATCGAGGTCCACAACAACCCCGCCAAGGCCAAGTGCGACGGTGCCCAGAGCCTGACCCCCGACCAGTTCGATGAGCTGATGCAGTTCATCAACAAAGAGGTCGAGTTCTTCGGCAAAAAAATGAACTGAACGGTTTGAAAAAGCGCTCTTTTCGCAAGGGCGCTTTTTCTTTGCCCGGAATTGTGGTATACTAAGGTATCTTTTTGAAAGAGGTTTCTATATGAAAGCACATATCGCACGCAACCAGAACGCTGGCATCCCGCTGGCACTGGGCTGGAATCTGTCCGCCGCCGACCGCGGCATCCTGGAGGGCATGGCCCCTGCCTTTGGCATGAAGCTCCTCCTCGTCTCCCCCGCCGATGCAGGCAAGACCGTCGCCCAGCTGCTGGGTGAAGTAGAGACCAAAGCGCCCCGCACTCTGGTGCTGGACCCGAACGCCTACCCGTCGGCCCTTGTCCTCGCCAACTTCAAGGACAAAGACGTGGACACCCTGCTCGATCTCATGAAGCAGGCTCAGGTGAATATCCCGCTCAAAGCCCTCGTGACCCCCTCCAACAAGAACTGGGTCTTCGGCAACCTGCTGGCCCATCTGCAGGAGGAGCACACCGCCTTCACCGCTGCAAAGGAGACCGCCCACGCATGAAACGCATCCTGTCTGTTTTCCTGTCTGCCGCGCTCTGCCTGAGCCTGCTGGCCGGCTGCGGCCGTGCCGCTTCGTCCGGCGCTTCCAGCAGCATCGCCGACGGCCCGCAGCGCTACTCCACCGTGTTCTATGACGCCTTTGACACCGTGACCCAGGTCATCGCCTACTGCGACAGCGAGGAGGAGTTCGCCGCTCAGATGGACGCTCTCCACACCGACCTGCTGGAATATCACAAGCTCTACGACATCTACAACGACTACGACGGCGTCACCAACGTCAAGACCATCAACGACAACGCCGGCCTCGCCCCCGTGACCGTGGACGACAAGATCCTGGGGATGCTGGAGCTGGCCCAGACCATGTACGACACCACCGACGGCAAGCTGAACATCGCCATGGGCAGTGTGCTCAACATCTGGCACAATTACCGTGAAGCTGCCCTCGCCGACACCGACGACAGCAACAACCAGCTGCCCACGCAGGACGAGCTGGATGCTGCCGCCCAGCACTGCGACATCCACGACCTCGTCATCGACGACGCCGCCCGAACGGTCTACCTGACCGACCCGGAGATGTCTCTGGATGTGGGCAGCGTGGGCAAAGGCTACGCCGTGGAGATGGTCGCCCAGGCTGCCGAGGCCCGCGGCCTGACCAGCGCTCTCATCAGCGTAGGCGGCAATCTGCGGGCCATCGGCACCAAGCCCGGCGGCTCCCAGTGGGTCGGCGGTGTGGAAGACCCGTGGAACGCTTCGGACGTCTACACCGGCAGCTCCTCCTCGGTGGCCGCTGTCAAAATGAGTGACCTCTCCCTCGTCACCAGCGGCGACTATCAGCGCTACTATCTTGTCGATGGTGTGCGCTACCACCACCTCATCGACCCCGCCACCCTCTGGCCCGCCGCTTACTTTGACGGCGTGAGTGTGCTGGCCCCCGATTCCGGCGTCGCCGACTGCCTGACCACCGGCCTGTTCTGCATGCCGCTGGAAGAAGGCCAGGCCATCGTCGAGAGCCTCGACGGCGTCGAGGCTCTCTGGTGCACCACCGATGGGCAGATCGTCAAATCCAGCGGATGGGATGAAAAGGCCAACGGATGAGGCTTTGGTCTGCTGAGATTTTCGAAAAATGAACAACACCCCCGGCCTGAGACGTTTGCCGCGTCCCGGACCGGGGGTGTTGTTCTCTCATTCGGTTTTGGTGCTTACCCTGCCGCGCTCTGCGATGCTGCTTCACTGGCGGCAGCGCTGTCAGCATCGGCTGCGTTGCTCTCGGCGGCGGTGCTGTCGGCAGGCTCCGAAGCGGGGGCTGCTTCCCCGGAAGCTGCTTCGCTGGCAGCAGCGGAGTCGCCCGCTGTGGCGAGGATGGCGTCCTGCACCTCGCTGTCCGCCAGCGGCATCGGCTCAGCGGCAGCCGACGACGCGGTGCTTTCGGGCTTGGTCTCGCTGTCGGTCAGGCCGGTCAGATACCAGCTGCCGCTCTGGCGGCTGAACAGATAGTCCATATACTTGGTGGGCGTATCGGAGGCTGCGTTCAGGATGCTGTCATCCGCGCTCTGGGTGGGGATATAGCCCACCGTGACATGGAGCAGGCCGTCCTTCTTGAACAGCCGGGTGACGGTGGCGCGGTAGATGCCCACGCTGCCCGTGACCGGGATCTTGTAGCACTGGGTCGTCTCGTCAAATTCGACGGTCATATCATCCATCTCAAAGCTCTTGTGGGTCATCTTGAAGCTGGGGCCCACGAGCTTGGCCAGATAGGCGTCCACATCCACCGAGGGAAGCAGCAGCTGCTCGGTGTCGGGGTCGGTGTTGTAGTTGTCGAAGCCGCCCTGGGTCTCCTGGATGCTGTACACGCAGCCCCAGACCGCCGCTTCGCGCAGGGTCAGGTCGTCGATGTTCTCGATGCCGTCAAAGGGAACGGGGTCGAACAGGACCAGGCCTTCGATCTTGTCCTCATATTCCTGCCGTTGCTGGGTATCGTCGAACAGGTTTGCCACGGTGCGCACACCGGCGCGCACCACGGTCACAGCACCCACCAGCACCAGCACCGCCACCAGCAGGCCCAGTGCCTGCCGGGCGCGGCGGCGGTGGAGCCGGGCGTGTTCTTCCGGGGTCATATAGGTTTTCATATTCTATTCGTCTCCTAATTGGATATCGTAGGGGCCACACTGTGTTTTAGTATACCACGATTCGCCCCAAAGTGCAAAATCCGGCGCGTGGATTTTTTGTGAAAGCGCGTGTTATTCCCAGCTCTTCCAGACATCGGGCTGATAGCCCACAGTGGCCTGCCGCCCGTTGCGGACGATGGGCGTTTTGAACAGCTGCTGGTTCTCGAACAGCTTGTCCTCCTTCTGCCAGTCCACCAGAGCGTCCAGCAGCGCAAGGGTCTGTTTGTCCTTCGCCGCCGGGTCCACCAGCTTTTCCCAGCCGCCCAGCGCGCGGGCCACGTTCTCAAATTCGCCTCGGCTCATGCCTTTTTCCTTCAGGTCGATCATCTGGAACCGGACGCCCCGCTCCTTGAAATAGCGCTGGGCCTTTTTGGTATCAAAGCACTTGTTCGTGCCGAAGATCTGAATGTTCATCGTTTCATCCTCCCGGAAAGTCTCAGCCTATTGTACCATACTTGCACCGAAAAGCATAGGGATATTTCCACGCCCCGGCGGGAAAACTAGCAGCATCCCAAATTGGAAGGAGGAGCATTCCATGAAAGCATTCGTTGACCCGGACCTCTGCATTGGCTGCACCCAGTGTGCAGGGCTCTGCCCGGAGGTATTCACGATGGAGGGCACCCTGGCCGTGGCCCTTCTGGGTGAGATCCCCGCCGAGGCAGTGCCCCAGGCGGTGGACGCTGCCCAGACCTGCCCGGTGAGCGCGATCCAGATCGAGGCGTGACCCTCTCCGGCATCTTCGGTGCTGCCTCTCCTAATCGGAGAGGCCTTGGCAGGACCGAACGCCTTCCCTCTTCGCCAGAGGCTCCCCTACCAGGGGAGCTGGCGAGCCGCAGGCTCGACTGAGAGGTTGTACGAAGAGGGGCTACATCAAAAATTTTCAAAAAATCCTCCGATATCCTCCGCTTTGTGCTATACTATAAGATGTGAAATTATGTTACGGAGGATCAAAGCCTATGCGTTTACTGGTCATTGACGGCAACAGCATCGCGAACCGTGCCTTTTTCGGCATCAAGCTGCTGACCACCAAGGACGGCCGCTATACCAACGCCATTTATGGTTTTCTGAATATTCTGCTCTCCCTGCTCAAGGAGTGCGACCCGGACGAGGTCGCCGTCGCGTTCGACCTCAAAGCCCCCACCTTCCGCCACAAGATGTACGATGGCTACAAAGCCACCCGCCATGGGATGCCCGAAGAGCTGGCGCAGCAGATGCCGGTGCTGAAGGAGCTGCTGGCCGACCTGGGCTACCGGGAAGTGACGGCCGAGGGCTGGGAGGCCGACGACATCCTGGGCACCCTGGCCGCAGCCTGCGATGCCCGCAAGGACGACTGCTTCCTGGCCACGGGAGACCGCGACAGCCTGCAGCTGGTGAGCGAGAGCACCACGGTCCTGCTGGCCACCACCGCCATGGGCCGCAGCAAGACTGTGGCCATGGATGTGGCCGCCATTGAGGAAAAATACGGCATCCAGCCCCGGCAGCTCATCGAGGTGAAGAGCCTGATGGGCGACACGTCCGACAATATCCCCGGTGTGCGGGGCATCGGCGAAAAGACCGCTCTCGCGCTGGTGCAGAAGTTCGGCACACTGGAAAACGTGTATGCCAATATCGACGACAAGGTCATCAAGCCCAAGCAGCGGGAGCACCTGCTGGAATGCAAGGCCGATGCCGAGCTGAGCCATCTGCTGGGCACCATCCGCACCGATGCGCCCATCGACACCGCCGAGGGCGCTTACAAGGTGGGCGAGGGCAACAAGGCCGCTGCCGTGAAGCTCCTGCAGGAGTTGGAGATCCACTCCCTCATCCCCCGGTTCGGGCTGGATGGCGTCGCCCCGGCGGCCGACCCGGAAACGCTGCCCGCCGTGGAGGGCACCATGGACGTCCTGCCCCTGACGCCGTCCGGGCATTACCTGCTGGCCGCGCGGCCTGCAGTGACCGGCAAGCAGGGCACCAAAAACGTCGTGCTTCAACCGGAAGCCTGGTATGCCGTGCAGGACACCACCGTCTATCCCCTGTCGGACGACGCGCTGGTCCGCCTGCTGGATGACCCCGCCGTGACGCTGGACGTCTTCGACTCCGCCCCGCTCTACGCGCTGGCCATGGCCCACGGCGGCTGGGGCAGCAGCATCGTGTGGGACGGCAAGCTGGCCGCCTACCTGCTGGACGCCTCGGCTTCGAAATATCAGGTCTCCGAGCTGCTGACAAGCTACAAGGCACAGGCCGCATTCACCTGTGAGGCCTGGCCCGATGCCGGTTCGCTGGCCGACCTTTTTGCCCGGATGAAGGCCGAGATCACCGCGCGGGACGAGGATGCGCTGTACAATGACATCGAGTTCCCGCTGGCCCAGGTGCTGGCCGACATGACCCGCACCGGCATCCTGGTGGACCGGGACGGCATTGAGGCGTTCGGCCTGCGGATGCGCAGCGAACTTTCGGAGGTGCTGGCCCGCATCCAGATGGAGACCGACAGCACCAGCTTCAACCCCAACAGCCCCAAGCAGCTGGGCGAGATGCTCTTCGATACCATGGGTCTGCCCCACGGCAAAAAGACCCAGCGCGGCTGGTCTACCGACGCCGAGACGCTGGAGTCCCTGCGGGATTACCCGCTGGTCGAGGACATTTTACAGTACCGTGCCTACCAGAAGCTGAACTCCACCTATGTGGAGGGCCTGCTGAAGGTCATCGCGGAGGATGGCCGCATCCACACCCGCTTCAACCAGACCGAAGCCCGCACCGGCCGTCTCTCCTCCGACAACCCCAACCTGCAGAACATCCCCATCCGCACGGAGCTGGGCAGCCAGCTGCGGGCCTACTTCATCGCCAAGCCCGGCTGTGTGCTGGTGGATGCCGATTACAGCCAGATCGAGCTGCGCATCCTCGCCCACATCACCGGCGACGAACACATGCAGCAGGCCTTCCGCAGCGGAGAGGACATCCACCGCTCCACCGCCGCCAAGATCTACAACCTGCCGTTGGAGGCCGTCACGCCCCGCATCCGCTCTTCGGCCAAGGCCATCAACTTCGGCATCATGTACGGCAAGGGCGCGTACAGCCTCTCGAAGGACATCGGCGTCTCCGTCAAAGAAGCGGACGCCTTCCTCAAAAATTATCTGGCCGCGTTCCCCAAGGTGAGCGGCTACATGGATAAGACCATCGCCGACGCGCGGGCGTGCGGCTACGTCTCCACCCTGTTCGGACGCCGCCGCGCCCTGCCGGAGCTGACCAGTGCCAACCGGAACATCCGGGCCAGCGGCGAGCGGATGGCCCGCAACACCCCCATCCAGGGCACGGCTGCCGACGTCATAAAGCTGGCCATGGTGCGGGTCTGGCGGCGTCTGCGGGACGAGAAAATGGAGAGCCGTCTCATTCTGACCGTCCACGATGAACTCATCGTGGAGGCACCGGAGGCCGAGGCCGAAAAGGCCGCCGCCATCCTGCGGGAAGAGATGGAAGGCTGTGTGCAGTACGCCGTACCCCTGAGCACCGACGTGCACACCGGCAAAAACTGGCTGGAGGCCCATTGATACTATGATCGTTTTAGGAATCGAATCCACCTGCGACGAGACTGCCGCAGCCCTGGTGGAGGATGGCCGACATCTGCTGAGCAACGTCATCTCCACCAGCGTAAAAGAACAGGCGCTGTATGGCGGCGTCGTACCGGAGATTGCCAGCCGCCGCCACTGCGAGTTCATCAGCGCCACCGTGAAAAAGGCCCTGCTGGATGCCGGCAAGACCATCGACGACGTGGACGCCGTGGCCGTCACCTTTGCGCCCGGCCTCATCGGGGCCGTGCTCGTGGGCGTGAACTTCGCCAAAGGGCTGGCCTACTCGGCCAACAAGCCGCTGGTGCCGGTGCATCATCTGCGCGGCCACATCGCGGCGCTCTACCTCACCCATCCAGAGCTCAAGCCGCCCTTCCTCTGCCTGGTGGCCTCCGGCGGCCACAGCCACATCGTGGAAGTGCAGGACTACACCCATTACCACATCCTCGGCCACACCGTGGACGATGCGGCGGGCGAAGCCTTTGACAAAGTGGCGCGGACGCTGGGTCTGCCCTACCCCGGCGGGCCGAGCGTTGCCAACGCTGCCAAGACCGGCGACCCCAAGGCCTACCGCCTGCCGGTGCCCCATGTGGACGGCAAATACAACGTCAGCTTCTCCGGCCTGAAGACCGCCGTGCTGAACGAAGTGAACAAGGCCCAGATGAAGGGCGAGGAAGTCAACGTGCCCGACCTTGCCGCCAGCTTTCAGGAGCGCATCGCAGGCATCCTGGCCGAAAAACTGCTCCTGGCCGCAGCCGACACCGGAGCGAAGCAAGTCTGCCTGGCGGGCGGCGTCGCAGCCAATGGCCGACTGCGCCAGCTCGTCAACGACGGCGCACAGAAGCTGGGTGCCAAAGTCTACCTGCCGGAGCTCAAGTTCTGCGGCGACAACGGCGCAATGATTGCCGCCCAGGGCTACTACCAGTACATCGCCGGGCACACCGCCGGGCTGGAGCTCAACGGCCTGCCCACCCTGCCCATTGACTACGAATAAGATCGTTCAAAAACGAAAAGAGAGGCGTTTCCGTCTGTGCTGTACCCAGATGAAGATGCCTCTCTTTTGTTGCTGTAAGCTGTTTTTTGAACCTATTCCGGCCCTGAGAATGTTTCGATGATATTTGTCGATGACTTCTTATTGTCTGCGAACGGCAGCCTGTTATCAGGCAGGCTTCTTGGCGTCCAAGGATTTAACTTCGTCAACCGTCAACCCAGAGAACAAAGCAATATCTTCGTAGCTCAATTTCTTAGAAGCCAACATTGTCTTTGCAATTTCAATATTCCGTTCTCGAACCGTTTCATTCCGCATTTCTTCCATTGCTCTGCACATAGTTGCCACTCCTTTCGCATCTTGCTTAAAGTATTGTACTCGCTCTGCAAGCACCGGATAGAACATATCCTTTGCATCGGTACAGAAAAAATCGTGCATCAGTTTTCCAAGCGCAGATTCATCCTTGATCTGCGAGTTCACATAGATGATATGTGACTGGTCATTGAAAACAGCACCTGTTTCTTCCACCATGCGATGAATGTGGTAGATTGGCAATCCAGCCTTTAACACATCGTTTTCGGTGATGAAGATAATATATGCCTCGTTCAAATCATCATAGCTGCTGCCTGAATACGTGAGGTTTGCATCCAGCAAGCTGCTGTTGTATCGGTTCACCCGCTTTCTTCTTTAAGAATATCCTACCATAAATCATGATTTTTTACAAGCCGCCGTTCCATAGAAGAGCAGATTGCTCCATCGCGCGGAATCGCGGGGGCGTAACTCGACCGCCTGCAAAAGCCTGAAAATGGTGCAAGCGAAGCAATGCAGCCCCAAAAAATCGGCTTCAGCAAAAAGAAAAGCACCATACTTCCTACGAAGTACAGTGCTTTTTTGGTGGAGAATAGCGGGATCGAACCGCTGACCTCTTGCATGCCATGCAAGCGCTCTCCCAGCTGAGCTAATCCCCCACATGTTTGGTTTCGTGTCTTGCGACGTGAGTTATTATACCAGCAATGGAGAGATTTGTCAACTTCTTTTTTCAAGTTTTTTTATTTTTTGTGTTTCCGGCCGAAGCGGTACTCCTGCCCTGCGCGGATGCGCTGGATGTTGGCACGGTGCATATAGATGACCATGCCGCCCATGATGGCCGCACCGGCCACGCAGACGGCGAGGTCGCCCACGGCCAGCCCCTTGAGCAGACCGTAGAGGAGGGTCAGCACCGGGTACGACGCGGCCATGACGATGCTGCCCAGTGAGACCATGCCGGTGGGCAGCAGGCAGAGCAGGAAGATCGCCGCCAGAAAGGGCAGCAGAATGGGCTGGATGGCCAGAATGGCACCGCCCGCCACCAGCACACCCTTGCCGCCCTTGAAGCCAAAGTAGAGGGGCTTCAGGTGGCCGACCACGGCCAGGATGGCGGTCAGATAAACGCCGAGGTAGGGCGAAACGGCTGCGTGTTCGGGCAGGAAGCCAAACAGCCACCGGCCGATGCAGACCGCCGCCACGCCCTTGAGCACATCTCCCGCAGCGGTCAGGGCTGCGGCTTTTTTGCCAAAGGTGCGCAGCATATTGGTCATGCCGGCGGCACCGCTGCCGTAGTTGCGGACATCATCGTGGTAGAGATACTTACTGACCAGGATGCCGGTGTCGATGCTGCCCAGCAGGTATGCCTGCGCCGCGGCAGCGAGGACGATCAGGATCGTCATCATCAACAGTCTGCCCCCTTACACATCCTTTGCACCGACCGAACCGGTGCCGCGCTCGCGGATGACCAGCCGGATGGGCGTGTGCTCCAAGCCGAAGTTCTCGCGGATCTGGTTGATGAGGTAGCGCTGATAGCTGAAGTGGAACAGCTGCTTGGAGTTGACGAAGGCCACGAACGTCGGCGGACGGGTGGAGGCCTGGGTCAGATAGAAGATCTTCAGGCGGCGGCCCTTGTCGCTGGGCGGCTGCATCCGGGCGGTGGCGCGGGCCAACATCTCGTTCAACACGCCGGTGGGCACACGGGCACCGTTCTGGGCGTCCACATCGCGGATGAGCTGCATCAGCTTGTTGACGTTATAGCCCGTCTGTGCGGAGATGAAGATGATCGGAGCATAGCCCATGAAACTGAAGCACTCGGCATAGCCGCGGCGCTGGAGCTCCATGGTGTTGGTCTCCTTGCCCTCCACGGCGTCCCACTTGTTGACGACGATGATACAGGCCTTGCCCTGATCGTGGGCATAACCGGCTACCTTGCTGTCCTGCTCGGTGAAGCCGACGGTGGCGTCCACGAGGATGAGAGCCACGCGGCTGCGCTCAACGGCTGCCAGCGCGCGCACGACCATATACCGTTCCAGTCCGTCGGTGATGTTGCTGCGCTTGCGCAGACCGGCGGTGTCGGTGAAGATGAACTTGCCGTAGGCGTTGTCCACAGGGGTGTCGATGGCGTCGCGGGTGGTGCCGGCCTCGTTGGCCACGATCATCCGGTTCTCGCCCAGGATGCGGTTGGTCAGGCTGGACTTGCCCACGTTGGGGCGGCCAATGATGGCGACCGGGATGCGGTCCTCCTCCACCACGGTCTCGCTGAAATCCAGATGGGCGCAGACGGCATCCAGCAGGTCGCCGGTGCCGTGGCCGTGGACGGACGAGATGGGCATGACTTCCTCAAAGCCCAGGTTGTAGAACTCGTACAGCTCCATGGGGGCCTCGCCGACATTGTCGCACTTGTTGACGGCCAGGATGACCGGCTTGTGGCTGCGGCGGAGCATGTGGGCCACGTCCTCGTCGGCAGCGGTCAGGCCGTTGCGGACATCCACCACCATGATGATGCAGTCGGCGGTGTCGATGGCGATCTGTGCCTGCTCCCGCATGTGGGCCAGGATGCCCTCGGTGGCCTTCGGCTCGATGCCGCCGGTGTCCACCAGCAGGAAATCGTGGCCGTTCCACTCGCAGTTGGCAAAGATGCGGTCGCGGGTGATGCCGGGGGTATCCTCGACGATGGCCAGACGCTGGCCGCACAGTTTATTGAACAGGGTGGATTTGCCCACGTTGGGGCGGCCCACGACTGCTACGATCGGTTTGCTCATGGGGGTTCCTCCTTTCAGAGTAGTCTCTTATCTCTTATCTCAATGTCTTCTTCTCGAAATATGCAGGCCGCTGCGGAGCAGGGCGCGGGCTTCGTCGCCGCCGCTGACGGGCAGCACCTCTACCTTGACGCCCAGCCGCTCGCCCAGCTGCGCAATGGTCACATCGTCCAGGAAGGTATCCTTCTCTTCCCGCAGCATGACGGCCGGGATGCCCAGCGTCCCGCTCTTCAGGCGGCCCTCGCACTGGGCGATGATGTCGGTGGCCGTCACAAGACCGGCCACGCCGACATTGCCGCCAAAGAACTTATTCTGGATGGTGTGGACCGTGACCTCGATCATCGGGTACTGGCGGTGAAGCTCGTCCATCATCTCACAGATGAGGGGGGATGCCATGGTGCCCGTGACCACATCCAGCTGCTTGGTGCCGTAGATGCGGTGAGGCTTTTCCAGCTCGGCCAGAAACTCTTCGCGGAACAGGCTCATCATGCCCACGCCGTTTTCCAGCTGGTCGTAGTCCTCATAGAACTCCGGCGGCGGGATGGGCCGCCCTGCCTTGAGATACCACTCGTCGCTGGGGTAGATGATCCGCTTGCCGTGGCGACGCTTGCACTCATCGCCGAACGCTTCCAGAATGTCGATGACAGCAGCACTCGTCTCGGCGTCGTAGGGCACCTGCGGGTAGAGGTTCTTGCGGTAGTCCGTCACGCCGCAGGGCACGGCGGCTATGCTCTGCACCATAGGGGTCAGTTCCAACAAGTCGGTCAGAGTGCGGCGCAGCTCATCGCCGTCGTTGATGCCCCGGCAGAGCACCAGCTGGCAGTTGATGGCGATGCCGCCCTGCACCAGGCGGGGCAGGTATTGAAGCACCTCGCCGCCGCGCCGGTTGGCCAGCATCCGGACGCGGAGCTGGGGGTTGGTGGTGTGGACCGAAATGTTGATCGGCGAGATGTGCATCTTGATGATGCGGTCGATCTCATGGTCCTGCATGTTCGTCATGGTGATATAGTTGCCGAACAGAAAGGACAGGCGCTCGTCGTCGTCCTTGAAGTAAAGGCTCTCGCGCATACCGGGGGGCATCTGGTCGATGAAGCAGAACATGCAGTGGTTGGAGCAGGTGTGCTTCTCGTCGCCGAGGTAGGTGTGGAAATCGCAGCCAAAGGGGCCGCGCTCCTCCCGGCTGACATCCCATTCCCGGATGCCGTCCGCCACCTTTGCCTTCAGGTGAAAGCTCCTGCTGTCGGTATAAAAATCGTAGTCCAGCGTATCGTTCAGTTCATTGTCGTCCACGCTCAGCAGCTCGTCGCCGGGCTGCAGGCCCAGCGCCTGGGCCTCGCTCCCCTCTTCAACGCGCTCGATCTTGATCGCCACTCTGCTTCACCTGCCGTTTCTGCTTCCGGCCAAACGACCGAATCACAAATTTTCCGTACGTTCGTCTCAATTCAGTTCCATCAGACTTCATCCGACTGCCAATGGCTCCCACTTTGGGGGAGCTGGCGCGAAGCGCCTGAGAGGGTTGGACAAAAGAAGAAGGGGAAGGCATTGCGCCATCCCCTTCTCAACATAACACCAATGTGCCACCAATTTTGCGCAAATTAGGCCTTCTTGATGACTTCCTCGCCCTTGTAGTAACCGCAGTTGCCACATGCCTGGTGGGGGAGCTTCAGAGAGCCACAGTTGCTGCACTTGACCAGTGCAGGGGCCTCCAGCTTCCAAACATTGCTGCGACGCTTGTCGCGGCGGGCCTTGGAAAGATGTCTCTTAGGTACTGCCATATTTTTGCACCTCCTTGATGGGTTTCTCAGTTCAGCAGTGATTTGAGGATCGCGAGCCTTGCGTCAGCGGGAGCAGTCTCCTCTTCCTCTGGCGGGCAGACACACTCTGCCTTCTTCTTGCCGCAGCGAGGGCATAACCCCGCGCAGTCCGGGCTGCACAGCAGCACCGTCGGGATCTGGAACAGGAACTCCTGGGCCAGCCATTCGTCCACATCCAGATGGCCTTTTTCGTCCAGCGGAAGATCGAAATCCGGGTCGTCCAGATCTCGCTCCTTTGCCGTCCACTCCGCTTCGACCGCCTCTTCCCGTTCGACCGGGTCCAGGCAGCGGGCGCACTCTCCGTGCACCAATGCTTTTGCCCGCAGTGTCATCCGGACTTCGTCGCCGTCCGTTTCTGCATCAAAGCAGGCGGTCACAGGCTGTTCGATCCTTGCGCCGGCAAAATCCCTGGCAGACAAATCACAGGGAAACTCTGCATGGTAGGGCTTCGTGCCGGTCGCGATAAACTTTCTCAGGTCAAATTGCATAGTACACCTCATAAAAGGCTGCTTTGTTAGTATAGCGCCAAAGCGTTCCTTTGTCAACACCAAAACAGGCAGAAAACCGAAAAAATTTCAAATTTTCCGGTTTCCTGCCCGCTTGGATGGTTTCCGTTCAGAAAATCACAGGTACTTCTTGACGTTGTGGGGCAGCTCGGCCTCGTCTGCGCTGACGGTGACGACGACGCGGACGGAATCACCGGCGATGGCAGCGATCTCGTCCAGCACCACGCCCAGGCGGTTGATGTCGTGGTTCAGCACCTTCAGGATGCCGTCGATGTACAGATCAGTGATGTCGTAGTTGCTTGCCATCAGGCCTGCGATAAAACCATACAGCATCTCGCCGCCGGAGATCTTGTACTCGTCCAGATCGATCAGGCGAGCAGCAGGAGCGATGTCATAGGTGAGCTTCATGCCCTTTTCGACAACGACGACGTTGCCCTTGGAGGTCTTGACCGAATCATTGATCATGTCGATCATTGCTTTGGTCTTACCGGAGCCCTTTGCACCAACAATCAGTTTAATCATAGTTCTGTCCTCCTGTATTTTCCACGCCTTGCGGCGGGAGATCATTTATTTTCCAGCTTACTTCAGCTTTGCTTCCAGCTCGGCGGTCAGGTTCTCGTAACCCGGCTTGCCCAGCAGTGCGAACATGTTCTTCTTGTAGCTCTCAACACCCGGCTGGTTGAAGGGGTTGACGCTCAGCAGGTAGCCGCTGCAGGCGCAGGCACGCCAGAAGAAGTAGATCAGATACCCCACATTATAAGCAGTCAGGTCGTCCACCTCGATCACGACCTCCGGCACACCGCCGTCGGTGTGGGCCAGGATGGTGCCTTCCATCGCCTTGCGGTTGACCACGCTCATGTTCTGGTCAGCCAGGAAGTTCAGGCCGTCGAAGTTGCCCTCCAGCTTCTCGATGAAGAGATCCTGTGCAGGCTTTTTGACATCGACGATGGTCTCAAACATGAGGCGGGCACCCTCCTGGATGAACTGACCCATGGAGTGCAGGTCGGTGGAGAAGATGCAGCTTGCGGGGAACAGACCCTTGTTGTCCTTGCCTTCGCTCTCGCCGAACAGCTGCTTGTACCACTCGTTCATCAGGGTAAAGTTCGGCTCATAGCACTCCAGGATCTCCACAGCCTTGCCCTTGCGGTACAGGATGTTGCGGATGGCGGCGTACTTATAAGCGTCGTTGTCCTCGCTCAGGACGGAGAAGCGCTCCATGGCGCCGGCAGCGCCCTTCATCAGTTCGTCGATGTCGATCCCGGCAGCGGCGATGGGCAGCAGGCCCACAGCGGAAAGGACGGAGTAGCGGCCGCCGACGTCGTCGGGAACGACGAAGGTGGGCCAGCCCTGTGCGTCCGCCAGCTGCTTCAGGGTGCCCTTGGCGCGGTCGGTGGTGGCATAGATGCGCTTGTTGGCCTCTTCCACGCCCATCTCATCTTCCAGCAGCTTGCGCAGCACACGGAAGGCCAGGCTGGTCTCGGTGGTGGTGCCGGACTTGGAGATGACGTTAATGGAGAACTTCTTCCCCTTGCACAGAGCGATGATATCGTTCAGGTAGGTGGGGCTGATGCTGTTGCCGCAGAAGTAGATCTTCAGGCCGTTCTCGATCTCGTTGTGGTACAGGCCCTTGACGGCCTCGATCACAGCGCGGGCACCCAGATAGCTGCCGCCGATGCCGGCCACGACCAGCACTTCGGAGTCCTCACGGATCTTCTGCGCTGCTTCCTTGATGCGGGCGAACTCTTCCTTGTCGTAATCGCGGGGCAGATACATCCAGCCCAGGAAGTCATTGCCGGGGCCATTCTTGGCTTCCAGCTGCCGGTGTGCGGCCTCCACCTGGGGATAGATGGCCTTATATTCCTCTTCGTTGATAAAACCGGAGAGGTGCTTTGTATTCAGAACGACACTCATTCTCTCAGAACCTCCAAACATTTTGCCGGGCACGTTGCCCTGCGAGGGTTTATCTTGGTATAAGTGTACCGTTCCAACGCCGCAAAGTCAAGGCCAAAATCCCAGGATTTCATACAATTTTAATAGTGTTCTTTTGGTCGTCCCGACATCTTTTGTTCAGCCCCGCCAAAGCCGATTTGCCGAAGCGAACCGCTTTTGGGCGCTGTTGTGTTTCTTTTGCGCTTCACGCGCCCAGCAGGCTCTGCCACAGCAGCTCCATTGCGCCGCCAAAGGTCAGCCGCGGCGCATCCGCAGCAGACTTCACCTCGGCCTCGGCCAGCAGTGTTTCGCCCGCATAAACTGCGGCCGTGCCCACCGTCTGCCCCCGCTCCACGGGCGCTTCCAGTGTTTCGGGCAGGGTCAGCTCGGTGCGCAGGTCGGCCCCGGCCCCCTTTTCCAGCAGCACGGTCTGGGGCAGGGCGCTGTAATCCAGCGGCACCGTCTGTTCCGTGCTTCCCTTTACGGTCAGCTCCAGCGGGCGGTCCGGCAGCTGCGGCACCGGAACGGCCGCATAGGCTGCGAACCCATAGTCCAGCAGGGCCGTCGCGGCCTGGAACCGCTCGGCGCTGGA
Source organism: Faecalibacterium prausnitzii (assembly GCF_019967995.1). Taxonomy (NCBI): domain Bacteria; kingdom Bacillati; phylum Bacillota; class Clostridia; order Eubacteriales; family Oscillospiraceae; genus Faecalibacterium; species Faecalibacterium prausnitzii. The sequence continues at coordinate 2,093,935 of NZ_CP065377.1, forward strand.
CGGCGCACCCAGGATGACCGCGATGAGGGTCAGCCCATCCCGCGTGGCGCTGGCCGAGATGCAGACCCCTGCCCCACCGGTGGTGCCGGTCTTGAGCCCTGTGATGCCGCTGTATCGCTTGAGCAGCTTGTTCGTGTTCACAAGCTGGGTCTGGCCGTTGCGCAGGCTGTCGGTCCAGATCCCCGTATAATGCAGGATCTCCGGGCAGGTGTTCAGGATGTAGCAGCTCAGCGCCGCCACATCCCGCGCGGTGGAAAGATGCCCCTCGGCGTCCAGCCCGCAGGCGTTCCGGAACGAGGTATTTTGCAGCCCCAGTTCGGCGGCGCGGGCGTTCATCTGTTCCACAAAGACCGGTTCGCTCCCGCCCACCAGTTCCGCCACGGCCACCGCAGCGTCGTTGGCAGAGGAAACGCAGATGGCCCGCAGCATCTCATCCAGCGTGAACTGCTCCCCCGGTTCGAGCCAGATCTGGCTCCCGCCCATGTGGTAGGCATGTTCGCTGACCGGCACCGGCGTGTCCAGCGTGAGTTTTCCACCGTGGACGGCTTCAAAGGTGAGAAGCAGAGTCATCAGCTTGGTGATGGACGCGATGGGCACCCGCTCGTCGGCGTTCTTCTCATAGAGCACCCGGCCGCTCGCCGGTTCGATGAGGACGGCAGCGCGGCAGGGCAGCGACAGGCTGTCTGCCGGGGCGGCGGTCTGTGCAGCCGGGGCATCCGCCGCAGCGGCCTGTGCCGGGGCTTCCGTTTTCACCGCCCGCAATCCCGCGCCCTGCGCCGACCCGAACGCCAGCGCAAACAGCCAGAAACAGAGCACCCCCGCACAGAGCAGGGCCAGATTTTTCCGTTCCATTCCTCGTACCTCCCCGCAGTAAACTCTCTGGTTGCATTCTATGCAAAAAATTCGGGTGGGATGCCCTTTTCTCACGGGGAAAAATCTGCTATAATTAGATGGTTTCTGTTATTTGCAAATGAACTCGCCCTCTCAGTCAAAGCCTGTCGGCTTTGACAGCTCTCCCGAAGGGAGATCCATTGGCAGGCCGGTTTTGAAACTGCTGAACGAACAGGGCTTTTATTGGATCGAACATGTCCGGGCTCCGCGACAGAGGCCAGCATCTGCTGGCAATGAGGACAGGGCCCACTGCGTTCTGACAAATCAGGCCCATGCGAACAGCACAGGTTTCCCGGTGTGCCAAAGGCTCCCACTTTGGGGGAGCTGGCGAGCGAAGCGAGACTGAGAGGGTTTTGTTCCCCATAGAAAGGATATCCCCTCATGCGAGTTTGTTTTTATACCCTTGGCTGCAAGGTCAACCTGAACGAGACCGGGGCCCTGGAACAGATGTTCCGGGGGGCCGGCTTCACCATCGTGCCGGAAGGCGAAGAGGCCGACGTCTTTGTGGTCAACAGCTGCACCGTGACCAACTTCGGCGACCAGAAGAGCCGCAAGTGGCTCCGCCGGGCCAAGCGCGAGAACCCCGGCGCCGTGACGGTGCTTACCGGCTGCTACCCCCAGGCCTTCCCCGAAGAGGCCGCGAATTTTCTGGAAGCAGACCTCGTCTGCGGCAACGGCGACCGCAAGGCCATCCTCGACAATGTGCTCAAGCTGCTGGACGGCCACGAGCGGATCGTCGCCGTCACCCCCCACAAGCGCGGCGAGCGGTTCGAGGAGCTGCCCGTGGAGCGGTTCGAGACGCACACGCGCGCGTTCATTAAAGTAGAGGACGGCTGCAACCGCCAGTGCGCCTACTGCGTCATCCCCCGCGCCCGCGGCCCGGTGCGCAGCCGCGCCGAGGCCAGCATCCTGAACGAGCTGCGCCAGCTGGCCGCTTCCGGCTACCGGGAGGTCGTGCTCAGTGCCATCTCCCTGCCCAGCTACGGCCTCGACACCGGCACCAACCTTGTGGAACTGGTGGAAAAGTGCGCCCAGGTCGAGGGCATCGAGCGCATCCGCCTGGGCAGCCTGGACCCCGACATGCTCACGCCGGAGTTCATCGCCCGGCTTGCCGCAGTGGACAAGCTCTGCCCCCAGTTCCACCTGAGCCTGCAGAGCGGCTGCACGGCCACCCTGCGCCGGATGCGCCGCGTCTACACCGCCGAGCAGTACGCCCAGGTCGTGGCCGACATCCGCGCCGCCTACGGCGACCGGCCCGTCAGCTTCACCACCGACTGCATCTGCGGCTTCCCCGGCGAGACGGTGGAAGACTTTGAGGAGAGCTGCGCCTTCCTGAAGCAGATCGGTTTCCTCAAGGTGCATGTCTTCCCCTACTCCCGCCGCAGCGGCACCCCCGCCTACGATTTCCCCGATCAGGTCCACGAGCGGGAAAAGCAGGAGCGCAGCCGCACCATGAACGCCCTTGCCGAAGAACTCCGCCGGGACGTGCTCACGACGTATGAGGGCATGGAGGACGAGGTGCTGCTCGAAACGGCCCTCAGCGAGACGCTCTTCACCGGCTACACCCGGCTGTATGTGCCGGTGGTGGTCTCGGCCCCCGGCCACAAAAGCGGCGAGATCGTCCGCGTCCGGCTGGGCAACTACGACGGCGAGCGGGTGCGGGCAGTACTTTGCTGAATCTCACCGTTGAAGATCCTTCACCTTTGCCATTTGAGAATTCTTTAACATATTTTGGCGTTTGCTCTTTTCAGGCAGACGTCTTTGTGTTAAAATGAGGATGGAATCCTGGGGCCGGTGCGCCGATTGCAGCGGCGCAGTACCAGCAGGCCCGCAGGAAAGAAAGCCGCAGGGTGCGTTGCAAAGCCGCGCCGCTGCGGGATGTTTTGTATCTGTACAAGGAGAGTTTGGAATGAGCTTTAGAGGAATCAACACGACGGTCATCCAGATCCGCCGCCAGGTGTTCACCGAGGTGGCCCGGATGGCTTATGCCAACGTCAAGGGCGAGCAGGCCAACCACCTGATGCGCAAGATCCCTTACACCATCATCCCCGGTGAGGAGGGCAAGCTGCGCAAGGACATCTTCCTGGAGCGCGCCATCGTTGAGGAGCGCGTCCGCCTGGCCATGGGCCTGCCCACCCGCCGCATGGACGAGCACAACAGCGTCGTTTCCGGTCTGGAAGATGCTTCCATCGCCGATAAGTATTACGATCCCCCGCTGGTGAACGTCATCAAGTTCGCCTGCAACCGCTGCCCCGAAAAGCTGGTCAAGGTCTCCGACCTGTGCCAGGGCTGTCTGGCACACCCCTGCATGGAGGTCTGCCCCAAGAAGGCCATCACCTGGGAGAGCGGCCGTTCCATCATCGATCAGGACAAGTGCATCAAGTGCGGCCGCTGCGTCGGCGTCTGCCCCTACAACGCCATCGTCAAGACCGAGCGTCCCTGCGCTGCGGCCTGCGGCATGGGTGCCATCCACTCCGACGAGCTGGGCCGTGCTGAGATCGACTACAGCAAGTGCGTTTCCTGCGGCCAGTGCCTGGTCAACTGCCCGTTCGGTGCCATTGCCGACAAGGGCCAGATCTATCAGCTGATCCAGGGCTTCAACCGCGGCGACCGCATCTACGCTCTGGTGGCTCCCGCCTTCATCAACCAGTTCCCCAGCCTGGCCTCCACCGGCAAGCTCAAGGCGGCCCTGAAGGCCATCGGCTTCTACGACGTGGTCGAAGTTGCCATTGGTGCCGACCTGTGCACCGTGGACGAGGCCCACGACTTCCTCAAAGAAGTGCCTGCCGAGTTGAACTTCATGGCGACCTCCTGCTGCCCGGCCTGGAGCATGATGGCTAAGACTGCCTTCCCCGATCTGGCCAAGAACATCTCCATGACCATGACCCCCATGGTCTTCACCGCCCGTATGATGAAGCAGAAGGACCCCACCGCCCGCATGTGCTTCATCGGACCCTGCGCCGCCAAGAAGCTGGAGGCTTCCCGCCGCACCGTCCGCAGCGATGTGGACTTCGTGCTGACCTTTGAGGAGCTGGCCGGCATCATCGAGGCCAAGGACATCGACACCAGCCTGCTGGAGGTCGATGAGAACGAAGCAGCCCTCTGCTCCGCTTCTTCCGCTGGCCGCGGCTTTGCACAGTCCGGCGGCGTGGCCAAGGCCGTTGCCGACAAGATCAAGGAGTGGAACCCCGACATGGAGGTCAAGATCGCATCTGCACAGGGCCTGGCCGAGTGCAAGAAGCTGCTGATGATGGCCAAGGCCGGCAAGTACAACGGCTACCTGCTCGAAGGCATGGGCTGCCCCGGCGGCTGCATCGGCGGCGCCGGCACCATTGCCGACCCGGCCCGTACTGCCATCCAGCTGAACAAGTACGTCAAGGAAGCGCCCTTCACGGACCCGGAGCAGAGCCCCTACATGGACGAGATCCATGTCCTGAAGGACGACCCCAACTTTGAGATTTAAGCATTGAACCTCTCCGTCATCGCTGCGCGATGCCAAAGGCTCTCCGATCAGGCGGGCTGTCGAGCGCATGCGAGACGGAGAAGTCGTGCAGAGCAGCCGCTTATCGTGACCGATAGGCGGTTGTTTTGTTTGGGTTGACATTTTGCTTCGTCTATGATATTTTAGCGGTGACAAACCGGTGAAAAAATTTTTTGTACCGGTCCATGGGCCGCCTCTGCGGCGAAAGAAAGGCGATTTGTAGTATGACGACATTCCTGAAACGTTCCGGCGCAGCGCTGCTCTCGCTGGTGCTGCTGTGTGTGCTGGCCATGGGTGCCGGTGCTGCGTCCAGCCAGACGGTGGGCGTCAAATTCTGGAAGGAACGATCCGATAAGGAATCCATGGCGAACAGCGGCATCGACGCCGACCGCACCGCCACCCTCACCCGGCAGGCCAACGGCACCTATACCCTGACCCTGCCGCTCAAGCAGGTCTCCAAGATGGGCGTCACCGGTTCTCTCTCCGGCCTGACCATCGGCGATGTGACCTATGACGGCACCCTGACCGGCGACTTTGAAAAGAGTACCGCCTCCCTCACCATCAAGAACCTGCCCGCCTCGGTGCTGACCGGCAGCGATGTGAACAAGTCCATCACCGTGACCTGCAACATCCAGATGGATATGGCCCTCCTCGGCGAGATCAACACCACCGCCCGGATGTGCATCTGGAACAAAAAGTGACCGTCTGCCCGACCCAAAAGGTGCTGCCGCACATCGAACCGTGCGGCAGCACCTTTTTGTTGTTGTTACAGGTCCATCTTCCGTTCCACGAAACCGCTGACCATCTCATCCAGCTGAGTCACGGCGTGTTCTGCGCCTTTGGCCAGCTTGCGGGCGGTCCGCTTGACCTGACGCGGGTTCTGATTCATGGCCACGACGCTGGCGGCTCCCAGCGCCGCGCCTGCCGCCATGCCCAGCAGCAGGCCGCTGCCTGCGCTCTGTCTGTGTTCATTTCTCATAAAAATTTCTCCTTTCGTTCCCTGCATTTTTGGCCGCCGAGGGTAGTATTTCCGCCAAAAGAACACACTATACGCTTTTTTTGTCCCGCAAAATGTGGTATACTGTATCATACGCTGATACACCGGGTTTGATACAGGCCCGCTCGATGGCGCGAAGGAGGCCACATTTTTGTTGAAACCAACTGAACCAAAAAAAGTTCTCTGCATCCACGACCTGTCCGGCGTGGGGCGCTGCAGCCTGGCGGTGATCCTGCCGGTGCTGTCGGTCATGGGCGTACAGCCGGTGGCGCTGCCCACCGTGGTGCTCTCCACCCACACCGGGGGCTTCGGCACCCCGGCCCGGATGGACGGTGCCGCCTACGGCATGGCTGCGCTGGAGCATTACCACGACCTGGGGCTGGACTTTGCGTGCATCTACACCGGCTACCTCGGCGGCGAGGAGCAGATCGCACTGGCCGAAAAGGCCTTTGACCTCTGGCCTGCGGCCCGCAAGATTGTGGACCCTGTGATGGGCGACAACGGCCATGCCTATTCCACCGTGACCCCGGCCTTCATCGACCGGATGCGGGAGCTGGCCCGCCGGGCTGACCTCATCCTGCCCAACGCCACCGAGGCTGCGCTGCTGCTGCAAAAGGATGCCGCAGCCGGGCCGCTGGACGACACCGCGGCCCAGGCGCTGGCCGATGAACTGGATGCACTGGCCCCCAATGCCGTCGTCACCGGGCTGCCCATGGGCAAATACATCGGCTGTGCCGGTTCCGGCCAGGACCGCTTTGTCATCCGGAAGCTGCACATCGACCGCAGTTTCCCCGGCACGGGCGACCTGTACGGAGCCGTTCTCATCGGCTCGCTCATCCAGGGCAACGCCCTGAGCGCTGCCGCCGACAACGCCGCTGAGTTCGTCTCGCTGGCCATCCAGAAGACCCCCGCCGACCAGGACACCCGCTTCGGCGTCTGGTTCGAGCCGCTGCTGCCCCGGCTCTGCCCGCAGCGCGAGTTCTGAGGAGGCCGGACGATGAACGAAAAACCGACCCTGAACATCGTGCTGGTGGAGCCGCGCATCCCGCAGAACACGGGCAACGTGGCCCGTACCTGCGCCTGCACCGCCTGCCGCCTGCATCTGGTTGGCCCCATGGGCTTTGCCATTGACGACAAAAAGCTCAAGCATGCCGGGCTGGATTACTGGCACTATCTGGACATCACCTATTACGACGGGCTGGAAGATTTCTTCGCCAAAAACAGCGGCCCGTTCTACTACTTCACCACCAAAGCGCCCCAGCGCTACACCGACGTCGCCTACCCGGACGGGGCCTACCTCGTCTTCGGGCGGGAGGATGCCGGACTGCCGGAGGCCCTGCTGGCCGCCAATCAGGACCACTGCATCCGGATGCCCATGCGGGACACCTGCCGCAGCCTGAACCTGTCCAACAGCGTCGCCGTGGGCGTTTACGAGGTCCTGCGCCAGTGGGATTTCCCGGAGCTGCTGGACCACGGCCACTTACGAGATTATGAATGGAAATGAGGGACATTATGAGCAAGATCGCGATCCTGACCGATTCCTCCTGCGACATCCCGCAGGAGCTGGCCGAGAAATACGGCATTGACATTATGGGCTTCCACATCCTGCTGGATGATGTGGACTACGTGGAGCGGGAGAGCTGCACCAACGCAGAGTTTTACGAGAAAATGCGCGCGGCAAAGGGCATCCCTTCCACCGCCGCCATCACCCCGCTGCAGTTTTGCGAAAAATACTGCCAGTACGTGGACGAAGGCTATACGGACGTCATCCATGTGCCCATCAACCGCTCCGGCTCCTCCACCTACAACAACGCCGTCATGGCGCAGGGGATGCTGCGCGAAGAGCGCCCGGAGCACCACCTGAAGATCCACCTGCTGGACCCTCACACCTATTCCATGCCCTTCGGCTGGTATGTGTGCGAGATGGCCCGCAAGCTGAAGAACGGCGCGGAGATCAGCCACGTCATCCACGAGTTTGAGGCGCAGATGGACAAGATCGAGATCGTCCTCGGCCCCTTCAGCCTCAAGCAGATGAAGAAGAGCGGCCGCATCTCCGCCGCTGCCGCCGTCATGGGTGAGCTGATGGGCATCCGCCCCATCATCACCCTCATCGACGGCAAGACCAAGGTGGAGGCCAAGGTGCGCGGCGACGACAAGGTCGTGCCCGCCATGGTCGAGCTGGCCAAAAAGCGCAGCGAGGGCGTGGAGGACTTCGATTATATGATCGGTCACACCAACATCCCCCAGAAGGACGACCTCATCCGGGCCTGCCGCAAAGCCTTCGGCAAAGACCCGCTCATCGTCTTCTCGCTGGGCGGCGTCGTCTCCGCCAACACCGGCCCCGACACCATCGCGCTGGTCTACGTTGGCCACCCCAGAGGCTGATGTTCCCCCGAAGCTGCCGCATCCCGGCAGCTTCTTTTTTGCAGTTCCGGAAGAAAGGTGCAGGCTTGCCGCTGATTTTCCGCATTTTCCGTTGCAATCCGTCCCAATTTATGCTATACTGCATTTCGTTGTGCGTCCCTGCGCACGGCATCCTTAAAGAGCAACTTAGGATTTTAGGCTCCCCGGCATAACCTCGAAACCATGCTGGGCCAAACCACCGGGGCTGGCGGTCCCCGGATGGTCAAAATTCCATCCGCCGGAGTATTGTATTATGAATCAGAATTCGTCTGTCCGCAAGCTGGCCCGCTGCGCTGTGGTCGCAGCCATTTACGTGGTGCTCTGCATGGCATTGCAGCCGTTCTCCTACGGCGCAGTGCAGGTGCGCGTGGCCGAGGCTCTCTGCCTGCTGCCCGTGTTCGGCCCGGAGTACATCGCCGGTGTCGTGCTGGGCTGCTTCCTGGCCAACCTGCTGGGTTCCACCATCGTGGACGTCATCTTCGGCACATTGGCCACCCTGCTGGCCTGCCTTGTTACCTACAAGCTGCGGGATCTCCGCTTCAAGGGTCTGGCTCTGGCAGCTTCGCTGCCGCCGGTGCTCTTCAACGCCGTCATCATTGGCATTGAGATTGCCGTCCTCTTCCCCGACCCGTCTTCTTCGGCCCCGCTGTGGCTGGCCTGCATCACCAACGGCATCTCCGTCGGCATCGGCGAGCTCATCAGCTGCACCGTGCTGGGCGTCCTGCTGGTCAAGATCATCGAGACCAACGCCGCCCTGCGCAAGGTCTTCGTCTCCGAATAAGCGAAAAAAGCATCCGCCTGCTGATCGAGCAGCAGGCCCGGCATTGCTTCGAAAAAGGCTTCGTTTTGTTGCTCGGCCTTTACCAAAAAGAACCTCATGTCTCCACCGGATGGTGTTGGCATGGGGTTCTTTTTGTATTGGGGGTGTTTTTTTAATTGAAAGTATGCTATACTCAGTTCAACAAATCGGAATTTATATATAAAAGGAGAATATTGATGAAACTGTTTTTATGTTCGCACTTTTCAAGTGTAGGAAGTCTGATAAAGGAAGAAATTGAAAATAAAAAAGTCGCATTTATTCCAACAGCTTCGCTGCGTGAAGGCTACACCGGTTATGTCGGCTCGGCTCGAAAATTATTCAAAAAGTTGGGAGCAATCGTAACTGAAATTGATATTTCAACGGAGGCTTATTCAACGATACAGTCTGTTTTTGAAGATGCGGATGTGATATATTTTACCGGCGGAAATTCTTTTTTCCTTATAGACCAGCTCCGTAAAACGGGAACGGATGAGCTGTTGAAGAAAGAATTGGCAAAGGGAAAACTGATGATTGGTGAATCGGCAGGTGCGATTATATGCGCTCCAAGCATCCAATATATCGAGCAAATGGATGAAAAGCCGGAGGACTACTCACAAGAAGATGATGCAGGGCTTGATTTGATTGATTTCTATGTTCTTCCGCATTATCTTACAGCACCATTTAAGAAAGTTACCGAGAAAATAATGACTGAGTTTTCGGATTTGAATCTATGCCCAATTAACAACCGTCAGGGAATTGTAATTGATGGTGAAGGTTCAAAGGTTATTTGCAAAGACTAATTTGAAAATTCCAGTTTGCCGCACTCGCTCACAAAAAGAATTTAGCGCAACATGCTCCAATAAGAAAACCAGAGTTGTTTGGCAGGTCTGCCTTGCAACTCTGGTTTTCGTTTTTTTGTGAGATAATGAGTTACTTGTGCTCGCTCAGCCAGCGCAGAGCGAACCAGCTGTAGGCCGCGCTGCCCTCATAGAGGATGCTGTCATCGAACTTGACCTTCGGGTGATGCTGGCCGTAGGCGTAGCCCTCCTTGGCGTTGCCCGCCGACAGGAACATGCTGACGGTGGGCACCTCGTGGCTGACGAAGGCGAAGTCCTCGCTGCCGCCGCCCGGCTTGCCGCCCGTGAGCTTGGACATATCCATTGCGCCCTGGCCCACAAGCTCGGTCATATAGGTCATTGCATTCCCGGCGAGGGCGTGGTCCACCACCATGCAGGGGCAGTAGTCGCTGAAGCCGACCTCGGCGGTGCAGCGGTAGGCCGCCGCCACGCCCTGTGCGATCTCTGTCATCCGCTTGTGGATCAGCTCACCGACCTTGTTTTCGGAGTCGATGGTGCGGATGGTGCCCCACATCTCCGCCGTGTCGGGGATGACGTTGGAGGCGGCACCTGCCTGGAAGCGGCCGGTCGTAAAGACGCCGAAGCTGTGCGGGTCCATCTCCCGGCTGTTGATTTCCTGCAGCGCGATGTGGATGTGCGCCGCCGCCGTGACGGGGTCGATGCAGGCTTCGGGCATGGAGCCGTGGCCGCCCTTGCCATGGACGGTGATGTGGTACTGCTCGCAGCTGGCCATCGTGATGCCGCCGCCCGGCACCAGCACCATGCCGGAGGGCAGAGGCATACCAGCCAACACATGGAACATGACCGCCGCATCCACCTTCGGGTTTTCCAGCAGGCCGTTGGCGATCATATCCGGGGAGCCCTGAAAGATCTCCTCCGCCGGCTGGAACTCCAGCTTGACGGTGCCTTCCAGCTCCTCTTCGTGGGCTTTGAGCAGCTTGGCCGCACCCAGCATCATGGCCGTGTGCATGTCGTGGCCGCAGCCGTGCATCCGGCCGGGCACCTCAGAGGCAAAGTCCACACCGGACTCCTCCTGAATGGGCAGAGCGTCCATGTCGCCGCGCAGCAGAATGGTCTTGCCCGGCTTTTTGCCGCCCGCCAGCACAAGGATGCCCGCCTTGCCGCAGTCCTGCGGGGTGTACCCCATCTCGGTGAGTGCCTGCTTGACCAGCGCTCTGGTCTGGGGCAGGTCGAAGCCTACCTCCGGGTGCCGGTGCAGGGTGCGCCGCCAGTTTTGCAGCTGGGGTTCCAGCACGGCGGCTTCTGCCATCAGTTCCTTCGGGTCCATCATTTCAAATCAGCTCCCTTTTTTATCTTGTGTGCACAGCCTGTTGAATGGAATTTTCCACAAAGCTGTTCAGGCTCATATTGTGTGCCGCAGCAAAGATCACGGCCTGCTTGTGCAGCTCCGGCGAGATGCGGACATTGAAGCTGCCCTTATACGCCCGCTCCGGTTCCTTGTGGGTCTCTTCGCACAGAGTCAGGTAATCATCGACGGCATTGTGGAAATCGCAGACCAGCTCCGCCGCTGTGGTCCCCTCATAGGAGAGCAGCGCACGGATGCCCATGACTTTTCCGTAAAAGAGGCCGTCTTCTTCCGAGAATTCCACGCTTCCCACATAGCCTTTGTATTCCATCGTGTTATTCATAGAAGTCCCTCCTGTTCCAAAATCTGGATGAGCTGCTTCACCTGATATTCCAGCAGCTCTTTTCTGGGGTGGGGTCGGTGCATCATGATGGGCGGATGTTCCTCAGATACGAACATGATCCGGGACCCGCTGGTCCGGCCTTTGTTGGAGCGCTCATAGGCGAAATACCGCAGCAGGCTTTCCGCATCATCAAATGTGAATGTCTTCGGTTTCGATTTCAGGCGTTCGATCAGCTTTTCCTTCTGACCCATTGTACATTCACTCCCTGCTTATAGTATACCACGATCGGAGAGAAATGCAACTAAAAGCAGTTGCATTCTTCTACAGATCACTGCTCCCCGCCGTCGGAACCATTGGGGTGGTACTGGGCGCAGGTGCACTTCTTCCATTTAAGGCCGCTGCCGCAGGGGCAGGGGTCGTTGCGGCCGATCTTGATGACGCGGACGGGCTGGCCCTTGGGGGCACCCTTGGCACCGGGTGCGCCGTTGCCGGGCACAAAGCCTTCGCCGGTGGGCTTGGCCACCTGCTCCCGCTTGGGGGCCGCAGTGCCCGCACCGCGCACCTCGATGGTCAGCAGCATCTTGATGCTGGACTCGCGGATGGAATCGACCATCTGGTCGAACATGTCAAAGCCCTCGATGCGGTACTCAACGACGGGGTCTTTCTGGCCGTAGCCGCGCAGCGCGATGCCCTGACGCAGCTGGTCCATGTTGTCAATATGGTCCATCCACTGGCGGTCTACACACTTGAGCAGGCAGATGCGTTCCAGCTCCCGCATCAGCTGCGGGCCGTAGCGCTGTTCCTTGTCGTTCAGGATGTCCATCCCGCGGTCGTACAGCAGATCGGCGATGCCCTGGACCGAGAGGCTGTCGTAATCTGCCACAGTATAGTGGAAGTCGGCGTCGGTCGTCAGCCAGCCCTGATAGTGGCGGCGGAGCGCACCAAAGTCCCACTCGTCCTTGACGTCACCGGCCAGGAACTGCTTGCAGCTGGAGTCAATGTTCTCCCGCAGCATGTTGTGCATCTCGGTGCTGATGTCCTCACCGTCGAGCACCTTGCGGCGCTGGCCGTAGATGATCTCGCGCTGCTGGTTCATGACATCGTCGTACTTCAGCACGTTCTTGCGGATCTCAAAGTTCCGGCCTTCCAGCTTCTTCTGGGCGCTTTCGAGGGTGCTGGTGATCATGCGGTTCTCGATGGGGGTGTTCTCGTCCAGCTTGAGGGTATCCATCAGACTGGAAACGCGGTCGCCGCCGAACAGACGCATCAGGTCATCTTCCAGGCTCAGGTAGAAGCGGGATGCGCCGGGGTCGCCCTGACGGCCGGCACGGCCGCGCAGCTGGTTGTCGATGCGGCGGCTCTCGTGGCGCTCGGTGCCGATGATGAACAGGCCGCCCGCCTTGCGCACCTCGTCCGCTTCGGCTTCGATGGCGGGCTTGTACTGGGCGTACAGCTCCTCGAACCGTCTGCGGGCCGCGAGGATGTTCTCATCGGTGGTGTCTCCGTGGCCGTCGGCCTCGGTCAGCAGCAGTTCCACGGCGTTCGGGTCGGCATCTTCTGGCTTTTCGGGGTTGAGCAGGTTCTCGCAGAAGTGCTCCTTGCGCATCTGGGCCTTGGCCATGAACTCTGCGTTGCCGCCCAGCATGATATCGGTGCCGCGGCCTGCCATGTTGGTGGCGATGGTGATGGCACCCTTTTTACCGGCCTGCGCCACGATCTCGGCCTCGCGCTCGTGGTTCTTCGCGTTCAGCACGTTGAAATCGCGGGTGTGTTTTTGCAGCATCTTCGCCAGCGTCTCGCTCTTTTCCACACTGACGGTGCCCACCAGAACGGGCTGGCCGTTTTTGTGGCACTCCATCACCTGCTCGATGACGGCGCGGTATTTGCCGTTGACGGTCTTGTAGACCGCATCGGGATAGTCCTTGCGGATGTTGGGGCGGTTGGTGGGCACGGTGACGATGTTCAGGCCGTAGATCTCAGTGAACTCGGTGGCCTCGGTCTTGGCCGTACCGGTCATACCGGCCAGCTTCTTGTACATGCGGAAATAGTTCTGGAAGGTGATGGTCGCCAGCGTCTTGCTCTCGGCTGCGATCTTCACGCCCTCCTTGGCCTCGATGGCCTGATGCAGGCCCTCGTTGTAGCGGCGGCCGATCATCAGGCGGCCCGTGAACTCATCGACGATGATGACCTCGCCGTTCTTGACCACATAGTCGATGTCCTTTTTCATGACACCGTAGGCCTTGATGGCCTGGTCGATGTGGTGGGCCAGCGTCATGTTCTCGGCAGCGGCCAGGTTCTCGATCTTGAAGTATTCCTCGGCCTTTTTGATGCCTTTGGCGGTCAGGGTGCAGGTCTTGTGCTTTTCGTCCACAACGTAATCGCCGTCGGTCTGCTCGTCGGTCTCCACCTTGTCTTCCAGCTCGACCACCACGCTCTTGCGCAGGGTGCGGACGAAGCGGTCCACCTGCGTGTACAGGCTGGACGAATCCTCGCCGCGGCCGGAGATGATGAGCGGGGTGCGGGCTTCGTCGATGAGGATGGAGTCCACCTCATCGACGATGGCGTAGGTGTGGCCGCGCTGGACCATGTTGTCCTTATAGGTCACCATGTTGTCGCGCAGGTAGTCGAAGCCGAACTCGTTGTTGGTGCCGTAGGTGATATCGGCATTGTAGGCACGGCGGCGGCTGTCGCCGTCGATGCCCTGCACGATGAGGCCGACGGACAGGCCCAGCCAGCGGTAGAGCTTGCCCATCCACTCGCTGTCGCGCTTGGCCAGATAGTCGTTGACGGTGACAATGTGGACGCCTTCGCCGGTCAGGGCGTTCAGGTAGGCGGGCAGAGTGGCCACAAGGGTCTTGCCTTCACCGGTCTGCATCTCAGCGATGGCACCGCGATGCAGGGCGATGCCGCCGGTGACCTGCACCGGGAAGTGCTTCATGCCCAGCACACGCCAGGCAGCCTCGCGGCAGACGGCAAAGGCATCGGGCAGGATATCGTCCAGCGTCTCGCCGCCGGCCAGACGCGCCTTCAGTGCGGGGGTCTGGGCCTGCAGGTCGGCATCGGACAGTGTCTGGTATTTGGGTTCCAGGGCCAGCACCTTTTTGGTGATCGGGTTGATCTTTTTCAGCTCCCGGTCCGAGAAGGTACCGAAGATCTTTTCAGCTAGGGACATTCTTACACCTCATCTATTGAAATCTGGGCGGAGACCGCCCGGCAGGGGGAGTTCATCATACAGTTATATGATACACCAAAGCAGAAAACCCGTCAAACCCACAGGCTCCGTTTTGGGCCATTTTCCAATGAATTTTCTGTAAAATCAACAAAAAGGCCGCTGAAAACTCCCTTCGTCATCGCTGGCGCGATGCCACCTCCCTCAACGAGGGAGGCTTTCACAGCGTTCCGGCACGTCAAGGCTCCCTCTTGGAGGGAGCTGGCACGGCGAAGCCGTGACTGAAGGAGTATCCAGCAGCCTTTTATTACAACAGCACAGCCCCCGAATGCGGCAGGCCGTTGGCCCAGAGGGAGCGCAGGCGCTGGGGCAGCGCGTAGAAGTTGCCGCCTGTGTACACCCATGCCCCGACGGTGCAGAGCGCGGCCAGCACGGCCAGCACCAGCAAAACCACCAGCACCCGCCGGGCGCGGCGGGGCCTGCGGGCAGGCGGGGCCGCTTCCGGCTGGGCCGTTCGGGCGGCCTTGCGGGCAGGCAGAAAGCCGGTGCCTGCGGCCTGCGGCAGGTCGCAGGCTGCGCGGCGGATCATGTCCAGCAGCCAGAGGGCAGGCCTGTCCGCCAGCGGGACCGTGCGCAGCCAGCAGCCTTTTTTGCAGCTGAGCACCAGCACGCAGTCCCCTTCCCGCTCGGCGCACCCGGCGGCAAGGTCACAGCCCACCACCCGGCGGGCCGCCTGCGCTTTTGCCAGCGCACGGCGCACCGGGTCGGTGGTGTCGGCGGGCAGATGCGCTGCCGCCTGCTGCTCGATCTTTGCACCGGTCTTGGGGTGGGCATAGCTCAGCGCCCCAAAGTCAAAGACCCGTTCCGCCCCGGCGATGGTCTCCAGTCGGGCCTCCAGAAGGGTCCCGGCGGCAGCATCCGAACAGATGAGGAGTCGGTCATGCCGTTCCAGTTCCTGCACGGCGGCCTCGGCCAGCGTGGTCTCCCCGGCCCCGTACAGGTCGGCGGAAAACTTCTCCCGCAGCGCCTGCGCGGCCTTTTTCAGGCCCGCCGGGTTCTGGGCCGAAAGTGCCACCAGAGTCTCCGCGCCCCGGCTCTTCCAGCGGGCCTCCGCCTTCCACTGGGGCGAAAACCCGCCCGCAGCCTCTTTCACGGCGTCGTCCGGCACTCCGAACAGCCGCAGCACACATTCGGCCTTCTTCTCCTCTGTCAATGCTACTCACCCCTGCGTGTTATTCGCTCAAGAATGCCGCGTCCAGCGCATCGAGCACGGCCGTGTCGTGCTGCTGGGCTGCGGTCAGGGGCTTTGTGCCTGCGGGGGTCCTGCCCTGCGCCAGACGCAGCACCAGTTCCAGTGCAGCCTGCGCAGCGCGGGCGCGGACCAGCGCACGGTCCGGGCGGGAGACGAAGAGCTTCTTCACATACACGGTCCCGCCGCGGGCCGCACCCAGATAGACGGTGCCCACCGGGCGGACGGCATCGCCGCCGGTGGGGCCTGCTACGCCGGTCACGCTGACGGCGATGTCCGAGCCGGACGCCTTCGCCGCGCCCAGCGCCATCTGCGCGGCCACCGGGGCCGACACCACATTGTATCGTGCGATGACGTCCGGGTCCACGCCGACGAGCTTCGCCTTCGCCTGCTCCCAATAGGTCACAAAGCCGTAGCCGAACACCTCGCTGGAGCCTGACACTGCGGTGACGCGCTCTGCGATCATGCCGCCGGTGCAGCTCTCGGCGGTGGAGACGGTGAGCCCCTTTTCCTTCAGGGTGCGCACCACCGTTTCTTCCAGCCCGGCCACATCCTCATCATACACCGCATCGCCCAGCAGATCGTAGAACTTCCTGGCGTATGCGCGGCACATTTTTTCGCCGTCCTCGTCGGAGGCGGCACGGGCCGTGATGCGGATCTCGCATTCGCCGGTCTTGCAGTAGATGGCGGCGGTGGGGTTGGCATGATCCAGCAGGTCCCGCACCTGATATTCCAGATTGCTCTCGCCGCCCAGCACCCGCAGGGTGATGGAGTGCAGGGTGCAGTTCTGGCGTTCCAGCAGCAGCGGGCGGATGCTCTCCGTCCACATCGCCTTCATCTCACTGGGGACGCCCGGCATCAGAACGGCGCAGCGGCCGTCCTGCTCGAACCAGGCGCCGGGGGCGGTGCCGTGGTGGTTGACGATCTTCCGCCCGTGCACGGGCACCATGGCCTGCTTGCGGTTGTTGGGAGTCGTCTCGCGGCCGGAGCGGGCAAAGTAGCGAGTGATCTTCGCCCACTCTTCTTCGTCAAAGGCCAGCGTATCGCCGTAGCAGGCCGCCACCGTCTCTTTGGTCAGGTCGTCTGCTGTGGGGCCTAAGCCTCCGGTGAAGACCAGCAGGTCACACCGGGCCTTGGCCTCGTTGACGAAGTCCGCCAGACGGCCCTGGTTGTCGCCGATGGTACTCTCCCGCTGCACGGTGATGCCCAGGTCGGCCAGTTCCCGGCTCAGATACTGGGCGTTGGTATTCAGGATGTTGCCGAGCAGCAGCTCGGTGCCCACACTGATGATCTCTGCGGTCATGCAGCATCACCCCTCAAACTCGATCTCGTCGGTGATCCGGATGCGGATGCGCTCGGTGTTCTCTGCCGCTTCGGCTTCCAGTGCAGCCAGACCCGGCATAGCGGCTTCGGCGGTCAGGATCTCGTCCAGCTCCGGACGGATCTTCGGGTGCGGCGGAGTGAAGATGGTGCAGCAGTCCTCATAGGGCAGGATGCTAGTTTCAAACGTGCCGATGTGGCGGGAGGTCTCGATGATCTCGGTCTTGTCCATGCCGATGAGGGGGCGGAGGATGGGCAGGTCCTGGGCCGCATCGGTGCATTGCAGCGCCTTGACGGTCTGGCTGGCCACCTGCGCCAGGCTCTCGCCGGTGATGAGGGCCTCGCTGCCCTGCTTTTGGGCGATGCTGTTGGCGATGCGCATCATGCTGCGGCGCATCAGCACCGTGAACAGCACATCGGGGGCGTTGTCCCGGATGTACTCCTGCGGCCGGGTGTAGGGCACCACGAAGAGGTTGGTGCTGCCGGTGTAGGGCGTGATCTTCTGGGCCAGTGCCTTAACTTTGAGTTTTGCACGCTCCGAAGTATACGGAGGGGACGCAAAATGGATGTGGTCCAGCGCCAGACCGCGCTTTGCCATCCGGTACGCAGCCACCGGGCTGTCGATGCCGCCGGAGAGCATGTTCAGGGCGCGGCCGGAAGTCCCCACGGGCAGACCGCCCTCGCCGGGGATCTTCGGGCCGTGGATGTAGGCACCATAATCGCGGATCTCCACGATGACCTTGAACTGCGGGTTGCGGACATCCACCTTGAGGTAGTTGTGTTTGCCCAGCAGATACGCGCCCAACTCCCGCATCAGTTCGGGGCTGGTCATGGGGTAGGTCTTATCCGAGCGGCGGGCCTCTACCTTGAAGGTCCTGATGCCGTGCAGGCTGCCGCCGAGATAGTCCTCAGCGGTCTGGCAGATGGTGTCAAAGTCCTTCTCGCAGACCACCGCGCGGCTCAGTGCGGCCAGACCAAAGACGGTGCGCACCCGGTCGAAGGCGAGGTCCATGTCGATGTCCTCTTCCTCCGGCTCCATATAAAAGGTAGACTGGGTGCAGTAGACCTTGAATCTGCCCACGGTCTTGAGCCGGTACCGCAGGATCTTCATCATGGCCGACTCGAACTGGTTGCGGTTGAGGCCCTTCAGGGACATCTCGCCCTGATAGCCCATAATGATCTCTCTCATATATTATCTCCTTATTCTCTGCAAATGCTTCATGCCATCCTCAAAGCGGTTCAGGAAGGCATCCACATCTTCGGGGGTGTTGTCTGCACAGAAGGACACTCGGATGGCCGTGTCGATGGCCAGCGGGCTGCAGCCCATGGCCGCCAGCGTATGGCTGGGCTGGCCCCGCCCGCAGGCACTGGCCGACGAGACATAGATCTGCTCCTCCGCCAGAAACGCCAGCATCGTCTCGCTCTTGATGCAGTTCTCGCTGAAGTTCAGTACCTCCGGCACGGCGCTGTCCGGGCTGTTGATCTCCACTTCGGGGAAGGCTTTCAGCCCCTCGCGCAGCTGCTGGTTCAAGGCGCGGACGGCGGCGTCCCGGCTCTTCATGTTCTTCGAAAGGCGGCTGACCGCAGCGGCCAGCCCCACCGCGTAGGGCAGGTTCTCGGTGCCGGGGCGCTTCTCACGCTCCTGCTCGCCGCCAAGGTAGGGCGGCTGGAACGCCTGTGCCAGACTGTCGCTGAGGTAGAGCGCCCCCACGCCCTTGGGCGCGTGGATCTTGTGGCCGCTCACCGCCAGCGTGTCGATGTTGGCCAGCTTGATGGGGACCCGCATCCACGCCTGCACCGCGTCCACATGGACGAGGGTGCGGCTGTTCTTCCGCTTGACCTCGGCGGCCAGACGCTCGACCTCGTTCCGGGTGCCGATTTCGTTGTTGACCATCATGCAGGCCACAAGGATGGTATTCCTGTCCACATGCGACAGCATCTCGTCGATGTCCAGCGTACCGTCCGGGCGGGGGGCCACGACCGTGACGTCATAGCCCATCGCGGCCAGACGTTCCAGCGGCTTTTGCACACTGGGGTGTTCAAAACCGGACACCACGATGCCCTTGCCAAACTTCCGGGTCAGCGCCGCGCCAAGCAGGGCCATGTTGTTGCCCTCGCTGCCGCAGGAGGTGAAGTACAGCTCCCGCGATTTGCAGCCCAGGCTCCGGGCCACCACGGCGCGGGCCGCGTTCAGGGCTTCTTCGCTCCGGGCACCGGGGGCGTACAGGGACGACGGATTCGCCCAGTGCTCCCGCATGGCCCTGTCGATGACATCCGCCACGTCCGGGGCCACGATGGTGGTGGCGGCGTTGTCCAGATAATGCAATTTAGGATTTTGCAGCATACGATTCGATTCCTGCTTTCTTTGCTTGCCGTCGGCAGAGCGTTCCGCCCTGAACCGACGTTTTCTCATAATAAACCAGAATAATTATAGCACAAACCCTGTCCTAACGCAAAGGATTTGCGGCATGGCTTGCGCCGGGGCCTGCCATGCTGTATAATGAAGAAAATGAGCTACAGAAAGCAGGGTGTTTTATGGCCGATTATCAGGAATACCGCCGCCGGATCCTCCGCAAGCGCTGGTTCCGGACCTTCTCCGTTGCAGGGCTGCTCTTCCTGCTGGTGCTGGTGAGCGTCGTGGGCACACTGTGGAAACGGCTCCACCGGGAGCACTCCCCCGCCGCCGTGCAGGGGCCGACCATCTTCCAGCAGGAGCTGCAAGGCAGCGAGTGGAACACCGTCCACTACACGCCCGCCCGGCGGCTGGCGGTACAGCTCAGCGCCGACGGCACCACCGCCATGGATTTCCGTCTGGCCGCGCTGGCCGAAAGCCCGGCCGTGGACCGCAGCTATTTCAATAACGCCTGTTTTCTGGGCGACAGCCTGACGCAGGGGATGCAGATCTACAGCACCGGCCTGCCGGAAGCCTCCTTCTACGCCTATAAAGGCATCGGCCCCAACGCCGTGGTCAACAGCACCACCTGCACCCGCCGGGACGGCGTCAAGGAGATCCCGATGGAGGTGCTGACGGCCCAGCAGCCAAAGGTGCTCTACATCCTGCTCGGCACCAACGTGCTCAACCGGGACGGCGATTATTCCAGCTTCCTCACCTACTACCGCCTCATGCTGGACATGATCGCACAGGCCCTGCCCAACACGCAGATCTACGTCCAATCCATCACGCCGGTGCGGCCGGAAGTCCGGGCCTCTCACCCTGGCCTCTACAAAGAGCGCTTGTGCGAGATCAACGACGAGCTTTCCGCCATCGCGCTCGAAAAAGGCTGCGTCTTCCTCAACCTGTGGGAGGCCCTGGCCGACGAGAACGGCGACCTGAAGGCCGAATACGCCCAGAGCGACGGCTACCACGTCAAGCCCGAAGGCTACACCGCCTGGGTCGATTACCTCCGCACCCACACCATCAACCCCGGCGTGACCTCCGCTGCGGCATGATCCACGAAAAAAGCTGCTGTGCCATTGTTCAGAGCAATGACACAGCAGCTTTCATTTTGTCTGAAAACAGGAACGGGGAACGGCATCGGAACCGTTCCCCATCGATTGGTATTTGGCAGGCGTGGCGTTCTCCTGCATCTCTCAGGGCAGTTGCCCTTGTCGTTACCATCGGCGTGTGGCTGCCACGAAATTGACCACCTCAAATACCACTCTTATCCTATGTATAGGATACCACATTTACTCTTTTTTGTAAAGTATTTCGCTCTGACGCAAAAGTCGTCGAAAGCGCTTCGGACTGATGTTCCACATCGTAATAATGGAATTCTTATATTCCTCCGGGTCTCCGGAAACCTTCAATCGCAAAATGATCTCCGCTGTCAGTTCCGGTGTCAGGATCTCCTTGAGCACCAATGCCGTGTGCGGACGATTTCCCCGCAGAATATAATCCGGTTCCTGCAAGACCTGCGGAAGATACTGGAACAGCCGGTCATAATCGCCCGGATGCCCTTCTTCAATATGGAGGATCTGCTGTTCTGTAATGACAACATCTTCCGTTAAAATCTCTTCGTCTACAACACTGTATAACTGCCGACTAATTTTGCAGATGAAATCCACGTCCTGCTTCACACCAATCCTGTTTGATGGTTTCAGTATAACATGCAGTGACGGTTTTGTATACAGCAGATCACAACAAACGGGGAACGGCATCCGAACCGTTCCCCGTTTGCTGTGATTTTTATTCGATCAGAACAGCCCTGTGATCTTGCCATCGGCATCGACGTCGATGTTGACGGCGGCGGGCTTCTTGGGCAGGCCGGGCATGGTCATGATGTTGCCGCAGATGACCACCACGAATCCGGCACCGGCAGCAAGGCGGACCTCGCGCACCTCCATCGTGAAGCCGGTGGGCGCAGCCAGGAGCTTGGCGTTATCGCTGAAGCTGTACTGGGTCTTGGCGATGCAGACGGGCAGGTTGCCATAGCCCAGCTCGGTCAGCTCGGCCAGCGTCTTGCTGGCGGCGGCGCTGAAGTTCACATCGTCCGCACGGTAGATTTTCTTGGCGATGGCCTTCACCTTGTCCTTGAGGGGCATATCCAGCGGGTAGACATACTGGATGGGGCGGTCTTCCAGGATCTCCAGCACCTTCTCGGCCAGTGCCTTGCCGCCCTCGCCGCCCTTGGCGAAGACCTCGCTCAGCACGCAGGGCACGCCCTGCTCAGCGCAAACCTGCTCCACATACGCCTGCTCTTCGGGGGTGTCGGTCGGGAACGCATTGATGGCGACCACCACCGGCAGGCCAAAACCGTTCTTCAGGTTGTCGATGTGGCGGACGAGGTTGGCCGCACCGGCCTTGACGGCTTCGAGGTTGGGCTGGTTCAGGTCAGCCTTGGCAACGCCGCCGTGGCTCTTGAGGGCGCGGACGGTCGCCACCAGCACACAGGCGCTGGGTGCGATGCCCGCATAGCGGCACTTGATGTCCAGGAACTTTTCTGCGCCCAGGTCGGCACCGAAACCGGCCTCGGTGATGACATAATCGGCCAGCGAGAGGCTGAGCTTGGTGGCCATGACGCTGTTGCAGCCGTGGGCGATGTTGGCAAAGGGGCCGCCGTGGATGATGGCGGGGTTGTTTTCCAGCGTCTGAACGAGGTTCGGGTCCAGCGCATCCTTCAGCAGGGCGGTCATGGCACCGGCGGCGCCAATCTCGCCCGCCGTGACGGGCTTGCCGTCGTAGGTGTAGGCGCAGACGATCTTGGCCAGCCGCTCCTTCAGGTCGGAGATGCTGGTGGCCAGGCAGAAGATGGCCATGACCTCGCTGGCGACGGTGATATCAAAGCCGTCCTCACGCGGGGTGCCGTTGACCTTGCCGCCCAGGCCGTCCACGATGAAGCGGAGCTGGCGGTCGTTCATGTCCATGCAGCGCTTCCAGGTGATGCGGCGGGGGTCGATGTTCAGGGGGTTGCCCTGCTGGATGCTGTTGTCGATCATGGCGGCCAGCAGGTTGTTGGCCGCGCCGATGGCGTGGAGGTCGCCGGTGAAGTGGAGGTTGATGTCCTCCATCGGGACCACCTGTGCATAGCCGCCGCCGGCTGCGCCGCCCTTGACGCCGAACACGGGGCCGAGCGAAGGCTCACGCAGGCAGAGCATGGTCTTTTTGCCCAGCGCGTTCATGGCGTCGGCCAGGCCCACGCTGGTGGTGGTCTTGCCCTCGCCCGCCGGGGTGGGGCTGATGGCCGTGACCAGGACCAACTTGCCCTGCTTGCCAGCCTTGTGGATGAGGCGGTGGTTGATCTTGGCCTTGTAGCGGCCGTAGGGGATCACATCCTCGTCGGCAAGGCCGAGCGAGGCAGCGATCTCGGCAATGGGCTTCATGCGGGCTTCCTGTGCGATCTCGATATCAGACTTCATGGAACATCCTCCTTCAAAACAAAAAGGGCAGCTTTGCGCAGCAATTGCGCAAGGCTGCCCAGACGGTCGGCATTGACATCAAACCCGGTCTCTGCTGCACTGTGGTGCTCCACAACGTTCCGTCAGCAGCAAAAACCTCTTCTGACCGAATGATAACACACCCGAACGCCCTTTGTCAAGGAAAAACTTCCCGCGCCAAAAAAGTGCGGGCGAAGTGCCCATCCGGCTTGCATCCACCCCCGGATGTGTGATATACTAAAGTGAATCTAAACGATAGGGAGGCTTTCACGATGCCATTTACACCCAAACTGACTTATAAAGGCAAGCCCCTCGTCCGCAAGGACAACGAGCTGTATTACGGCCGTATGACCGACCCTTATGTACTGCGTATGCAGATCTTGAGCACCAAGCCCGTGGGCGGGATGGAGGTGGCCGATAAGGTCCACATCCAGGTGTTCTCCACCAACGACAGCCTCGCTCCCGAAGCCCGCGTATTCCGCCAGACCACCAAGAACGGCCTGTACAACGCGCTGGACATCGGCAGCATCTGGCTCCAGAAAGCAAACGAGAGCCGCTGATCGTTCGGCGGCCGTCAAAAAAGGGCCTGTCTCCCGTGGGAGACAGGCCCTTTTTGCATCGGATTTACTCTTCGGTCACTTCAAAGTCCAGCGGTTTGCCGCAGTTGGGGCAGGTGGGCTCGCCGTCCAGCAGGTCGGCTTCCTCAAACACTGCGGTGGCACCGCAGGCCGGGCAGGTCACCTCGTACTGCACGGGGCCGTCGTCCCCTTCGGGCTCCTCGTCGTCGGCCAGAGCCACCTCAAAGGCGACCTTGCAGCTGGGGCAGATGGCCTCGCCTGCATCCAGGTCGTCCTCACTGACGTACACGGTCTCGCCGCAGGCCGGGCAGGCCACTTCATAGTAGGGCTCGCTGGCCACATCGGCGTTGTCGTCGGCGTCGTCCTCTGCTTCAGGCTCGTCGTCTTCCTCGTCGGCATCGTCGTCTTCGTAGAGATCGGCTTCGAGGTCTTCCAGCTCCTCGCTCAGGTCGTTGATCTGATCGTAAGCCTGGGTCACATCCTCGTCAATGCCGTCCACGGCCTGTGCCATCTCGCACAGCAGCTCGCTCATGGCCTTGATGACTTTGCCTTCCTTGGTGGTCTCGTCGATGCCGAGGCCCTCCACCAAGCCTTTCAGGTATGCAGCCTTTTCCTTCAGTTCCATACGAATGCCTCCTAGTCTATAAAATTTCTAAGCCGGTCAACGGGCTCACCCTCTCCGTCATCGCTGTGCGATGCCACCTCCCCCGAAGTGGGAGGTTTTGGCGGTCCATGCAACGGACGCGAAGCGGCCTGAGAAGGCAAAGCCGTTTTCCTGAACAAAAAACCGGGCAAACGGTCGCCCGCTGCCCGGTCTTGTCGATAAAATCAGACGCGCTCCATATACTCGCCGGTGCGGGTATCGATGCGGATGTGGTCGCCCTCGTTGATGAACAGGGGGACGCGGATCTCAGCACCGGTCTCGACGGTAGCGGGCTTCAGGGTGTTGGTGGCAGTGTTGCCCTTGACACCCGGCTCGGTCTGGGTCACTTCCAGCTCGATGAAGTTGGGGATCTCAACGCTGAAGACCTTGCCCTTGTAGCTCAGCAGCTTGCACAGCTCGTTCTCCTTGCAGAACTTGAAGTTATCAGGGACATCGGATGCGTTGACGGGGATATCGTCATAGGTCTCGTTGTCCATGAAGTGGTACAGATCGCCATCCTCGTAGCTGTAGGTGACATCCTTGCGCTCGATGAAAGCCTGCGGGAACTTTGCGGTCGGGTTGTAGCTGGTCTCGACCACAGAGCCGGTGATGACGTTCTTGGTCTTGGTGCGGACAAAGGCAGCGCCCTTGCCGGGCTTGACGTGCTGGAACTCAACGACCTGAAGAACCTGGCCGTCCTGCTCAAAGGTCACGCCGTTGCGAAACTCGCCTGCAGAAATCATAGGAATTCCTCCATTAGTAAAATCTCATTGATGCTTGACGCATATCTCTATTTATTTTACTCAATCCCGCACGATTTGGCAAGGGGTTTGAGCAAAAAAGACGGTGAAAACAGAAAAAAACCCTCTCAGTCACCTGCGGTGACAGCTCCCCCAGTGTGGGAGCCTTTGGCAGACCGGGAAAGTCCGTGCATTGTCGCCTTGCGGCTCTCCTGCTGCCGGGCCCTGTTCTCCTTGCCAGCAGCAGCTTGCCGTTGCTGCAAGGCCCGCAGGTTTCCCATTGCATTGACCCAGGCAGCCAGCAGGGCCAACACCGGCCTGCCAATGCCTCTCCCCTTGGGAGAGGTGGCAGCGCGTCAGCGCTGACGGAGAGGGTTCGCCCTTCCATACATCTCCGCCATCGTCCGCGCATCCTCCGCCTGTGTCCCGGCGCTTTCGCAGATGATGACAGGTTCGAGCCTGCGCTCCGCCAGCAGCTCCATCAGCGGCTGCGGCTCCGGGCCGAACTGGGTCTCGGCAAAGGTCCAGTGGCGCTTTTCGCCGCCCGCCGTATACTCGATGCGGGAGAAATGGACCTGGAACCGCCTGGCCCGCGCGTCGCCGAGGGTCTCTTCCATCCGGTCGAGGATCGCGGCATAATCGGCCTTGGAAGCGATGCCGCCCAGCGTCCGGGCATTGAGGTGGCCAAAGTCGATGCAGGGGGTAATGCGCCTGTCCACACGGCACAGAGCCAGCACTTCGTCCAGTGTGCCCAGCTGGCCGATCTTGCCCATCGTCTCCGGGCAGAGGGTGATGTCCGAAAAGCCTGCTTCGTCCAGCGCGGCCTGTGCTCGGCGCAGGGTGTCCAGCGCCTTTTCCAGGGCAGCCTCCCGGCTCTGCCTGCCGCAGCTGCCGGAGTGGAAGATGACCCGCTGCCCGCCCAGCGCCTTGCAGACCGCCGCGCTTTGCAGCAGATAGTTCACGCTGTTCAGCCGCTTGTCCTCTTCCAGGCTGGACATGCTGATATAATACGGCGCGTGGACGCTGAACAGGATGTCCTGCGCCGCCGCATCGGCGGCCATCTGCCGGGCCTTGTCCAGCCCCAGCCGGACGCCGCGCCCGCACTGGTACTCAAAGGCGTTCAGCCCCATCCGGGCCGTGTAGGCCGGGATATCCAGGCTGGTTTTGTAGCCCTGCGCTGCAAAGCTGTCGCTCGTGCCCGCCGTGCCGAACCGGATCTTCCACTCCCTCACAGGGTCTTCCCTCCCCGGTCGTAGTACGCCTGCCAGTGTTTTTTCTCCCACTTGCGCTTCAGGATGACCTGTGCGCCGAGGTCCGGCCCGCGCGGAATGACCATCAGGCCAGGGATGCCGTAGAGGGCTGCGGCCATCCGGTCGGCATAGAGCTGGTCGCCCACCATGGCCATCTCACGGCGTTTGACGCCCATCCGGCGGCGGGCCACCATCAGCGCAAAGGGCAGCGGCTTTGCCGAGCGGTACAGATACGCCAGCCCCAGCTTTTCGGCAAAGGGGCGCACCCGCTTTTCGGCACCGTTGGAAACGATGGTCAGCCCGATGCCCGCCGCGCGCAGATCGGCCAGCCATTGGGCCACCTCGTCCGGCAGTTCCTGGCTGCGGTCAGCCGTCAGGGTGTTGTCGATATCCAGCACCAGCGCCCGGATGCCCTTTTCCGCCAGCCATTCCGGCGTGATGTGGGTCACATCCTGAAAAACATATTCGGGGGTTATCAGCATAGCTTTGACCTCATTTCAACCATTTGCTGCTCTTTCTCAGATAAACTCCTGCTTCGTACAGCCTCTCCGTCATTGCTTCGCATTGCCGCTCCTGGTAGGAGAGGCTTTGGCAGTCCTTGCAACGTTTCTGGTCTCGCCAGCGAGACGGAGAGGTCGTACGAAGGGAATCACAAAATGAAAATAGGAGAGCCTGAAACTCTCAGGCTCTCCTACATCAGCGTTAGCAACACGTTTGAAATCTGAACAACCAGCGATTTCAAGCAGTTAATTACTTGAACTTACGCTTGCGGGCTGCTTCAGACTTCTTCTTGCGCTTAACAGACGGCTTCTCGTAAGCCTCGCGCTTACGGACCTCTGCGAGCACACCGCTGCGAGCAGTGCTCCGCTTGAAGCGACGCAGTGCGCTTTCCAGCGACTCGCCCTCTTTAACACGAATTTCCGACATCTTATTCCCTCCCTTGGACCGTGAGGCAGGAATTTCGTTGTTACATGGTAACTAACAGTAGACAGTATAGCGCATTTTCATGCGTTCGTCAACCTTTTTTTGAAAGTTTTTTCGAAAACCTCTCCGTCAGTGCTTCGCACTGCCACCTCCCCTGCGGAGGGGAGGCCTTGGCAGCCGGGCACAGCTTGATGTATACGCCAGAGGCTCTCCTATTAGGAGAGCTGTCGAGCGCAAGCGAGACTGAGAGGTTATCAGCCCTTGACGGCCAGGTTGACCAGACGGCCCTTGACGTAGATCTCCTTGGCGATGGTCTTGCCGGCCAGAGCTTCGGCCACAGCAGGCTCAGCCTTTGCGGCTGCAATGGCGTCCTCGCTGGTGATGTCGGCTGCGACCTTCAGGCGGGCCTTGACCTTGCCGTTGACCTGCACTGCGATCTCGACCATGGCCTCCACGCACTTGGCCTCCTCGTACTGGGGCCAGGGGTAATAGGCCAGCTGCTCGTCGTGGCTGTGGCCCAGCTTCTCCCACAGCTCCTCGGTCATGTGGGGAGCAAACGGATTCAGCAGCTGAACGACGGTCTCATACTCGGCCTTGGTGGCACCGCCGTTGTCGTACAGGGTGTTGACCAGCGTCATCAGCTGTGCAATGGCGGTGTTCATCTTCAGACCCTCGATGTCCGCGCCGACCTTCTTGATGGTCTGGTGCATCAGGGTCTCGACCTGCGGGCGATAGCCCTCACCCTCGACCAGCTTGTCGGACAGTGCCCACACGCGGTCCAGGAAGCGGTTGCAGCCTGCAATGGCAGAGGTCTGCCAGGGAGCTGCCTGCTCGAAGTCGCCCATGAACATCTCATACAGACGCATGGTGTCGGCACCGTAGGTATCCACGACCTCGTCCGGGTTGATGACGTTGCCCAGGCTCTTGGACATCTTGACGATGGGGTGGCGGGCCATCTCGCCGTATTTCTCTTCCAGCGCCTTTTCCGCGGCCTTCTGGCTGCCGTATTCCTTCAGCAGCTTTTCCTGCTCCTCCGCAGGCAGGTTGACGAAGCTGTGGGGGTTCAGGCCCAGGATCATGCCGTGGGCGGTGCGCTTCTGGTAGGGTTCCGGAGAGGGCACGACGCCGATGTCGTACAGGAACTTATGCCAGAACCGGCTGTACAGCAGATGCAGGGTGGTATGCTCCATGCCGCCGTTGTACCAGTCGACCGGGGACCAGTACTCCAGCGCCTCCTTGGAAGCGAGGGCGTCCTTGCAGTGCGGGTCCATGTAGCGCAGGAAGTACCAGGAGGAACCGGCCCACTGGGGCATGGTGTCGGTCTCGCGGGTCGCGGGGCCGCCGCAGCAGGGGCAGGTGGTCTTGACCCAGTCGGTGTGGCGGGCCAGCGGGGACTCGCCGTCGGGGCCCGGCTCAAAGTCGGTGATGTCGGGCAGCGTCAGGGGCAGGCTGCTTTCGGGCAGGGGCTGCCAGCCGCACTTCTCGCACTTGACCATGGGGATGGGTTCGCCCCAGTAGCGCTGACGGCTGAACACCCAGTCGCGCAGCTTGTAGTTGACCTTATCCTTGCCCTTGCCGCTGCTCTCCAGCCACTCGACCATCTTTTTCTTGGCGTCGGCGACGGACAGGCCGTCCAGGAAGCCGGAGTTGACGAGGGTGCCGGTGGCCACATCGGTAAAGGCGGCCTCGTCCAGATTCGACGGGGTATTGCCCTTGACGACTTCAAGGATGGGCAGACCGAACTTCTTTGCGAACTCCCAGTCGCGGGTATCGTGGGCAGGCACGGCCATGATGGCACCGGTGCCGTAGGTGGCCAGAACGTAGTCGGAGATGAAGATGGGGATCTCCTTGTCGTTCACGGGGTTGATGCCCATGACGCCCTCCAGCTTCACGCCAGTCTTCTCCTTATTCAGCTCGCTGCGCTCAAAGTCGCTCTTGCGGGCAGCTTCGGCCTGATATGCCTTGACGGCCTCTGCATTCTGAATGGTGCCGTTGTCCAGCCACTGCTTGACCATGGCATGCTCCGGAGAGACGACCATGTAGGTAGCACCGAACAGGGTATCGCAGCGGGTGGTGTAAACAGTCAGGGTATCGCCTGCGGTGGTGCCGAAGTTGACCTCTGCGCCGTGGCTGCGGCCGATCCAGTTCTTCTGCTGGGTGGCGACGCGCTCGATGTAATCCAGCCCGTCCAGACCGTCGATGAGCTTGTCGGCATAGGCCGTGATCTTCAGCATCCACTGGCTCTTGACGCGGTGGACGACCTCGCTGCCGCAGCGCTCGCACACGCCGTTGACCACTTCCTCGTTGGCCAGAACGCACTTGCAGCCGGTGCACCAGTTGACGTTCATTTCCTTCTTATAGGCCAGGCCGTGCTTGTACAGCTGCAAGAAGATCCACTGGGTCCACTTATAGTATTCGGGGTCGGTGGTGTTGATCTCGCGGTCCCAGTCGAAGGAGAAGCCCAGAGCCTTGAGCTGCTCACGGAAGTGATCCACGTTCTTCTTGGTGACGATGGCCGGGTGGATGTGGTTCTTCATGGCGAAGTTCTCGGTGGGCAGGCCAAAGGCATCCCAGCCCATCGGGTAGAGCACGTTGTAGCCGTTCTGGCGGCGCTTCCGGCTCACCACGTCCAGTGCCGTATAGCTGCGGGGGTGGCCCACATGCAGGCCCGCACCCGAAGGATACGGGAACTCGACGAGGGCGTAGAACTTGGGCTTGCTGTGGTCGATCTCGGCGTGGAAGGTCTTTTCGTCCTCCCACACCTTCTGCCACTTGGCCTCAACGGCCTTGTAATCATACTTCATTGTTGTAATCAGCTCCAGACTTTTCTTCACTACCAAAGATTCTTTTATGACAATCCCGGTCATTGTCCGGTGTTTCTCGATACAACCTCTCCGTCATTGCTTCGCAATGCCACCTCTCCTTGTAGGAGAGGCCTTGGCAGTCCTTGCAACGTTTCCGTTTTCGCCAGAGGTTCCCCTGCCGGGGGGCTGGTGAGCGGATGCGAGACGGAGAGGGCATCCGAAAAAACATCGGGCCGGGATATGTTCCCTTACAGGCTGTGATCCGGCGTCAGATACTCCGAGATGTCGATGGGCTCGCCGTCGGCCCACAGGTGCTCCAGATCGTAATAGGTGCGGGTGTTGGGCACAAACACATGCACGATGACGTTCGAGTAGTCCAGCAGGACCCAGTTCTTGGAGTCGAAGCCCTCGGTGCTGATGGGCTCGATGCCCTTCTGGGAGAGCGCGAACTCCACCTCGTCGGCCAGCGACCCCACCTGCGTGGTGGAGGTGCCGGAGGCGATGACAAAGTAGTCGGTGAGGACGGTCAGGCTCTCGACCTTGAGCACCCGGACGTCCTGTGCCTTTTTCTGATCCAGGATCTTTGCGATCTCAATGGCAAGAGACTTGCTGTCGATGTTGTTCTCCATCTGATTTCTCCTATCTGTTGTTTGCGTTACTGCCCGGCCGCCTGGCCGTCGGTCGTGGTGGCACCCGCCACGTCGGTGTCGCCGCTGAGGATGGCATCATCCGACTCTTTGTCGAGCTGGCCCACGAACTGGACGTTGGCGCTGGTGGAAGCCGTGCCGTGGGGCCAGTCGTTGGTCACAAGGTTGAGCTCCTCGGCGCTGACGGGGCCGGTATAATTGCGGAAGTAGGTGTTGAGCAGCTCTGCGATGGAACCGGCATCCGGCACCACGCAGGAGTAGCCGTCAAAGCTGTCGGTCTTGCCGACATTGGGTACGCCCATGAACACCGGCGTCTGGGCCAGCATGATGTTGGCGCTGTCGATCCGGGTAAAGGAGACCAGCATCTTGGCGATAGTGGTCAGGTCCATGTCGGTGTGGATATAATTGTTGAAGATCAGGGGCAGCTGGTTGATGACGTCGGTCACGCCCATGCTGCGCACCCGCTTGAACAGGCCGGCATAGAAATAGCGCTGCATGTTCAGGCGGTCGATATCGGAGTTGGAGTAGCCCTTGCCGTGGCGGCAGCGGACGAAGAACTCGGCCGATGCGCCGTCCAGATTGCGGTAGCCCTGCTTCAGGGCACTGCCTGCAAAGGACATGTCGTGGGGGATATAGACCTCGATGCCGCCGAAGTTATCCACCATTTCCACCAGCGCCTGCATGTCGATGGTGACATAGTAGTCGATGGGGAGCTTGTACTGGTCGTAGATGACCTCTGCCAGAGCCGCCACATTGCCGCCGTTGGAGAGAGCCACCGAGTTGATCTGGTAGTTCGAGGCGGAATAGGTCTTGCCGTTGGAGAGGGTGATCTTCCGGCTTTTGGTCGCCACCAGACTGTTGCGGGGGATCTGCAGCATCCGGAGTGCACCGCCCTTGATGTCGAACTGGCAGTACAGGATCATATCCGTCATGCCGTCGTTGGTGCCATCGGAAGAATATCCGCGGCCGTCCTCGTAGTCGATGCCGCAGACGAGGATGTTGACCACGTCGCCCTTGTACTCCTCCAGCGTCTGGATCTCCTCCACCAGCGAAGCAGCGTTCTCCTCCGGCTTCAGGTTCTCCTCCACCCGGTTTATCATGCCGGCCGCATAGACCACGACGCCCGAAATGACGGCCAGCACCGCCAGCGTCACGGCCAGCGGGAGCCACATGGGGGCTCTTTTTTTCTTCTTTCTGGGCTTGGCGCTGCGGCGGCGGGGCGGCTCACTGGGGGCCGCATGGGCACCGCCCCGGCGGGGCGGCGGGGTTCTGCCGCCGTTTCCACCGGTGCCTGCTGCCGGGGCCGGATGCGCCGGGGCAGCCGGACGGGGCCTCTGCTCCGGATGCGGCACAGACGGCTCTTCGAAGAAATCCGGCTGGCCCTGCAGCGGAGCCGGGCGGGAGGCAGGAGCCTCCGTCGGCCGCTGTTCCGTCGGGCGGTTCAGCGAGCGTTGGGTGTTGATGCGGCGCGGAGCTTGACTCATTCCTAGATTTCCTCCAGCTTTTTCATTCGGGGTCGGTTCACATTCATGATACCTTTTAGTATAGCATCCTTCCCCACAATCTGCAATCGGTTTTCATTTCCGGTCAGTCGGACGAACCGCAAGCCGTTCTGGCGCGGGCCTCCACCTGCGCCTGAATGTCCTCGTACGCGGCCTTGGACATGGGGTCGAGCGGCTTGCCCTGAGACAGCACGAAGTCGTTCGTCTGCTTGAGGGCCACCAGCATGGCCGCATCCAGATCGTTCCGTTCCAGCCTGCGCAGCTTGTCCACGCCCGACCAGTCCCGCTCGGCGCTGGTCATATCGGCCAGATAGAGGATCTTATCCAGCCTGCTCATGCCCGGCTTGCCCGCCGTGTGGCAGGCAATGGCCGAGAGGACGGCCTCATCCTCCACGCCCCACTCGGTGCGGGCCAGAATGGCGGCACAGATACCGTGCCACACCGGGGTCGGGCGCGCTTCGCCGCCCTCAGCGTATTTGGGGTACGCCCGCATGATGGCCCGCATCTCGTCCTTGGAGATCTCCTTGGCCGCGTCGTGCAGCAGCGCCGCCAGCGCGGCCTGCTCTTCGTCGGCCCCATAGCGCTTCGCCAGCTTGACGGCCATTTTCTTCACGTTCAGAGTGTGCTCATAGCGCTGATCGCTCAGGCGGCTGCGCACAAGCTCTTTTGCCTGTTTCAGAGTCATTCCGATCTTCGTCTCCTTTTGTTTCCCGGTACAGCCCCTCGCGCTGGATGACACGGCGCACCAGGGGCGGGAGTTCGTTTTCACAGCGTTCCCCGGCGGCAAGGCGGGCGCGCAGGGCGCTGCTCGCCATGGGGAGCGCTTCCACCGGCGCGAACAGGATGCGGGCCCCGGTGGCGTCCAGCTGCTTTGCCTTTTCGTGGAGGAGCGGGTCGTCGCCGACATTCCGGCTCGTGACCACGAGGCGGGCCAGTCTGAGGATGTCCTGCCAGCGATACCAGCCGTCAAAGCTCAGCAGCATATCGCTGCCGATGGCGAGATAAAGCTCTGCGCCGGGGGATCCTGCCGCCAGCATCTCCAGCGTGAGGACGGTGTAGTTCCGTCTCCCCTGCGCAGCCTGCTGCACCTCCCAGCCGCTCACGGTCAGAGCCGGGAAGCCGCCTTCCTCCGCCAGCGCGGAAAAACAGCCGCACATCTCCAGCCGCAGCGCACCGGAAGCGCTCGTTCCCCGCTTGAACGGAGACGAGCCGGCGGGCATGACCACGATCCGGTCCGGCCGGACCCGCGCCGCCGCCGCCCGCAGATTGTTCAGGTGGCCGTTGTGGGGCGGGTCGAAGCTGCCGCCGTACAGCAGGACTTTCATTTCAGCAGGTCAGCGTAGGCGCTGTCCTTCTTCTTTTGCAGATAGAGCACGAACTTGGAGCCGATGACCTGCACGCAGTCTGCGCCGGTGGCCTCGGCCAGCTTGACGGAAGCCTCGCGGGCATTGTACATGCTGCTTTCCAGCACCTTCAGCTTAATGAGTTCGCGGGCGTCGAGGCAGTCCTTCACGCCCTGGATCATGGTCTCGTCGATCTCGCCCTTGCCCACAATGAAAACGGGGTCCATGGTGTTTGCCTTGCCGCGCAGGATCGCGCGCTGTTTGCTCGTCAGCATAGTTAGTTTCTCCTTCGATCTTGATGTTGATACGGTCTTCTCCGTACAGAATCATTGGTTCATCGTTCTGCCAGAAATCCCGGCAGTTTCTGTTCCATCTCGGCCAGCGCGTTGCCGCGGTGGCTGATGGCGTCCTTTTCGTCGGGGGTCAGCTGCGCATAGCTGCGGCCCTCGGTGTTGGGGCGTCTGCCCGTTTTGCCCACGCCGCAGTCGGTGGGGATGAACAGCGGGTCGTAGCCGAAGCCGTAGTCCCCTGCCAGCCGCGCAAATGCCACGCTGCCGGGGCACTCGCCCACGCAGGTCAGGTGCCGGCCATCGGGCAGGATGAAGCAGACCGCCGCCACGAACTTTGCGCCGCGCTGCCCCGCCGGGATGTCCTTCATCGCTTCCAGCAGTTTATCGTTGTTGGCCTCGTCGTCGCCGTGGCGGCCGCAGTAGCGGGCGCTGTAGACGCCGGGGGCACCGTTCAGTGCATCCACGCACAGGCCGGAGTCATCGGCGATGGTGGGCAGGCCGCTGGCCTTGCAGATGGTCTCGGCCTTGATGAGGGCATTTTCTGCAAAGGTGGTGCCGGTCTCGTCCGGCTCGATGGTGATGCCCAGCTCTTTCTGGCTGACCACTTCGTGGCCCTGGGCTTCGAGGATGCGCCGCAGTTCGCGGAGCTTTCCGGCGTTGCCGGTCGCTGCACAAATTTTCATGAGTGTACCTCCTCAGTGCTTCCAGCCGGTGCGGGGGATGAGCTCCTCCACAAAGCCTTCCGGGGTGAAGGGAATGAGGTCGTCGATGCCCTCGCCCACGCCGATGAACCGCACCGGCAGGCCGAGCCGCTGCTTGACCGCCACGACGCAGCCGCCCTTGGCGGTGCCGTCGAGCTTGGTCAGGATGATGCCGGTGGCGCTGGCCGCCTTGCAGAACTCTTTGGCCTGGCTGATGGCGTTCTGGCCCGTGATGGCATCCAGCACCAGCAGGGTCTCCAGGCTGGCATCTGGGGCCGCTTTTTTGACGCTGCGGCTGATCTTGGCCAGCTCGCCCATCAGGTTCGCCTTGTTGTGCAGGCGCCCGGCGGTGTCGGCAATGACCATGTCATAGCCGCGGGCGGTGGCAGACTTCACCGTGTCAAAAATGACGGCGGCGGGGTCGGCTCCCTCACCGGCCTTGACCAGCGGGACCCCGGCGCGGTCGGCCCAGATCTCCAGCTGCTCGCTGGCGGCGGCACGGAAGGTGTCGCCTGCGGCCAGCATGACCCTGCGGCCCTGACGGGTGTAATAGTCGGCCAGCTTTGCGATGCTCGTGGTCTTGCCCACGCCGTTGACGCCGATGACCAGGATGACGGCGGGGTGGCCGTCCAGCTGCATCTCTGCTTCAGGGCGCATCTCGTCCGCGATGAGCTCGCGCAGCTCGTCCGCCGCCTGCTCACCGGTCTTCAGGCCCTTTTCGTTCACGCGGTCGCGGAGCTTGTCCACCAGTTTGATGGCCACTTCGCCGCCGACATCGGCCAGGATGAGCTGTTCTTCCAGCTCATCGTAAAGGTCATCGTCGATCTTGCTGCCGGTGAGTGTGTTCAGGATATTGCCCCAAAAGCCCGTGCGGGTCTTTTCGAGGCCGTCTTTCATCTTGTCTTTTTCTTTTTTACCAAATCCAAAAAGTCCCATATCGGCTTTTCTCCTACGTTTTACTCCGTGCGGCCTCTTCCAAGGGCAGGGGTTCCTTCGTACAACCTCTCCGTCACCTTCGGTGACACCTCTCCTGGTAGGAGAGGCCTTGGCATTCCGCAGACTTCGCCTCTTCGCCAGTGGCTCCCCTATCAGGGGAGCTGGCATCGCGAAGCGATGACTGAGAGGTTTTTCCCTTTTACTGAGAGTTCCCTCTTTTTATTATACCTACGAAACCAGTGTCGCGTCAACCTGTTCGAGGTCAAGTTTGAGCAGCTTTGACACGCCATCCTCCTGCATGGTGACACCGTAGAGGACATTTGCGGCCTCCATGGTGCCCCGGCGGTGGGTGATGACGATGAACTGCGTCCGGTCGCTCACGCGGCGGAGGTACTGTGCAAAGCGGCTGACGTTGGCGTCGTCCAGCGCGGCTTCGATCTCATCGAGGATGCAGAAGGGCGCGGGGTTGACGGCCAGGATCGCAAAATAGATGCTGATGGCCACCAGTGCCTGCTCGCCGCCCGAAAGGGCTTCCAGATTCTTGATGACCTTGCCCGGCGGTGCGACCCGGATGCCAATGCCGCAGCCCAGCACGTCCGATTCATCTTCCAGCACCAGGCTGGCTTCGCCGCCGCCGAACAGCTCGGCAAAGATGCGGCCAAAGTTTTCGTTGATGGCGCGGAAGCTGTCGGTGAAGATCTCCCGCATCTGGCTCGACAGCTGCGAGATCATCCGGCTCAGCTCGTTCCGGCTGCCCTCCACATCCGCCACCTGCACCCGCAGGGTGTCGTACCGGGCCTTGACTTCCCGGTATTCCTCAATGGCGCGGACGTTCACGCTGCCCAGCGCACGGATCTTGTTCCGCACCTCGGCCGCCTGCGCCCGCAGGGCAGTCAGGCTGTCGAAGTCCACACAGAGCGCTTCGGCCTGCGAGACGGTCAGCTGGTATTCATCCCAGAGCTTGGCGGCGGTGGCATCGTACTCGCTCTCCGCTGCCGCTTTCCGCTCGGCCAGACGGGCCATCTCCCGGCTCATCTCCTCCCGCTCATCGGCGGCGGTGCGAGCCCTGGCCAGCGCTTCGGTCTCAGCCTTCTGGCGGGTCAGGCGCTCCTCGGTGGCCCGGCGGATCTCTGCTTCCTTCGCAGCGATCTGCTCTGCGCTCTCGCTCTTGGCCTTCCGGATGGCTTCGATCTCCGCCCGGCAGACCGCGCTGCGATCGGCCAGCGCAGTCAGGCTCTCTTCCAGCGATGCTTTGCGGGCAGCGGCGTCTCTGGTGCGCTGTTCCAGCGCGGCGATCTGCGCCTGCGCCAGCTCGGCGTCCTTCTGGCGGGTGATCTGCTCCAGCCGCTTGGCGCTGAGCTGGTCGGCCAGCTCCCGCTGGCGGGTCAGGAAGGCATCGTCGCCCTTGGCGATGCGCTGGAGTTCCGCCGACTTTTCCGCAAGGGCCGCAGCGCACTCCGCCTCCTGCCCCTCGGCCTCGGCCGCTCTGGTGCGGCTTTCGGTCCGCTGGGCGTTGAGGGTGTCGATCTCCTTCCGGCGGGCAGCGAGGGCCGTTTCGGCCTGCTCCACGGCGGCTTCCAGCCGCTTCTGCTCTGCTTCGGCCCGGACCCGGTCGTTCGCAGCCGTGATCTGTTCGCTGTTCGCGGCGGTCAGCTCGGCGGAAACGGCATCCATCTGCGCCTTGCACTGGTCGGTCTTCTCCTGCGCGGCAAGGCAGTCCTTTTGCAGCTTTGCAGCCTTCACCCGCAGCTCTTCCAGCTCCTGTTTGCGGGTGAACAGACCCGCACTGCGCTGGACGCTGCCGCCCGTGAAGCTGCCGCCCGCGTTGACGACCTGACCGTCCAGCGTGACGACCTTATTGTGGTAGCCGAGGTCCCGCGCCACGCGGGAAGCCTCGTTGATGTCGTCCACCACCACGATCCGGCCCAGCAGATTGGAAACGATATTGGCATACCGTGCATCGGCCTGCACCAGGCTGGAAGCCAGCCGGGCCGAACCGGTCAGCCGCCCCCGGAACACGCCGGGCTGGACGGTATCCAGCGGCAGGAAGGTGGCGCGGCCCGCGTTCTCGCTGCGCAGCAGGGCGATGCCCGCCTTGGCAGCGGCTTCGTTCTCCACCACGATGTTCTGCAAGGCACCGCCCAGTGCGGTCTCGATGGCGACTTCCCGGCCCGGTTCCACGCGCAGGATGGAGGACACCGGCCCGATGATGCCCCGCAGCCGCCGGGCCGATGCGGCCCGCATAACGGTCTTGACGGAGTTCTGGTAGCCGTCCATGTTCTTTTCCAGCTCCCGCAGCACCGAGAGCCGCTGGCGGGCCGCATCCAGTGCACGGCTGAGCTTCTGCTCGTCGTCGTCGGCGGCATCCAGCGCGGCGCGGCGGGCCTTGTGCTTCAGTTCCAGGCCCGCGCGGACATTGGCCAGCTGTGTTTCGTTCTCCGCCAGCATCGCGCGGTACTTCACGGTATCCGCAAGGTCCTGCTTGGCGTCGTCCCGCTGGGCCGTCAGCGCCCCGGCGGCTTCTTCCAGCGCAGGCAGGCGGCTCTTCGCCGTTTCAGCAGCGGCCTCGGCGGCGGCTCTGGCCACCTGTGCTTCGGTGCGCCGGGCCGTCAGCGCCGTGATCTCCGTCCGCAGGCTGTCCTTCCGTGCCCCGCTGCGGTCGTTGTCGTGGGTCAGGCGGTCCAGTGCTTCGTTCAGTGCCGCCAGTTCTGCGGCCAGCTGCTGCCCGGCGGCTTCCATGGAGGCGGCCACTGCGCGGTGGCGCTCCAATGCGGCGGCTGCTTCGGTGCTGTCCTGCTGACCGGCGGCAAGCTCGGCCCGCAGTTCTTCGGCGCTCTCCTCGTTGCGGGCGATGTCATTTTCCAGCACGGCGATCCGGCTCTCGCTGCCGCTGATCTGCTCGGTGATGCTGCGGATATCCCCATTCAGGCGCTCGACCGCAATGGTCAGCTGTTGTGCCTGCATCCGGATCTCCTCAGCCTCGCTCTCAGCGGCTTTGACCTGCCGATCGAAGCGTTCATAGTCGGCCTGGGCCGTCTCGTGATCCCGCACCTGGCGGCGGACGGCCTCTCTGGCGCGGTGGACGCCGTCGGTCCAGAGCGTGACTTCCAGCGTCTTGCGCTGCGCGCTCAGGGCAAGAAAGGTCTCGGCCCTGGCGCTCTCTTTTTCCAGCGGTCCGACGCGGGCTTCCAGCTCGCCCAGGATGTCCCGCAGGCGCTCCAGATTTTCTGCGGCTGCCGCCAGACGGCGTTCGGCCTCGTTTTTGCGGTAGCGGTACTTGGCGATGCCGCAGGCTTCCTCAAAGATCTCCCGGCGCTCGGTGCTCTTGGCAGCCACGATCTCGGCGATGCGGCCCTGCCCGATGACCGAATAGCCGTCCCGCCCAATGCCGGTGTCCAGCAGCAGCTCATAGACATCCTTCAACCGGCAGACCTGGCCGTTGATGCTGTACTCGCTCTCGCCGGAGCGGTAATACCTGCGGCCGATGACAGCTTCGTCGGCGTCCAGATCCAGCGTGTGGGCGCTGTTGTCCAGCGTCAGGCGCACCTGAGCAAAGCCCATGGCCCCCCGGCGGCGGGTGCCGCCGAAGATGACATCCTCCATCTTGCCCGCCGCGCGCAGCTGGCGGGCGCTGGTCTCACCCAGCACCCACCGCACCGCGTCCGACAGATTCGACTTGCCGGAGCCGTTTGGCCCGACGACGCCGGTGACGCCCTCGCCAAAGGTGATCTTGACTTTATCGGGAAAGCTCTTGAAGCCCTGGATCTCCAGTTCCTTAAATACCATCCGCTTACTTTTCCTTTATGACTCCCAGCAGCTTGAGCGCCTCACGGGCGGCATGCTGCTCTGCCACTTTTTTGCTGCGGCCCTCGCCGCGGGCCACCTTGTCGGAGTTGAAGCGCACGGCCACCACGAAATGTTTGTCGTGGTCGGGGCCGGACTCCTGCTCGACCACGTAGCTGAGCTTTTCCTCCGGGTTCTGCTGGACGATCTCCTGCAAACGGGTCTTGTAGTCGGCCTCGGCATGTTTGCCCTCGGTGATGAAGGGCAGGATGAAATTGCGGGCCACCTCCATGCCGCCGTCCAGATACAGCGCCGCGATGACGGCTTCGAACGCATCGGACACGACGCTGGGGCGGGTGCGGCCGCCGCAGCGCTCCTCGCCGCGGCCCAGGCGCAGATAGTCGCCCAGGTTGATCTCCTGTGCGAACTGGAACAGCGCCCCCTCGCTGACGAGGCTGGAGCGGATGCGGGTCAGATCGCCCTCCGGGCGGTCGGCGTAGGCGTGGAACAGGTAATCAGCCGACACGATCTGCAGCACACTGTCGCCCAGAAATTCCAGTCGCTCATTGTGCTGCACCGGGGCACGGCTCTCGTTGGCGTAGCTGGTGTGGGTGAGCGCCGTTTCCAGCAGCCTGGGGTTCTTGAATTTGTAGCCAATGATCGTTTCGAGTGGATGACTCATAGATGCTCTATCTCCCTTATGTCATTGCGGCCGGATGCGGTCTTCCGCAGGTCAGACGCAATGCCGTTCTATAATCCTCAAAACCGTTTTTATTCCGCAGCCGGGGCGTTCAGGTCATCCAGCGCCTTCTGCATGGTGCCGCACAGGTCGTTCTCCACGCAGATCTTCGCCTGACGGATGGCGTTCTTGATGCCCTTGGCCTTGGAGGAGCCGTGGGCCTTGATGACCGGCTGCCTTGCCCCCAGGAAGGGTGCGCCGCCGTACTCCTCGCTGTCCATCTGGTGCTTGAGGTCGGACACGCCGCTCTTGAGCAGCAGATAGGCCACCTTGCCGCCAAGGTTCCGGAGGAACATCTCCTTGAGCATCCCCAGCAGCATTTTGGCCACGCCCTCGGTCAGCTTGAGAATGACGTTGCCGGTGAAGCCGTCGCAGACCACGACATCCACCTCACCATTCGGCACGTCGCGAGGCTCGATGTTGCCCACGAAACGGATGCCGGGGGTGGTCTTGAGCAGCTGGTGGGCCTCTCTGAGCATCGGAGTGCCCTTCGACTCCTCTGCGCCGTTGTTCGCCAGCGCCACGCTGGGCGAGGTGCGGCCCTCGACCCTGTTCACGTAGCAGCTGCCCATGACGGCGAATGCGGCCAGCATTTCAGGGCGGCACTCAACGTTCGCGCCGCAGTCCAGCAGCAGGTAGGCCTGCTTTTTGGCGGGCACCATGGTGGCCAGCGCCGGACGCTTGACACCCTTCAGGGTGCGGACGATGAGGCTGGCGCCCACATGCAGTGCGCCGGTGCTGCCGGCAGAGACAAAGGCGTCGCCCCGGCCCTCCTTGAGCAGGTTCAGGCCCACGACGATGGAGGAATCCTTCTTGCTGCGGATGGCACGGGCAGGCTCATCGCACATCTCGATGGTCTCGGTGCAGTTCACCAGCTCGATGCCGTCCAGCGGGATATTGTGCTCTGCGGCGGTCTTGCGGACCAGCTCCTCATTGCCCACGCCGATGAGCGAGACGCCATACTCCTTGACAGCTGCGGCTGCGCCTTCCAGCACAGCCAGCGGGGCGTTGTCGCCGCCCATCATGTCCACGATGATCTTCATAGTAGTTCTCCCTTCTGTTTCTGGGATGTTCAGCCTCTCCGTCATCGCTGCGCGATGCCACCTCTCCTAACAGAGGAGGCCTTGGCATTTCGCAAAAGTTTTTCTTTTCGCCAGAGGCTCCCCTATCAGGGGAGCTGTCTGCGAAGCAGACTGAGAGGTTCTTTCTTACAGAGACGTTTCGTCCAGCCACTGCTGGAAGCTGGCCACGGCACGTTCGGCCACAGCCATGTAGCGCAGGCGCTTGTCGCGCGGGCGGGTCTCGGCGGGCAGCGGGGGCAGGATGCCCATATTCGCGCCCATCGGCTGGAAGTGCTTGTTCTCGGTGGTCAGATACTGGAGCAGCGCACCGCACATGGTGTCCGCCGGGGGCGGGGGCAGCTGCCTGCCGGTCAGGCGGGCATACAGGCTGCGGGCCGCCAGCAGACCACAGGCAGCGCTTTCCATATAGCCCTCAAAGCCGGTGATCTGGCCCGCAAAGAAGACGTTGGGGTGCTCGTTCAGGAAAAGGCCCGCGTTCAGCACACGGGGCGCATCGAGGAAGGTGTTCCGGTGCATGACGCCGTACCGCACGAACTCGGCGTTTTCGAGGCCGGGGATCATGCGGAACACCCGCTTCTGCTCGCCCCACTTCAGATTCGTCTGGAAGCCGACGATGTTGTACAGCGTCCGCTCCTTGTTCTCGGCGCGGAGCTGGACGTTCGCCCAGGGGCGGTGGCCGGTGTTGGGGTCCACCAGACCCACCGGGCGCAGCGGGCCGAACCGCATGGTGTCGGCACCGCGGGCCGCCATGATCTCGATGGGCATACAGCCCTCATAGACCGTGACGGTGTCGGCCTTTTTGCCGTGGGCATCCGGGTCGGGCGCGGCTCCCTGCTCGGCACCGGCGTCAAAATCGTGGAGCGGGGCGCGCTCGGCAGACGCCAGCGCTGCATGGAATGCCTCGTACTCGGCCTTGTTGAACGGACAGTTCAGGTAATCCGCCTCGCCCCGGTCGTAGCGGGACGCGGCGAAGACCCGGTCGTAGTCCAGGCTTTCGGCCGTGACGATGGGGGCCACAGCATCGTAGAAATGCAGCCGCTCGTCGCCGGTCAGGCGGCCGATCTCGTCGGCCAGCGCACCGTCGGTCAGCGGGCCGGTGGCCACCAGGATGGGAGCGCTCTCGTCGATCTGCTCCACCCGCTCCCGCCGGACGGTGATGTTCGGGCACTGCTCCACCCGGCGGGTGACGGCAGCGCTGAAGGCGTCGCGGTCCACAGCCAACGCGCCGCCGGCGGCCACGCGGGCCTCCTCGGCGGCAGACAGCAGCTGGCTGCCCATCCGGCGCATCTCCTCTTTCAGCAGGCCGGAAGCGGAATCCAGCCGCTCAGCTTTCAGGCTGTTGGAGCAGATCAACTCTGCAAAACCTTCGCTCTTGTGGGCCGGGGAAAAGTGGGTAGGCTTCTGCTCATAGAGCGTGACGTCCACGCCCTTGCCCGCCAGCCAGAGCGCCGCCTCGCAGCCCGCCAGACCGGCACCTAAAACTGTTACATGATATCGACTCATTGATGTTTCCTTTCATCAAGCACTCTCCGTCATTGCCTTTTGGCAAAGAGGAAAACTTTATCGTACTCGCTGAAAAAGCCCGCCCTTTGGAAGAGCTGGACGCGAAGCGGCCTGAGCGGGTCTTACTCCTTCTTCGGCACCGGCATCTCGAACCCGCAGCCCTCCTTGGCGCAGTAGAGCTTGGAGCCCTTGCGGAAGAGGGTGGAGCCGCACTTTTCGCACTTGGTGGGGACGGGGGTATCCCAGGTCATGAAATCGCAGTCGGGGTAGCGCTCGCAGCCGTAGTAGATGCGGCCCTTGGCGCTCTTGCGCTCCAGCATACGGCCCTTGCCGCACTTGGGGCAGATGCCGCCGGTGTCCTTGACCAGGCGCTTGGTGCCCCGGCACTCCGGGAAGCCGCTGCAGGCCAGGAACTTGCCGTACTTGCCCACCTTGATGACCATGGGGCGGCCGCACAGGTCGCAGACCTCGCTGGACGGCTCGTCCGGCACCTTGACCTTCTTGCCTTCCATGTTCTTTTCCGCCTGTTCGAGGCTGGCTGCAAAGCCCTGATAGAAGTCGTCCACGGTCTTGTGCCAGTCGGCCTTGCCGCTCTCGACCTTGTCGAGGTTCTTTTCCATCTCGGCGGAGAAGTCCACATCCACGATGTGGGGGAACTGCTCCAGCATCAGGCCGTCCACGGCGCGGCCCAGCAGGGTCGGCTTGAGCTTTTTCTGGTCGCGCTCCACATAGCCGCGGTCGATGATGGTGGTGATGATGGGCGCATAGGTGGAGGGGCGGCCGATGCCGTTTTCTTCCAGCGCCTTGATGAGGGTGGCTTCGGTGTAGCGGGCGGGGGGCTGGGTGAACTTCTGTTCGCTCTTCAGCTCCCGCAGCTTGAGCACCTGGCCCTGCTCCAGCGGGGGCAGGCTGGTCTCCTTCTTTTCCTTCTCGTCCGTGGCCTCCTCATACAGGGCGGTGAAGCCATCAAAGGTGACGGTGTAGCCGCTGGCCTTGAATCGGTAGCCGCCCGCATACACGGTCACGGACACGGTGTCCTGCTGGCAGTCGGCCATCTGGCTGGCCATGAAGCGGCTCCAGATCATCCGGTAGAGCTTGGCGGTGTCGCCGCTGATGCTCTTGTCCACCTCGTCGGGCGTCAGGCACGGCACCGAGGGACGGATGGCTTCGTGGGCGTCTTGCGCAGCGGTCGCGCTCTTGGTCTTCCAGGTGCGCTTATAGGGGCAGATATACGATTCGCCGTAAGCGCCCGCAATATACTCCTTGGCTGCGTTTACCGCTTCGTCGGAGATGCGCAGGCTGTCGGTACGCATATAGGTGATCAGACCCATGGTGCCGTGGCCCGCGATATCCACGCCTTCGTACAGCGTCTGGGCCGCGCGCATGGTGCGGGTGGCCGTAAAGCCCAGGCGGCGGGACGCCTCCTGCTGCAAGGTACTGGTGATGAACGCCGGGGTGGGCTGCTTGGCGCGCTTGCCTTTTTTCAGCTCACCCACCGTGTACTCGGCCCCTTCCAGCCCCTTTTCGATGGCGCGGGCCTCGGCCTCGGTGTGCGGCAGCAGCTTTTTGCCCTTGTCGTCGGAGGCCAGGCGGGCCGTGAAGCTCTTGTGCCCCACGCCGAGGGTGGCATCCACGTTCCAGTATTCTTCGGGCTTGAAGCCCTCGATCTCCTTTTCGCGGTCGTCGATGAGGCGGACGGCCACGCTCTGGACACGGCCGGCCGACAGGCCCCGGCGGACCTTCCGCCAGAGGAACGGGCTGAGCTTATAGCCCACCAGACGGTCCAGCACACGGCGGGCCTGCTGGGCATTGAACAGGTCTTCGTCGATGGCGCGGGGGTGGGCCATGCCCTCCTGC
Organism: Faecalibacterium prausnitzii; assembly: GCF_019967995.1. Classification (NCBI taxonomy): domain Bacteria; kingdom Bacillati; phylum Bacillota; class Clostridia; order Eubacteriales; family Oscillospiraceae; genus Faecalibacterium; species Faecalibacterium prausnitzii. Next base: position 2,137,946 of record NZ_CP065377.1, read on the forward strand.
ACGCCCTTTTTCGTGATCTCGTCGAAGGTCACGCGGTTGGGCTCATGGGGGTCCAGACCCAGGATATTGGCCAGATGCCAGCTGATGGCTTCGCCCTCACGGTCCGGGTCGGTCGCGAGAAGGACGCCGTCGGAGTGCTTGGCCTTGCTCTTGAGCTCCTTGATGAGCTTTTCCTTGCCCTTGATGCTGATGTACTGCGGCGTATAGCCGTGTTCGACATCAATGCCCAGCTGGGAGGCGGGCAGGTCGCGGATGTGGCCCATGCTGGCCGTCACCTCGTAGTCGCTGCCCAGATATTTGCCGATGGTTTTCGCCTTTGCAGGCGACTCCACGATCACCAGTTTTGACATAGTTTCTCTCCTATATAAAAAACCTTGCCATCTGCTGCCCGGCCTGCCAAAGGCTCCCCGCTCCGGGGCGCCCGGCACCGCGCAGCGATGACTGAGAGGTTTGAATGCTCAACTTAACATGTGCGCACCTAGCGCAGAATATACCGTTTGCCCGGCAGGCAGGCCACCCGGCCGGTCAGCTCCAGTTTCATGAGCGTGCCCAGCAGCAGCGCGGTGGGCAGGCCGCTTTGCAGGCCCAGTTCCTCCACGCCCTTCGCTTTGGCCCCGATGCAGGCCAGCACCTTCCGCTCGGTCTCGCTCATCGCGGCAGGTGCCGGGCGGGGCACCGCCGGGCGAAGCGCAGCCGGGGTCAGGTGGAGCGTCTCAAACAGATCTTCCGCCTTGCAGACGGCCTTTGCCCGCCCTTCCCGCAGCAGGCCGTTGGTGCCTGCGGAGTTGGGCGAATAGATGCTGCCCGGCACCGCAAACACCGGCTTGCCATACCGCTCCGCATGGCCCACCGTGGACATGGTGCCGCTTTTTTCCTGGGCTTCCACCACCACCAGCGCCATCGACAGCGCCGCAATGAGCCGGTTGCGCTGCAAAAAGCCCACACGGCCAATGGCTGCGCTCTCCGGCGGATACTCGCTGATAACGCAGCCGTTGGCCTCGATCTTCCGGCGCAGTTCCCGGTTGGTGGCGGGATAGGTCTTGTCGATCGGGACGCCCAGCACCCCGATGGTGGGGCGGTCTTCCCGCACGGCGGCACGGTGCCCGGCGCTGTCGAGGCCGTCGGCCAGGCCGCTCACCACGATGGCACCGGCTCTGGCCAGCCCCCGCCCGATGTCCTCTGCGGCCTGCAGGCCGTACTCGGTGGGCTTGCGGCTGCCCACCATCCCCACGGTGCCGGGCTGGTTGAGCCAGGCCGGGTCCCCGGTGCAGTAGAGCACCAGCGGCATATCCGGGATGCGGGTCAGCGCCAGCGGATAGTCCGGGTCTTCATAGGTCAGGATGCGGATATTCCGGGCCGCACACCGCCGCGCAAAGGCGCGGTAATGCTCCGGCGTGTGGTCGGGCAGGAGCGCCCGCTGCGCTGCCCCCGGCCCTGCCGCGCAGCGGAACGCATCGCTCCCCCGCTGCTCCCACGCCTCCTGCGCCCCGCCAAACGCATCCAGAACGCTGCCGTTGTGGCTGCTGCCCACGCCCAGCGTCCCGGCCAGCCAGAGCCAGCAGAGCAGCGGGTCGGGGGCCGGTTCGGGCGGGAAGAAGCTGGTCTGACCCCAGGCAGGGTCCGGCCCGCTCACAGGCTCTCCTCCCGGAAATGCCACAGCAGGATGCTGCCCGCGATGCCCGCATTCAGGCTCTCGACCCGGTCGGTCATCGGGATGCGGACGGTGCCGTCGCAGGCGGCGATGGCCGCATCGGTCAGGCCCTGGCCCTCGCTGCCGATGACGACGCAGACGCCGCCCGGATAGCGGGACGCCGCCGCGCTCAGCGGCTGGGACTGGTACAGCGCCGCCGCGAGGCAGGTGATGCCCTTTTCCCGCAGGGCTGCGATGGCCTCCGGCAGGGCACCGGCCTCAATGACCGGCACCCGCACCGCCGCGCCCATGGAGGCCCGCAGGGTCTTGGGGGCAAACGGAGACGCACAGCCATCACTCAGGAGGACGGCATCAAAGCCGAATGCCGCCGCCGAGCGCAGCAGGGTGCCCACATTGCCGGGGTCCTGCACCCGCTCCAGCGCCAGATATCGCCCGCCGGTGCGCACTTCATTCAGTGTATGCACCGGAGTGCGGAACACGCCGAACACTCCCTGATGGGTGCCCACATCGGCGAGCTTGTCCGCCACATGGTCCTCCACCAGATAATGTTCGCCGGGCAGCGTGAGCAGCTCCGGGCATTTTTCGGCAGCGGCCCCGGTGTAGAACAGCGTTTCCAGCTCAGCCCCGCGGCAGAGCTCCGGGCAGAGCTTGCGCCCCTCGGCCAGAAAACGCCCCTCGCTGCGGCGGAAGGCCGCACTGGAAGAAAGGCGGCAGGCGTATTTGATCTTCGCGTTGTCCCGGCTGGTGATTTTTTCGTCCATGCAGGCTCCTCCCGAATCCAGAAAGATACAAAAAGGACGCCCGCGTAATCATACGCGCGGGCGTCTTTGTCAAGTTCTATTAGGCGTTCTTGACGGTCTCGACCAGAGCTGCAAAGCTCTGAGGATCGTTGATGGCCATCTCGCTCAGCATCTTGCGGTTCAGCTCGATGCCTGCCTTCTTCAGGCCAGCCATGAAGGTAGAGTAGTTCATGCCCAGAGGACGGACCGCATTGTTGATGCGGGTGATCCACAGGTTGCGGAACTGACGCTTCTTCATGCGGCGGCCAGCCAGAGCGTAGTTGCCGCTCTTCATGACCTGCTGCTTGGCCATCTTGAAGTGCTTGCTCTTGCAGCCGTAGAAGCCCTTTGCCAGCTTCAGCATCTTCTTGCGACGTTTGTGAGTCATCGTAGCGCCCTTAATACGTGCCATTTTATATATCTCCTTTAGTTTCTGTCAATGTCTTGGTTGTGCGTGCGGCTCGCTTACTCAGGCGTAGGGCAGCATGCTCTTGATGGTAGCTGCGTTGGTCTTATCAACGTAGCTGGGCTGACGATAACCACGGGTCAGCTTGGTGGTCTTCTTGGTCAGGATGTGGCTGCGGAATGCGTGGCCGCGCTTGATCTTGCCGTTCTTGGTCAGCTTAAAGCGCTTCTTAGCGCCGGAGTGCGTCTTCAGTTTCATCTTAGCCATTTTAGTTTCCTCCTAAAATTAGTCCTTATTGGGTTTCGGGATCAGCAGAATGGACATCGTGCGGCCCTCAAGCACCGGCGGCTTATCCATGCTTGCCTGGGGCAGAGTCTCGGCAAAGCGTTTCAGCACGTCAGCACCCAGAGCGCTGTGCGCCATCTCACGGCCGCGGAAGCGGATCGAAGCCTTCACCTTGTGGCCGGCTGCCAGGAACTTGGCGGTCTGGTTCACTTTGGTGTTGAAGTCGTTGGTGTCAATGTTGAGCGAGAGGCGGGTCTCCTTGACTTCGACCACCTTCTGGTTCTTCTTGGCTTCCTTCTCCTTCTTCTGCTGTTCAAAACGGTATTTGCCGTAGTCCAGCACCTTGCACACAGGCGGTACAGCCTGCGGTGCGATCTTGACCAGATCGAGGCCGGCCTCCTCAGCAGCGCGCATGGCCACCTGAATGGTGACAACGCCCTTCTGCTCGCCGTCTGCTCCGATCAGGCGAACTTCACGATCACGGATCTGGCCGTTGATCTCCAGTTCCTTCGACTTTCCAGCGGTAGCGATAATGAATGCACCTCCAAACAATAATCCATAGTGTTGCAATATTTGGCATAGAAAACGCGGCCGCCCATGTTTCAGGACAGCCGCGCAAAATTCACTCAAAAGCGCAGTTCGCACAAAACGAACCGGTTTTTCGTATAGCCCGGAGGATGTTGTCCCTCACAAGGCGAGCGCGGCCAGGCCGTAGCTGCTTTCTTTACCGGAACAGTTTACCACACACGGCAGAGCCTGTCAAGCATTTTTATGTGATTTTGCAGAAAATTATCCCAACCTCTCAGTCTGCTTCGCAGACAGCTCCCCTGATAGGGGAGCCCTTGGCAGGCCGGGCAAGCCCTGCTATCCGCATAGGCCCAATCGGGCGCAAGGCGCCGGGCCCTGTTCTCCTTGGCAGCAGTTGCGGGACTGCGCTCTAACAGGGATGCTGGGCCAGCAACCGTGAATCTCGGCAGCGGAGCCCGGCCGTTTACGAATACGAAAAACTTTGCTCGTCCAGTACGACCATCACCGACTCGCCAGTGGCTCCCCTACCAGGGGAGCTGGCGAGCCGTAGGCGAGACTGAGAGGTTTATACCTCGATCAGCTTTCCCAGTTCCAGCGAATAGATGCCCTTATAGGTCACCTTCTTCGGCGCAAAGCGCTTGTCGATGGCGAGGGCGTACAGGTTGAGCTGGGCGCGGTAGGCGGCGAGGAAGTCGGCCTCGGTCTTGCGGCGGTCGGTCTTATAATCCAGCAGTTCGAGATGGTCCGGGAAGACGAGCACGATGTCCGCAATGCCCTGCACGAGGACGCTGGCCTTCGCCGCTTCGCCCTCCGGGGCCGCGCTGCCCTGTGCAGCCAGCACCGCCGAGGCGGGCAGGGCCGTGATGAAGGCCAGCTCCCGCAGCACGGCATCTGCCGCACAGATGCGGGCAAAGGCATCGCTCTCGGCAAAGCGGCGGATGCGGCGGACGTCCAGCTTTTCCGCGATCTCCGGCGGGGTCAGCTGCACGGCCACCTGACGGTCCCGTTCGGCGCAGATGGCCTCATCGAGGGTGCCGGATGTCTTTGCAGCGGCAAGGGCGGCAAAGTCGGCGTGTTCGAGGAAGGCATGCAGCGCCGTGCCCATCTCTGCGGCCGTCAGGCCATCCTTGGAGAGGAAGCCGGGGCGCTCCAGCGCCGTCTGCTCCCGCTTGTGCACGATGCTCGTGACGCTGACCTTGGCGGGCACTGCCGCCAGCGAAGCCGCCGGGTACTGCCAGGCAAAGCCCTGCCGCAGCTGTTCCGTCAACACCGGGTCGGCGGCGGGGGCTTCCGGGGCCGGGGCTTCTTCCGCTGCGGGCTGGAGCTCTTCCGGAGCCTCTTCAAAGGAAAAGTCGATGGTGCTGCGGGTGTCCGCAAACGGCAGTTCGAGGTTCTCGGCCAGGCGGCGCAGCGGCCCGCCGTTGGGATGGACGAGCAGGGCCGTGCGCAGCCAGTCGGCGAAGCTGTTGGCCTGCCGGTTCAGCGTCTCCCCTGCGCCCGCCGCGAGGAAGGCCGCCGCTTTCGCCAGCGGGTTGGTCGTTTTGGTCATGCCCAGCGGGATGGTCAGGATCAATTTGTCCTGTGCGCGGGTGAGCGCCACATACAGCAGGCGCATCTGCTCGCTGCGCAGTTCGGCGGCATGGACATTGGCCAGCGCCGCGTAGGCCGCCGTTTTATAGGAGCCTTCGCCGTCTTCGGGGCGTAGGCGCAGCCCGGCCCCGTACACCCGGTGGAGCAGCACCGGCTGGCGGGTATCGGCGGCATTGAACCGCCGGGCCGTATCCGCCACAAAGACCACCGGGAACTGCAGGCCCTTGGAACGGTGGATGGTCATGATGGTCACACAGCCGGGGCGGGAGCCGCCGGGCACGGTCTCCTGCCCGGTGGAGCCTGCCTGCGCGGCGGCGTCGATGGCGCGGATGAGGCCGGAGATGCCGTTTGCCCCGGCCCCGGCACAGAAGGACGCGAACCGCCGGGCATCTTCCCGGCGCTTGGTGCCGTTCTCCATCACGCCCAGCGCGGCCAGATAGCCCGTGGACACAAAGATCTCTTCGAGCAGTTGTTCCACCGGCACGCTCCGGGCCATCCGGCGCAGCTCGGTCAGCCGGGCATAGAACGCCCGGACCTTCTGTTCAAAGGGGCTTTCTTCGGCGCTGTTCACGGTCAACAGCAGTGCCCCGTACAGGCTCATCCGCTGGCGGTGCTGCGGTGCAGGCGTCTCCCCTGCCGCCTCCTGTGCGGCACGGCGGGCCTCGTCCTGCTGTTTCTGCAATTCCTCCGCGCGGGCACGGAGGCGGACCAGGTCGTCGTCCGTAAAGCCGAACAGCGGGCCCAGCATGGCGGCGGCAAGATAGATATCCTGCGCCGGGTTGTCGATGACCTTCAGCAGCGCGATCAGGGGCCGGATGTGGGGCGCATCCAGCAGATTTTCGCGGGCGTCCGCATAGACAGGGATGCCGTGGGCGGTCAGGGCTTCCACATAGGCCGGGAAGTCACCGCGTGCCGCCAGCAGGATGCAGCAATCCTCGTACTGCACCGGGCGGGTGGAGCCGCCGTCCCGCACCTGCTCCCCGGAGGCCATCAGGGCTTCGATCTTCCGGGCGATGCACTCTGCGTCCGTCTCGGCGGTGTCGTCGGGCAGGAAGCAGGCCTCCACGCTGCCCGCATATTCGCCCGGTGCGCCGCAGACCAGCCGCTGACCGTCGCCGTAGGCCGTATCGCCCAGGGCGGGGGTCATGAGCTGCTCAAACAGGAAGTTGATGCCCCGCACCACTTCCGGCGCACTGCGGAAGTTCGCATCCAGCGCCAGCAGCGCGTTCTGGCCGGGCGTCCCTTCCGCCGGGCGGGGGCGGGCCGCGCCGCCGGGCAGGAGCGGCCAGGCATCCAGCTTTTCCCGGAAGATGCTGGGGTCTGCCTGCCGGAAGCGGTAGATGCTCTGTTTCAAATCGCCCACAAGGAAGAGGTCGTCCCCGGCGGGCGAAGCCAGACAGCGGTAGAGTGCGTCCTGTAAGGCGTTGGTGTCCTGATACTCGTCCACCATGACGGCCGCATAGTTCTGCCGGATGGTCTCGCACAGCGGGGTGGGGGTGCCGTCCGGGCTGCGGAGGAGCCGGAGCGCCTGATGCTCGAAGTCACTGAACTCCAGCAGCTTCCGCTCCTGCTTTTTGGCCGCAAAGCGGGCATCGAACGCCCGCACGGCGGCAAACAGGGCCCGCAGGCGGGGCAGGGCGGCGGCGCGGTCGGCTTCGGCCTCGTCTTCACTGCAAGAGATCAGTTCCAGGATCTGCCCGAACAGCGCAGCCGCTTCGTCGGCGCGGGTCTTGACGGCGGCTTTGTGCTCTCCGGTCAGCCGCTTCTTCATCCCCTTCAGGCCGGGCATCGGCTCCATGCCGAGCACATAGGGGGTGAGCCGGTCGTAGAGCGGGGTCCACTCCCCTGCTTCGGCCAGCCGTTCCACCTCGCCCAGCAGCGCAGCGGCCGCTTCGAGCCGTTCCAGCGGTTCGGCGAATTTATCGTTGACGCCTGCCACGGCCTTGGCGCGGGCGGCATCGGTCTTTGCTTTATTCTCGGCCTCGATGCGGGCCAGGACGAGGTCTTCTTTGCAGTCGTTCCAGGCGGCGCAGAACAGCTCCCGCCCGGCTCTGGCAGCGCGGGCTGCCTCGGCCAGCAGCAGGTCGTGCCAGCAGGTCGCATCGAATCCATGTCCAGCCTGCCACGGTTCCAGAAATTCATCCAGCTTGCGGTCGTAGTCAGGCAGGGCACGGAGAAAATCGTAGACGTGCAGGATGGTATCCCCGGCGGCTTTGTCGCTGCGGCCCTTGCCGTAGAGATCTGCAAAAGCGCAGAAATCCGGGTCGGCATAGGCCTGTTCCAGCGTTTCGGCCAGCGCCGCCGCGCGCAGGGCCGCCACACTGCCGGGGTCGGCGGGGGAAAAGTCCGGCGGGATATCGAGCGCCTGGAAGTGCTTGCGCAGAAGGTCCAGGCAGAACGCATCAATGGTGCAGATGGGGGCGCGCTGCAGCAGCATCCGCTGGCGGCGCAGGGCCGTGTTGCCGGGTTCAGCCTGGCTGCGGCGGAGCAGTGCCTGCCCGATGCGGGCCCGCAGCTCGGCTGCGGCCGCGTTCGTAAAGGTGACGATGAGCAGTTTGTCGGCGTCGATGGGGCATTCCGGGTCGGTGATGAGCCGGACGGCGCGTTCGGTCAGCACCGCCGTCTTGCCGCTGCCCGCAGCCGCACTGACCAGCAGCGCACCGCCCCGGTCGTCGATGGCGGCCTGCTGGGCGGCTGTCCATTTGGTTTCGCTCACGGCTGTTCCTCCTTTCCTTCTTCCGGCGGGGTCTCAGGGGCTTCAAAGGGTTTGGCCGGAGCATCCAGTGCCCGCTCGCCGATGCCGTTCTCGTGGCAGCAGATAAAGCTGTAATCGCACCACAGGCAGGGGCTTCGGCCCGTGACCAGCGGTTCGGCGGCGATCTGCCCGCCGTAGAGCTGCTCGCCCATCCGGGTCACGAGGTCGTCCAGGTGCAGCCGGATGCGGTCGAGCTTGGCGCTGTCGGCGCGTTTGTCCTTCTGGTAGGGGCTGGGCACACCGCGCAGATACGAGAAAGGCAGATACCGCCCAGTCTCGTCGGCGTCCATGGCGCGGAACAGCTTCTGCTCATCCCGCACCAGACCGTCCAGCTTGTATTCCACACTGCGGGCTGCGTTGGCGCGGGTGGTGTTCTCCGGGGCCGGGTCGGCCAGCAGATACAGAACGCCCGCCGGTTCCGCCCCGGTAAAGCGGCCGCTGCCGTCCCGCGTCAGGCTGAACAGATAGAGCAGCATCTGGCAGTCGAGGCCGCAGTAGACCTCCTTCAGGTCCAGTTTTTTGCTGCCGGTCTTGTAGTCCACGACCCGCACCCAGCGGGTGCCGTCCTCCTCGACCCACTCGTCGGCGCGGTCTACCGTGCCCACCAGCTGGACGGTCCGCCCATCTGAGAGGTGATAGGTCTGGGCGCGGACGCCGTCCCCGCCGCTGCCGATCTTCAGCTCGCAGGCCACAGGCCGGAAGCTGGACTGGCGCTGTTCATCCCGCAGGTAGCACAGCAGGCTCGCCATGCTCTTTTTCAGGCGGGAGAGCAGGTAGGCAAAACGGGCCGTGTCTTCGGGCAGATAGCGGCGGGCGTATTCGTCCACCAGAAGCCCCGCCAGCTCCGCCATGGCGTCGTCATCCAGCTCGATGAAGGGGGCCAGCATGTCGGCGCAGGGGTTGTCCGGCGCAGGGTCCGGGTCCAGCGCCATCTGCAGCACCCAGTGCATCAGGCTGCCGCTCTGGTCAGCCGAAAGCTCGGCCCGGCGGCGGGGGCGCAGGCCCAGCACGTACTGCAAAAAGTAGCCGTACCGGCAGGTATAATATTTTTCCAGCTGGCTCGGCGAGATGCGCAGCCGCCGGCCCAGCAGTTCTTCCAGTGCATCCAGGTCGCTGACCTGCCGGGGCGAAGCGTCCGCCATCCGGCGCAGCAGCTTCAGGCCCTCCGGCTCCTCGCCGCCGGGGGTGCGCAGGGCCTCGGTCAGGCTGGCGCGTTCCGTTCCGGTCAGGAGCCAGCCGCCGCCCAGGCAGTCGAGGCCATCGGCAGGGGTCGCGGCCAGGTCGGGCAGAGCCAGCTCCGGCGGAGCCGGTTCCAGCGCCTCCACGATCGGCTCCAATGCCGCGCAGAGGGTCTGCCCCTGCCCCTTGGGCCAGCTCAGCCACAGCCCTCTGGCCGGGGCGGTGAGCGCCTTATAGAAGCAGACCTGCTCGCGGACCACCCGGTTCTCAAAGCAGTCGGGCAGGTCGATCTTCTGCGCCATCAGGGCGTCGCGGTCGGCGTGGGTCAGCAGGCCCGTCTCGCCGGGGGCCGTGGGGAACTCGCCCTCGGCAAGGCCCAGCACGAAGACATAATCCGGCTCGTCCAGCCGCATCTTGCCCGCGCTGGCCAGCACCACGGCGTCCAGCGTCTGCGGGATATGCCCCAGGTCGGACGAGCGCAGCAGCAGCCCGAACAGGTCTTCGTATTCGGCCACCGTCACGGTCTGCTCGCCCAGCAGGCGGGCCATCTCGTCCAGCAGTTCCATGACCACGTTCCACTCGCGGGCGGCCTCTTCCGCCGCCGGGATGCCCCGTGCCGCGCGGATGGCTTCCACCTGCGCCGCCTGCTGTTCCTCTGCTCCCAGCTCTCTGAGGCAGAAGTAGAGCGCACGGCTGATGGCCTCGGCGTTGGCGTTCCGCACCTTGCCGCGCAGGGCATCGGCGGCGTTCACCAGCAGGGCGCGGGCCTTTTCGGCATCGGACAGATTCCGGGCGTCCTCTTCGGTCAGCTCCCGATCGCCGAAGCCTTTGGGGTCGTTCCGGAACGCTGCCCGCCATGCCACCGCATTGGGCGACCAGGTATAGGCGTAGTTTTCGAGGGCGCAGACCTCTTCTTCGGTCAGGGCGCACAGGCCCGTTTTGGCCAGCGTGGTCAGATTCTCGGTCAGGTCGGCCCCGCGGGCCAGCGCCAACAGTGCCCGGACCGCCGTGGCCGGGGCGCTGAACTCCGGGGTGGTCGGTTCATCGCAGTAGAGCGGGATGCCCGCCATCCGGAACTCATACCGCACGGCGGCGCGGTACTTGCCGATGTCGCGGCAGACCACCGCGATCCTGCCGCACCGCACCCCCTGCCGCATCAGGCGGCGGATGGCACCGGCGGCGGCGCGGGCCTCCTCTTCCCGGCTGGGCGCAGCAAACAGCCGCACCTCGTCCGCCGGCGCTTCCAGCGGTGCACAGGTGCCGGTCTCCAGCAGTGCGGTCACTGCCGCAAGGCCGGGGGCCTCGGTGTGCCGCAGGTCCCGCCGGAGCAGCTGGGGCGCAGCCACCTCGGCCCCATTTTTGCGGGCCAGCTGGCGCAGCTGCACGGCCACCTGCTTGGCCCCCGAAAACAGGCTCACATCGCCGGGCACGAGCGGTGCCCCATCGTCGCACAGGGCCACCGTCACCCTGGGCAGAGCGGCCAGCAGCGCCCCCAGCAGCCGCTTTTTGGGCGCATTAAAGGTATCGAACTCGTCGATGAAGACCTCCCGCTCCTTCAAAAATCCCGGCACTGCGCCGCAGGCCAGCGCCTCTTCGAGCCGCGCTCCGGCCAGCTCCAGCCGGTCGGCGGGGTCCATGCCACTGCGGGCGAGCAGGGTCTCGTAGCCCTGAAAGATCAGGGCCAGCTCCCCCAGCTTGCCGCTCTCGGCCCCGCAGCCTTTGGCAAGGTCGGCCAGCTGCTGGCCGGACAGGCCCGCGCTCTTGAGCTCGTCGATGGTCTCGGCGGCCATCTGGCAGAACGCTGCGCTCCGCCGGTTGCGGTAGTAGTAATGGACGTTTTCCTGCAATTCCTCCAGTGCGCGGCGCACCAGCACAGCGCGGCCTGCGTCCGAAAGGGTCTGCACGGCTGCGCCACCCTCCACGGACAGGATCTTCTCGGCCAGGCTCGTGAATGAAAAACTCTCCACCATGCCGGAAAGCGCATCACCCAGTTCGCGGTAGATGCGCCCCTCGGTGGAGGAGGTGAACTGTTCCGGCACCAGCAGGATGCTCTTCTGACCCGCCTCGGCGCGGGCACGGATGCGGTGATACAGCAGCGTCGTCTTGCCGCTGCCCGACCCGCCTAAGACCAGTTGTAACATAAAAACCTCTCTTTGCATGCCTGCCCTCTCCGTCATCGCTGCGCGATGCCACCTCTCCCGGAGGGAGAGGCATTGGCAGGCCGGTTTTGGCTGTGCTGTATGAGCAAAGCCCGTTCCTGCACAGCCTGCCGGGCTCCGCTCTCGCGGTCAGCGGCTGACTGCCCATGAGAACAGGGCCCGGCTGTGCGGGAGCCGCAAGGCGACAGCGCACAGACCTGCCCGGCCCGCCAGTGGCTCCCCCTTTGGGGGAGCTGGCGCGAAGCGCCTGAGAGGGCGTGACCTGCTCTTATTGTAACACAAAATTGCAAGAACATCTATTCTGTGATACACTGGGGAAAACCGAACGGGAAAGGATGCCATTATGAAGATATTAGCCGTTGACTACGGAGCCAGCCGCACCGGCCTTGCCACCTGCGACGCCTCCGAATTTCTCACCACCGCCATCACGCCGCAGATCACCCTGAAAGCCCGCCCGAAGGTGGCGGCGCGGGTGTGCGAGATTGCCGCCGAGATCCATGCCGAGCTCATCGTGGTGGGCCTGCCGCTGAACATGGACGGCACCGAGGGCGAACGCGCCGAAAAGAGCCGGAAACTGGCCAAGACGCTGCAGATCTGGAGCGGCCTGCCCGTCCGGATGTGGGACGAGCGGCAGTCCACCTGCGAAGCCGCCGATATCCTCTCCGAGACCGGCACCTTCGGCGCCCGGCGGAAAGAGATCCTCGACTCCGTCAGCGCCACCGTCATCCTCGAAGATTACCTTGCCTGGCGCAAAGAGCATCCCGGCGAGATCTGAGCAGCAAAAAAGGCTCCCACTGCCACGGGAGCCTTTTTGCATTGCGCAGTTGTTATTGATACGTCTCGATGCTGACACTGTGGATGGTGATGGCCTCGGTGGGCTTCTGGTTCTCATCCACCGCCGTCTGGGCAATGTTGTCCACGATGTCCATCCCCTCGTACACCTGGCCGAAGACGGTGTCGGTGTAATCGAGGTAGGGTGCGCCGCCCGCCGTCTGGTAGGCGGCCACGACCTCGGCGCGGTAGGAGGCCGCATTCATCTGGTCCACAAGCTCCTGCGTCACGGAATCGCCGCCGGGCAGCGACTCCATCACATAGAAGACGCTGGCGCACTGGCCGGATGCATCCGTGGCCGCACACAGCGCCCCGGCGTAGTGATGGAGCCGGTCGGTGGCCTCAATGGGGTAGCGGCTGCCGTTCCAGATGGTAGTGCCTTTTCCATCAGCCCCCTGCCCGGCCTCGACGAGAAATTCGTTCTCGACGCGGGAAACGGTCAGGCCGTTGTAGTACCCCGCCTGCGCAAGGCCGATGAAGTTGTCGCAGGCCTGCGGGGCCAGCGTGGGGAAAAGCACGGCCTTGAACACGCCCGCCGAGGTATCGAACACCGCGATGGGGTCGCCCGCCGCCGGGTGGGTGAACTGCACCTCGGCGGACTCCACCGCCGGGCGGGAGATAGCTTTCGGCCCAGAAGTGCCGCTGAGCTTGTCCTTGAGCGAACAGCCCGTCAGCGCCACACAGCCCAGGAGCGCCAGCACCGCCAGCGCTTTTTTATAAAAACGATTCATAACTCTGACCTCTCGGTGAATAACATAGTAACAGCTTCCCGCTCGCCCGGAACCGAGCAGGCGGTACACAGAGTTCAGTATAGCATATTTCTGCGCCGGATGCGAGAGGGAAATGCGTGAAAATTTGTCCGCAGATTTCTGTGCGAAAAACATCTTGACGAGCGGGCAAAAAAACGCTACACTATAAGCACAGCAAGGGCCTGTGGGAGCACAGAAAGCCCCGGCTGCCCCAACTTTATTTTTCGTTTGTAACAGGAGAACGTATCTTATGGCAGAAGAGATCAAGAACCCGAACGCCGAAGAGGAATATCAGCCCGATCTGATGACCCTTGAGGACGAGGACGGCAACGAAGTCACCTTTGAGGTGATCGACGCGCTGGACCATAAGGGCGTGCATTATATGGCCGTCGTGGAATACGCCGAGGACGAGGAAGACGTGAACGAGGATGCTCAGCTCGTCATCCTGAGCGTCGGCGAGGACAGCGAGGGCGAATATCTGGATGTCGTGGAAGACGACGAGACCCTGCTGGAAGTCAGCAAGCTGTTCGAGAAGCGGCTGAGCGACCAGTTCGAGATCGAGTAAGTTTTTCAGACGATTGACCCGTGCAAAACTTCCTGCCCGGCTCGATTTGTTGCGGTTTATATGATCCTACTAATCATTCAACGGGAGCCCGGCGTTCGCCGGTGGATTGCAGACCTCCCCGCTGTGGGCTCGACCCCAGAGGTTCGATGAGGAAGCGTGAATCCGGAGACAGGGCACCCACCTGTCCGCAAGGGTAGGTTTGATTGCCGCAGACGACCGGGCGGGATCTTTTTATAGGGACTTCATCCACCGCTGTCCTCTGCCAGGAGGAACAGTGTGTGGATTTTTTTATACCCTCTCAGTCTCGCTGCGCTCGCCAGCTTATCCCCTTCTGGCACAAATGTGCCACCTCCCCCGGCCGGGGGAGTCTTTCGAAAGGGAGAGCCCTTGGCAAGCCAGTTTTGGCTATTGGTTTTCGCCCTGCGGGCTCTTTTGCAGCAGGGCTTCGCGGATTTGTCAGCGTGTTTGAAAGGATGTGCAATTGCGGCATGAAGTCTGAGCATCTGGTGGGGACGAACATCCCCCGATTCACCTACGACACCCCCACGGTACCGGAAAACGATTTTTATGCCCTGTGCGAGGGCAGCCGGCCCCTGTGCATGATCTTCCTGCCGGGGTTCGACCATCCCGTCAGCCGCGAGTACATCACCCGCTACCTCAAGACCCTGCCCGCCCTCAAGGGCGCACGGCTGGCCTGCGTGGTGCGGTCCAGCGCCAAGGCGGTGGCCACGGCCACCCGCGGGTCGGAGTTTCCCTTCCCGGTCATCTGCGACGGGCCGGGCGTGCTGTACGGCTATCTGGGCGTGGAGCAGACCCGCGGCCTGCTGAGCTGGAGCTTCGCGGCCCAGAAGATCTATAAGGCCGCCAAAGATGCCGGTTATCACTACGACAAGTCTGCCCCGCAGATCCTGCCGCTGACGCTGGTGGTGGGCCCTATGGGCAGGATCCTGTTCACCCATTCCGGCCGCAGCCAGACCGACCTGCCCGAAGACTGCGCCGCCATCCACGAGGTCGTCCGGGCCGTGGAGGCAGCTACCGTTCAGGCCCGCACCGACGCGAACCCCCACTGCTCCGACGAGACCCTTACCCTGCCCGACCTGATGGGCTGGGATGACGGGACCTGACCCAGCAAAAGAGCCACGGCTGCGGCCGTGGCCCTTTTTTGTTCGTCTCACTCGATGTCGTCGTCCGTGAACAAGCCCGGAATGCCGCAGACTGCGGCGATGCCGACCACGGTGAAGACGATGCGGGACCAGATGGAGCTGCTGCCACCCAGCAGCCACCCCACAAAATCGAACTGGAACAGCCCGACCAGGCCCCAGTTGATGCCGCCGATGATCATCAAGATCAGGCACACTTTATAAAAGGTCTGCACAAAAAGACCCCCTTTCCTTTGGGAATAGCATTTCCCAGGAAAGAGGGTCTTATTCCGTTTTGCGTTACAGCATCCACTTCGGGGCGGTGACCCGTGCACCGCCCTTGTCGGGCTGGGCCACATAGACCTGCGGCCAGCGGGTCTTCAGGGCCGCAGCCGCCGTGCGGGCTTCGGCCTCGCTGGCAAAGATGCCGAACACCGCTGCGCCGCTGCCGGTCATCAGGGCCGTGAGCGCACCGTGTTCGCAGAGCGCAGCCTTGATGGCCTCATTGTCCTTGGCACCGCTGCACTCTTCCAGCGCGTTGCCTGCGGCAGCACAGACGGCGGCCAGATCTTCGGCGCGGATCGCGGCTTCCTGCGCCTCGCAGTCGGGGTGGCGGCTGCTGCCCACCCGGTCATAGGCCGCAAAGGCCTCCGGGGTCGAGACACCGTAGTCCGGCATGACCACCGTAAACCAGCAGTCCGGGCAGGGCGGCAGAGCTTTCATCACATCGCCAACGCCCTGCACCCGGCAGGTGCCGCCCATGAGGGCAAACGGCACATCGGCACCGATTTTGGCACCCAGCGCGCAGAGCTCGCTCATGGACAGATGTGCCCCATACAGAGCATTCAAGCCCACGAGGACGGCGGCGGCATCCGCACTGCCGCCCGCCATACCGGCCCGCACGGGCACGTTCTTATAGATGGTGATGTCCACGCCCGCCAGCAGGCCGGTGTAGCGGAAGAACGCGATGGCCGCCTTGATGGCGGTGTTGCTGTCGTTGGCGGCGACCGGGCTTCCGGGCAGAGAGAGGTTCAGGCTGCTGCTGCGGGCCAGCACCACCTTTTCATACAGAGTGATGGCCTGCATGGTCATGTCAAGGTCGTGGTATCCGTTGGGCAGAGTACCCACCACGTCCAGCGCCAGATTCAGCTTGGCAGGGGCCAGAACGGTCACGCGGTTCAGTTTTGCCATTTTCAACTCTCCTCACTGCGGCATTGCGATGCCGTTTTCCTCCAAAAAGGCGCGGATGCGCTTCATGGCTTCGGTCAGATGCTCCACCGAGTACGCATACGACACGCGGCAGTACCCCTCGCCGGAAGCGCCGAAGGCATCGCCGGGCACCAGCGCCACGTGCTTCTGCTCCAGCAGCCGGGTGCAGAACTCCTGGCTGGTCATCCCGGTGGACTTGATGCAGGGGAAGGCGTAGAACGCGCCCCGCGGCTCAAAACAGGTCAGGCCCATGGCGTTGAAGCCCTTCACCACCAGACGGCGGCGCATGTTGTACTCATCCCGCATCCGGTCGATCTCGCCGTCGCAGTCCTTCAGGGCCGTGATGGCGGCGTACTGGCTGGTGGTGGGAGCGCTCATGATGGCGCTCTGGTGGATCTTGGTCATGATCTTGATGATGGGAGCCGGGCCGCAGGCATAGCCCAGACGCCAGCCGGTCATCGCATAGCTCTTGGAGAAGCCGTTCACCACGATGGTCCGCTCGGCCATGCCGGGCAGGGTGGCAATAGAGACGTGCGGCCGCAGGCCGTAGTTCAGTTCGGCGTAGATCTCATCCGACAGCACCAGAACGTTCGTGTCCCGCAGAACGTCGGCGATGGCTTCGAGGTCTTCCTTCTCCATCACGGCACCGGTGGGGTTGTTCGGGAACGGCATGATGAGCAGCTTGGTCCTGGGGGTGATGGCCGCTTTCAGGGCCTCCGGGCGGAGGCGGAACTCATCCTCCTGGCGGCAGGCCACATGGACCGGCACACCGCCTGACAGGGTAGTGATGGGCTCATAGCAGACGAAGCACGGCTCCGGGATGACGACCTCATCCCCCGGCTGCACCACGGTGCGGATGCACATATCAATGGCCTCACTGCCGCCCACGGTGACCAGCACCTGGCTCAGCGGGTCGTAGTGCAGGTTCATCCGGCGCTCCAGATAGCGGCAGATCTCTGCGCGCAGCTCCTTCAGGCCCGCATTGGCGGTATAGCGGGTGCGGCCGTGTTCCAGGCTCTCGATACCGGCCTCTCGCACGGCCCAGGGCGTTTTGAAATCCGGTTCGCCGACGCCCAGGCTGATGCACTCCGGCATATCGGCGGCAAGGTCGAAGAATTTGCGGATGCCGGAGGGGCGCATGGCCGCAGCGGCAGGCGCGATCAGTTTATCGTAATCCATCACAGCACGGTGCACTCTCTTTCATCGATTTCGTCGTCCTGGTAGAAGCGGCCCTCTTTCTTATAGGTACGCAGGACAAAATGGGTGGCCGTGGACAGCACGTCGTCCAGCGGGCTCAGGCGCTTGGCCACAAACAGGGCGATCTCCTGGAAGGTCTGCCCCTTGATGATCAGCTGCAGATCGTAGCCGCCGCTCATCAGCAGCACACTCTCCACCTCGTCAAAGGCGGCGATGGTGGCTGCGATCTCGTCAAAGCCGCGGCTCTTCTTGGGGCTGACGTTCAGTTCGATGACAGCCTCCACCCGGTTCACCCCGGCCTTTTCCCAGTCCACAAGGGTCTTGTAGCCCTTGATGATGCCCTGCGCACGGGCCAGGTCGATCATCGCCGCCACCTCAGCGGGGGATTTATTCAGCATCGTGGCAATGTCCTCGATCGGCAGCCGCGCGTTGTCTTCCAGAAGTTTCAAAAGCTGTTCCATCGTCGTTACTCCTTTGTATCCGCGGCGTACCGCGTCGATTTGTATCTTTCAGTATAGCACAAGCGCGCCGTATTTGCATCTTGTTTTTTAGATAGACCGTCTTTTCCGCTCAGTTCTTGTTCTTTTTTCCAAAAAGTGTGTTCAAAAACCGGTAAATCTGCTATACTGGAAAGGAAGTCTTGCCCTCTCAGGCGCTTCGCGCCAGCTCTCCCAGAGGGAGAGCCCTTGGCAGGCCGGGCAGGTCGGTGTGATCGCCTTGCGGCTCCCGCACAGCCGGGCCCTGTCCTCATTGGCAGCATCTGCCGACTTGACGCGCAAGGCAAGCTTCTGCTGACCGTTGCAGCGGAGCCCGGCAGCCTGTGCAAAATGAGGCTTCTTCATCCAGCACATCCAAAACCGACACGCCAGCGGCTCCCCCTTTGGGGGAGCTGTCAAACCCATAGGGTTTGACTGAGAGGGTTTTCCATCAACTATTGGGGGTAAGGAATATGAAAGCATTCATCACGGTCATCGGCCACGACACCGTCGGCGTCGTCGCAAAAGTTGCTGCCCTGTGCAGTGAGCTCAACATCAACATCGAAGACGTGACCCAGAGCATCCTGCAGGGCATGTTCGCCATGATCATGCTGGTGGACATCAGCCATTGCAGCGTCAGCCACGAGGAACTGCACAACCGCACAGACGCCCTGGCCAAGGAGATGGGGATGCAGATCAACGTCACCCGTCAGGAAGTGTTCGACGCGATGCACACGATCTAACCTCTCCGTCATCGCTGACGCGATGCCGCCTCCCCTATTGAGGGGAGGCCTTGGCAAGCCGGTTTTGAACGTGCTGATCGCCTGCGGCTCCAAAGCAGCCGGGCTTCGCGTTTTTGTCAGCGACAGAGGAATCTAAGAGAGAAGGGAATCTATTATGAGCATGATGAATACCGGTGACATCCTCGAAACCATCGAGATGTTCACCCAGGACAATCTGGACGTGCGGACCGTGACCATGGGCATCAGCCTGCTGGACTGCATCGACCCGGACCCGAAAAAGGCCTGTGAGAAGGTCTACAACAAGATCGTGACCAAGGCGGCCAATCTGGTGCCCGCCGTGGAGCACATCAGCGCCGAATACGGCATCCCCATCATCAACAAGCGCATCAGCGTGACGCCCATCGCCATGCTGCTGGGTGCCTGCCCGGATGCCGACCCGGTGGACTTTGCCAAAGCACTGGATGCCGCCGGCAAGAAGGTGGGCGTCAACTTTGTGGGCGGCTACACGGCCCTTGTGCACAAGGGCTTTTCGGCGGGCGACCTCCGGCTCATCGAGTCCATCCCCCGCGCACTGGCGGAGACCGACATCGTGTGCAGCTCGGTGAACATCGGCGCCACCAAGGCGGGCCTGAACATGGACGCCATCAAGCTGATGGGCGAAGCCGTCAAGAAGGCCAGCGAGCTGACGGCAGACCGCCAGTGCATCGGTGCGGCCAAGCTGGTCGTCTTCTGCAATGCGCCGGAGGACAACCCCTTCATGGCCGGTGCATTCCACGGCCCCGGCGAGCCTGACTGCGAGATCCACGTCGGTGTCTCCGGCCCCGGTGCAGTGCGCGCCGCGCTGGCCAAACTGCCCAAGGATGCCCCCATCGATGAGGTGGCCGAGCTGGTCAAGCGCACGGCGTTCAAGATCACCCGCGTGGGCCAGCTGGTGGCAAACCTCGCCTCCAAGGCGCTGGGCGTACCCGCCGGCATCATCGACCTGTCGCTGGCCCCCACCCCGGCCGTGGGCGACAGCGTGGCCAACATCCTCGAAGAGATGGGCCTTGAGACCTGCGGCTGCTGCGGCACCACAGCCTGCCTGGCCCTGCTGAACGATGCCGTCAAGAAGGGCGGCGTCATGGCCTCCAACCACGTGGGCGGCCTGTCCGGTGCCTTCATCCCCGTCAGCGAGGACGACGGCATGATCCACGCAGCGGAGTGCGGATGCCTGACCATCGAAAAGCTCGAAGCTATGACCGCCGTCTGCTCGGTGGGCATCGACATGGTCATCATCCCCGGCGACACCACCCCTGCCGTCATCAGCGCCCTCATCGCCGACGAAGCCGCCATCGGCATGGTCAACAGCAAGACCACCGCCGTCCGCGTCATCCCGGCCATCGGCCGCAAGGCAGGCGAGATCCTGGACTTCGGCGGGCTGCTGGGCTATGGCCCCATCATGCCGGTCAACCAGCGCGACCCGTCGGTCTTCATCAACCGCGGCGGCCGCCTGCCCGCCCCGATGCAGTCGCTGAAGAACTGACCCTCTCAGTCAATGCTTCGCATTGCCAGCTCCCCCGAAGGGGGAGCTTCAGCAGTGACGTGTGCACGCTCTATTCATTATGAAACTTGATATTGTTCCCAAAAATCATGGTATGCTCCCGCAGGCTCGTGCGTTGCGCCGCAATATGACTCCACAGGAAGCAAAGTTGTGGTATCAATTTTTACGAAACTATCCTGTTAAAATCTACAAGCAGCGTATCATTGAATCCTTTATCGTCGATTTTTATTGTTCAAAGGCTCAATTGGTCATCGAAGTGGATGGCGCACAGCATTTTTCTGAACAGAGACAGACTTATGACCGCGAACGAAGCGCTATTTTAGCGCAATACCATTTACAAGTCCTGCGTTTTTCGAATGCGGAAGTGGATTTTCATTTTGACTCTGTCTGCGAAAAGATTCATCAAACGATCCAATCTCGTTTATGATGTTTCCCTTTTCCATTCAAGCTCCCCCTTCGGGGGAGCTGTCGCCGCAGGCGACTGAGAGGGTTTCCGCTGTATAATCACACCCAAACAGACCCAGACTCTGGATAGTATTTCCAGAGAAAGGGTCTGTTTTTTATGTACAGCCGCATTTTATCCCGCCGCCAGATGACCGTCTGGTGCATTACACTCAGCGGTGCGCTCGCGCTCTGCATCGGTCTGCAGGGCCTGCTGGGCTGGGGCCGCACCCAGCTCGACACCGGAGCCGCGCTTGCCGCCGACACTCTGCGGCTCCACATCCGCGCTGCCAGCGACACCACCGCCGACCAGACCGACAAGCTGGCTGTGCGGGACGCCGTGCTCGCGTATCTGGACACGGCCTGCCCGGCGGCAGACCAGCCCGCCGCCCTCCGCTGGGCTGCAGCCCATCTGTCTGAGCTGCAGCGGGTCGCCCGCACCGTGCTGGCCAGACGGGGCAGTTTTGCACCGGTGCGGGTGTATCTGGTGGAAATGTACTTCGGCACCACCCGCTACTCTGCCTCGGCCCTGCCCGCCGGGCGGTATCAGGCCCTGCGCATCGACATCGGCGCAGCCCCCTATGGCCGGAACTGGTGGTGTGTGCTCTACCCCGGCCTCTGCCGCACCGCCTGCGGCGGCTATGCCGCCCCCGCCGAGAACGACCTCGTCTGCGGGCGGTATCTCCTGCGGTTCAAATGCGTGGAGTGGTGGCAGAAGCACACCGCCCGCCGGGACGATGTCATCCTGCTGGGATGACCTCTCCGTTCCCGCATCCGCGATGCCGCCTCTCCCGGCAGGAGAGGCCCTGGCCGTCGGGTATTGCCTGCCAGATCTGACAAAGGTTCCCACGAACACTTCCACCTTCCGCCGCATAAGCTCCTGGTGGAAGGAGTGTGAGTTTGACCATGGCAATTCCGGCCTATTATTCCCTCATCCAGCGCGGCTCCACCGGCCCCGACGTAGCACTGGTGCAGACCTGGCTCAACGGCCTGCGCGACACCTGCACCTGGTACCACGAGCTGACCACGGATGGGCGGTTCGGCACCAAGAGCGTGAACGCGGTGAAGGAGTTCCAGCTCAAAAACGACATGAATGTGGACGGCAAGGTGGGCGCGAACACCTGGAACGTGCTCTACACCAAGTACACCGCCAAACACGGCCTGCACGTCCCCTACCCCGGCATCGTGCTGCGGCAGGGCAGTTCCGGCGGCACGGTCCGGCTGGTGCAGCAGAAGCTGAACGCGCTGGGTGAAAAGCTCTCCACCGACGGCAAATACGGTGCTTCCACCGCAGCCGCCGTGGAGCGCTACCAGCGCCGCAACGGCCTCACTGCCGACGGCGCAGTCGGCAAAGCCACCTGGGAGAAGATGTTCTGACGACGGCCCACCCTCTCCGTCTGCTTCGCAGACAGCTCCCCCGAAGGGGGAGCCACTGGCGAGACGGTTTTGGGCGTACTGGATGAGCAAAGTTTCTTGAAACCATAAAATGGAGTGCTCCGTTGTTTCGTTCGACCGCATCTACCCAAACGCTCTTTGTCAGAGCGCAGTACAGATGTTGTTGGCCCTGACAGCGGAGCACTTCCGTTTACGATACGAAATACGTTCAGCGTCCAGCAGGGGCTGCCCGGCATGCCAATGGCTCGCCCTTCGGGAGAGCTGGCAAACCCGCAGGGTTTGACTGAGAGGGTAAGGCCGTTTATAATAAAAGCATTCCAACTGAAAGGCGGTGCTCCCATGCGTTTTCTTCACCTCTCCGACCTGCACCTCGGCAAGCGGGTCTGCGAGTTCTCCATGCTGGACGACCAGCGGTATATTCTGGAGGAGATCTTATCGCTCCTCGACACCCACCCCGTGGATGCTGTTCTGCTGGCGGGCGACCTCTACGACAAGCCTGTGCCCCCCGCCGAAGCCGTCCGTCTGCTGGACTGGTTCCTCACCGAACTGGCCGACCGGAAGCTGCCGGTCTTCGCCATCAGCGGCAACCACGACTCCGCCGAACGGATCGCGTTCGGTGCCCATCTGCTGGCGGGGAGCCAGGTCTACGTCAGCCCGGTGTTTGAAGGGGCCCCGGCCCCCATCCCCCTCACCGACGCATACGGCCCGGTGGATATTTACTTACTGCCCTTCCTGAAACCCGCCACGGTGCGCCACATCTACCCGGACGAGCCCATCGAGAGCTACAGCGACGCCCTGGGCTGTGTGCTGCGCCGCTGCGCCCCCGACCCGGCCCGCCGCAGCGTACTGGTGGCCCACCAGTTCGTGGCCGGTGCCGCCGCCTGCGAGAGCGAGGAGCCATCGGTGGGCGGGCTGGACTGTGTGGATGCCGCCCTCTTTGACGGCTTCGACTATGTGGCCCTCGGCCACCTGCACAGCCCCCAGAAGGTGGGCCGCGATACCCTGCGCTACTGCGGCACCCCGCTGAAGTATTCCTTCTCGGAGGCGCACCAGCACAAGAGCGCAACGTTTGTGGAGCTGGGGCCGAAGGGAGAAGTCACGCTTTCCACCGAGCCGCTGACCCCGAAGCACGACCTGCGGGAGCTGCGCGGCAGCTACATGGAGCTGACCGACCGCCGCAGCTATGCAGGCACGGCCACCGACGACTATCTGCACATCACCCTGACCGACGAGCAGGATGTGCCCGATGCGCTGGCCCGGCTGCGGGTCATCTACCCGAACCTGATGCGGCTGGACTACGACAACCTCCGCACCCGCACCCAGGCCGACCTCGACGCCCCGGCCCAGACCGAGCAGAAAACGCCGCTGGAACACTTCGCGGCCTTTTATGCGCTGCAAAACAATCAGCCCCTGAGCGCCGAGCAGGCTGCCTTCTGCCAGCAGCTCATTGAAACGCTCTGGAAGGAGGAGGACGCATGAGACCCCTGAAGCTGACCATTTCGGCCTTCGGGCCATACGCCAGCGCCGTCACGCTGGAGCTGGAGCGCCTGGGCAAAGGCGGCCTGTATCTCGTCACCGGTGACACCGGCGCGGGCAAGACCACCCTTTTCGACGCCATCACCTATGCCCTGTACGACCATTCCAGCGGCGGCGTGCGGGACGGCGCCATGCTGCGCAGCAAGTACGCTGACCCCGGCACCCCCACCTTTGTCGAGCTGGAATTTGAGGTGCGCGGCCAGCGGTACACCGTCCGCCGCAACCCGGACTACCTCCGCCCCAAAGCGCGGGGCGAGGGCACGACCACCGAAAAGGCAGACGCCGTCCTCACCTACCCGGACGGCCGCCCGCCAGTGACCCGGTCGAAGGATGTCACCGCCGCCGTCACCGCCCTCATCGGGCTGGACTACGACCAGTTCTGCCAGATCGCCATGATCGCGCAGGGGCAGTTCACCCGCCTGCTCAATGCCACGACCGAGGAGCGGAGCAAGATCTTCCGCAAACTGTTCCGCACCCAGCGCTACCAGAAATTGCAGGACGCACTGCAAGAGGAGAACGCCCGCCTCACGGCCCAGCGCACGGCCCAGAACGTCCAGCTGGACGCGTTGCTCTCCGGCATCCGCTATCCGGAGACCGACCCCGACGCCGAAGCGCTGGGCGGGCTTTCGGCGCAGCGCCCCGCCGAGGAAGTCACCGCCCTGCTGGACGGGCTCCTCACCCGGCAGGAGGCGGAACTCTCCGCTGCTGCCGCCGCCCACACCGCCGCGCAGACGCAGCTGGACGCGCTGCAGCAGACGCTGGGCCGGGCCGAGCAGGCCGAAGCGCTCCGCCGCCAGCGGGTCGAAAAGCAGGCCGAGCTTGCCGCCCTGCTCCCCCGCCGGGACGCAGCCCGCGCCGATGCGGCCCGCCATGCAGGCGATGCCGCCGCACTGGACGCTTTGACCGCCCAGCTGGAGCGGGCCAGAGCGGGCCTTGACGCCTGCGACGCGCTGGACAAGCTCTGCCGCGCACAGACCGCCGCCCGCAGCGAGGCCGACTTCGAACAGGCCAAAGCCCGCAAGGCGCGGGCCCAGCTGACCGCACTGGATGCAGAACTCGCCGCGCTGGACGCCGAAGCAGCCGCCCTCGGCGACCCGGAGACCCGGAACGTGGCCCTGACCGCTCAGGCCGAGCAGCTCACCCGCCGGGAGACCGCCCTCACCGCGCTGGCCCAGAGCCTGACCGAAGACCAGCGCCGCACCCACGCAGCCCGACAGGCACAGGACGCCTACCGCACCGCAGCCGCCGCGCAGGAAGCCGCCCACGCGGAGCGGGACGCCTGCGAGCGGGCGTTTCTGGACGCACAGGCCGGACTTCTGGCGCAGGGCCTTGCCGAAGGCACCCCCTGTCCCGTCTGCGGCAGTGTCCACCACCCGGCCAAAGCAGCGCTGCCTCACACCGCCCCCACCCAGGCGCAGGTGACCGCCGCCAAGCAGGCGGCCGAAGCGGCAGACCGCGAAGCGCAGGACCGCGCGGCCGCCGCCCGCGAAGCCCTCGCCGCCCAGCGGGAGGGCAAAGCCACCCTCCGCCGGGACGCCGAAAGCCTTCTGCCTGAACGCTTCACCTCGCCGGAGGGGCCGGTCGCTCTGACCGTGGCCCTGCTGAAAACGGCCCTTGCCGAGGAGACCGCCGCGCTCCAGACCGCACAGGCCGAGAACCGCGCAGCCCGGCAAAAGGCCGCCGCCGACTGTGCCCGCCGCACCCGGCTGGATACCACCCGCAAGACCAAAACGGCCCAGCGCACTGCGCTGGAAGCAGCAGCGGCCTCTGCCGAACAGACTGCCGCTGCCCGCGAAGCCACGGCTGCGGCGCTGGAACAGCAGATCACCGAAGCCCGGCAGACCGCACCGGCCAGCCGCGCCGAGGCCCAGCAGACGGTCGCCGACCTGACGGCCCAGCGCACTGCCTTGCGCACCGGCATGGAGCAGGCCGAAGCCGCCCGCCGCGCTGCGGAAAACGCCGTCGCTGCCGCCGAAGCTGCCGTGCAGGCCCTGCAAGACCAGCAGGCCCCGGAGACCGAGGCTACAGACCTCGACGCTTTGCGCACCCGGCTCACTGCGCTGCAAACGGCCCGCCAGCAGGCCGCCGAACAGGAAAAAGCCCTGACGGCCCAACTGGTGCCCAACCGCCGCGCCGCCGCCGACTACCGCCGCCTGGCCGCCGCCCGGCAGGTGCTGGAGACCCGCTGGCAGTGGGTCAACGCGCTGGCCTCCACAGCGGGCGGCACCCTGAGCAGCAAGCAGAAGATCAAGCTGGAAGCCTACATCCAGATGCACTATCTCGACCGCATCCTCGTCCACGCCAACACCCGCCTGATGCAGATGACCGCCGGGCAGTACGAGCTGGAGCGGGTCGGGGCCGAGAACCAGCGCAGCCAGTCCGGCCTGGACCTCGGCGTCATCGACCACTACAACGGCACCCGCCGCAGTGTGAAGACCCTTTCCGGCGGCGAGAGCTTCAAGGCCTCGCTGGCGCTGGCGCTGGGCCTTTCGGACGAAGTCCAGAGCACGGCCGGCGGCATCCGGCTGGATACCCTCTTCCTCGACGAGGGCTTCGGTTCCCTCGACGACGAAAGTCTGGAACAGGCCATCCGGGTCCTCTCCGGCCTGACCGAGGGCGACCGGCTCGTGGGCATCATCTCCCACGTCGCCGCCCTCAAAGACCGCATCGACCATCAGGTCCTCGTCAAAAAGGCCCGCAGCGGGGGGAGCACGGTGGAGCTGATCGTGTAAACATGTCCGTTTTTCCACCCTCTGTTTCGGCCCTGCCGACAAAAAAATCTCCGCGCAGCTGCGCGGAGATTTTTTGTTTGCCTTCTTATTGTTCTTCCTGTTCTTCGCTCGTGTAGAGCATCATCAGGTGGTTGGCCGAAGCTTCCAGCTGCTCTTTGGCCTGCCGGAGGTTTGCTTCCTCGGTCTCGTTCATCTTTTCGGGTTTGTCCTTCCGCAGGCAGCGGCGGAGGTTGGCCACATCGGCCTTGATGCGGTTCTTTTCGTCCTTGTCCAGCTCCTTTTTGCACTTGGACAGGGCCTCATCCACCTTGTAGGCCAGCACTTCGGCCTGATTGTGAAGTTCCAGCCGCTCTTTCCGGCGGCTGTCTTCAGCCTCATACGCGGCGGCATCCGCCATGGCGCGCTGGATCTCGTGTTCCGACAGGTTCGTGCTGCCGGTGATGGTGATGTTCTGCTCCCGCCCGGTGCCGAGGTCTTTGGCGGAGACCTTCACGACGCCGTTGACGTCGATATCAAAAGTCACTTCGATCTGCGGCTTGGACGAGAAGCTGGCACGGATGCCGTTCAGCTTGAACTTGCCCAGGCTCTTGTTGTCCCGCGCAAAATGGCGTTCTCCCTGCAGGACGTTGATCTCCACGCTGGTCTGCATCGGGCGCGCCGTCGTGAAGATCTGGCTCTTCCGGGTGGGGATCATGCTGTTGCGGGTGATGAGCGGGGTCGCCACGCCGCCCAGCGTCTCAATGGACAAGGTCAGCGGAGTGACATCCATCAGCACAAGGCCCTGCGCAGCGGCACCGGCAGCACCGGCCAGCTTGCCGCCGCCCTGCAGCAGAGCGCCCTGGACCGCTGCGCCCATGGCGACACATTCGTCCGGGTTCAGGCTGTGGCTGGGCTCGCAGCCCAGCAGCTCTTTGACCTGACGTTCTACGGCCGGCATCCGGGTGCTGCCGCCCACCAGAAGCACCTTGCCCAGCTGGCTGGCGGCGATGCCTGCATCCCGCAGGGCATTCTGCACCGGCTGCACGGTGCGGGCCAGCAGGTCGCCGGTCATCATCTCGAACTGCGGGCGGGTGAGCGTCAGGTCCAGATGGTGGGGGCCGTCTTTGCCCACCGCAATGAAGGGCAGGTTCAGCTGTGCGCTCAGCGCGCTGGATAGCTCCTTCTTGGCCTTTTCGGCCTCCTCTTTCAGACGGCCCATGGCGGCGGGGTCGCGGCTCAGGTCGATGCGGTCGGATTTCTTGAACTCCGCCACCGCAT
This sequence comes from Faecalibacterium prausnitzii, assembly GCF_019967995.1. Classification (NCBI taxonomy): domain Bacteria; kingdom Bacillati; phylum Bacillota; class Clostridia; order Eubacteriales; family Oscillospiraceae; genus Faecalibacterium; species Faecalibacterium prausnitzii. The sequence goes on from NZ_CP065377.1 coordinate 2,165,088, forward strand.
ACTCCACGATCCGCTCATCGAAATCATCGCCGCCCAGATGGGTGTCGCCGCCGGTAGCCAGCACCGTGAAGGTGCCATCCTCGATCTCGATGATGGAGACATCGAAGGTGCCGCCGCCCAGGTCATAGACCAAAATCTTCTGCGGCGCTTCGTTGTCCAGACCGTAGGCCACCGCTGCGGCTGTAGGCTCGTTGATGATGCGCAGAACGTTCAGCCCCGCGATGCGGCCTGCATCCTGCGTAGCCTTGCGCTGGCTGTCGTCAAAGTAGGCAGGCACCGTGATGACGGCCTCGGTCACCGGCTCGCCGAGGTAGCTCTCAGCGTCGCGGCGGATCTTCGTCAGGATCATGGCGCTGATCTCCTGTGGGGTCAGGTCTTTGCCGTCGATGTGGACCCGGTGGTCGGAACCCATGTAGCGCTTGATGCTGGAGATGGTGCGGCCGGAGTTGGTCGCGATCTGGCGCTTGGCCGCACCGCCCACCAGACGCTCACCGTCTCTGGTAAAGGCGACCACGCTGGGGGTGGTGCGTTCGCCCTCGGCATTGGCGATGACCACGGGCTTGCCGCCCTCGACCACTGCCACACAGGAGTTGGTCGTTCCAAGGTCGATTCCGATCACGTTGCTCATAGTGCTTGTCCTCTTTTCTTGCGGCACAGATTTTTTTCCAGAATCATCTTACCGATTTCCTATGACGATTTCATAGAACAAATGTAAAGAATTTGTGTTCCTGCCGATCTCATCGGTTCTCCAGCCCTTCGTTCATCAGCTCCGCCACGGTCTTCCGGGTCTCGTCCAGCCAGATCTCCGCGTCCGGTGCCCCCTCTTCCAGCTGGATGCAGAAGCCCTGCTCGGCCTCCGCCAGCTCCATCAGCGCCTTTTTGCGGGAGACATACCGCGTTTCGCACTGGGCGATGCGGAGCCGGATCTGCGGCGTATAGGAGACATCCGGCATCCCGCGGGCGGCACTCTGGGCGCGGCGGTAGTATTGCAGCGCGGCGGCGGCTTCCTGCCCGGAGGCCGCTGCGTCATCGCCAAGGGCGATCATGGCCTGCACTTCCCCGGCCTCGGCGGCTTTTTTCCACATCCGCCGGGCCTGTACCTTGCTGCGCCGGGCACCCCGGCCCTGATACAGGCAGTCGCCCAACAGCGCCAGCGCTTCGGCGCTGCCCGCCTCGGCGGCTTTTTCATAGTGCTGCACCGCCTCGGCCCAGCTGCCCTGCCGCGCGGCATCGTAGCCCGCATCCAGTTCTTCCAGACCGGGGCCTTCGCTGCCCCGCTCCGACTTGAGCAGCCCGTTCAGGATGGAGCCATCCAGCGTAGCGGAATTGGTCCACGGGTCGATGACCACACCGTCGATGCCGTCGGTGTTCAGGGCATATTCCATGGCCTCCCGCATCCCGCGCTCGGCCATGGGCCGGGTGGCCGTGGCGCGCTCGGCTTCCGCCGTCTTCACCGAAGTGAACAGGGGTAGGTAGCTGCGCTCCTTCCGGGTGTGGAGCAGCCAGGGGTCCAGCCCTTCTGCCTTTTCCGCCGGGATGGGCATGGAAGCCCACGGAGCCGGGCCGCTCTGCGGGTCGGCTGCGGCATCCAGCGGCACCAGCACCCGCGTTTTCAGCTCCAGTGCATAGTTCAGGGCGTTCATCAGGTTCCAGAAATGCGTCTCGTTCTGCTCCCGGTAGAGCCGCTCCACGGCCTGCTCCACCACCGGGCAGCCCGTGCCCGCCGGGCTGTATTGGGGGGCAGCCTTTTTCTTCCGGCTGCCCACCGGGCGGAACCGCCGTGCGCTTTTCTCGTATTCCATTTGCATCACCCTTCTTTTTCCATCCGTCATAATAATTTATTATAGCAGGATTTCCCAAGTTTCACAATGGGGAAGACGCACCGCATTTTTCCGCAAAACAATAGCATTCCGACTCCGGTTGTATTATAATATGCGATGGGAAAGTTTCCCCCGATTTACATTTCAGAAAAGGAGTCTTTCGCCTTGAACAAAATGCTTACCCACCTGAACGGCTACAAGCGCGAGGCCGTCCTCGCGCCGCTGTTCAAGATGCTGGAAGCCACGTTCGACCTGTTTGTCCCTCTGGTCATGGCAGACATCGTCAACGTCGGCATTGCGGCGCACGACCTGCAGTATATCCTTGCGCGGTGCGGCATCCTGCTGCTGCTCGCCGTCATCGGCCTGACCTGCAGCCTGACGGCCCAGTATTTCTCCGCCAAGGCCGCTGTGGGCTACTCCACCTCGCTGCGCCATGCGCTGTTTGAGCACATCCAGAAGCTCGGCTTCACCGAGATGGATACGCTGGGCACCAGCACCCTCATCACCCGCATGACCAGCGACATCAATCAGGTGCAGAGCGGCCTGAACCTCTTCCTCCGCCTGTTCCTGCGCAGCCCGTTCGTGGTGGTCGGGGCCATGGTCATGGCCTTCACGGTCAATGCGCGGGCCGCATGGATCTTCGTGGTGGCCATCCCGCTGCTGTCCATCGTGGTCTTCGGCATCATGGTCCTGACCAACCCGCTGTATAAGACCGCCCAGACCCGTCTGGACCGGGTGCTGGGCCTGACCCGCGAGAACCTGACCGGCGTTCGCGTCGTCCGCGCCTTTGACAAGGAGAAGAGCGAGATCGACCGCTTCGAGTCCGCCAACGACCTGCTGACCAAAATGCAGCTCCACGTCGGCCATCTCTCCTCCCTGATGAGCCCGCTGACCTACGTGATCATCAACCTGGCCATCGTGGCTCTGCTGTATGTGGGCAGCATCGAGATCAACATCGGCGGCATGGCAGCCGGTGATGTCATCGCGCTGGTCAACTACATGAACCAGATCCTGGTCGAGCTGGTCAAGCTGGCCAACCTCATCGTGCAGATCAGCAAGGCGCTGGCCTGCGCCAGCCGTGTGCAGGCCGTGCTGGACACGGAACCGGGGATGGCGTTCCCCGCTGCCCTTCCGGATGCCGTGGAGGCCGACAAGGCCGATGACGCCGTTCGGTTCGACCATGTCAGCCTGACCTACGCCGGTGCCGGTGCCCCCAGCCTGTCGGACATCAGCTTCACGGCCAAATGCGGCCAGACCATCGGCGTCATCGGCGGCACGGGCAGCGGCAAATCCAGCCTCATCAACCTCATCCCCCGCTTCTACGATGCCACCGAGGGTTCGGTTGAGATCCTGGGCCGTCCGGTGCAGGCATACCCGCGGGACGTTCTGCGCGGCAGTGTCAGCGTCGTCATGCAGAAAGCGCAGCTCTTCGGCGGCACCATCCGCTCGAACCTGCTCTGGGGCAACAAGAACGCCTCGGATGCCGACCTGTGGGCCGCACTGGAAACGGCACAGGCTGCGGAATTCGTCAAGACGAAGCCCCTTGGGCTGGACGAGCCGGTGGAGCAGGGCGGCCGGAACCTCTCCGGCGGCCAGAAGCAGCGCCTGACCATTGCCCGCGCACTGGTGGGCAAGCCCGACATCCTCATTCTGGACGACAGCGCCAGCGCTCTGGACTACGCCACCGATGCCGCCCTGCGCAAGGCACTGGCGGCTCTGCCCGGCAGCCTGACCGTCTTCATCGTCAGCCAGCGCGCCGCCAGCCTGCAGCACGCCGACCAGATCCTCGTTCTGGACGACGGCAAACTCGTCGGCCTCGGCAAACACGCCGACCTGCTGGCCTCCTGCCCGGTCTATGAGGAGATCTATGCCAGCCAGTTCAAGAAAGGGGATGCGCAGAAATGAGTGCAAAAGCAAAGAGCAGCCTGACCCCGGAACAGCGCAAGGCAACGCTCCGCCGGGTGCTGAAAAAGATCCGCCCCTACTACTTTTTCGTGGGGTGCAGCCTCATCGTGGCCGCCGTGAGCGTGGCCGCCCAGCTGTATATCCCCATCCTCTGCGGCAGCGCCATCGACCTGATGCTCGGCAAGGGCCGCGTGGACTTTGCCGGTGTGATGCAGATCATCGTGCAGATCGTGGCCGTGGCCATCCTCGCAGCCTTTGCGCAGTGGCTGCTGAGCGTCTGCAACAACCGCATCACCTTCTCCGTCAGCCGCGACCTGCGCAATGCCGCCCTGCGGAAGATTCAGACCCTCCCCCTCTCCTATCTCGACAGCCACCCCTCCGGCGACATCGTCAGCCGGATGATCGCCGATGTGGACACCTTCGCTGACGGCCTGCTGATGGGCTTCACCCAGCTGTTCTCCGGCCTGCTGACCATCTTCGGCACCCTGTTGTTCATGCTGTGGGAGAATGTCCCCATCACGCTGGTGGTCGTCTGCATCACCCCGCTGAGCCTGGTGGTTGCCAGCTTTCTGGCCAAGCGCAGCTACAAGTATTTTCAGGGGCAGAGCACCGTGCGCGGTGAGCAGACTGCTCTGGTCAATGAGATGATCGAAGGCCAGAAGGTCGTGCAGGCCTTCGGCCACGAGGCCGAGAGCCTTGCCGCCTTTGACGAGGTGAACACGCGGCTGCAGGATGTCAGCCTGAAGGCCATCTTCTTCTCCAGCATGACCAACCCCGCCACCCGCTTCGTCAACAACATCGTCTATGCAGGCGTCGGTCTGGTGGGTGCGATCTATGCTGTGGCGGGCGGCATCACCATCGGTCAGCTGAGCATCTTCCTCAACTACGCCAACCAGTACACCAAGCCCTTCAACGAGATCTCCGGCGTCGTCACCGAGCTGCAGAACGCACTGGCCTGCGCGGCCCGCGTCTTTGAGCTGCTGGACGCCGACGACCAGGTGCCCGAAGCCGAACACGCCAGGGTGCTGCAGCCGGACGGCCATGTGGAGCTGAAGGACGTCTCCTTCCGCTACCTGCCGGACCGCCCCCTCATCGAGGGCCTGAACCTGGACGTCAAGCCCGGCCAGCGCATCGCCATCGTCGGCCCCACCGGCTGCGGCAAGACCACCCTCATCAACCTGCTCATGCGGTTCTATGACGTCAACGGCGGCTCCATTACCGTCTCCGGCGACGACATCCGGAACGTGACCCGCGCTTCCCTGCGCGGCAGCTACGGCATGGTGCTGCAGGACACCTGGCTGCGCGCCGGCACCGTCCGCGAGAACATCGCCTACGGCAAGCCCGATGCCACCGACGAAGAGATCGTTGCCGCGGCCAGAGCAGCCCACGCCGACAGCTTCATCCGCCGCCTGCCGGACGGTTACGATACCGTCATCGCGGAGGACGGCGGCAACATCAGCCAGGGCCAGAAGCAGCTGCTCTGCATCGCCCGCGTCATGCTCTGCCTGCCGCCCATGCTGATCCTGGACGAGGCCACCTCCTCCATCGACACCCGCACCGAGGTGCGCATCCAGGCCGCGTTCGCCCGGATGATGCAGGGCCGCACGAGCTTCATCGTGGCCCACCGCCTGTCCACCATCCGCGAGGCCGACGTCATCCTTGTGATGAAGGACGGCCACATCGTGGAGCAGGGCAATCACGACGAACTGCTGGCCCAGGGCGGCTTCTACGCCAAGCTCTACAACAGCCAGTTCGAGGGCGTGGAGACCTGACCGGCACAAACAAAAAATGGGATGCTCGTTTCGAGCATCCCATTTTTGTTTGCCAGAATCCTGCCGCCCGTCGTTTCAGACCGTCTCGACCACCACCGGCTCCTCCGGCGGCGGGGTCAGCGTGGAGTGCGCCCGCACAAAGGCAGCTGCGCGCTGGCTGGCAATGCCCTGCCGCAGCTTTCGCTTGTCGTTGGACGGGAAGGTCCGCTCCCCGTTCCAGCTCTCCAGCGCAGCCTGCACCTCGGCCTCCGTGGGCCAGAGATGTTCCGCTTCGGCCACCAGCAGAAGCCCCAGACGCCCCCGCAGTTTCTGTTCCGCCTGAGCGTGAAGCTCCGCCCGGAACTGTTCCACCGTCTGGCCCTGCACCTTCAGGTATTGGTCAAAGTTGATGTTGTTTGCCTGCATCCGCAGGTTGAACTCCCGCTGCTCGGCAAAGTAGTTGCCCGCCACCAATTGCTTCGGCAGCGCGCCCTTCACCTCGCCGCCGAGCTGGTAGACCAGCTCCCGCTCGGCCAGCGTCTCGGCCTGGGCGCAGCGGGTCTTGTAGATCTCCCGCGCCACACGGTCCCGCAGAGCTTTTTTGCCCGCCTCGTCGGCGGCGCGGTCCTCGTCGCCGTGGTGGCGGTTGATCTCCAGTTCAAGGGTCAGTTTCCGGATAGGCCGGGGCCGGATGGGCTGCACAAAGCCGGTGTACCGCCCCAGCTCCAACGGCGGCAGGCAGAAAAACTCCGCTCCCGCCCGGAACCCTTCGGCCCGGTTGACGGCCAGCAGCTCAAAGTCCGGGTCGGTCACCGGGACGAGCCGGTGCTCTTCCATCAGCTGCGCGAACAGCGGCGAAAAGCCTTCCAGAATGGCGCGGTTCACCGCTGCCGTCAGCAGGTCTTCTTCCTCTTTGGGCGCATCCGGTGCCGCCTGCTCGGCCTGCACCGCTGCTTCCAGCTCCTCGGCACTGGCCGAAAAGACCACCCGGCAGTCGCCCGGTTCCGGCATCCCAAAATGTTCCAATTTCATAGCATTTCCTCCTCACCGCACAAATCCGGCCATCAGCAGCACCAGCACCACCGCCAGCGCAAAGTACAGCACTTCGGCCCCCAGCACGGCGCGGTCGCCTTCCACATACATCTTCTCCGGATCTTCCGGGTCATAATATAAGGTAACGGTCTCCCCGGCCGCAAAGCCCTTGCCCTTGGCCGCTTTCGGGTAATGGAGGCGGTGGCTGCCGCCTGCCGTCTCAAATTCCAGCACATAGGCCTGACCGTCCCGGCCCTGCGCGGTGCCCGCAACGCGGGCGGTGACCTTTTCGCCTTTTGTCTGCAAACGCCGCCGCGCAAGCACACTGCGCACCCCCATGCCGAACATGAGCGCCGCCCCGATGATAAAGATCAGAAAGTTGAACATGTGTGGTTCCCTCATTCCATCGTATTTTGCCGCAGGGCCCCCGGCCCCGGACAGCTCAGGTCTTATTGTATCATATTTCACCGAAAATTTCGCCCCATCGTCCTCATTCCGGTGCCAAAATTTCATCCGGAATTTTTGTCAGAAAAATTCGAAAAAAGCGCTTGACATTTCCGGTTTCCATGGTATAATTACTATCGTTCCGAGCGACACAGCTCACGAACGAAAACAAAATATGCGGATATGGCGGAATTGGCAGACGCGTTAGATTCAGGTTCTAATCGGGGCAACTCGGTGGAGGTTCAAGTCCTCTTATCCGCACTCTCAAACGACAGCTTTCAAAAAGGCTGTCGTTTTTCTTTTGCGTCCCTCCTTTTGGAAACGCTCTGCTATGCGGACAAGAGGACTTGAACAGCACGGCCCTGCCGCAGGCGGGGCAACAAAAGCCCCAGTGGGGCTTTTGTTCGTGCGCGGTTCCTGGACCCGTAGGAATGTCTACCGGGAAGACTGCCGTTAAAATAGAAAATCCGAACCTTTTCTCGATAGGAGAGGGGTTCGGATTTTTTGTTTTCTTCGGAAAGCAGAATGCCGCGGTTGCGCAGCAATGAAAGCCCCAGTGCACTGGATGTGACCATGGCGCAGAGGTTAGAACTGAATTATCTCATCTATAATGACCCGCTGGGCTATGCGGATTTGATTTTGAACGGTGACCCAGAGGAATATTTGAAGAATGTGGCCGGGAGCCATGGACTAGAAATCCGAATGAATGCTGGACATTACCGCTTTTTTGCGCTGGTGATGTCAGGCATTTTTTAGTGTTAGCCGATCAATTTTAATGGAATCTTTATACTTCTACAATTTTCTTTACGGCTCTTTTATCTATTCCGTGCTAATCTTTATGCACACGGATAGGTAAAGGAGCTTTTATGATTCAATATCCTCATTATAGGCAGCACCGTTTTTCTTCTTTTCAGGTCATTATTGCAGGGTTTGCGGCAGTTGGTCTGGTGGGCGCATTGCTTCTGATGCTCCCGATTGCTACACAACAGCGGTGCGTCACACCGTTCCATGAGGCACTGTTTACCTCCACCTCTGCCCTTTGCGTGACCGGCCTTGTGGTACAGGATACCGGCAGCTACTGGTCGGCATTCGGGCAGAGTGTGATTCTTCTTCTGATCCAGATCGGAGGACTGGGCGTCATTACAGTGGGCGCTGCCTTTGCGCTGCTTTCCGGGCGAAAGATCTCCCTCAAGCAGCGCAGCACGATGCAGGAAGCCACCGCTGCCCCACAGATGGGCGGCATCGTGCGGCTGACAGGCTTTATTCTGCGGATCACCGCTCTGTTTGAACTGGCCGGTGCTGCACTGTTGCTGCCGACATTTTGCGCCGATTATGGCTTGCGCGGGATCTGGTATGCACTGTTTCATTCCATTTCGGCGTTCTGCAATGCCGGTTTTGATCTGCTGGGAACAGAGGGTGCAAAATTTGTTTCGCTGACACGGTATGCAGGTGACCCATTGCTTACCACAGTGATCGCGGCCCTGATCGTCTTTGGCGGCCTTGGCTTTCTGACATGGGAGGACATTTGTACATACCGCCTTGACTTTCACCGCTATCGGATGCAGAGCAAGGTGATCCTTGTCACAACGGCGTTTCTTCTGGTACTGCCGACGCTGTACTTTTATTGCTTCGAGTTCACGGCAGGCTCTGCCCGACAGCGCATTTTATTGTCGATGTTCCAATCCGTTACCCCTCGTACTGCCGGTTTTAACACCGCCGATCTTGCTGCGATGGGCAGCACTTCACAGGCATTGATGGTGGTTCTGATGCTGTTGGGCGGTTCGCCTGGCTCCACGGCAGGCGGCATGAAAACCACAACATTTGCTGTTCTGCTGGCCAATATGTGGGCGACCTTTCGCCGCAGAGAAGATGCGGAATTTTTCGGGCGGCGCATAGATAGTTCTGCGGTCAAGAATGCTGCTACGATCGCAGGGATGTATTTGACGCTGTTCTTCCTCGGAGCCTTTGTCATTGCTGCGGCAGAGCAATTGCCGATGGCAGTTTGTTTGTATGAGACTGCTTCGGCTGTGGCAACGGTAGGTCTGACATTGGGCATCACGCCGCAGCTGGGGGTCCTTTCGCAGGGGGTGCTGATCGCACTGATGTTTTTGGGGCGTGTTGGCGGATTGACGTTGATCTATGCGGCATTTGGCAGCAGCCCTGCCCACTCTCGTCTGCCGCAGGAGAAAATCGCAATCGGATAAAGGAGACAAGTATGAAATCGATTCTTTTGATCGGGCTTGGCCGTTTTGGCCGCCATATTGCGCAGGAACTGAATGAGCTGGGTCATCAGGTCATGGCGATTGACAGCAACGAAGACCGTGTGAACGCCGTGCTTTCCTATGTGACGAATGCACAGATCGGTGACAGCACCAGCGAATACTTTCTGCGTTCCCTTGGTGTCGGCAATTTTGATGTGTGTATCGTAACCATCGGCGGCAATTTTCAGAGTTCGTTGGAAACAACATCGCTGCTCAAAGAATTGGGAGCAAAGCTTGTGGTCTCGCGTGCAGAGCGGGATGTACAAGCCAAGTTTCTGCTGCGCAACGGTGCGGATGAAGTGGTCTACCCGGAAAAGCAGCTGGCAAAGTGGGCAGCGATCCGATACAGCTCCGAACACATTCTGGATTATATCGAGCTGCAGGACGACCACGCCATCATGGAAGTGACCATTCCGCCGGAATGGATGGATCGCACGATCGGCGAGATCAATATCCGAAAAAAGTATAACATCAATATTCTTGCGCTGAAAAAAGACGGAAAGCTCGATATGAACATCACGCCGGATACGCAGCTGTGCCGGGATGAAAGCATGCTGGTTTTGGGGAAATACGCATCGATCCAAAAGTGTTTCCGGCTCTGAAAAGATAGGACGGATCATATGGATGTCGTTTTGTTGTTGATGGTTCTTGGAGTCATGTTGAGTGGATTTTGGGCAGCAGATGCGCTGGATCACATACGAAAGGAAATCATTCGACAAGAAGGAAAAAGACGCGGCTGGTGGTCGTGACCATCAAATTGTGCTATACTGTGGGCAAGGCAGGTGATCTTTATGAATCAGAACGACCCACCCACTGAACATATTCTGGCGTGTCTGTCGTCCTCTCCCTCCAATGCAAAGATCGTGCGGACGGCAGCAACGATGGCAAAAGCGTTCGGCGGGACCTTTACAGCTCTGTATGTCCGGACTCCGGATTCGGATCAGATGGGAAAAGAAGACTGTCGGCGCTTGCAGCAGCACATTCGTATGGCAGAGCAGGCAGGTGCCGACATTTCTACGATCTACGGGGATGACATTCCACAGCAGATCGCAGAGTTTGCCCGCATCTCCGGCATTACAAAAATCGTGCTGGGGCGCTCCAGCGTACATCGCCGCCATTTCTGGAGTGGACCGTCACTGACTGAAAAATTGACGATGACTGCGCCTAATCTGGATATTTACATCATCCCGGATGCTTCTGCAGAGAACGGCTACGATTCAGGACGGAGGCTGTTCATCCGTCCGTTTCTGCCGTCTGTCCGTGATCTGCTGATCACCGCAGGCATTTTGAGCTGCATCACGCTCATCGGCTTTCTTTTTTTACAATTGGACTTTGCGCGCTATAACATTATTACGTTCTATATGCTGGGGGTGCTGTTCACCGCATTGTGTACCAGCGGTTACACCTGCGGTGTGCTGGGCTCTATTGCCAGTGTTGCGCTATACAATTTTTTCTTGACGGAACCGCGCCTGACATTCCATGCGTATGATCCCGGTTATCAGGTTACATTTGCCCTGATGCTGACCTCTGCAATCATTACCTGCACCCTGACAACGCGGCTGAAGGATCATGCAAAAATGTCTGCGCAGGCAGCGTTCCGTACAAAAATACTGTTTGATACAAATCAGCTTTTACAGAGAGCAAAAAGCGAGGAAGAAATCCTCTCTCAGACAGCGTCCCAGTTGATGAAGCTGCTGAACCGGAGTTTGATCGTTTACCCGGAACAAAACGGAGATCTTGGGTCAGAACAGGTTTTTGAGATTGATGGGGAAGTGCCGTGTAACATCTTTTCTGCACCGGAAGAACGGGATGCAGCAAACTGGACGTTTGCCAACAAAAAGCGTTCCGGCGCAGGCACGGATAGCTACCCGGATGCAAAGGGGCTTTATCTTGCGCTTCGGACCGGAGGCGGCGTGTTTGGGGTGATCGGGATCGATCTGTCCGAAAAACCGCTGGATGCCTTTGAAAACAGTGTGCTGCTTTCCATTCTGGGCGAAGGTGCGCTGGCCATCGAAAACCGCAGAAACGCGCTGGAAAAAGAGCAAGCTGCATTGCAGGCAAGGAATGAAGAGCTGCGGGCAAATCTGCTGCGCACGATCTCCCATGACCTGCGCACCCCGCTGACCTCCATTTCCGGCAATGCCAGCAATCTGCTTTCCAACGGAGAAACGCTGGATACAGAGACCCGGAACAAGATCTGCACCGATATTTTTGACGATGCGCAATGGCTGATCGGTCTGGTGGAAAATCTGCTTTCCATCACCCGCATTGAAGATGGGCGGATGAATCTGCAGATCTCGCCGCAGCTGATGGACGAAATGATCGAAGAAGCACTGCATCATGTCAACCGGAAAAGCTGCGAACACACCATCACAACACAGTATGGGGACGAGATCCTCTTGGTCAATGTGGATGCACGGCTGATCATGCAGGTCGTTGTCAATCTGGTGGATAATGCCATCAAATACACCCCCGTGGGCTCGGTCATTCAGATTTCGGCTTACCGGAAAGACCATCAGGTCGTAGTGGACGTTGCAGATAACGGTTCCGGCATTCCGGATCGCGCAAAAGCACAGGTGTTCGAGATGTTTTATACCGGGCAGAGCCGCATCGCAGACAGCCACCGCAGCCTTGGACTGGGCTTGCCCCTCTGCCGTGCGATCCTGACGGCTCACGGCGGAACATTGACCCTGCGTGACAACATTCCCAATGGCAGTGTCTTTTCCTTTGCACTGCCGCAAAGTGAGGTGAATATTCATGAATAAGCCGTCCATTCTGGTTGTAGAGGATGATGTTCCTGTACGGTGTCTGATCACAACGACCCTGAAAACCCACGGCTATAAATATCTGACTGCTTCCAATGGGGAAACGGCGATCATGATGACTACCAGCCACAATCCGGACATCATGCTGCTGGATCTTGGGCTGCCCGATATAGACGGCATCGAGGTCATCCGCAGCGTCCGCACATGGTCGAACCTGCCCATCATCGTCCTGAGTGCCCGGAGCGAAGATTCTGATAAGATCGAGGCACTGGACAACGGCGCAGACGATTATCTGACAAAGCCGTTTTCCGTGGATGAGCTGCTGGCAAGACTGCGTGTAACGCAGCGCCGATTGAATCTGCTGGCTTCTGACGGCATAAACAGTCCGGTTTTTGTCAATGGTCCTTTGAAGATTGACTTCTCGGCAGGCTGCGTCTGGCTGAGCGAGAATGAATTGCATTTGACCCCCATCGAGTACAAGCTGCTGTGTGTGCTGGCGCATAATGTGGGCAAAGTGCTGACGCATACCTCCCTCACGCAGAAAGTATGGGGCAGTACGCAGGAAAATGACATTGCCTCCTTGCGAGTTTACATGGCATCCCTGCGCAAAAAATTGGAACGATACCCGGATGCGCCGCATCTGATTCAGACCCATGTCGGTGTCGGATACCGGATGCTGCGCGCAGAAAATGATGAAGCATAGTAAAAAAACAGGGCGCGTCCACCCGGACGCACCCTGCCAAAAGCCACGGACGATAGCGATATGTACAACAGGGCGTTCCCCGTCGGGAACGCTCTGTTTCTCTTTGTTGGCGGTGTGATGAGTCCTGTTCCGCCTGCCATAGGCAAGCTCGCGTTTGCGCAGCGCAGCGCAGCAATGAAAGCCCCAGTGGGGCTTTTAAGCGGCAGCGCGGTCTGCGACAGCAGATGAAGGGGCGTTGCCCCGACAAGCTCGGTGGGATTTGCGATAGAGAGTATCATGGATTGCAGAGCACGTCAAGATGATTTTGCAAATTTTATTGCAGTAAAGCGGCGATAGTAGGACTTATATTTAACACGCGGCAAGAAACAATTTCCGTTTCGCACATTGTAATGTTCGCAGAAAAAACTTATAATGCTTTTGAACCTGTAGGATACACAAAACGCAGAAAAGAGAGGGAATCATGAGAAAACTGTTCCTTTTGGAAGATGATCTGAGCCTGATCAGTGGGCTGACCTTTGCATTCAAGAAACAGGGCTTTGCACTGGATACAGCCCGGACGCTGGCAGAAGCCGAGGTGCTGTGGTCGGACAGAAAATATGACCTGCTGGTGCTGGATGTTTCCCTGCCGGATGGCTCTGGCTTCGATTTCTGCCAGAAGGTGCGGCGCACATCCAACGTGCCGATTCTGTTCCTGACTGCTTCGGATGAGGAAATGAATATCATCATGGGACTGGAACTGGGCGGGGATGATTACCTGACCAAGCCGTTCAAGCTGGGTGTCCTGTTGTCGCGGGTCAATGCACTGCTTCGCCGTGCAAATGCGTCCAGCGCAGGAGAACCCGTACTGGAATCGGGCGGCATCACCGTCCGGCTGCTGCAGGGGCAGGCATACAAAAACGGAATCTTGCTGGAACTGACCGGCGCAGAGTACAAGCTGCTCTGCTTCTTTCTGCAGCATCCGAATGCCGTGCTATCCAAGGAACAAATTCTGGATGCACTGTGGGACTGCGATGGGGATTACATTGACAGCAGTGCCTTAACAGTGTACATCCGGCGGCTGCGGATGAAGATTGAGGACGACCCCGGAAAACCGCAGATGCTGCTGACTGTCCGCGGCATGGGCTATAAATGGAATGGGTAAAGGTGCCGTATGAAAGTATTCGCAAACCGGGAGATCCGAAATTTGTTCCGGACAGTGCTGGCGGTCTGGGCGGTGGCATTGGCTCTCACGCAGGGTATCGTATGGCATACGACGCATGTATTTTCTTTCGGGTTACTATTGGTTTTTCTGCTTCTGGGCGGCTGTCTCTGGGGCGTGCTTTTTCGCTATTTCCAAAGGCAGAGCGCGCTTCTGGAACAGGCAGTCCAGCAAATCCAAAGCTGTCTGGATGGCAACCCGGATGCACGACTGGACTGCGACCGGGAGGGAGAACTTTACCGTCTGTTTCACTCCGTTAATGCATTGGCAACAGTTCTGAGCGCACACGCAGACAACGAGCAGCGGGAGAAGCGTTTTTTGAAAAATACCATTGCAGATATTTCGCACCAGCTCAAAACACCGCTGGCGGCGTTGAATATCTACAACGGTCTGCTTCAGGACGAAGCTGTTTCGCCGTCGGAGGTCAAAGAGTTTGCAGACCTGTCCGAACAGGAGTTGGACCGCATCGAAACGCTGGTGCAGAATCTGCTCAAAATCACCCGGCTGGATGCCGGCTCGGTCATCTTGGAGAAGAAAAACGAAAATGTTGCTGAAATGGTGCAGGACATCGCGCGGCAGTATCACTATCGTGCAGAGCAGGAACAGAAAAAGCTTGTTCTGTCCGGCTCAGAGGCGGTTACACTTTGGTGCGACCGTGACTGGATGCAGGAAGCTGTGGACAATCTTGTAAAGAATGCCCTTGACCACACAAAGAGCGGAGATACGATTCAAGTAGAGTGGAATGCACTGCCGTCCATGGTTCAGATCAAAGTGCGCGACAACGGCAGCGGCATCCACCCGGAGGATCTATACCATATCTTCAAGCGGTTTTATCGCAGCCGCTTCTCACAGGATACACAGGGCATCGGGCTGGGTCTGCCGCTGGCAAAAGCCGTTGTGGAAGCCCATCACGGCACCATTGAAGTAGACAGCGAGCTGGGAAAGGGCACGACCTTTACTCTGAATTTTCCGATTCCTACAAAATTGTAGGCTGGGTGTAGGCTTGCAGTAAGGTTGACGCGTTATCCTTTTCTACACAGACAGAGATAATCCGTCTGAATCGAAGGAACCTGCAAAGTGAGGGATACACTATGGAACTATTAGAAGTCAACCACCTCTGTAAGACCTACGGCAGCGGAGAAACCGCTGTCCATGCGCTGAAAGATGTCAGCTTTTCCGTGCCGAAAGGCGAATATGTGGCGGTCGTTGGCGAATCCGGCTCCGGAAAAAGCACCCTGCTCAATCTGATCGGCGGACTGGATACGCCGACTTCCGGCAAGGTGCTGATTGATGGCAAGGATGTTTTTGCCATGAAAGACCGGGAGCTGACGGTTTTCCGCCGCCGCAATATCGGCTTTATCTTTCAGGCATTCAACCTCATCCCGGAGCTGACCGTGGAGCAGAACATCCTGTTCCCGGTGCTGCTGGACTACCAAAAGCCGGACAGGGCATATCTGGAAGAACTGCTGACCGTGCTGAATCTGAAAGACCGTCGGAAGCATCTGCCAAGTCAGCTTTCCGGTGGGCAGCAGCAACGGGTAGCCATTGGCCGCGCCCTGATGACCCGCCCTTCCCTGATTTTGGCGGATGAGCCGACCGGCAATCTGGACACCCAGAACACCAGCGAGGTCATTGCCCTGTTGAAAGAAACGTCCCGGAAATACGAGCAGACCATCCTGATGATCACCCACAACCGCAGCATTGCGCAGACGGCAGACCGGGTGTTGCAGGTATCGGACGGCTGCCTGACCGATTTTGGGAGGTGCCGGGAATGAGCAGCACAGAAATGAAAAGCTATCTGAGCCTGATCCCGATTTCTGCCAAGGTACGCAGACGGCAGAACCGCATGACGATTTTGTGCATCGTCCTTGCGGTGTTTCTGGTCACGGCGGTGTTCAGTATGGCAGATATGGCGATTCGGATGGAAACCTCAAACCAGCTGAACAAAAACGGAAACTGGCATATCATGGTAAAGGACATCTCCCCTGAAACAGCCGCAGAGCTTGCCACACAGGAGAATGTTGCTGCATTTTCGGCGTATAGCGACATCAACGCTTCCCTTACGGAAAACTACTTTGCCGGAGATAAACGTGCCGCACTGGTAGGAGCAGATGATGCGATCCTTCAAATCTTTCCGGGAATGCAGTGTAGCACTGCCCCGGCGGATGGCGAAGTGCTCGTGACAGCAAACATCCGGGATTGGCTGGATGTTACGGTCGGTACAGCGATTCCGCTGACGCTCCCGGATGGAAAGACCATTTCGCTTACTGTCGCAGGTTTCAATGAGGATACCTCCGATGCGAACCAGTATGATGCTGTTGTGCTGGTGATGAACCGCAGTACATTTTCTCAGATTGCCGCACAGGTAGAAGAATCCTTTGAAACACAGTATTACATCCAGTTCAAGCCACGCACCAATTTGCGGCAGTCCATTGAAAATGTCGAAAAAGAGTACGGCATTTCAGAAGAAAAAATCTCCGAAAATACTTACCTGATGGCGTTGAACGCAAGCAGCAACAACGATTATATTGTAGGCTTATATACGGTAGCGGCTGTGTTGGCTGGCATGGTCGTCCTTGCCGGAATTTTTATGATCACAGGCAGCATCAACAGCAATGTAGCTCAGCGTACCAGCTATTATGGAATGCTGCGTTGTCTTGGGGCGGGAAAAAATCAGGTTCGGATGCTTGTCCGGTTGGAAGCTCTTTTCTGGTGTAAAACTGCTATTCCAGCAGGGTGTGTGCTGGGAATCGTTTCCACATGGGGATTGTGTTCCTTTCTGCGTGGATTTGTCGGCGATGAGTTCAGCTCTTTGCCGGCGTTCGGAATAAGCCCGGTCGGCATTGTTTGCGGAATGGTATTGGGACTAGTCACGGTTTGGTTCGCGGCATCTTCTCCGGCACGGCGGGCGGCAAAAGCTTCTCCAATCACAGCAGCAACCGGGAATGCGGTGGAAAATGCAGCGGCTTCTCCGTGTCATGCTCGGTTGTTTGGAAGTTGTGCAGAGCTTTCTTTGGGCGTGAGCCATGCAACCTCGTCCAAAAAGAATCTGCTTTTGATGACAGGTTCCTTTGCGTTGAGCATTCTCCTGTTTTTGAGCTTTTCGGTTTTGCTTCGATGGGTTGGATTTGCGCTGAATCCGTTGCAGCCCTACGCACCGGACTTATCGGTGGCTGAAACATCCGGGCAAAATGTCCTTGACCCGGTGCTGGTGGAGCAGCTGGAAGCTCTGCCGGAAGTCAAACACGCATTCGGGCGGATGTATTGCCCGCTCCCGGCGGAATATCAGGGAAAACAGAGGGCCATCGACCTGATTTCATACGATACGATACAGTTTGGCTGGGCGAAAAAAGACCTGATTGGCGGAACCCTTCCGCAGGAGCCGGAGGATGGCACATACCCTGTGCTGACGGTATTCGACAAAAGCAACTCCCTGACCGTGGGTGATACCATTCAGCTGGAGGATGCAAAGCTCACAGTCGTGGGTGTATTGAACGACAGCCCGTTCAGTAGTACCGATTCCCCGATTGTTATCTGCACCGAAGAAACCTTCCATCAGCTGACCGGGCAAAACCGCTATGCGGTGATCGATATTCAACTAAAAGATACCACAGCAGACGCAGCCATTGCACAAATACACACCCTGCTGAGCGACACGTTAAACAAGCAGGTTGTTTTTTCCAACCGAATCGAAGGAAATCGGATGATACAAAGCACCTACTGGGCGTTCCATCTGGTGGTCTATGCGTTTCTCATCGTGATTGCAGGAATCACCATTCTGAACATCGTCAACAGCATTTCCATGAGCGTGTCGGCACGAATGAAGCAGTATGGCATCCTGCGTGCCATCGGGATGGATGATGCACAGCTGAAACGCATGATCTCTGCCGAAGCTGGCACCTATGCGGTGTCCGGTCTTGTGGTGGGCATTGCGCTGGGTCTTGTGCTGAATCGGAAGCTGTATATCCTGCTCATCACCCATTATTTCGGTGCAGCGTGGCAGGTGCCGTGGGGCTGTCTTGCCGTGATTGTCATAGTCGTGCTGGCGGCTGTGGTGCTGGCAGTATATAACCCGGTCAGGCGAATCCTCATGCAGCCCATTACTGCAACCATCAGTGAATTATAAGCCAGAACAACAGATGCCCACCAGCTTATGGCGAAAACCATAGGTCGGTGGGCATCATTCTGGAATCGGTGCTGGAAGGTTATGCTGAGTATTATTCCGCTGACCTTGCAGAAAAGGTCATTCGTGGCCTGACCGAAAACGCACGGAAGGGAAAGTTCACTGGCGGTGCCATTCCCTTTGGCTACATCATCAACGCAGACCACCGCGGTTCCTAGACCCATAGGAATGTCTACCGGGAGGACTGCCGTTAAAAAGCAAAAGACCAGAGTTGTAAAGCCTTTTGGCTGAATCACTCTGGTCTTTTTGTTGGGACTTGTGCAACAGCCCCTACATATCAGATGCCGGAAGCTCTTTTTTGTGTTCACATCTTGATTTTCTGCGCCGCTCTGGCGATCTCTGCCAGAAGGTCCACGAGGTGTTTCTCGTCCATCCGGCTGCTGTTGTTGGTAAAGGCATAGAAACAGCCCTGCACACAGAACGACAGCAGGATGCCGCGCTTGGGGTCGTTGGCGAAGGTGGGGTCCTGCGCGGTCAGGCTCTCCCGCAGGCCCTTTTCGATGCGGTTGGCAAAGATGCCCTGACGGGAATCGGCAAAGAGGATGTTCACCGCCGTTTTGTTCTGGACAAAGGCCCGGAACAGCTCACGGGTCAGCACCTCCGTCCGGACCGGGTGCAGCTCCACCGCCGAAACGCTGGCCAGAATGTCGGCAATGAGCTTGTCCTCCAATCGGCTGGACAGTGCATAGATATCCTCATAATGGGCATAGAACGTCGATTTGTTCACGCAGGCCAGTGCGCACAGGTCTTTGATCTTGATCTTTTCCAGCGGCATTTTGCTGCGCAGTTCCAGAAACGCTTTTTCGATGGCGCGGTCGGTCTTTTCGATGCGGATGTCCAAAAATAATCCACCTCTTTCGGTATTTTGTCGGATACCCAACCCTTTTCGGATTTTGTTGATAGACAGAATCTGCGGGTTTTGTTACTCTTTTTTATACAGGACACCCGCGTTTTCCAACGCTGCCTCAATGCGGTGGAACGTTTTCTCGTCCGGGCAGCAGAGGGTGTGCAGATGCACCCCGCCGGTCATCCGGCTGAGCAGGCATTCGGGGGTATCCGCCGCCTGCTGGATGAAGTTGTCCACGTCATACCGGCTGGACAGGTTCAGGTTGCCGCGCAGCTCGCCGTACAGCGGGTTCTCCACAGCCACGTCCACCACGGTGCCGCCCTGGTCCACCACCGCATACAGTTCGGTGCGCATCTCCTCCGCCGTGCGGTGGACGCAGGCCAGGATGCCGGTGTAGCCGCCGGGGGCCGGGTGGAACTGATATCCCCGCGGCGTGGCTTCGATGGCCGCACCGCCGGCCCGCAGCAGGGCTACATCGCCCACCACGATCTGGCGGGAGACGCCCAGCTCCGCCGCCATCACACTGGCACTGACCGGTGCGTCGGCGTTGCTCAGCCGCTCCAATATCACTTCTCTGCGCTGTACAGCATTCATCCGAATGCCCCCCTGTTTTCTGATTTTACCTTATAATAACAGACCCCGCAGGAATGTGCAAGTTTATTTCAGGCGGAGGAGCGTAGCGTAATTGGAAGGCAGCTGCACCTTCATCCGGCCCCACTCGATCTCCGTCAGGATCGGCTGGCTGCCCACGCAGTCGGCCAGCAGGTCTTCGGCACCGGTGGCCTCCACCGGCAGCTGGAACTCCAGCTGCGCGGGGCTGTCGCCGTTGTTGAAGACAGCCACGACGGCCTTGCCGTCCAGCACACGGGCAAACGCATAGCACTGGGTGGTCAGCTGCAACTCTTTCACCTCGCCCCAGGTCAGCTCCGGGCACGCGGCCTTCAGCCGGCCCAGCGCTGCGTATACGCTGGTGACCGGGTTGGTGGTCAGCGCATCCTGGAAGTCCTCCAATTCCAGGCAGGGGCGGAGCGGCCAGTCGCTCCCCCACTCTTTTTTGCCCTCAATTGCAAATTCCGAGCCATAATAGATGGACGGAATGCCCCAAAGCGTATATACTAGAAGAGCAATGTGGCGGATGTGGGCCCGGTTGCGCAGCTTGTTGGGCAGGCGCTCCACATCGTGGTTGTCCGAGAAGAGATAGAGCCGGGTGTCGTGGCACAGGCCCTGCAGACGGCGCATGGTGTGCGCGATCTCGAAATAATTGTGGTCGTTGTGGCCACTCCACAGGCCCTTGTGCAGCTCGTAGTTGGTCACCGAGTGGAGCATTTCGGGGTTGGCCCACCGGCTGTAATCGCCGTGGATGACCTCGCCCATCAGCCAGAACTCCGGCTTGACCTCGTTGGCCAGGCGGCGCAGGCCCTTCATGAACTCGAAGTCCAGCACGTCGGCTGCATCCAGACGGATGCCGTCGATGTCGAACTCACGGACCCAGAAGCGGATCGTATCGTAGTGGTAATTCTGGACCTCCGGGTTGCGCTGGTTCAGCTTGACCAGCAGGTTGAAGCCGCCCCAGTTGCCGTAGGAGAAGCCGTCGTTGTACTCGTTGTTGCCCCAGAAATTCACATCGCAGAACCAGTCCTTATACCGGGCGTTCTCGCGGTCCGTTTTCAGGTTCTGGAAGGCGAAGAAGTCGCGGCCCACATGGTTGAACACGCCGTCCACGATGACTTTCTGGCCGCGGGCGTGGCAGTTGGCCACAAACTCCCGGAACTCTTCATTCGTGCCCAGGCGGCGGTCCACCTGACGGTAGTCGATGGTATCGTAGCCGTGGGAGCCGCTCTCAAACAGCGGGCCGATATAAATGGCCGTGCAGCCAAGGTCCTCATAAGCGTGTTCGGCCCAGGCGTTCAGTTTTGCAAAGGCACCGGGTGTGGGCTGGCCGTCGTTCTCATGTGCGCAGCCGCACAGCCCCAGCGGATAGATGTGATAAAATACAGCGTTGTCATACCAAGCCATCGTTACAGTTTCTCCCATTCTAGCAGTTTTTCCTGCGCCCGCCGCATACGGGCGACAGAGATAGTATAGCATAGTTCCGGACCAAAGTGTGGAACTTTGCTAATTTTCATACAAAGTCTCCTGCAAAATCAGCAGGTTTGACGATTTCGATTTGGTTTTCTTAGTAACAATGACAAAAAGGAAAGGTGCCTCGCCCTCTCAGGCCGCTTCGCGTCTGCATAAACTGCCAAACCCTCCCACTTGGGGGAGGCGGCATTGCGAAGCAAGGGCGGAGAGGGCAGGGCTGTTAATAAAAAAGGAGTTTTTGGCATGGAATTTCCTTCGATCGATCGTTCGTTCTTTCTGGGTGACTGCTTTGACGCCTACCGCACGCTGGGTGCGCATCCCTTCCGGGACGGCTGGCGGTTCGCGGTGTGGACCCCCAGCGCCGTGGCCGTGGAGATCTGCGGCGGCTTTGACGGCTGGGGCCCCGGTGTGCCCATGCAGCGGGCCGAGACCGGCATCTGGAACGGCTTCGTCCCCGGTCTGCAGGAGGGCGAGATGTACAAGTTCCGCATCCACGGGCGGGACGGCAGCACCGTGATGCGGGCCGACCCCTACGCCTTTGCCACCGAGCTGCGCCCCGGCACGGCCAGCATCCTGACCAAGCTGGACTTTCCGTTCGACGACCACACCTGGATGGAGCGGCGGGACAAGTGCCGCAACCTGCCCCTGAACATCTACGAGCTCCACGCGGGCAGCTGGAAGCACAAGCCCAACGCCACCTGCGAGGACGGCTCGGACGGCTGGTACAACTACCGCGAGCTGGCGCGGGAGCTGATCCCCTGGCTGCTGGACCACCGCTTCACCCATGTGGAGCTGCTGCCTCTGGCCGAGCATCCTTTCGACGGCAGCTGGGGCTACCAGACCACCGGCTATTTCTCCGTGACCAGCCGCTACGGCTCCCCGGCCGATTTTGCAGCCTTCGTCAACGCCTGCCACCGGATGGGCATCGGCGTCATCATGGACTTTGTGCCGGTCCACTTTGCCGCCAACGGCGACGCGCTGGCCAACTTTGACGGCACCCATCTGTATGAGTACGACAGCGATGTGGGCCACAGCGAGTGGGGCACCTGCAACTTCAACTACTACCGCCGGGAGGTGTGCAGCTTCCTGAACAGCGCCGCCGCCCTGTGGATGGACGTCTACCACTGCGACGGCATCCGGATGGACGCCATCTCCCGTGCGCTCTATTGGCAGGGCGACCCCAACCGCGGCGTGAACGAGGGTGCGGTCACCTTCCTGCGGAATCTGAACCACGGCCTGAACACGCGGTTCCCCACCGGCATCTACACTGCCGAGGACTCCACCAACTTCCTCAAGGTCACGGCCCCCACCCGCTACGACGGCATCGGCTTCGACTACAAGTGGGACATGGGCTGGATGCACGACACGCTGGACTATTTCGCCACCCCCTTCGGTGAGCGCCCGGATGCCTACAACAAGCTCACCTTCAGTATGCAGTATTTCTACAATGAGCTGTATCTGCTGGCGCTGAGCCACGACGAGGTGGTCCACGGCAAAAAGACCATCATCGACAAACTCTGGGGCACCTACGAGGAAAAGTGTGCCCAGCTGCGCACCCTGTACTTTTACATGTACACCCACCCCGGCAAGAAGCTGAACTTCATGGGCAACGAGCTGGGGCATTTCCGCGAGTGGGACGAGAAGAAAGAGCTGGACTGGGGCTTGATGAAATACCCCTTCCACGACAGCTTCCAGAAATACTTCGCCGAACTCGGCCGCCTTTACGCCACCGAGCCCGCCCTCTACAACGGCGAATACAACCCCGGCTGTTTTGAGTGGGTGGCCAGCGAGAGCCGGGACGAGGGCGTGTACGCCTGGCTGCGCAAGGGCGCGGGCCAGACTCTGCTCTGTGTGATGAACACCCAGAACACCGCCCACAAAAAGTTCCCGCTCTACCTCAAGTTCCCCTGCGGGGCCGAAGAGCTGCTGAACAGCGAGGCCTCCCGCTGGAACGGTGCCGATAAGAGCCAGACCCGGAGCTTCCACACCACGGACGGCGGCGTCTATGGGCGGGACTACACCCTGACCCTCGACCTGCCCGCCATGGGCAGCCGACTGCTCCGTCTGACGCCGGAGGCTCCCCATGCCGAGGCCGCACAGGCTTCGGCCCGGAAGGCTGCTGCTGCCCGGCGCAAGGCCGCTGCAAAGCCCACTATCAATTCCAAAAAGTAAATTTTCATTCAAAATATCCCGTCTGCTGAAAATGCAGCGGGATATTTTCCGTTTTGCCGCCGCTGCGGCCTTGCCAGCGCCGGGCAGAACCGTTATACTGTAACATGAACTATCAGGTTTTGTGAGAGGTTTTGTGTTATGGAACAAACACGTTCGGCCCTGCTGAAACGCGGCCTCACCCCCTGGGGCAAAGCGGGGGCCGCGCTCGGCATCGGGGTACTGGTCCTGGCAGCCATCGGGCTGCTCTTCCCCACCGGGGCGGCATTCTTCCCGCTGGTGAGCCTGTGGTGCAGCTGTGCGCTGTTCTACGGGGCGCTGTGGGTGCTGCGGGTGTCCGGCGTTACGCTGGACTTCTTCCACCGGGCCGTCCTTGTGGGCTGCTGGGCGGCGGCGGTGCTCTATTTCTACTGGGCGCTGGGGCGGCGCGATTTCGTCTACGCCTGGGACTACGCCAACTACCTCGTCAAGCAATACAGCGCCGAGGCGGCCTTTGCTGCAGGCCCGGCGGCGGGCTTCGCGTACATCTTCGGCTCCTTCGCAGAGGACTACACCAATTTCATCACCCTGTTCACCGAGTTCCCCTTCTGCCTGACGGCCCGCACCGGCGACAGCTATGCGTTCAGTCAGGTGTTCTGCGTCCTGCCCAGCCTGATGGTGCTGCTGGCGGGCGTGGTCATCAAGGTGGGGCAGATGCTCCGGGTGAAGAACCGGTTCTATTACTTCCTCATCGGCTTTTCGTGGCTGCTCACCTTCCCGTTTCTGCGGATGAGCGCGATGCTGGCCCAGCCGGACTGGTTCGGCCTCATCTTCGCCTTCGCCATTCTGGTGCTGACGCTGGACTACCGCTTTGAACAGCTGGAGCCGGGCCGGTTCGCCCTCCTCTTTCTGGCCACAGCAGCGGTCATTCTGACCCGCCGGTGGTATCTCTACTTCGTGGTCGGCTACTACTTTTCCTACGCACTGCTGCTTCTGGTCAGCAGCGCAAAGCTCGCCAGGACCGACAAGGCGCTGGCCGTCCGCCGGGTGCGCAACCTCATCGCCTTCGGCCTTTGCGCCATGATTGCAATGGTCGCCCTGCTCTGGCCCATGGTCCGCAAGATCCTGGCCTTTGACTACTCCGACCGCTATTCTTACTACAACGTCGGCGGCATGGCCACCGAGCTTTATTACCACGCCCTCCGCATCGGCCTGCTGAACTTCATCCTCATCGGGCTGGGCGTCGCAGATGCCTTCCGCCGCAGGCGGTTCGCCCTGCCCGCGCTGGGTGCCTGTGAGCTGGCGGTCAGCCTCGTGCTCTTCACGCGGGTGCAGAACACCGGCTCCCACCAGATGCTCCTCTTCCTCCCCGCCTACTTCCTGCTCTTTCTGGCAGGCGCTGCGGCGCTGGCGGAGGGCATCGAGCACCGCAAGGCCCTCAAGCTGGGCTACTGGGCGTTCACGCTGGTGTTTGCCGTATCGGTGCGCTGCTCGCCGCTGACGGTGGTGGCCCTGCCCGATCTTCTCATCGACCACTTCCCGCTCAAGAGCACCGCTGAATTTGTCCGGCTCGACGGCCTGACCTGCGACCGCAGGGACCTGAGCCAGCTGCAGGCTGTGACCGAATGGCTCAGCGTCCACCTCGGCGACGGCGAGACCGCGTACATGATCACCGACGACATGCTCTACAACCCCGGCCATCTGCGCAACTGCCTGCTGCCGGAGCAGCCGCTGGACGGCAAGCTGCCGGACAGCTTCTCGGTGCCGGGCACCCACAACTTCCCCATGAGCTTCTTTGAGGCAAAGTATGTCGTCACCGTTGACCCCTACCCCCTCTCCTACGCATCGGACACGGAGCTGGGCCACAAGCTGAACGCCAAATTCGCCGAGCTGCGGGACGGCACCCACACCCTTGCCGCCACATTCGATATGGGCAACGGCTACACCTTCACCATCTGGGAGCGGGTCGCCGCCCCCACCCGTGCGGAAGTGGAGACCTACCTCCACGTCTTCGACGCCGAAAATGCCCAATACCCCGAAATGTTCTCGCAGGTCGCCGAGAGCTGGCTTGCCGCCCACGGGTTATAACACCGCACCCTCCCATTTTTTGAATCAACGTTCTATCGTCAGAAGGAGTATTGCAAAATGGAAAATCAGCAGAATAATTTCCCCGAAGTAAAGCTCGGACAGTATAAAGGGCTGGCCGTCATCCGCCATGTGCGCGGCATTTCCGAGAAGACGCTGGACATCGAGATGGTCCACCAGACCCGGATGCGCGCCACCTACCACAACTCCACCGAGGCCGCGAAGCGCGGCAGCCGGGTGCTGCTGGATTTCGCCGGTTTCATGGACGGCAAGGAGATCCCCGACAGCCGGATGGAGAAGGTCATGGTCGTGCTGGGCGACGGCAAGCTGATGCCTGCCGCCGAGCAGGCCATCTATGGCCACAAGGCCGGTGAGACCTTCCGGTTCGACTTCACCTATCCGGCCGCGTTCCGTGTACCGGAGCTTTCCGGCAAGACGGCGCAGTTCGAGATCACGCTCCACTCTGTGGCCGAGAAGACCACCCCGGAGCTGACCGAGGAGTTCGCACAGTCTGCCGGTTATGCGTCCCTCGCCGCCATGCGGGAGGCCGTCCGCGCCAAAAAGCAGAAGATCCACGAAGACGGTGCCGACCGCGCCGCCGGGCAGAAGCTGCTGGAGATGGCCGGTGCCAACCTGACCGTCACCGTGCCGGAGGCCGTGCTCGACCGCACCGCCGACAACGAGATGAAGCTGCTGAGCCAGCGCCTGAGCCGCAGCGGCATCAGCATGGAGCAGCACTGCAAGAACAGCCGCACCACCGCCGAGGCTCTGCGGGCAGGCTACCGCGCCGATGCTGAGCGGAAGATCCGCACCATGTATGCAGCCCGCGCCATCGCAGAGGCCGAGAACATCACCGTCCAGCCCGAAGAGGTCAACGCCGAATACCGCCGCCTCTCCGTGCAGCAGGACACCCCCGAAGCCGACATCCGCCGTGTGCTGGCCCCGGAGACCGTGGCCGCTGCTCTGGCTGCCCAGAAGGTCCAGCGCTTTTTGCTGGACAACGCCGTCGTGACTTCGGTCATGGACCCGGATAAGGAGTGATTCGATGAGTTTCTTTACGCGCTACGCCATGGATGCGCTGATGAAGACCACCCACCCGGAGATCAACCGCAGACAGTGCTGGAACCTGCACCCGCACCGCACCCCCTGCACGGCCTGCAAGGACATCTGCCCCTTTGGGGATGCGATCTTCACCCGCCCGAATCTCGTCAAGGACTGGGACCCCTGCACCGACTGCGGCCTCTGCGTTTCTGCCTGCCGCAGCGGCTGCATCGCCCCCTCGCCGGAGCAGGTCCAGCGGGATACGGCCCCCGCCGACAGCGACAACGACACCGTCTGGATCGGCTGCGAGAAAAGCACCCGCAAGAACACCCTCGTCCGGGCCTGCGTATCGGCCCTCTCGTGGGAGGCGCTGGCCTACCTGGCCCTGAACAAAAAGGTCGTGCTGGACCTGACCCCCTGCGGCGAGTGCGAGAACGACGTCTGCGCCGAACATCTGCGCAACGAGCTTACCCGTCTGGTGGAATTTTTCGGCCAGCCCCTCTTCGAGGCCCGGTTCACCCTGGCCTACGAGCAGGATGCGGCCCCCTTCCACAGCAAGGAATACTCCCGCCGCGAGATGATGGAGCAGGTGACGGCCGGCTCCAAGGCGGGCACGAAGCAGCTGCTCCGGATGCTGCCCGGCCTGCGGGACGATGACCAGAGCGCGGTGGACTTCCGCCTGTTGCTGCACCAGCGCACCAAGCAGCTGAAAGCCGCCAGCGAAACGCCCCTCAAATACGGCTACCACCTGCCCAATTTCACCCAGAAGTGCTTTGCCTGCGGCCGGTGCGAAAAGGCCTGCCGCGCCGGGGCCATCCGCTTCGAGGATCTGCCCGACGGCCAGACCCGCGCGGTCATCACGCCGTGGAAGTGCAGTGAATGCGGCGTCTGCGTTGCCACCTGCTCCAACGGCGGTCTGGACGGGCTGAAGCTCCGCCAGCTGACCACGCTGGGCCCGGTGAGCGTTTACAAATGCACCAAGAGCCTCTGCAAGGAGTGCGGCAAGCCCATCGCCCCCACCTGCAAGGACGGCATCTGCTCGGTCTGCCGCATCAAGATCCGCACCAAAAAGCGGCAGGAAGAAGCCGTGGCCAAGGCCAAGGAGCGCCAGGCCGAGCGCGAGGCCAAGCGCGCCGCCGAGGAAGCCGCCAAGGCACTGGCGGCGGAAGTCCAGGCCGAGTCGGCTGCTGCAGCTGCAGAAACGGCCCCCGCCGCCGCTGTGCCGGAAGCGCCCGCTGCCGAAACCGAAATGAATTAAAGAATTGACGTCCGCCCGAAAGGATGCTATACTTTCTGTAACCACACGGCTGTGGTCGGGAGGGACTGTTACAAAGGCGTAACGGAAGGATTCCGTTGCGCCTTTTTTGCAATTCCCCGCTGATGGGAAACAGCGCACCCCAGCCGCTGGCGCACACAAAAACACGAAATACGAAGAAAGAGGGATTTTATCATGGATCATTCGATTTCTCGCCGCCAGTTCCTCAAAGCCAGCGGTCTGGCAGCCGCAGGCGCATGTGCAGCCGGTCTGCTGACCAGCTGCGGCGGCAGCTCCTCTGCCGGCAGCACCGGCAGCGCGGCTTCCGGTACGGTGGACACCTCCAAGTACACCATCCTGTACTCCAGCCAGCCCGCCACCCTGAACTACCTGACCACCGCCACCGATCTGGAAATGGTCGTGGGTGCCAACTGCGTGGATACGCTGGTCGAGTACGACAACAAGGGCGTCATGCGCGAAGGTCTGGCCACCAGCTGGGACTGGGATGCGGACACCCTGACCTGGACCTTCCATCTGCGGGAGGAGAACTGGGTGGACAACAACGGCGAAGTCGTGGCCCCCGTCACCGCGCAGGACTTTGTGGACGCCCTGAAGTATGTTCTGACCCCGGACTACGCCTCCTCCAACGTCGGTCTGGTCACCGCCTACATCGCCGGTGCCGATGACTACTACAACTACTACGTCTACCTGAACAACGCCAACACCGGCGTTGTGGACGACGACGGTACCACCTACACCGCCGACGCCAGCGGTCTGGTCACCGTGACCGCTCCGGACGGCACCGCCAGCACCTATGAGCCGCTGGACTTCGACACCGTGGGCGTCACGGCCGTGGATGACCACACCCTGACCTACACCCTGACCTACGACTTCCCCGGCTTCCTGAGCCTGCTGTGCTACCTGCCCTATGAGCCTGCCTACGGCCCCCTGCTGGATGAGATGGGCGACCAGTACGCCACCTCTGCCGAGACCATGTACAGCTGCGGTGCGTTCTATCTGGCGGATTACGAGTCTCTGGAGACCTGGATCATGAAGAAGAACCCGGAGAACTACGACGCCGACAACGTCTTCATCGAGACCATCAGCCGCATCTACAATGCCGAAGCCGCCGTCAACGGCCCGGAGATGATCAAGCGCGGCGAGATCGACGAAGCCACCATCGGTTCCGATATTCTGGACAGCTGGCTGAGCGACGACACCACCAAGAGCATGGTCTCCATGGACCGCCCCAACACCAACTACACCTACTTCTACATGTTCAACTTCATGCCCTACGCCCACGAGTTCTCCAACTGGAGCGTCGAGGGCGTGGACGCCGAGTATGAGCCGGACAACTGGGCCAAGGCCATCAACAACACCAACTTCCGCAAGGCCTTCCTGTACGGCATCAACAACGCCGTCACGCTGGCTGTTTCTGCCCCGGAAGGCTATGACGGCTACAAGCTGAACACCATCACGCCCCCGAACTTCTGCGCCACCACTGCCGGTGTGGACTATACCCAGTGCGGCGACCTGGCCAACATCACCGAGTTCTTCGATGAGGCCAAGGCCAAGGAATTCCGCGATGCTGCCATCGAGGAGCTGACCGCTGCCGGTGCCACCTTCCCCATCAAGGTGCAGCTGCCCTACAACCCCTCTTCCACCGACTGGGACAAGCAGTGCCAGGTCTTCAAGCAGCAGCTGGAGGGTGTGCTGAACGACGGCTTCGACTTTATTGATGTCATCATCACCGAAGGCCCTGCGGACAGCTTCCTGTCCGCCGTCCGCCGCAACGGCAAGTTCGAGTTCCTGCTCTGCAACTGGGGCGCCGACTACTCCGACCCGGAGACCGAGACCGACCCGTTCTATCAGGCCGAGGATTCCCGCGGGATGCGCTATGCATATCTGCGCACCGGCGTGGAAGACGGCTTCATCACCGGCGACACTGCGGACGCCATCATGCAGTACATGACCGCCATCGAGGCTGCCAAGCAGATCACCGATGACATCGACGCCCGCTACAAGGCCTTCGCCGATGCCGAGGCCCTGCTCATCAACAACGCGCTGGTCATCCCGCGCGGCATGAGCGTGCCCGCCTATCTGGCCACCCGCCTGAACTACTGGGAGGGCCAGTACGCTTCCACCGGCTTCTCCAACAAGCGCCTGAAGGGCATCCATGTGCTGGACCACTACATCTCCATGGAGGAGTACGAGGCCAATCGCGACGCCCGCTGATCTTTAACACCTGACAAAAAATGGCTTCCGGCAACTGCCGGAAGCCATTTTTCTGTTGTTCAGCTTCTTTTCTTATTCGAGATTCAGTTTATGCTTCATCAGCCAGCGGGTCAGGCAGAAGTAGGCCGCCGCGAAGGCCGAGGTCACAACAAAGCAGAACAGGTAGCCGGAGACGGCCCCGAACGCTGTGGTCATGGTCTGCATCGGGGTCATTCCATAGGTCACACCGGTCACGTTCACATCGGCCACCCGATAGGTAATGTCCATGAACAGGTTCACGTGGTTCGTGCCCAGCAGCTTGTCGATCTGGTTCTCCACAACGTTCAGGCCGATAAAGGCGAGGATGCCGGAGACCATCCCATACTTCCGGAATGGATGGGCGATCATGCAGGCGGCGTAAACGCAGAGGATGAGGTCGGCCAGCCGGGCCAGATTGATGAGGATGGTCCAGAACGTCACCAGCCAGAACCTCGCGCCCAGTTCCCCATACAGCATCCCCCACAGCTGCTTCCAGCTGTCCCAGTTCACCGTGCCGAGGACTTCCGCGTCCAGCACACCGATGCTGACCATCCCTGTGATGCAGACGATGCCCACCAGACCGCTGCACAGCACCCAGACCATGCTGGTGATGAGCTTGGAGAGGATGAGCTGGGTCTCGGTCACGGGCAGGGTGTGCATCAGGTAGCCTTCACGTCCCAGCAGATTTTTATAAAAGCGCTGGACCGTGCTGACAAAACAGAGCACCGCAATGGCGAAGATGACAGAGAGATAGAGGACCATCAGAATGACTTCGAGCCGCCCGAAATTCGTATGGTCGGCCCCTGCATTTTCCTGCCGGAACGAAACGCCCAGCACCACGCTCAGCAGCGCCAGCGCCAGATACAGCCCGAAGTACAGGCTTTTGGTGGCCTTGAACTCATATTTCAACAATTGCTTCAGCATTTGAATACCTCCCGGAAATACGCATCGACACTCTTGCCCTCAGTCTCGCGGATGTCGTCCACAGCGCGGTGGGCGAAGATTTTGCCGTCCTTCAGGAACACGGCCTCGTCCAGCACCGGCTCGATGTCCTCAATGAGATGGGTGGAGATGACGACCGTTGCGTCCTTGCTGTAGTTGGAAATGATCGTGTTCAGGATATAGTCCCGCGCGGCGGGGTCCACACCGCCGATGGGCTCATCCAGCAGGTAGAGCTTGGCGGCGCGGCTCATAGCCAGCACCAGCTGAACTTTTTCCTTGGTGCCCTTGGAAAGCGTCTTGAGCCGGGCCTTGGGGTCGATGTTCAGCCGGGCCAGCATCTCGTTGGCTTTGGCGGCATCGAACCCGATGTACGCTTTGGCTTCGCAGGGCGTCCCGTAGAAATCCCGGAACATGTTCACCAGCTCTTCCACCCGCATCCAGTCGGGGAGCCAATCGGCATCCGGCAGGTAGGAGACGATCTCCTTCGTCTCCGGGCCGGGGATCATGCCCGCGATCTTCACCACGCCCTCGGTGGGCTGCAGCAGACCGTTTGCCAGTTTGAGCAGCGTGGTCTTGCCGCTGCCGTTCGGGCCCAGCAGGCCGACGATGCGGCCAAAATCAAGGTTCAGGTCGATGCCGTTCAGGGCGGTCTTCTCTTTCCCATAGGCCTTGGTCAGATGTTCACAGGTCAGGATCTTACTCATGCTGTTTTCCCTCCGTTTCGTTCCAGCTGCGCAGCAGCTCTGCCGCCTGCTGGGGCGTATAGCCGATGCTGCGCATTTTTTCCAGAAAATCTGCTGCGATGTTCCGGGCCGCAGACGCCCGCAGTTGTTCGATCAAATCGGTATCCTCCGTTACAAACCGGCCGCTCGTCCGCTCGGTGCGGACCAGGCCCTCGGCTTCCAGCTGGGCCAGCGCCCGCTGCATCGTGTTGGGGTTGACCCCTGCCGCTGCGGCAAGGTCCCGCACCGAGTCGAGGTGCCCGCCGGGCTGGTAGGTGCCCGCCAGAATCCTGGCTTTGAGCCGTTCCACCAGCTGGGCATAGATTGGCCGGCTGGAATCAAACTGTTCGCTCATGGTCTTCTCTCCTTGTGTTACTGTGTTAAGCGCTTAATACAATAATATACGATTTTGGTTTTTTGTCAAGGGGGTTTCTGCATTTTCTTCATTCAAAACGCAAAAAAACCCCCGAAGAGGCCGAACGCTTTTGCGTTCGATTCCCTTCGGGGGCTTTGATTCTTTACGATTCAGCGCGAATCAGCCCTGCTCCTGTGCGGCGCGCTTGGCTTCCAGAGCCAGGATGGCGTCGCGGCGGCTCAGGTTGATGCGGCCCTGCTGGTCGATGTCCGTGACCTTGACCACGATGGCGTCGCCCACGGCCACCACATCTTCCACCCGCTCGACACGCTTGGTGTCCAGCTTGGAGATGTGGACGAGGCCCTCTTTGCCCGGTGCGATCTCGACGAAGGCACCGAAGTTCATCAGGCGGGTGACCTTGCCCTTGTAGATGGCACCGATCTCCGGGTCCTCCACGATGGTCTTGATGGTGAAGATGGCGCGCTTTGCATCCTCCTGATCGACCGCAGAGACGAAGACGTGGCCGTCCTCCTGCACATCGATCTTGCAGTTGCAGGTCGCGCAGATGTCCTGAATGACCTTGCCGCCCTTGCCGATGACGTCCTTGATCTTATCGGTGGGGATCATCATGCTGAACATCTTGGGGGCCCAGCGGCTCAGCTCGTGGCGCGGCTCAGCGATGACAGGCTTGATGATCTCGTCCAGGATGTACAGACGGCCCTTGCGGCACTTCTCAAAGGCCTCGGCGATGATGTCGTAGGTCAGGCCGTCGATCTTGATGTCCATCTGGATGGCGGTGATGCCCTTGCGGGTGCCGCCGACCTTGAAGTCCATGTCGCCGTGGAAGTCCTCGACGCCCTGAATGTCCAGCATGGTCATCCAGCGGTCGCCCTCGGTGATGAGGCCGCAGGAGATGCCGGCGACCGGAGCCTTGATGGGCACACCGGCGTCCATCAGCGCCAGCGTGGAACCGCAGATGGAAGCCTGCGAGGTGGAGCCGTTGGAGCTCAGGACTTCGGACACGCAGCGGATGGTGTAGGGGAACTCCTCCAGAGAGGGCAGCACCGGCACAAGGGCGCGCTCGGCCAGTGCGCCGTGGCCGATCTCGCGGCGGCCGGGGCTGCGGGGTGCGCGGGCCTCGCCGACCGAGTACGGCGGGAAGTTGTAGTGGTGGATGTAGCGCTTGGTCTGCTCATCGGTCAGGTCATCCATGAGCTGGTTGTCCTTGGTGCCGCCCAGGGTGCAGGTGGTCAGCACCTGGGTCTGGCCGCGGGTGAACATGCCGGAGCCATGGACGCGGGGCAGGATGCCCACTTCTGCGGCCAGCGGGCGGATCTCGTTGATGCCGCGGCCATCCACGCGCTTGCCCTCATCGAGCAGCCAGCGGCGGACGACGTACTTCTGCATCTTGTAGCTGACGAGGTCGAGGTCTGCATCGCTCAGGTCGGGGTACTCTGCGGCGATCTTGTCCAGGATGGGCAGCAGCGCGGCATCGCGGACGTTCTTGTCGTCGGTGTCCATCGCAGCCTTGAAGTCGTCCAGATACTTCTCCTTGATGGCATGGAAGACGTCCATATCCAGGCCCACGACCTGGAAGTCGATCTTCGGCTTGCCGCGCTCGGCCACGATCTCGTTGATGAACGCGATGGTCTTCTTGATCTCCACATGCGCCGCCTTGATGGCGTTCAGCATGGTGTCCTCATCGACCTCGTTGGCACCGGCTTCGATCATGACGATCTTGTCCATGGTGGCAGCCACGGTCAGGGCCAGGTCGCTCTTTTTGCGCTGCTCCTGGGTCGGGTTCAGGACGATCTCACCGTCCACCAGGCCGACCTGAACGCCGCCGATGGGGCCGTTCCAGGGGATCTCCGACACAGCGGTGACGAGGGATGCGCCGATCATACCGGCGATCTCCGGGCTGCAGTCCGGGTCCAGGCTCATGACGGTCATGGTGATGCAGACATCGTTGCGCATCTCCTTGGGGAACAGCGGGCGCATGGGGCGGTCCACAACACGGCTGGTGAGGATGGCGCGCTCACCGGGGCGGCCCTCGCGGCGCATGAAGCTGCCGGGGATGCGGCCTGCGGCGTAGAGCTTCTCCTCATACTCGACATTCAGGGGGAAGAAATCCACACCTTCGCGAGGCTTGGGGCTCATGACCACGTTGCACATCACGCAGGTCTCGCCGTAGCGGATGAGGGCGCTTGCGTTGGACAGGCCGCACATCTTGCCCATCTCGACCTTGAAGGGCCGGCCAGCCAGCGTCGTCTCGTAGACCTTGAAGTTCTCAAAGGTCTCTTTGCGGGAACCAAATTCAATTGCCATTTGGTTTGCCTCCTTTGTCCTTTTAGCGGTTTTTATCTTCCAAAAGGCTGCCCGCCGCGCATCATAGCAATAAATCCAGCGCCCGTGCAGACCGCCCCAACGGGCGGGCACAGGCGTTCGATTTACTGCTGCAACACGCAGCAGCGGCCGTTTGTTCCACAAAAAAGCAAAGGGCAGGCACCACAGCTGCGGTACCTGCCCTCTGTTTTCTATTACTTACGCAGACCCAGGGTTGCGATCAGAGCACGGTAACGCTCGATGTCCTTCTTCTGGAGGTAGGCCAGCAGATTGCGGCGGCGGCCAACCATCTTCATCAGACCACGGCGGCTGTGGTGATCGTTCGGGTTCTTCTTCAGATGCTCGTTCAGCTCATTGATGTGAGCGGTCAGCAGAGCGACCTGAACTTCGGGGGAGCCAGTGTCCTTCTCGGTCAGAGCGACTTTGGCCATAACTTCCTGCTTGTTCATAGTAACAGTACCTCTTTATAAAATTTTATTTGCCGTCAGCACAGAATGCGGGAAAAACGGTACTCCCAAAAAATGGGCATACTCCCAGCCCCGTGCTGCGGTAACAAAGCTAGTATAACAGAAACCAACGTAAAAAGCAAGAAAAAATTCTCCATTCTGTGCTTTCTTCTCCGGCTCACGCTCAGGCCTCTGCCCGGAAATACGCCTGCGCCCGCTCGGCTGCATGGTTGATGCAGGCTTTCAGCTCGTCCAGCGTATCGAATTTTTTGCTGGGGCTGAGGTACGCGTGGAACTCCACCACCGGGTCGGTGCCGTAAAGGTCGCCGGAAAAGCCGGGGATGAAGGTCTCGCAGGTCACCT
Organism: Faecalibacterium prausnitzii; assembly: GCF_019967995.1. Taxonomy (NCBI): domain Bacteria; kingdom Bacillati; phylum Bacillota; class Clostridia; order Eubacteriales; family Oscillospiraceae; genus Faecalibacterium; species Faecalibacterium prausnitzii. The sequence continues at coordinate 2,200,032 of NZ_CP065377.1, forward strand.
TGGAGGGGTCATCGTTGACGGTAGGCCGGGTGCCAAGCCCGGTGGCCGAGGGATACCAGACATCACCGATCTTCGTGCGGGTGATGTAGATGCCGAAGCGCGGCAGCTGGAAACCCTGCGGGTAGAGCTGGTTGATGGTGGGCACCCCCAGCGTATGGCCGAGGCCCGCCCCATGCTGCACCGCAAAGCGGATGGCGTAGGGCATCCCCAGCATGGCGTTGGCCGCCGGGATGTCGCCGCCCTCCAGCGCCGTGCGGATGCGGGTGGAGGACACCGGCTTTTCCTCAAACTGGGCCATCGGCACCACCACGACCTCCACGCCCAGCGGGGCGCAGAGCCTGCGCAGCAGATCCGGGTCGCCCGCTGCCTTTGCCCCGAAGGTAAAGTTCTCGCCGCAGAACAGTGCCCTTGCATGGCAGTCCTGCACGATGCCGTACACGAACTGTTCCGGCGTCATCGCGCGGATCTCTTCAAAGTCCGGGCAGAGGTAATATTCCACCCCAAGGCTTTCGATCAGGGCGTGCTTGTCCTCGGTGGAGAGCAGGCGCTTGCCCTTCATCTTATTGTCGGCCGGCAGCCGGAAGGTGAACACCGCCGGGGCCGCACCGTGTTCTCTGGCCCACTGGACGGCCCCGTTGATCACGGCACGGTGGCCGATGTGGATGCCGTCAAAAAAGCCCATGGCGACGGCAGTGCCGCCCTCGTGTTCCAGCGCCAGCGGCGAAAGAGAGGATAAGATCTGCATCAAATTTTGTTCCTTTTTGTGTTAGTTTCGCTCCACAAAGAGCTTTTCGACTCGGAGCACTCCGCCCACGATGTTGGCAAGGCCCAGAAACTGCCCGGCCTCGTTCCGGACGCGGTAGCGCCCGTCGGCGGCGGGGTAGCGGCTGGTGGGGCAGCCGTTGTAGAGGTGCTGTTCCACCTTAGGGGCCACCGTCAGCAGCGGCAGCGAGGCAAAGACGCTCTCCACCGGCAGCATCAGCGCTTCCAGCGCCGCAGGGCCTGCGTCCTTTGCCGCCTGGATCTCCTCCAGCGTGTGGGCGTCGGCCTCGGTGTAAACACCGGCGGCCACCCGGCGCAGGGCGCTCATGGTGCCCTTCTGGCCCATGGCGGCGGCGATGTCCTCCAGCAGAACGCGGATATACGTGCCCTTGGAGCAGCGCACCGTCAGGGTGTATTCGTTCTCTGCCGGGCTGCCCTCGTACTCGATGTGCAGGATCTCGATGGGGCGGGCCTTCCGCTCCACCTCGATGCCCTGCCGCGCCATTTTATAGAGCGGCTGGCCGTTGATCTTGACGGCCGAGTACATGGGCGGCGTCTGCATCTGGGGGCCGATGAACTGCGGGAGCACATCCAGCAGCTCCTTCTCCCCTGCCGTGACCGGGGCCGTTTCCAGCACCGTACCGGTGCTGTCGCCAGTATCGGTGCGGGCCCCCAGCCGCAGCACGGCGCGGTAGGCCTTGGTGTGGTCCAGCTGCAGGTCTACGGCCTTGCTGGCCCCGCCGCAGAACACCGGCAGCACCCCGGTGGCCATGGGGTCCAGCGTACCGCTGTGGCCCAGCTTCCGGGTGCCCAGGATGCCCCGCAGCTTTGCGATGACGTCAAAGCTGGTCCAGTCGGTGGGCTTGTCAACGATGAGGATGCCCTGCATTTATTCGCCCTCCTGCGGCTGTTTTTCTGCGTCCAGCACGGCTTCCACCTCAGCCAGGATCGCGCTCTTGGCGTTGTCCAGGTTGCCCAGCAGCTCACAGCCCGCAGCGCGGGTGTGGCCGCCGCCGCCCAGACGCCGCGCGATGGCGCAGGCGTCCACACCCCTGGCGGTGCGCACACTGATGCGGTAGCTGCCGCCGGGCTGCTGACGCAGGGTCAGGCCGACCTTGACGCCCTCGATGCTGATGGGCAGGCTGGTCAGCTCTTCGAGGTCGGCGGGGTCTACGCCGCTCTGCTCGATCTCATCGCGTGTGAGGTAGATGAGGGCGCAGCGACCGTCCAGATGATATTCCAGATGGTTGCGCGCGATCCGCTCCGCCTCCATCCGCTCGCGGGGCTTGGTGTCGAAGAGCAGCGTGTTCAGCTCTTCCACCCGCGCCCCTGCTTCCATCAGTTTGGCCGCCACGATGTGGGTGCGGGCCGTGGTGGAAGAGAACCGGAAGCAGCCGGTGTCCGTGGACAGACCGGTATAAAGGCAGTTGGCGATGTGCGGGGTCAGGTCCACGCCCATGGCGCAGAGCACCTCGTACAGCAGCTCTGCCGCTGCCGCTGCCGTGCCGTCCAGCAGGGTGAACTCGGCATAGCCGCTGTTGCCCGCATGGTGGTCGATGCAGAGATCGACGTGGCGGCTGAACTGCGGCATCCCGTTGTTCTCGCCGAAGAGCTGGAGGCTTGCCACGTCCACGGCCACGACGATCTGAGGTTCGAACTCGCCTTTGTACAGACGCGGGTTGGTAAACGCATACCGGCTGGGAATGGGGTCGGAGCAGAGCACCGCCGCTGTTTTGTCCAGCGCACTGAGCGCGTAGTACAGGGCGCTGCCGCAGCCAACGGTATCCCCATCCGGGTTTTTGTGGCACAGAATCAAAATGTCGTCCGCAGTCAGGAGCTTTTCGGCCATCTGCTGCACATTCAACTGTTCTGTCATCCCATGATCCATCCTTTCCGCAGGCTGTTTATTCCTCGGTCTGCGACGGCTGTTCGCTGTCGCCGTTGACGTTCAGCTCACGGAGCAGCTCATTGATGTGGGCTGCATAGGCTGCGCCGTCATCCTCCACGAAGATGAAGCGCGGAGCTTTGCGGATGTGCATCTTCTTGCTCACTTCGGTGCGCACATGGCCGGAAGCGCGGTTCAGCGCCTCGATGGCGGGCTTGGGGCCGTCGGCACGGCCCATCACGCTCACATAGACCTTGGCGACATCCAGGTCGGGCGTCACATCCAGACGGGTGACGGTCAGCAGACCGCCCTCCAGGCGCGGGTCCTTCAGCCGCCCGATGATGGCGATGAGCTCACGCTTCATATCCTGGGCAAGACGCCCCATATTTTTCTGAGACATTCGGTTTCTCCTTATTTAGTCGCGGTACTCTTCCATCTTGAAGGCCTCGTACAC